>CAMKKZ010000026.1 GCA_946413525.1 uncultured Oribacterium sp.
CCTGATAGATTTCCCCGTAAGTGATGTCCTCATGCACGGGCTTTTCTATGCTCCCGCCCTCGATGAGCCTCTCGATCTCCCCCTTCGTCCCGCTGTCAGCCCGCTCGACGAGATCCCGCACGATGGAATTCGAGCTGGTATTGGCCCAGTAGGAGACCGGGAAATAATCCCGGTTAGAGCCGATATGGTCCCGGAGGTACATGATGGTGCTCCATGGGTTGTATACATTGCTGTTTCCAAAGATATAGCCGTTATACCAGTTTCGGACCTCCTCATACTTATCGGAAAGCTGATAATAGGAAAGGATGTCCCGGACCTCCTCATCCGTGAAGCCGAAATATTCCCCGTATTCCGGCGTCATTATGGACACGATGCTCAGGTTGTTAAGCCCCGTGAAGATGGATTCCTTCGAAATCCTGAGGCACCCGGTAATGACGGCAAACTCCAGAGCGTCATTGGTCTTCAGCGCCCCCTCGAAAAGGCTCCGTATAAAGTCCACCATAGGCTCATAATAGCCTCTGTAAAAGGAGCTCTCCAGCGGCACATCGTACTCATCGATGAGCAGGATGGTGTTCTTTCCCGTGGCTTTTCTAATGCAGGCGCAGAGGAAGTTCAGGCTGTTCTTGTATCTATCAGGTTCCGGATTTCTGTCCCGGAATCCAATGAAGTCAGCCTTATCCTTTTCGCTCAGTGCGTCACTGTCCAGGAGATACCCGTGACGGTCAAATTCCCGGGCAATCTCATTTCTCAAGGCCTCGAAGGCGGACCTCTCCTCCCCGGTTTTCGCGGACTTCAGCGTCAGGAAGATCACCGGGTACTTCCCCATCATCGAGGTGTATTTCTCCCCCTCCTCCATGATCTTAAGGCCCTCAAAATTCGAGGGTTCCCTTCCCTCCTCAAAAAAGCAGCGGAGCATGTCCAGGGTAAGGGTCTTCCCGAAGCGCCTGGGCCGGGTGAAGAGGTTGACCTTTCCCCTTTTGTCAAGCAGATCCTTTATGAACAGCGTCTTGTCCACATAGTAGTAATCATATTTTTTGAATTCCTCAAAAAACTCTATGCCGATGGGCAATGGCTTACGCATGACCGAACCCTCCTGATAATAATTTCCCGCTCATCTCACATCCGCTCTTGTCCTTTTGTCCAGCAGCTTCTTCAAAAGGTCCATCATTTTGGGGACATCGTATGGCTTCGCGAGATGCCCGTTCATCCCGGCGCTTATCGCGTTCCTTTTGTCGTCTTCAAAGGCATTGGCGGTCACGGCCACGATAGGGACGCCCGCCTTACCGGGATCCTCCAGTGCCCGAATCCTCTCTGCCGCCTCATATCCCCCCATTACCGGCATCTGGATGTCCATCAGGATAATGTCATAATGCCCGGCCTCAGCCTCCTCCACCTTTTGAACGGCCTCCTTCCCGTTGGAAGCGATCTCGACCTCGAAATGGACATTATGGAGGATCTCCTCGGCAAGGAGCTGGTTCATCAGGATGTCCTCCACCAAAAGCACCCTCCTGCCGGTGAAATCGGGCTGTTCCCCGGAGCCGCCCTCCGCATACTCCGGCACATCCGGGGTCCCGGAGACAAGACTGCCTGTCTTGAACGGAATCCTGACAATGAATTCGCTCCCTTTCCCCTCCTCGGAATCGACCTGTATCGTCCCGCCCATCTTGTCCACAATATTCTTCGTGATGGCCATTCCCAGCCCGGTCCCCTGTATCCCGCTGACCGTGCTGCTGCGCTCCCGGGTAAAGGCCTCAAAAATCGTTTTCTGGAATTCCCTGCTCATCCCGATTCCGCTGTCACGGATCCGGAACTCGAAATTCGCCATCCCCGGGTCGGTCGAAGGCTTTTCGATGATCCGGATGCGGATCCTGCCCCCGTCCCCCGTGAACTTGACCGCGTTGGATAGGATGTTTAAAAGGACCTGGTTCAGCCTGAGCCTGTCCGTCACAAGGTCCTCATGCCGGATGTCCTCCATATCTACGGACATCTCAATATGCTTTTCCGTAATCGCGGGCTGGATGATGGTAATCAAGTCATGAATCAGGCCCGGCAGATGAACGTCCGCCTCCTCAAGCTGCATCTTCCCGCTTTCAATCCGGCTCATATCCAGCACGTCGTTGATCAGAGAAAGCAAATGCTGACTGGAAACCGAAATCTTATCAAGGTAGTCCCGGACCTGCTCCCTGTTGTCGATATGGGAGGAGGCCAGGGCCGTGAAACCGATGATGGCATTCATAGGGGTACGGATATCATGTGACATATTATTAAGGAAGCTCGTCTTTGCCTGATTCGCATGCTCCGCCGCCCTGAGGGCATTCGAAAGTGCCTCCCGGTTCTCAAGGAGCTCACGGTTCTTCTCCTCCAGGGCAAGGCGCGCCTCCTCCTTTTCCCGAAGCTCCTTTTTCTTCCTTTTTGAATCCCCCGCAAGATGGAGGATGAGCAGCGCCGCCACAGTAAGGATAAGCGGCATGATAAAGAACATATGATCAAGGAGGAAGTCAGAAAGACCATAATGGGAAAGGCCATCCGTGTATTTATATGAAAGATTCTGGGCATAATTCGGGCCGGCCACGCTGATGCCCCTGTTCAAAAGCCGCAGAAGACCCTCGTTTCCAATTTCCACACCGATGCAGACATCGTCCCGAAAGCCCGACTGGTGCACTGACAGCTCCCTGTATTCCCTGTTTTTAAGAATTTCATGCGTACGGAGCCCGTTCAGGGTGGTGCATCCGACCCTTTCAGCCAGAACCGCGTCAAGACATGCTTCAATGGAAGGGAAATGCACAATCTCCGCGTCCGGAAAATAAGTACGCGCGTAATATTCCTGCATACGGTTCTTTTCATTGACCGCAATGGAAGATACTGTCCTTTCGTCGAATGTCCCCTTGTAAATCAGCTCCGATGTGGGTGAAGCCACCGGGCTTGTCTGGTATATGCCGTTTTCCTCCGAAAAATAAGGGCCCCCTCCGACGGGAAAGGCCGCGTCAATCGCCCCCCTCTCCATATCGGCAATCATTTCATCATAACCTTCATAGCCATGGTAGCTCAGCTCTATCCCGCCAATCCCAAGCCCATCCAGGATCCCGGACATCAATTCCTTTATGATCCCATCCTCGCTGCCCTGCCTGTCCATGTCACTGTAGGGCAGATAATTGTCAAGGTAGCCAACCTTCAGGCTGTCATGCGTGTCAATCCAATCCCTTTCCACCTTGGAAAAAGTCCTGGACGAAACGCTTACGGAATAGTATTTCATGCGGAGTGTATTAATATAATCCGGCTCCCCCGACAAAAGGGCGGTCTGGGCAGCGTCAAGCTCCTTGAGCAGATCCGGGCGCCTGATATTTACGCAAAGGTAATAATCCGACTCGCCAAAAGGGTAAAGGTTTTCCGCATGATTCCTGCCGTAGGTTCCGTCGCCCTCGGCGGCAAGGATATCTACATCATGACTGTCAAAGGCGGCAAAGAGCCCTTCGTAATCCGGGAAGGCCACGACCTCCGCCCTGACCCCCTGTCCCGACAGGTAACGGGAAAGCACGTCCAGCATCGCGCTGTCCAGCACGCCGATCTTCTTTCCCTCCAAGGTGGCGACATCCGCGGTAATGTCCTTATCCGTATCATGCCGGACCAGCATATAAGTCTCATTGCCCATAGGTTCCTTCGGATACCCGATCAGCCCCTCCCGGTCCTCCTTCCACGCAAGCCCCGCCAGGAGGTCAATCTCGCCATCCAGAAGCATCCGGTACAGCTCCCCGAATTCGCCGTAGACATATTCATACTTCCATCCGGTATATTCCGAGATTTTTCGGTAGTACTCGTAAGCGTACCCGCTTTTGACCGCGCCGTCCCGGGCCCCTTCCTCAAAGACCTCGTTCTCATAATAGCCGACCCTTACCGCCCTGCCTCCGGGATTTTCCTGCTGCCCTTCTTCAATCCTACCCTGCTGCCCTGCCTCAGGCTCATCCTGCCGCCCTTCTTCAGGCTCTCCCTGCCGCCCTGCCTCAAACTCCCCTTCCCTCTCTTTTTCCTGCACCGCAAAGGCTCCGCGCGCTTTCCCCGGACAAATAAGGACGACCAGAAAAATCACCAACAATGCAGATGCCACCCTAACGATTCTCACTGCATTTCCTCCTCCCCGCTCAGAGCGTTTCAAGACACTCTGATCATATGACGAAACGAAGCTCCTGCCGGACATTTTTAAATAAAGCAATGAATCAATGCCTGGTCGCAATCGCCTTTGGCGACTTCACGCGCGTTTAGAGGCGCTCCGCGCCTTGTCCGTCCCCAAATTACAGTCAATTCCATCTGAAAAGCAAGCTTTCCGGACAAAAGCGCCTGAAATCCAGAGGGCCGAATATTTACAAAGACAGATTAATCCCGGTCAAAAAGCAGCCCCAGCGCATATACGGCGCCCCCGAGGCAGATGGCGATATCCCCGATATTGATAATGGACTGCTTCAGCATGCCGAGTCGTATATGCAGGTAATCCGTCACCTTCCCGTTCCTGGCGCGATCCAGGATGTTGGACATGGCGCCTCCGATGACCATGGACATTCCTAATTTCCTTATCCGGTATTTGCGCGGGAATTCGCTGCACAGGAAGCAGAGGATCCCTGACAGGAACCCGGTGATGCCCAGGGAGGAAAGCTTGACAAATTCCGGGTACTCCCCCAGCCGCCCGTGGGTAAAGCCGGGGTTATGCGCACGGATAATGCCCACCTTCCCCTTTGTGACCTTCAGATCCCGGGGGAAATTGTCCGCCGGCTCCGCGTCAATGGACTGCTTGATAAGCTGATCCGCAAGGCAGATCACGGAAGACAGGCCCACAAGATGCAGAAACTCCCCACTCAGCTTCCACACAAAACGCACGAAACGTAAACCTGTAAAAAAATTCCCTATCTTCGAAAAAAAACTCATTTTGTACCTCCTTCCCTATTAGAGCAGGTTTCCATCACTCTGATTCAATGACAAAAGCATCCAATATCGTATATCGCATCAACATAGATCCTCTATTCAATATCGCATATCGCATCAACATAGATCCTCTGTCCAATATCGCATATCGCATCAACATAGATCCTCTATTAATGTGGTTTTTTCCCATTTTAATTGCCGACAAACCGCCGCGGTATCAAAGGCTGCGTGGCTTATTCTGAAAATGGTTTTTGCTTCGCCCTGGTCTGGCGCCTTCGCCGCCGGACGCGGTTTATGTGCCTTTCAAAATCTCCTCTTTGGATGAATTCCGCAAGGACGTATTGCTCGAAGGCCGGCACCGTGCACGAATAAAACGAGATCTTCTCCACCATTTCCCTGTAGCTTCCGGCCGGAAGCACCATGTAGCCAATGCGGAAGGAAGGGGAAATGCTTTTTGAAAAGGTATTCAGGTATATTACGGAACGCTCCGGCTCCAGGGAAAAGAGGGTGTCGGCGGCCTTGGTGGAAATCGTGAATTCGGAGTCAAAATCATCCTCGATGATGATGCCGTCCCTTTCCTGAGCCCAACGGATATATTCCTTCCTCTTCCCGGCCCCGATGCTGACCCCGCTGGGAAAGCTGTTGAACGGAGTCACATGGAGGATCCGGGCCTCCGCCCTTTCCAGAACCTCTGACGGAATGCCGTCCCTGCCTATCGGAAGCATTTCGCAGCTTGCGCCGTTCGCCTCATAGACCTGCCGGATTTTTTCATAGGAAGGATCCTCCAGCCCATACAGCTTATCGCGTCCAAGGATCTGCACCAGCAGGCTGTAAAGGTATTCCGCCCCGGATCCGATGACCACCTGCCCGGGATCCACCGCCATCCCCCTGCTCCTCCTGAGATAGGCGGAAATCGCCTCCCGGAATTCCAAAGCCCCGCTGCTCGGAGGCTTCACCATGATCTTTTCGCCATACTCCGTAATGACCCGGCGCATCGTCCTTTGCAAAAGGGAAAAGGGGAATTCCTCATCCCCCACCACATCGGCCTCGTCCCTTACGTCAGGCTGGCTTCGCTCCCGAAGGCCTTGCTCCGGCTGCCCAGCGAAGTCCTCCCGAAAGGGATACAAATCTCCCTCCCGGTAGCATACATAATAGCCGCTCCTCTCCCGGGCCTCAATATAGCCCTCCTCCTCCAAAAGCGCGTAGCAATGCTCAGTAGTGATGACGGAACAGCCATTCTCCTCTGAAAACAGCCTTTTGGATGGCAGCTTTTCGTCAAAGGCATACCGGCCGGATGTAATATCCGCCCGCAGGCGCAGGTACATATCCATGTATTTTGGCCGCGTCATTTTCCACTCCTCCCCGCCATGAAGAAGAATCCCCCCTGCGTTGCCAAAAGAATTCCTCATGCATTGCCAGAAAAATTCCTCCCTCATTGCCAGAAGAATTCCTCCCGCATTGCCAAAAAGATATATATAAAGCCTTGTGCCTCAAACTAATCAGGACTGATCTACCGAGCTAATTGAATTAAAATCAAAAAGATCCGTCATGGTGAAGGAATGGGGCTTCATGGCCTCCTCGATCTTTGCCTTAAAGGCCTTATAGGTCTCCTCATCGTAAACACATTTGTATAACTCTGCCGTACTTCTTGCGTCATTCAGCGCGTCATGCGCCCTGCCGGAATAGCCAAGCCCGACGGCATCCAGCGCGGCGCCAAGGGACGTCTGCTTCGGCATATGGAACATTGAATCGAAATCATCCTGAAAATCCCTCCAACTCCGGAACATGCGGCGCATGCCTTCGGTATCCGCTATGGATTTCAGGGCCGTTTCATCCAATATCTGGATAATGTCGGATTCACTCCAGGAGTAAATCGTGTACTCCTCCTCCCCGCACCACTCGACAAAGGTCGGAAGCACCTCGGAGAGGATCTTCGCGTTACGGAGCATATCCGTTGTGATACCGGTAAGGTCCTGTATCTTCATCCTGACCCGTTCCGAATACTGCATATGCACGTAGGCCTTGAAGCTATCCAGTTCCTTGTTCTCCTCGTCATATTTCACCGCCCCGATTTCTATGATCTCGCTCCGGCAGATTTTTCTCTCTTCCTTATACTTCCTGTCTATCGGGTGCATTTCCAAATCAACGAATATCCGATACAAAACAAAATCCTCCTTCATTATTTTCCAGCAAAATAGCCTGATAAAAACGGCTAATGAAATGATATACAAGAACCCCCCTATTGTCAAACTACAAATGAGACTCAATGCCTGCGGCATTAAGTTAAAGTATATATGTGCAGCTTAATAATGTCCTTGCCCCTTCCCTCTATTTATGCTATCCTTAATATAGCAAGCAGTTGTTCTTCAGAATAATTTCTGGTAACTATTCAGCACCCTATTCGCAGTCGCCTTTGGCGACTGCTCATGTGGGCGTTCAGAGGCGCTCCGCGCCTTGTCCGCCCTCTGGATTTCCGAGAATTCCAAATGAAAAGCAAGCTTTCCATTTGGAATTCTCGGAAATCCAGAGGGCGCTGAATAGTTACAATTTCTGATTTCTCTTGCGGGATTCACCGCATTTTCCCTTGCTGAAATAATGACTGCAGTTGATACTGCAAGCGCAAAAATTCAATAATTAAAAAAAGACTGGCAGGGGATGGGGAATCACGCAAAGCCAGCGCGAATCCATCGTGTCTTCGCTGCAGATCCGGATCACTTCTCCAATATCTCTGCTATTTTCGTTTACATTTTCAAAAAACAAAGGAGGCAGGATGATTGGAAAACGAAAGCCTTTGCAGGAACTGACATTAATGGATGACTATATGTTTTATGCCGTCATGGAGGACGCGGAACTCCTGAAAGAACTGCTGATACGCGTCCTGGGGATCGGAATCGACAGCCTGAAATACGCCGAGCGTCAAAAGGATAAAAAGAAAGCCTATGAAGCAAAGGGCATTCGACTGGATATATTATTCCTTTCAGAACCGATGTGATCAAGAGCCGAATCTGTGCCTTCATGATGGCTCAAGAAAAATATTCCTTAATATCAATGGAAAAAAAGGAAAAGTTTCTAAAAAAATGAAAGCTTTGCTTGACTATCTTCGGGAAGGGAAAATATCCGACGATTATACATATAGACTTTCCAAAGCAGTGGAAATGGTAAAGTCAAGCGAGGAACGAAAGGTGGAATATATGAGAATATATACATATGAAGACGAACTGCGAAATGAAGGTAGAAATGAAGGCCTCAGAAAGGGAAGAAATGAAGGAAGAATTCAGGAATTCATCAACCTTCGTATAGAAGATGGCTATACCCATGAAAAAATCATCTCAGGACTCGTGACACGTTATAACATGACTCAAAAAAAGGCAGAAGAATATTTAAATAAAAGAGTTGCGGCAACAGCCAAGGCCTCTTTTGAAAATTAATACATGAGCCGACTTGTCCCGCAGGCGGTTCGCCATGTCAGAATCCAGAACGGCAAAAGCCCACTCTGATAGATGAGCCTTAATGATGCGATACCGCATCGGTATGTCAGGAAATTAGAGTGGCAAAAAACCACTCTAATAGGGGAGAACAAAGGAGGGAGACTTCCAATGGAGAAACAAACGGAAAAAGATGACGGCCTCCTTGCCTGGTATGACGCAAACCGCCGTCATCTCCCATGGCGGGAAGACCCTTCCCCTTACCACGTCTGGATTTCCGAGATCATGTTGCAGCAGACCAGAGTGGAAACCGTACGCCCGTACTACCTGCGTTTCCTCGAAGCCCTTCCCGATATCTCTTCGCTGGCCGCCGTCCCGGAGGACCGGCTTCTCAAGCTCTGGGAAGGACTTGGATACTACACAAGGGCAAGAAATCTCCAAAAAGGCGCCCGGCAGCTCATGGAAAGCTACAACGGCCTTCTCCCGGAAAGCTCGCCGGAATTACAGAAAATTACCGGCATCGGGCCATATACGGCCGCGGCGATCGCCTCCATTGCCTTCCACGAAAGGATCCCCGCCATTGACGGGAACCTCCTGCGGATCTTCGCGCGCCTCTCCGCGTACGCGGAAAGCATATCGGAAGCAGCCGCGAAAAAAGCCGCCTCTAACTACTTCCTGGAAAGGATGCCATCGGAAAGACCCGGCGATTACAACCAAGCCCTGATGGATCTGGGCGCGCTGGTCTGCCTCCCAAAGCAAAGCCCGCGCTGCGGGGAATGTCCCTTAAGTCAGGGCTGCCTTTCACGCCTTGCCGGCAGGCAGTCAGAATTCCCGCTAAGGCTGAAAAAGAAAAGCCGCCCTGTAAAGGATATCACAGTACTGCTGATCCATGATAATGCCAGGATTGCCATCCGAAAACGCCCGTCAAAGACAATCCTTGCCGGACTGTATGAATTTCCGAACACAGAAGGGCGGCTGAGCCGCAAAGAAGCATTATCCCACGCTCGCTTGCTGGGCTTCAAGCCTCTAAGCATACAAAGACTCCCGTCCGGAAAGCATGTGTTCTCCCATCTCGAATGGAGAATGACCGCCTATGAGATCCTGGTGGAAGGACCCGGGTCGGAAACAAAAGGTGAAACCATGCACAAAATGGTGCCTCCCGGAGAATTATTAAATGATTATTCCATTCCCTCGGCTTTTTCCATATATCGGAACATAATCCGGGACAGGCCGTTTCATAGAGATGACCTTTGAGGCATGTTTCAAATGCTACGGAATCCAGCGGAATGAAATATCATAATCAGTCCCTGCCGTTCCAGCAGTAAGTGCAGAGCTCTTCTTCCGGCAGGCCGACGGCGGCCAGCAGATCATCCAGGCGGTTGTATCGAAGGGACGTGAAATTCATTTTCCGGCAGATCCTTTCCACCATCTTTACGTACCGTTCCGAATCCGGATCGGCATATTCCTCCAACAGCTCCTGCCCCGCGTCTTCCCCTTCCATCTCCGCTATTACCCTGCGCGCTACCAGATCCATATCAGAAGTTGATCTGGAGAAATTCAGAAACCTGCATCCAAAAAGGATGGGCGGACAGGCCGGCCGGGCATGCACCTCGACGGCGCCGTTTTCCAAAAGGTATTCGGCCGTTTCCCGGAGCTGCGTCCCCCGCACGATGGAATCGTCAATCAGGAGGATCCGCTGATTCCTGATCAGCTCGTGGACCGGAATCAGCTTCATTTTCGCGATCAGATCCCTCTTCTTCTGGGTCGGGGGCATGAAGGACCGGGGCCAGGTGGGCGTGTACTTGATCAGCGGACGGGAGAACGGGATGCCCGAGCTGTTGGCATAGCCGATCGCGTGGGCCGTGCCGGAATCCGGGACGCCGGCCACGATGTCCGCGCTCTCCCGGCCCATGCAGTCCCTCCCGGCCATGGCCTCCCCGCAGCGGCAGCGCATGCCCTCCACGGAAATGTCCTCGTATTTGGAGGAAGGATAGCCGTAATATACCCAAAGGAATGTGCAGACCCGTTTCTTCCCCTGCCTCACGGAAAGGGTCGTTACCCCCTCCGGCGTCATGACCACGATCTCCCCCGGTTCCAGGTTTCGATAATCCTTGTAGCCGAGATTCAGATAGGCGAAGGACTCAAAGGACGCGCAATACCCGTCCTCCTTCCGCCCTATGGATATGGGCGTCCTTCCCACACGGTCCCTGGCCGCGTAAATCCCCTTTTCAGTTAGAAGCAGAATCGACATGGAACCGTCGATCACGTCCTGGGCGTAGCGGATCCCCTCCACGAAATTGTCCTTTTGGTTAATGAGGGCGGCCACCAGTTCTGTCTGGTTGATTTCCCCACTGGTCATCTCAAAAAAATGCAGCCGGTTTTCCTTAAATATCTGGTCCATCAGCACCCGCGAATTATTGATCCTCCCCACGGAGCAGATGGCATAGGTGCCATGATGGGACCGGACCAGCAGCGGCTGAGGGTCGTAATCCGAAATGCAGCCGATGCCCATATTCCCCCGCATCTCATTAAATTCATCCGTGAATTTCGTTCGGAAAGGGGAATTCTCGATGCTGTGAATCGCCCTGTTGAAGCCCGTCTTCCGGCCATATGTGGCCATCCCCCCTCTCCGGGTCCCGAGGTGGGAATGATAATCCGTTCCAAAAAACAAATCAAAGACACATTCTTCCCTGGAAGCTACGCCAAAAAAACCACCCATTGAAACTCCTTTTGACACTCCCCTGTCAGGGCGGTTCCTTGCCGCCCTGGTTTTGTGACAAGCCGACGCGGCATCGCGCCAACAAGACTCCCATCAAAGTGGTTTTCAAGCCACTTTGATTACAGTGTACAGTGAAAATATTGTAAACATAAGCAAACCGGAACGACCAATAAAATGATATACAAGAAACCCCCTATTGTCAAACCACAAATAAAGGCATGGGCATAGCTTAAAGATTTGTTATGTCTTTTCAATCAGCCTGTCAATTCGAATATATTTCCCGACGGCATGTTTCAAATACTACGGAATCCAGCGGAATGAAATTTCTGCCTGCCTGCCTGAAAAAGTGCGTATTTACGCGATATTTCAGGTAATCTCATAGATGCTTTAGTCCGCTAAAGCTGAAACATGCCTTCCCGACATGATTCAGCAATATGGTCCCGGCTTTGCATGACCTATGGATATTGACGCTTTCCATGGAGTATAATAAGATAAATGAAAATCAAGAGCGGCAAAAAGCCGCTCTGGCAGATGAGCCGATTGGGAATCTGACAAGGGGAAGCAAAATGAACTTTTTGAACAACGGAGCCGGATATACTCTCTTTATGGAAACTGCCCTTACGGATACCTACGTGGATAAGACCATGATGATTGACGCCCTTTACCGATATACGAGATCCGGCAGCAAATACATCTGTGTCACAAGACCCAGACGCTTTGGTAAATCCGTGGCAGCAAACATGATTGCCGCCTTTTTTGATGAAAGCACCAGTGAAAAGAGCAGGATACTGTTTGAAAGAAGCAAGCTTGGATCGATCAGGAAGGAACAGGAAAGAAGGCAGGCGTCGAATGAAGCAAGGAAGCTTTGCTGGCTCTTTCAGGGCCGCCTGAATGTGTTCCGCATTAACATGATTAGCTTGCTCCCGGACACCATCCAGTCCTATGGAGCCTTTCGTTCAAAATTGGACCTTCTTTTAAGGGAGGACCTTCAGGAGCAATTCCCGGACATGGATTTTGACGAAAAAAAAGATATACCGGACTTGCTCATACAGACAGGGGCATCCTTTGTTTTTGTAATCGATGAATGGGATGCCCTCTTTGAAAGAGACTTTATGACAGCTAAAACAAGAGAAGAATACCTGCTTTTCCTGAAAGCCCTGCTAAACATGCCCTATGTTCATTTCGCCTACATGACGGGCATCCTGCCCATTGCCAAGTACAGCAGTGGCTCACCGCTGAATATGTTCCATGAGTTTTCCGCCTTCCAGGACAGCCAGTTCTATCCCTACTTTGGACTGTCCCGGGAGGAAATCCTGGAGCTGATGCAGAAAAGAAATTTCACACGCCCTTCCATGGAAGAACTGGAACTCTGGTATGACGGTTATGCCCGGGAGCATGACGGCGCGCATATTTTTAACCCGGAGTCCGTCGCCCGCGCGCTGCAGGACGGGCGTTGCAAAAGTTACTGGACGGGGACGGGGCCAATGAACGAGGTCATGGATATCATTCGGTATAATGCGGGGGATATACGGGACGATGTCATCCGCATGGTCGGAGGGGAAAGCCTGCCCATCAGGCTGACAGGTTTCAGCGCTGAGAAAGAAAAAGCCTCTGGCAAAGATGAAATCCTCTCCTCCATGGTGGTCTACGGCTTTCTCAGTTACTTTGACAGACATCTGCGTATTCCCAACCATGAGCTACTGCTGAAATTCCAGTCGGCGCTGTCTTCACCGGAATTGGGATTGAAGCAAACCCTACAGGAATCCAGGCACCTGCTACAGGCCACCCTTGAACAAAACGACAGGGAGGTAGCGACCCGGATCGAGGATCTTCATACGGAGAAAATCCCCTTCTTTTCCTACAACGATGAAAATTCCCTGGCTTGTGTGATTACCATAGGGTATCTGGCCGCCTTGGATTACTATCGGATCTCCCGGGAGGATAAATCCGGAAAGGGTTATGCCGACTTCACCTTCGAACCCGGAAACAGGAAGAAAGTGCCAATAATTCTTGAACTAAAATACAATCGCTCGGTAAATAATGCCCTGAAATGCATCCGGGAAAAGGATTATATCCGCCGTTTCAAAGACTATCCCAAGGTGCTGCTGGTAGGAATCAATTACAGTGAAAAGACAAAGAAGCATAGCTGCAAAACAGAAATGGTAACGCCCTCAGAGCTATTGGAATAAACCATAGGTTTTGACGCGCTCTAAGGAAAAGCGCGTCAAAATCCGCCTGCGGCGGACAAACCCCTGCGGGGTTCGCCAGGCACGGACATGAATGTTCCTGAAGGAACATTCATGTCCTATAGGTTTTGACGCGTTCCAGGGAAAAACGCGTCAAAATCCGCCTGCGGCGGACAAACCCCTACGGGGTTCGCCAGGCACGGACATGAATGTTCCTGAAGGAACATTCATGTCCTATAGGTTTTGACGCGTTCCAGGGAAAAACGCGTCAAAATCCGCCTGCGGCGGACAAACCCCTACGGGGTTCGCCAGGTACGGACATGAATGTTCCTGAAGGAACATTCATGTCCTATAATGAACTTCCGGGAACAATGAAAGCGACTGAACGGAAAGGATAGATCATGTCAGAGAATATATCGGAGAACATGGCGGAAAACATTTCTGAGAACGAGTCAGAAATCATGTCAGAGAACCCATCGGAAATCATGCCGGAAAACATGTCTGAAATCGTACCGGAGAACCCACAAATTGTCAGGGACAACGCCGAAATCCTCATGGATTCCCGGCATGTCCTTCTCGAGGCGGATCTCCTGAAAGCGGCAGGCTATGTCCTGCAGCAAAACGGCGCGAAGCTTCTTCGTTCCGTGACGATCGGGAACCTTTCCGACAGGGATTGGGAGGACCTGGAGCTCAGCATAAGCTCGCGCCCTCCCCTGACGAAGCCGCTGTCAAGGCATATCGATCATCTTCCAGCCGGCTCCAGGCTGCATATAAGGGACCTGAACCCGTCCATCGATCTGGAATACCTTGCCACGCTTACCGAAAAGACAGGCTGCATCCTTCGCGTCACCATGAAAAAGGAAGACAATTTGCTGAAAAGCCTGGAATGTCCCTTCTCCATCCTCGCCTACGACCAGTGGACGGGAAGCGGGCTGCGCCCCGAGCTCCTGTGCTCCTTTATCATGCCGAACCATCCGGAAATCATCAGGCTTTCCCAAAGGGCCTCGGAAATACTTGGGCAATGGACGGGCGACCCCTCTCTGGACGCGTATCAAAGCATGGATCAAAACCGCGTGCTGCGACAGGCCGCGGCAGTCTATTCCGCCCTTCTTGAGGAAAACATCAGCTACTCCGTCCCGCCGGCAAGCTTCGAGGCTGCCGGTCAACGGGTACGCCTTCCCGGCAGCATAATGGAGCAAAAGCTGGGAACCTGCCTTGACCTCTCCCTCCTCTATGCTTCCGTCCTGGAATCCATCGGACTCCGCCCCCTCATCATCATGACGAAAAACCATGCCTTTGCCGGGTTCTGGCTGGAGGAGCTCACCTTCCCCGAACCCGTGCAGGACGACCCTTCCCTTCTCGCAAAACGTCTGGCCGATGGCATTAACGAGATTGTCGTCGTGGAATGCACCGCTTTCGTCGCCGGGAAAAGCCTGTCTTTTGACAATGCCCGCCAATTGGCGGAGGGGCGTATAATGAAGCCGGACGATATCGAATATTTCATCGATGTACGCCGCGCCAGGCTTAGCGGCATCAGACCCATGCCGGCGCTGGTAAGGACAAGTACCGGCTTCCATGCCATTACAACATCGGACACTCCCTCTGCCGCCACGCAGGCTCCAAGGGAGATCCCGGGCACGCGCGCGGACGATGTTCCGGCCCCGGAGGACGCCAACTCCCGCTTGCAGCGGTGGGAAAGGAAGCTTCTGGACATCGGCCTTCGGAATTCCCTGATCAATATGCGCCTATCCAGGTCCACCGTCCCTATCCTTGCCGGAGCCGTGGACGAGCTGGAGGATGCCCTGGCAAATGGCACGGAATTCAGTGTCCTGCCCCGTCCCGTGGAATGGGACGAGGCCGACAGGATTGCAGCGGAAGGCGGCAGCATTACCTATGATAATACGGATGCCGGCAGTATTTCTTATAGCGATATTGAAAACAATGATATCGGAAACGGCAATATTAGAAATGGCAGTATCGGGAACGGCGGCGTCGTCCATGACATGGAGGATCTCAGGGTCCCGGAAAAATACCTTCCGCTTATTCATTCCGAATTTAAGAGCGGCCGCCTCCGCTCAAACCGGACGGAGGCGGAGCTGGGAAACGCGCTGAAGGAATTATACCGCAGCGCGAAAACCTCCCTGGAGGAAAATGGGGCGAACACGCTTTACCTGGCATTGGGTTTCCTCCGATGGTACGAAAATCCACGAAGCCGGAAGGCGCGCTATGCGCCCCTCGTCCTCCTTCCGATGGAAATGCTCAAAAGACCGATAGCGAAAGGAGGCTATGGGCTCAGGCTGAGGGAAGAAGAAGCCCAGATGAATATAACGATTCTGGAGAAACTGAAGCAGGACTTTGGCATTAACGTGCAGGGCCTTGACCCGCTTCCGGAGGATGAACACGGCATTGACACCCGGCTTGTCTTCTCCATTATCCGGAAGGCGGTCATGGGGCAGAAAAACTGGGACGTCCTGGAAACCGCCTGCCTCGGCATTTTTTCCTTTTCCCAGTTCGTCATGTGGAACGATCTGCGGAACCGAACCGAAGATCTTGAAAAAAACAAAATTGTCCGCTCTTTGATGGACGGAAAGCTCCAATGGGCAGCCGAGGATATGGTAATCGGGGACAGGGTCTCCGAAGACGGCGTCTTTCTTCCCCTGCCTGCCGACGCGTCCCAGCTCTATGCCATCGAGGCTGCGGGAAAGGGGGAAAGCTTCGTCCTCCATGGCCCTCCCGGCACAGGAAAGTCCCAGACCATTACCACAATGATTGCCAACTGCCTGGCAAATGGAAAAACCGTGCTTTTTGTTGCCGAGAAAATGGCCGCCCTGGAGGTCGTGGAAAAGCGCCTGCGCGCGATTGGAATCGGCGCGTTCTGCCTTGAGCTCCATTCCAACAAATCCAAAAAAAGGGATGTTCTGGAAAAGCTGCGCATGGCAATCGACGCGGCACGTTCCCTCCCGCCCGAGGAATTTGAAGCCATGGCCCGGAAGGCCCGCTCCCTCCGGGAGGAGCTGGATCAGTACGCGCATGAACTTCACAAAACGCAGCCCTGCGGCCTTTCCCTTTTTTCGCTCATCAATATGTACGAAAAAAGGGCAGACGCCCCTTCGCTTCCCTCCCTCTCCCCTTCCATGGTCCAGGGCCTGACAAAGGAGCAGATGTCCGAACAGGATTCCCTGCTCCACGCGCTGGAAATGGCCGGACGGACAGTGGGACATCCTTCCGGGCACCCACTTTCCCCTGTGGGCCGTCGGGATTACAGCCAGCATATACGCATGGAGCTTCCTGAAAAAATCTCCGCCTATCGGACGGCTCTTGCCGGCCTGGAAAAAGCCGCCGCTGCTTTCCAGGCCTGTTTTGACATGCCATTGCAAAGCTATGGCAATCTGGAAACGGCCTTCTCCCTATCCGGGGAGCTGCAAGCCTTTTGCGGGCTGCCGAAATCCTTTTCCCATGTCGAAGACCTGCCCGGCTTCCTGCAGCTCCTTCGGGAAGCCGCAAGGCATTACCTTGCCGTTCAAAGGCTCCACGCCGCGCTTTCCGAAGAATGGCTGCCTTCCTTCCTCGCGCTTAACGGAGCCTCCCTGCTGGCGGAATACAGATCCCATGCAGCCAAATGGCTGATTCCAAAAGCCCTGGGCATGAGGTCGCTGAAAAAAAGGCTCCTCCCCAGTTCCCGAAACGGAAGGATTCATGACGAAAAACTGCAAAAGCATCTTGAAGATCTGACCCATTATCAATATGAATTATCCCAGGGAGAGGATCTGGCACAGAAACTGGAACAGAGCGCCGGTACAAAGCTTTGGAACGAGCTTCTTGCAGCCGGGGGGAATGGGCAAAATGGACAGGCCATGATGAATGGGCTGAATGAAAATAATGTCCAGCCTGGACTGTCCGGAATGAATGGGCTGCTTCAAAAAAACTGGCAGTACATCCTTCAAATGGCCGATATGGCGGAAAAAGGCGCGTCCTCCCTGAAGGCATTGACAGGTTCAGACGAATTTCGCAGGAAATACTGCGGGAGGCAGGATGTGGGCCCTCTCTCACTTTCCTTCCTTAAGGCCTGGAACGAGCTCGTTCCCATAAAAACGGATCTCTACCGCTTTCTGGAATTATCCATGGATGAAGTCCCAAATAAAGCGGATAACGCTATGGATGCCATGGGATCTGAGGCTGCTGTGAGAACCGGGAATGATGTGAGAGCCGGAGATGCCGTGGGATACATTGGAGCCGGAAAAGCTGGAACAACCCGGGATGCCAGGCAAAGCGAAGGAGCCGGGAATGCTTTCCATAAAGCCGAAAACACGGCATTTAGCAAAGAGGCCGCGCAGGCAGGCGCAAATTCGGCAGATGGCGCAGGGGCCGCGCAGGCAGGCGCAAATTCGGCAGATGACGCAGAGGCCGCGCAGGCAGCCGGAAATGCGGCAGGCAGCGCAGGGGCCGCGCAGGCAGCCGGAAATTGGATTTCAAAGGAATTGGCTCTTTGCGGCGTGCTGCTGGAAAGAAAAGCCGAGCTCAGGGAATGGATTGCCTGGAACAATGCGGCGGAAAAGGCAGAGCAGGCCGGAATGGAAGCCATTGTAAAGGCTTACCGGGACGGGCTCCCCCACTGTGATGTGCGAAAAGCCTGGGAAAAAGCCATTGCCAGGGATCTGTGCATATACTCCATTGACGCCTCACCGGCGCTCTCTTCTTTTTCCGGAATCCTTTTTGATGAGAAAATAGAACGTTTCCGCCGGCTTGACCAGGACCTTCTAAAGCTGAGCAGGCAGGAAATCTATTGCCGTCTGGCATCCAAAATACCGAATTTTGCCAGAGAGGCGGCACAGAGCTCCGAACTTGGCATTCTCCAGCGGGCAATCCGCAGCGGAGGAAGGGGCACAAGCCTCCGCAAGCTTTTCTCGCAAATCCCCGGACTGCTGTCCAGGCTCTGCCCCTGCATGCTGATGAGCCCCATATCGGCAGCCCAGTACCTGGATCCGAAAAGGGAACCCTTTGACCTCATTGTTTTCGATGAAGCCTCCCAGCTCCCTACCTGCAAAGCCGTCGGAGCGCTGGCCAGGGGCCGGAACGCGGTCATCGTGGGCGATCCAAAGCAGATGCCCCCTACCTCCTTCTTTGTTTCCAGCCGTACGGACGAAGACGAGTTGGAGACAGAGGATCTGGAAAGCATCCTTGACGACTGCCTCGCCCTGAACATGCCGGCCACCCATCTCCTGTGGCATTACCGGAGCCGCCATGAAAGCCTGATTTCCTTCAGCAACCAGCGCTTCTATGAGAACAGGCTTTTCACCTTCCCTTCCGTCAATGACCGTGAAAAAAAGGTGCGATTCATCCAAATTGACGGCGTTTTCGAAAGGGGGAGGAACCGACAGAACAGGGCAGAGGCCGAGGCAATCGTACAGGAGCTGTCCGCCCGCTGTCATGACCCGGAGAGGGCCAAATTCAGCGTTGGCGTCATCACCTTTAATATCAACCAGCAGAACCTGATTGACGACCTTCTGGCAGAAGCCTGTGCCGCGGATCCGCAATTAGAAGCCTGGGCCTATGGCGGAGAAGAACCCCTTTTCATCAAAAACCTTGAAAACGTACAGGGTGACGAACGAGACGTGATCCTTTTTTCCATCGGCTACGGCCCGGATCCAAACGGCAGGGTCTCCATGAATTTCGGCCCCCTGAACCGGGAAGGCGGATGGCGGCGCCTGAACGTTGCCGTTTCCAGGGCAAGGTGTGAGATGACCGTATTCTCCACCCTCCTCCCGGAGCAGATTGACCTGCAAAGGAGCAGCTCGGAGGGAGTGGCTTCACTGAAAGCCTTCCTTGAATATGCCCGGAAGCAATATGCTGACGATGCCCCGGAGGATATTTGGGAAAGCAGCCCCGTCGAGACCGTTTCGAATTCCGGCCTGGCAAGGGACACGGTTACCCCAGGGCACGGGGAAGCCGCTTCCATAAAGACTTCTGCCCAGGCAGAGGATGCGGCTGCCGCATGGCATGGGGTAACAGCCGCTTTGAATAATTCCGGCACGGCAGGATTTTCGGATGCATGGCAGCATGAAGGAGGCTCTTTCCAAAGCCGGAACGAGCGGATGGGCGGCATTCGAGGCCTTGAAAACGGAATTTCAGAAAGCATCCGCAAAGCCCTGTCTGACGCGGGCTACAGGACTGACCGAAATGTAGGAAAATCCGAATACCGCATCGATATCGGCGTTATTGACCCTGCGGAATCAAGCCGGTACATTCTCGGGATCCTTCTTGACGGAGCATCCTATGCCGCCGCGAAAAGCACCAGAGACAGGGAAATCGCGCAGATAAATATACTCCGCGGCCTTGGATGGAATCTTCTCAGGGTCTGGAGCATGGACTGGTGGGATAACCGCCAAAAGGAACTGGACAAGATTCTCACAGAACTCAAGCATCTGGAGGAAAACAATTCGCACAAAATGGCAGGCTCTCCTTCAAATGACAATCCGCCTGATTCCACGGACAGGACGGAGGGAACGGGCTCCATTCCGGGCGAGTCCATAAGCCTGCCTGATTCCACGGACAAGGCGGAGGAAACGCCGTCGGCGGCAGCACGGACGAATGCGGACTTTTCCAAAACCACTGCCGAAGGGCCTGTAAAGACGGAAAAGCCGGAAGCGGGAAAAACACCGGAAACGCCGGGCTTCCCGGCTTCGGAATGGAATCTCAGGAAACCAGAAGCGTTTCCTATAGAAACTACCACAACAACTGCCACAGCATCTCCTATAGGGGAAAGCCCTTTCGGCATATATAAGGAGGCTGTTTTAAAGCAATATAGCATGAGTACTGCCGTATTTACGGGGAGCGGAAACCTCTCTTTGCTGAAGGAATCAATCAACGAAGTGCTTCTTGCGGAAGCGCCCATCAGCGAAGGACTCCTGTTCAAAAGGATCTGCCGCTCCTTCGGGATTCAGCGCATAACGGGAAAAATCCAGGAATACCTATCTTCGCTTATCCGGTCCATGAACATTCCATCCACCGAACAGGCTTTTGGACGATTTCTCTGGAAAGCCGGACAGGATCCTTTCACATACAGAGGATTCCGTTCCGGAGGGGAAAACGGGACCCGCAGGGATATCCGGGAAATCCCCATACAGGAGGCTGGCAATGCCATATTGTTCTCACTGATGGAGCAAGGGGCAATGTCCCGTGAGGATCTGCTCAGGGAGGCCGCAAAACTGATGGGCTTTACGCGCACCGGGGGGAATGTCAGCAAACTGTTCGAAGAGGCCCTGCAGTATTGCCTGCGGCAGGCTTATATCGCGGAAAACAATGCCGGGAACATCGCCCTGACGGATTCCGGCCAACATGGCCAGCTTATGGATTCCAGACGGGAGTAAATACGGAATCCGACTTTACAACGTTATTCTTATCTGATAATGTATTATATGAAGAATCGTCTTCTGTCAATTACTCGGAAAATCCATTGCAAGCAAGGAATGCCTGGCCGGAGGAAAGCGCGATGTCAGAACGTCATAATTGCCCTTGTTCATCGCAGTGTGCCCTGCAGAGCTCACTGTCAAGCATAGGCGGAAAGTGGAAGCTGCCCATACTGTGTTCGCTTAGCTCCAACGGCAGCAGCCGTTACAACGAACTGCTCCATAACGTACAGGGCATATCCAACACCATGCTCTCCCAAACGCTCAAGGAGATGGAACGGGATCATCTGATCCTGCGAAAAGAATATCTGGAGGTTCCGGTCCGCGTAGAATATGAACTGTCAGAGAAATCCAAAAAACTCCAGCCGATTCTGCATGAGCTGATTCAATGGGCTATTGAATGAGGCCTGAAAGATTCTGTCATGGATTTGTACCGGAACTCATCATTGGTACGAGGAAGGGAAAACCATGAAAATTAAGGAGCCAACTAGATAGAGGGCATCTGTAAGTCAGATATAAAAGTGGGGTTACGGAATGATGTGACAACACAAAAAGACGAAGGTGTTCTTCGTAAAGACTCGTATCTGATATGAAGATGAATGGTACTGATGAAATGTACTTGTGGCAGCAATCAATTGGGGTGGCGCATTACACGCAGTGTTATCACCGATTGCTTCGTAACGAAGCGGTACGGTGTAGACAAATCTCCTCTAGGTGCTTTCAAGGCTACACGACTAATCACGCAGGTACCGCAAGACCCAGGCTCCTTTAGAGCGTTCGTGGACGCTAGTGAAAAAGACGGGTTCGTACAATTATTGTAAAGCATCGTCACCACGGATTCAATTGTAAATGATAGTTGTCATGGTCACATGAAACTATCGAAAAAAACACTTTTATAGAGGAGAAAAAAACATGAAACGAAAGGGGAAAAATGTACGAATTTGACATAAGGATACGTTATTCAGAAACAGATGAAAAGGGATGCCTCCGCGTCCCCGCCCTTGTAAACTACCTGCAGGATTGCTCCACCTTCCATACCTGTGATTCCGGCAAGCTAAACGATCTGCTGCAGGAAAGGAATCTCGCGTGGCTGCTTTCCTCCTGGGATATCCGCGTTGACCGCATGCCGCGGGTGTATGAAAAACTCGTGGTGGGAACCAGCCCCCACGAGCGCAGGGGCCTCTTCTGTTTTCGGAATTTCTGGATCCGGGAAAAGGACAGCCGGGACTTCCTCGTCCGGGCCGACAGCACCTGGTTCCTTTATGACGCATCCACGGGAAGGCCGGTACGCCCTCCGGAGGATCTGTTCCGCCCTTACGGAACGCCGGAAAATGTGCTGGGATTCCCGGCCAAGCCGGTTCGTTTCCTCCTTCCGGAAAACATGGAGCGCCTTGAGCGCATTCCTGTCCGACCCTCCCACCTGGATTCCAACCATCATGTCAACAACGTAAGCTACATCCTCCTTGCGGAGGACGCCCTGCGGGCATCGTTCCCGGCGCGCGGAGAAGAAAGCGACAACACTCTGGAGGGATTAACCGGAGAGGCCGAGGCATCCATCACAGCGCGCGGAGAAGAAAGCGACAACGCTCTGGAGGGATTAACCGGAGAGGTCGAAGCATCCATCCCGGCGCGCGGAGAAGGAAGAGACGACACTCTGGAGGGATTAACCGAAAAGGTCGAAGCATCCATCCCGGCACGCGGAGAAAGAAGCGATGAAACCGGAGATCCGGAGGTCTGTTCCCGGGCACCCCTCTCCTACCGCAGCGAAAGCTGCAGCCGGATCAGGGCAGAATATAAAAAAGCCGCAAAAATCGGGGACATCCTGCACCCTTACCTGCATGCCGAAAAGAATTCGGACGCAAGCTCCTTTCTCATCAGCTTTCAAAGTGCCCGGAACGAAATCTTCTGCAATATCGAGCTCAGCTACCGATAGGAAAATGGGAGGCATACGCCTATTACTCTATGGAGCGGCTATAGCCTGCCACCAAACCTGTTATTCTGAAACCTTCCACCCATTCAGGATCCTCTGATTGGAATCAAATGTGACTCCGATTTTGTAGAGCTTTCGGGAATCGGCAGCAAAGGGCAGCGCGTACCGCGTTTCTTCAATCTGGGCAAGCGCTGCCTCGGGATTGGCATCCCTCTTGAATTCAAAAAGATAGATGAATTTCTTTGACTCTACAATACAGTCGATCCGCCCTGAAAAGCTGTGCATCTCACCACAATCTCTTTTCCTGACTATCGTATCATATAAAAAGGGGCAAATCAAAGGGGAAGGCTATCACGACACATGCAGGATTTTCCGGATAATGCTCACGGCATATAGCAGGATCTCCCGGTTCAGCAGGAAGGAAAACAGGATGTAGGAAGCGATGCCTGCCGCCAGATCCAGCATAAGGAGGGGCAGCGGGGAAAGCCCTGTGCCCTCGAGGGCGAAAACCGCCAGCGCCATCAGGATGGAACAGGCCGCCGGGGGCAGCATGTCCCGAAGCTGCTCCCAGGGACCCAGGCCGATCAGGCGCCGGTTCGGCCACGCGTTCAAAAGGAGGCAGAGGTACTCGTCCAGAAGCCGGAGAAGGAGCATGGTCATGATGCCGTAACGAAGGCTTATGAGGAGTATCGCGGCTCCCAGAAGCTTTTTCAATATCTCAAGCTTTAAAAAGAGATCCGAACGCCCCAGGGCATTCATCAATTGGAGGTTCAGCGCGTGGAGGGGCAGGATGGCGTAAACCGCGCACATTATCCGAAGATAGGGCACGGCGGCCAGCCACTTGCCGGTAAGCAGGAGGATTACCATGGGCTTCGACACGGCAAACATGCCGGCCATCATGGGAAAGAAAAGGAAGGAAGAAAGCCGGAGGGATCTCCGGAACATGGGCTTAAGTGCCGCCTTGTCTTCCTGAATGCCGGAAAAGGCCGGAAGCATGACCGACTGAAACGCTGCCGTAAGGTTCCCGGCCAGGAGCTTCGGGAACTGCTCTCCCCTGCTGTAGACCCCCAGCTCAGCCCCGGAGTATTTCTTCCCGATCACCAGGCCGTAAATGTTCTGCCAAAGGGTATCGATCAGGCCGGAAACCAGGATTTTCCATCCGAAGGAAAAGAGCGCCCGCACCCTCTCCATGCGAAACAACATCAAAGGCCGCCAGCGCACAAAGAAAAAAAGCGCAGCCATCAGGGAAAAGTAATAGAGAAGCTGCTGGGCGGCCAGGGCAAAGACCCCGAAGCCCCGGATGGAAAGGAAAATGGCAATGCCGCCGGAGAAGATGACCGCCAGCATGGTGCCGTAAAAGAGCCTGCGGAATTCCATGGCCCTGGCCGCGCGGGCCGTCTGGACGGAAATCACCGCGCCCGGGAAAAGGACCAGCGCCATGAGCCGGAGAAGCTCCGAAAGCAGCGGCTCCCGGTACCAGGCGGCAATCCACGGCGCGGCGGCAAAGAGCAGCCCGTAGCAGAGGCCCGAAAGCAGCAGGGAAAGCCAGAAAACGGAGGAATAATCCTCCGCTTCCACATCCTTGTTTTGAACAAGGGCCGTCGCGAAACCGGACTGCACAAAGGTATTGGCCAGCGTGATGAAGATCATGATCAGGCTGACAAGCCCGTATTCCTCCGGCCCCAGAATACGGGCCAGCACCAGGGAAACAACGAGCTGCACCCCCTGGTAGCCCGTCTGCTCAAGGATTTTCCAGAAAAGGCTCCCCAGAATTTTTTTGTGTACCGGCGTCATTTCCCCTTTAATTTTCTCGCGGGATACGGCAGGACCTTTATCTGTTATTTTTTCACAAGGTTCAGCAGGCCATCTATCTCTGTCAGCCTGTCTTCTATTTTTTCGCATAGAATGCTCCCGTCTGAAATAATGAGTGCTTCCGGGAATGGCTTCCAGTTAAGGGCATCGATGCCTTTGATCTCGTTGGGATACAGTTTCAACGCCTCCCCGTATATGAACTTGTGGAAAAAAGCCTGCAGCACCTCAGACAGTTCATCGTCTATCACGCTGCCATAAATCTGCAGTGCCTCACTGTTTCCAAGCTGTGTCGCCATCATATCGACCGTGCCCGAACCCAGCTTCTCGATCAGCGCTGTCTGGTCCCAGCACATGAGATGCACATTATTTCCTCCCTCCGACAGCTTCAGCGCGATGCGGTAAAGAGAAATGGCGATCCATTGGTCAATCAGCCTGGATTTCGCCTCAAGCTCGGAGGATGAGGCCGACTGAGCCGCAATATACTCCCTTACCGCGGCAGCAAAGTATGCCTCCAGGCCATTTTGAACATCGGCCGTAGCCTCTGCCATCAGTTTTTCGAATTTCTGATTACCGATAAAGGCGCGGAACACATTGCTTTCATTTCCGGGAATGCCTATGATGAAATCTATGCCCGCAGCTTTTCCCTCGCGAAAGGCCTGATACAAGTTTGCAGGAAACAAAGTGCCGTCATAAGTCGGCGCGCACATATCCTTCCAAAGCTTTTGGGCCGCGTTCTTCAGGCTGTCCGTACTCAGACGCAATAGCTCATCCATTGCTGCAGTCTTTGTTTCTTTCAACAGATTCCTCACCAGTCTCCTTGCGCCCTCTGACGTGTCATACACCGTCTCCGGGTTGCCATTAAACGCAAAAGCCCTCGTAAACAGCCCCTTTGCCTTCTCACAGGCCGCGAGCATGCAGATGGATGTGGCGCCGGACTCATAACCGATCACCGTGATCCTCTCGGGATCGCCCCCGAAGGCGCTTATGTTTTCCTTAATCCATTTGAGTGCCGCAATCTGATCCAGCAGCCCAAGGTTCAATGCGTCAGGATAAGCCTCGCCGCCGGGAACCTCGGAAAAATCAATGAAGCCGAAGATGCCCAGGCGGTAATTAAAGGTTACAATTATGATGTCGGGAAGCCCGCTCACAAAATTTTCACCGTACAATAATGGATCGGCAGAGCCTCCGTAGGTGAAATCCCCATGGTGAAACAGCACGGCAACCGGCTTCTTTTCTTCTGACTTTTCACTCCCGACATAGACATTCAGGTAAAGACAATCCTCGCTTTGCCGGTGATTCTTCAGGATCGCCCCCGAATGCTCCACCTGGATCGCCGAAGCACCGAAATTTGTGGCTTCATATACCGCGTCTGATGACGGAAGCGCTTCGGGCGCCTTCCATCTGAGCTTGCCGACCGGCGGCATTGCGTAGGGGATCCCCAGATAGGAAATGACCTTCTTGTTTTTCTCCCCGACATAAATGCCAGTCCTTGTCTTCACGGCCAGGCTTTTGTCATATTCACCCTGGATCGGGTGGTTCCGCTTGTTCGTTTCCGCAATATCCTCTTCCTTTAAATCAAATACATAGCCATCACTCCCATCCCCGTAGCGCTCGCGGATCTTTTGTATACGGTATTTCCGGATAAGCAAATTCACAAGCAGGCCGAGAATGGGCAGACCGACAACATACATGAACTCTTCCGTCAGATAATCAATCATCGAAACGCCCATCCAGCGGATTGAAATAAACTGGGCAAGCAGGAAAAAGAGCAGGATCGCGGCAAAGGTCAGGACCCGGTTCCTCGTACTTTTCTGGACAGCCTTGCTGAATACGATCCGGTAAATGATTTCCTCGAACGCGATTCCGAGGGCAAAGCTTGCCACGACGCACATAAACCCAGGCCAGCCGGAAAGCGTCGCGATCGTTTCGCCAAAACCATATCCCAATGCAGCTATAAAAGCAACCATAAAGTCATCAATGGTAAATAATTTCTTCATCCTATTTTCCTCTATGCAAAGTGGCTTTTGGGCCATTGTAATTACCGACAAACAGCCGCGGTATCGCAAGCCATACGGCTCTTAGCAATTGAGCAGCCGCCATTGGCGACTGCTCATGTGGAAGCCGAAATGCTATTTTATTTTTTCTCAATATCAATCTTCTGCTTTTCCGCGTTTTCGATTTCCTTAGCAATCTCCTCAGCGTCCATCCGGGTAATGGTAATCTGGAAACCCTTCAGCTTGTCCGACAGCGCATTTTCATTCTCCTCCTGCGCCATCATCAAGAGAGCCGTCTCACCATCCGCAAGACACTCGCTGACCTTTTCCAGCAGATCAAATTTCCCCTCGAGCTCTTCAATATCCATTGAATCTCCAATAAGCTCTCCAACGCTGGCGCCAAACAGGACGCCCAAGGGACCGCCAAGGATGCCCACCAGGCTTCCGATCAGGCCGCCGGTCCAGCCACGTCCCTCAATGGCTTCTCCGGTGACAAAACCATCCTCAAACGAAAGCTTTCCTGCTTCCTTCTTCACGATAGCCGCATGGGAAACCGCGAGCCCCCCGCCTTCATAGTCCCTCCTGAGCATACTCAAAATCTGGAATGCTTCACTCGCCACCTTGCAGTTTACGATAATGACATTTTCTTTCATTTTACAGTACTCCTTTTTCTCTTTCTAAAATAAAGCCCTGCATGCTTCATTTTCCGCTGTTACGTCACAAATGAGTCTCAATGCCAGAGACACAATCAGGACGTCGATGAGCTTCGCTGTACATCAAGTATGAAAAGCAGGCTTTTCATACTTCATTTATGCCGTCGGCGCAACACAAATGGGACTCAACGCCTGCGGCATCAAGCCCAAATATGATTATAACCGAAAAAGCGTTAAATGTCCGTTAAAATCATGAAAAAATTCGTAGGTTTTTTGCGGCACAGGGAATGCCGCAGAAAAATCCGAACAAAATATGCCTGAAGACATATTTTGTTCGGACGCATCCCACAGGGATGCGCCAAATACGGTATAAACTATGCCTGATGCATAGTTTATACCTGCATTTTTATTCTGACGATCTGCTGCATCCCCTGTCATCCCACTGCCGCCTTCGCTTTTTCAAGAACATCGATCACCTTGTCGCACCATGCGTCAAATTCCGGATCTTCCTTATATTCCTCCGGATGGGACAGGACATACGAAAGCGCCATCCTCGCCCCCCTGTGGAAAGGGACGCGCGTTGTCATCCCGGGCGCGATGCGCTTTATTTTGCTGTTGTCAAATACAACGGATACCGACTTATCCCCTGTGAGGCCCCCTTCAAAATCATAGCCATATTTGACTCCCGCGGCCGCCAGGAAATCCGATGCTACATGGTAAGGCTTTAATTCCACTCCGAGCGCGTCCGCGATTGTCTGATAGATCTGATTCCATGTCAGCACCTCGTCCCCGGTGATATGGAAGGCTTCACCGATCGCATGATGGTTCCCGATCAGCCCCGCGTAGCCGACGGCAAAATCCTCATTGAAGGTCAGATGCCAAAGCGACGTCCCGTCTCCCTGAATAATCACGGGCTTGCCCGCCTGCATCCTCTTTATTACCTGATAAAACCCGTTCTTTCCATGCACGCCAAGGGGAATCGTCTTTTCATCATAGGTATGGCTGGGACGCACTATGGTGACGGGGAAACCGTTCTTCCTGTACTTTTGCATCAGAAATTCCTCACAGGCAATCTTGTCCCTGGAATACTGCCAGTGCGGATTGGCAAGCGACGTCCCCTCGGTGATCAGATAGCTTGCGGAAGGCTTGTGATACGCCGAGGCAGAGCTCGTATAGATATACTGTTTCGTCTTTCCCTTAAAGAGCCGGTAATCCCTTTCCACATGCTCCAATTTGTATCCGATAAATTCACAGACCGCGTCAAAGCTCATATCCCTGACCGCGTCCGCCACATTTGCCTCATCATTCACATCCGCGATGATCTGCCGCGCGCCTTCGGGAGCAGCCCTGTTCCCCCTGTTCAGAAGCCATACCTCATAGCCTTCCTCCTTAAGAAGCCTCCGGACGATTGCGCTGCTGATCCGTCCGGTTCCCCCTATAAAAAGTACTTTCATCTTCCTTGCCCTCCTTATGTTACGCCGGATTTCAAACATATCCACATTCCGAAATGAACACCTGCTGTTTTGTTGCTATAAGTCATGCGCCATCTTTCGGCTATAAGTATACTGAAAAGTGAAACAAATTGAAATACAACATATACACGTTATTTGCGCAAAATCGTGTCAGAAATCATTAAATAACGAATATTCTTCTATATGGTAAAGTGATAATTCAGGTTTCTTTGCAGCATGATATGGTGACTGTACATAATCAAAATGATAACAATAGGATATTCCTATGCCTGCGCCTTATGAATCTCGTTCATTCCGCACTTGAATTCCTGTTTGTTCTGCCTTATGATAAAGCCATACGGAGGAAACGAGGGGATTGTATCTCAAAGGGATTCAGCAAGGGGGTGCCGTTTGGAAATAAAAGAGCAGCAAATGCCATCATATGAAGAGCTTTCCCGCCGGGTCCGGGAGCTGGAGGAACGTCTGAGAATCCGAGGAAACACGGAGTACAAATCCAGGCTGTTCAGCTTCATCTTTGGGCGTGAGGAAAACAAGGAATGGACGCTCTCGCTATACACATGAAAGACGGCAGTGCCGAAAACGACGGCCTGGAGATAGGCATTGCCATTGACAAGGCAATAGACGATATGCCGGAAGATTTCCTGATCAGGGAATTTCTCCTGGCACACAAAGCGGAGGTGAAAGACATGTGCCTTACAGAATATAACGAGGCGGAAACGATGGAAATGTTCCGGGAAGAGGGCCGGGAAGAGGGCCGGGAAGAGGGTCGGGAAGAGACCACGGTCACTTATATAAAAAACATCATGGATAGTCTTGGATTCGGCATGGAGAAGGCCATGTCCGTACTGAAAATACCGGCAGAGAAATATGGCATGTACAGGATACTATTGGAAGAATCAGGGAAAAGCTGAACAATTCAGGGAAGAATCCCAGACTGTCTTACAGCGGTACATATTCCCGGATCGCTTTTTTCGTCCTGATTACCGGCGTTTCACCAAGGTGTATAGGTTTTGACGCGCTCTGAGGAATAGCGCGTCAAAATCCGCCTGCGGCGGACAAACCCCTGCGGGGTTCGCCAAATACGGTCATGAAAAGCCTTTATGGCTTTTCATAACCTATGGGTTTTGACGCGCTTCAAAGAAAAGCGCGTCAAAATCCTCCCTTTGGTCGGACAAATCCCTTCGGGATTCGCCAAGTACGGACATGAATGTTCCTGAAGGAACATTCATATCCTATAGGTTTTGACGTGCTCTGAGGAATAGCGCGTCAAAATCCTCCTTTCGGTTGGACATAATATTTGTATCCATTCCGTTGCGCTGCTAATCCGCAAGCCGCCGGGAGGAAGGCAGTACCTTCCTCCCGGCGGCTTAAATCATAAGGAAATGCTGATTAGATCAGCGTTTCCTTAAATAATATGATCCCTGTAACAATTCAGTGCCTCATCCCCCTGCCTCTTCCGTTTTTTCCGCCGCGGCGCACAACGGCCGGGACGTCTTCGAATCCAGGACAAAGACTTTGACGCGGTATGCCTCGCCATGGGCGAAATGATATTCATTTTTCCCTGGGGTAATGTCACTGCTTGTCACGGATTTCATTTTCCCATCCTGGTCGTAGGTCACGAAAAGCAGCTTCGCGTTGTCCTCAAAGCAGGTGACGGAAACCTCCGTCCCCGTCCCGCTCCTCTTAATTTCATTAACAGCGGTCTCCGTATTTTCCAAAGCCCCGGCCTGGAAGGACGCCGCGCCAAGGGAAAGGTAATTATTCCCGCATTCAAGATACGGATTGTCGGAGAGGAGGCGGAAAGCCAGCTTTTCTTCATTAAGATCCATCGGTTCCAGCTCCAGCTCAAGGAGGCAGCTTTCCCCTGAGGGAATGCTTTCCAGGGTCCTCTCCTCCACGACAGAGTCCCTGTTGAAGGATTCAACCAAAAGCGTGAGCGGGCCGGTTTCTGACACTCCCTGGTTCGATATCAGGACGGAAAGGATGTCCTTATCCTCCTGCCGGCCCAGGTAAAGCACGTTCTCCACGGCAGCCGCGCAGATCGTATTATCCAAAGGAACCACGTTATCCTCAGGATTCGCGTCGTTTCCGTCCAGAGGCAGGACCTCCAGAGTGCACTGACTTCCGTCATAGTCCTCCGGCACCGTCCACTGCACGGCGGCCAGCAGGCCATCCCCGATGTCCTCCGTATAAATCAGCTCCTCACCGCTTCGTATTTCCACCCGGAACCCTTCCGGCGCGTTGATTCCGGCGCTGTGCGCCTGCACATAGCTTGTAATGCTTGCGCCCGGAACCAGGTAGCTTGAAGAAGAAACATCCTCCGGGCTTATGGAAAGATCCGTATTGCTGCCCAGCCGTTCAAGATGGAGATCCCGCTTTATCTCCTCCTCCGTTGCCGTGATCTCGCTGAAGACAAGGAGGATCTCGTCCCCATGCCATGCCGCGCTGACATCGTCATAGAGGCCGGATTGTATATGCCTGTAAACGAAGGGCTCCCGGACTATCTCAAGATCCTTCGTGAGAATGCAGGCGCAGAGCGAATGCTCCATATCCACATAAGAAGTCCAGAAAACGGCGATCCTATCCTGATTCTCCCTTACCGTCAGTTCCCCGGCATTATCCAGCAGGGGACTCTCAAGGATCTGATGGCTGCGCCCCTCGCTCCCTGAATATCTCCGGGAATACAGGGCGCCGTCCGCTATGTAGAAAAGCCCCTCATCCGGATCACTGCAGAAGGCCTGCCCATCCTCCGTCCATGAGGACGTTTCAAAGGAAGCCAGAGAGGCGTCCGCAAAGTAAAGCTTCTGGGCATCCCCGTTCCGGATCAGCCCGGTCAGTGAAAAATGTCCGAACTCCGCGCCGACGCAAAGCGAGACAAATTCTCCCTCGGGGCAGGGCAGGGTTCCCTCTTCCACGACTTCCCCATTTCTCAGGAGCCTCCAGGAAACCTGATTCTCCTCTATCCAGGCGGCCAGAGCCTCTTCCCCGCTGACCGAAAGGCTAAGGCCATAGGGCAGATATCCGCTCTCCAGAGCGACATCGAGGGGCTCCCATCCGCTCCCCTCCCGGTAGAAGGCAAGCTTAAGCTCCGTCATTTCCGCCGCGTTTTCCAGAATCTCCTGCCTGCTCAGCGTGGAAAGGGAGGAATCGATCGCGGTTTTGAAATTCAGCCAGAGAACCGCGGCCCCATCCCCGGTACGGACCAGGCACGGGTACAGATCCGCCGTCCCATCGTCAAAGACAAGCTGCGGCTCCGACCACTGCCCCCCGTCATAGCGTGACGAGTAAAGCCCCAGGGGCGCCCCCTCCCTCCCGGTATGGTCGATCCAGGTCATCAGCACGGAGCCGTCCGGAAGGGTGAGAAGCCGGGTATCCGCCTGCTCATATACATCCGCCCTCAGCACGCCGTTTCCGTCCTCTGTAAAGGCAGAGGCCGGAGACTGGCCCGCCTCGGAAAGCGTGAATACATCCTCATCGCTGATTTCAAAGAGCTGCGCCCCAGGATCCCCGGAAAGCTGCGCCCCAGGATCCCCGGAAAGCTGCGCCCCAGGATCCTCGAAGAGCTGCGCCCCCGGATCCCCGGAAAGCTGCGCGCCTGAATCCTCTGAAAGCAGGCCGTTTTCGGGGGACAGCGTCCAGGATTGCTTTAACAGGGAGAAATCCTTCTTCCAGACCAAAAGGCTTGCGGCCACGCCGATCCCGAGCTCCTGCTTTATCTCAAGGAACGGGGAGAACTGGAAGGTGGTGGCCCCATTGGCATAGATCTTTCCGGAAGCAATCTTGTCGGAAACAAGCTCAAGGCCCAGGGTCCCGTTGAGAAGCGCCTTGATCTCAAGCTCCCTTGGCTCAAGGCCATCGCTTAAGAACTCCAGCCCGCCTTCCGTTATCGGATCCGTTTTGGCCAGACGCCAGGTCCCGTTGATGGAAAATTCCGAATCCAGCGTCGCGTAGCCCACCTTCAAAAAGGTCAGTTTGGCAAGGGGTATCCCGACCTTTCCCTTCGCGGATCCCAGGATCTCCACCGTCCAGGCGTTCAGGGAAGGATCATACTGAAGGATGTAATCGATCTGTATGGACCCCTCCACGGCGCTGATGGTCTTCGTCTCCTTCTTTATCTTCATAAGGGAGCTGTCCTCGGAATACTCTTCCTTGGGAAGCTCATGTTCCGTATAAATATATTTTGCCCTCTGGTCCTCTGTCTGGGTCTCGGTGACACTCTTCCCCAGCGTAAAGGTGAAAACGAGTTTTCCGCTGGGATCATAGGAAACCGACACCGGATACTTCCATTTCTCGGTGGTCCCGTCAATGGTATAGGTCCGGATCTCGCCCAGAAGGTTCTTCGTCTCCTTCACGCCTCCCTCCGGCTTGAAAGTGCCGTTCCCGTCAAAGCTGACGTCCCTGACCTTCGAGACCTCCGATTCCTTATCCACCATGAACGGCTCGGAAAGCTTCTTCACCTTGCCCTGGGCGATGTCCATAAGCTTGAGCACCCACTTCTCCTTCAGGAATTCCGGGGCCGTCACGAAGTAGAAACGGCTGTCGACATACTGCCCGATGCCGCCGGAGGTCTCCAGGGCAAATTCCAGCCTGTCATTCTCCCTGAACTCTGAAAGGGGCATTTCAAAATCCGCTTCAAACTCGCCTTCATCGAAGACGGAACCGTCCCGGCGTATGCGGTAATGATACGTCACGAAGCTCTCGCCCTCCGCAAGGCGGTGCTTCAGGCGAATCAGGAGGCTCTCATCACCGTCAAGCTGATTCAGCGGGAGCACGGTGTAATTCCCATAGCTCCGGCCGGAGAAATCATGGGTAATGTCGTTAATGCAGGATCCTCCCGGCTGATCGTCCTTCCTCAGGATAAAGCGGAGCATCGAGGAATCCCCCTGCTCATAATCCTGCTCGCAGGGAAGATAGCCCCCGGCGTTTATCTGGATCGTCTTATTGCCATGAGGGACCCCCTTGATCTCATACAGCCCTCTCGGATGCTTCTCGTACTCCGCGAGATACGACTCCACGCCGTCCAGGATCCGGATCTCCACGCCCTCATCGATCGCCTGGATCCCGTCCTCCGTTTCCGAATAGACATAGACCTCCAAAAGCCCCCTGTCCTCGAGGCCTCGCTGCACAGCGGTTACGGGAATCTCCGCCGGCCGCGCCCTCCTCGAGGAAATGCAGATGCTATAGCTTGAAAGCTGCCGGATCAGACCGTCCTCAAGCTGATATTCCGGAAGATACAGCTCACCGTTTTCATCCGTCATATAGCTTCCTTCATTATCATCTACATTAAAATCCTGAAGCTTCTTCTGGTCTGATTCCGTGCAGCGGTTCCGCACGGTGACCTCCATCGGGCAGGGGACATATTTCTGCTCCTCGTTCAGGCGGTAAGTCCGGACAAGAAGCTCCGGAATCGTCACGTCGCTCCCGTCCTTATAGGCATTGATATAGGAAATCTCCCTCTCGTCCCCCTGGGGCGTAATCTGGTAAACCTCGAGCAGGTCCCCGTCAATGCTGAGGGGCATGACGGTCTTTATCGTATACGGAAGCCTGACCCCTCCAAGGGCTTCTACCAGGGCCTCCCTGAAATAGAAGCATTTATCATGATGCACGGACAACTCCTCCCACTGGCTGCGGGAAAGGGTATAATCCCACCAGACTGTCTCACCCGGGTTCAGCGTGTCAAGCTCCGTATTCACCTTCTTCCTGCCGACCGTCTTGAAATGCCTGATCTCCGTCACCTTCTCCGGATCCAATGTGATCGTGGGAAGATAATACGGTTCGCTGTTTTCGTTTCGGAGCCCCACCCGGACCGCGCCATCCATGTCCTCAAGGATCGCGCTTTCCGCCACGATGTCCAGGTAGAGATCGTCCCCTTCCCGGACATGGAACGGCTCCTTTGTCTCAAATCTTGCCTCTATGAGCTCGTTGAAGTCCCGGAGGACGGCGCGGAAGTCGGCGCTCAGCTTATAATCCCCTCCCTTGTCCCCCCGGAGGATCCACTCCGCTTCCGCGGAGGACTTTCCCGGGATCGAGCCGTTTTCACCCATGCTGACGGAGGCCTCCGCCCCCGTCCGATTGGTATCCATGAGGGTAAGGCCCTCCGGCACGTTCAGCGTCGCCACGCAGTCGTCAAGGACGAATTCGCTGTCCGCCTGGTTTATGACATGAAGCCGCACGTCAAAGAAGTCCTTGAGCCAGGACGCCTCGCCGGGGAGATCGATCAGCACGACCAGCGGCACGGTTTTCGTCGTGACACTCTCCGTTTTCGGTGTATAGACATAGGGATACACCCTCCTGGAGACGGTCCCGGACCCCTGCGGATCCCGTATGATGATCGGTTCCGGATCCGAGAGGATGTCTCCCGACTGGTTTACGACGACCGTACTGGTGAAATCCTCCGCGCTGTACTTGATCTGGATCTCAAACTGGAAGAGCTCCTGGTTCGCCGGATCCGAGACATCGATCCCCGCCGCCTCGATTTCCTCCAGCGTCATTCGCTCCACCGTAAGGCTTCCCACAACGATGTCGCTCTTCACGATCGTCAGGGTAATGTCGAAGGAAACATTATTCCGCAGGGTCACGCTGCTTTTCGCGGGCAGATAACCGGACTTATAGGCGCCGATGTCATAAATCCCTGCCGGGGCGCTGATATTAACGCTCCCGTCCTTCCCCGTATAGAGCAGCTCCTGGCCTTCCGATCCCAGCGCGAAATAGACGCCCGCCCCCGGGACAGCGCCTCCATTTTCATCAACGACCGAAACACTCAGCATTCCGGTCTGAACATTTTCACGGATCACAAGCTCCCTTGTTTCCGTTTCGGAATTGCCTGCGGCGTCGGAAACCGTAAGGCTCACCGTGTACGTTCCCGCGGCTTCATAGGCATGGGCCGGCTCAAGCAGATTTGACGTTCCGCCGTCCCCGAAATCCCAGGCATAGGCCGTGACGCCGACATTGTCCGTGGATCCCGCCGCGCTGAAGGAAAGCTCCATATTCACGGCACCCGCGGAGGGGCCGCTCATCCTCACCTTCGGGGCCTCAATGTCCTGATCGATCGGATAAACCATCTCCGTCCTATCGGTCTCCGAAAGGTTCCCCCTTAAGTCAACGGCGGCCAGATAGTAGCGGTATCCCCGGCCGATGGAAACATTGCTGTCCCTGTACTCTGTCCCTGATGCGGAGCACTGGGAAATGAGGGAATACACCTCATCCCCCTCTGCCCTCCTGTAGATATAGAAGCCGGCCAGGTCTTCCTCCCCGCCGTGGGTCCAGGACAGCCGCACCGCCATCGGCTCGGCTTCGGCGGATAATTCGGGCATCGCCGGCCCCTGCCGGTCCACGGTCCATGCCCTGTTTACCGTCCCGGAGGAATTCCCCGAGCTGTCAACGCACCAGAAACGGAAGTAAAGCTTCTCTCCCTCAGCATGCATGGCCGTGAAAGGAAGCTCCAGCACCGACTCCCTCTGGCCAACGGGAATGGGCTCAAGGCTCTCCCACTCCTCCCCGTCGGAGGAATGCTCCGCGTGCAGGCTTGTTACCTGCTTATTATCAAAAACCTTCACCCTGAGCGGGGTGGAGAGCCCGAGGACAAAGCCGTCCGAAGGGCTTACGCTTATGACCCTTGGCGCCTCGCTGTCCGGCTCCGCCTCCACGGAAACGGACACGGTCTCGCTGTAATCGCTCTGGTTCCCGCAGGTATCCTCGCAGGACAGGCGGTAATACCAGGTCTCCCCCTCCGTGACATTCCGGTCCGTAAAGGAAAGCTGCTTCAGCCCGCTCGCGATCTCGGAAAAGGGTCCCTCCTCCGACCGGGCGCGGTAAACCGTGTATCCATTGATATCTTCCTCCGTCCCCTGCTCCCAGCTAAGGCCCACCGTCCCTGAAACGGATACGGCAGAAAGCCCCGTTGGCGCGGCCGGAGCCGTCCTGTCAATCATATACTGCACAAACGGCGCCTGATCCGAGCTGTCACTCTCATTACTGTAAAAATCCACGGCGACCCCGCGCACATACAGAAGTCCCTCCGGGAATTTCCCGGTCTCCAATGTGTGACGCGCCGTTGCCTTCCGGGCCCTCTGGTTCACGTTTATTACCGCCTCATCCTCCCAGACGGATCCGTCCTGAGATGTCTGCACCCTCAGGGACTCCGTCCCATAGTCGTCCGTCACCTCGAAGACCAGCGGGATGTCATCGCTATAACGGGCGGATGCCGGCGTGATCCGGGTAATGACCGGCGCCTGGGTATCCACCTTCGTTGAGATCGTCAGGGGCTCCGAAAAGGCCCCCTGGTTGCCATGGACATCCCATGCCGAGACCCGGTAGGTATAGTCCGTCCCTGGGGTCAGGCCCGTGATATTAAGCCCCAGCGTGCCGTAGACATCCTGAAGCTTTTCAAAGTCCCCGCCGCCCTCCTGCTTTCTCTGTACCGTGAAATGGGAGAAATCCTGATTCGGAACATCATTCCAATGCAGGGTGACGGAGGTGGAGAGGGACTCCCCCCTCAAGCCGCCCACCTGCTCCGGCGGGGTGTTGTCAATGCTGTAAGCATACACCGCCTCGCTGTAGGCGGAATTATCATAAATATCCTCCGCAAGGAAGCGGATATGGATAATGCCGTCGGGCCAGGTTGTCGTATCCACAGTGAAGCTTGCCTTGTTTGTCGTCTCAACTGTTTCCAAAGTCTCCCACTGCGTGCCGCCGTCTCCGGACAGCTCCATGGAGATGGAGCGGACGCCGGCATTATCGGACGCCCCGACCGTGAACGCGGCATTCCCCTTCAGCCAGCTCCCGTTCGCCGGGGAGACCGAGCTGATCCTGGGCTTTTCCGTGTCCGGCAGGACCGTGGCGGAAAGAGGCCCCGCCAGTTCGCTTTCCTGTGAAAAAGCATCGACAAAGGAGAGCCAGTAGAAATATTGCACTTGAATCTCCCCGCTTTTGTCCTCATAGAAGGTCGTATCCCGGCCGGAGATCGTCTTCAGGATTTCCGGATCCGCCTCCCGGGCCTCCGCCCTGTACAGGCGGATCTCCCGCACATCCGCCTCGGAAGGCGCGGCCCAGGAAAGGACCGTCTTCAGCATGGCGGAATCGGCCCGGAAGGACTCCGGGACGGCGGGCGCGCTCCGGTCGATCTCGTAAACCACGCTCTTCTCCGTTCCATAATATGAACTGGAAAAGCTGAGGACGTACTGCCCGCTCTCCACGTCCTTAAGGGGAAGCGTATAGGTATGCACGGTCTTCCCGGAGGAGACAGAGACCGCGTCTTCCGCGGAGATCTCCCTTTCCTCCCCGCTTTCCCCCGCCTTCATGCTGATCCGCAAAGGGAAATCCCCGTCCGCTTCCATCGTCACCTTCACGGAATAGCTCTCTCCCCCGATGGTGCTGTAAGATGCCGGAGACACGGATTGAATGGCGCAGGGAACAAAGCCGCAGCCATTCGCCGAAGCATACTGCTCCGCAGCGGAACCGATGCCGCCATAAATAGTGAAATTCGCGCCGCAGCCAGAAAAGGCGCCGCTTCCGATTTCCGCTGCGGAAGCCGGGATCTCCGCCAGCGAAAGCAGGGATTGCCCCGCGAAGGCCATCTTCCCTATGCCCTTCACACCCTCCCCGATATGGACAGTGTGTATGACCCCACTATAGGCATTCCAGGGCGGGAGCTCCGTTTCATAGTCCGCCATCCGGCCATCCCCGGTGACCGTGAGCACGCCGTTTTCCACGAGCCAGGAAAGCGTGCCATCTGTTGCGGCGCATTCCCCGGAATTCGGGCCCTTCCAATCGTACAATATCCTTGCGTACAGCAGGGATTGATTCCCCATTTCATCTATTGTCATGCTATTCCACTGCGACTCCGTCCCAGTATAGCGCACCTCCCGGAGATTCCAGCAGTTCTCAAAGACTTCCCATTGAATCATTGTAACCGAAGAAGGAATCAGGACGGTTTCCAAAGCCACGCAGCCGGAAAAAGCATAATTATCGACAGATTTCACCCCGTCTGGAATTACAATCTCCCGAAGCCCTGTACAATCCTGAAACAACCATGCGGAAATCTCGGTAATCCCCTCCGGGATAAGGATATCCTCAAGACTCACACAGCCTTTAAAAACGCCGGATTCCAGCTTGCTGACGCTTCCCAGGAAGGACACTTTCTTAAGCTTCGTACAGCCGAAAAATGCGTTCGAATAAAGACCCGCCCCGTCCGGGATGGAAATCTCCACAAGGCCTGCGCAGCCGGAAAACGCGCTGTCTCCAATCGTTTTCACGCTGTCCGGAAGGGAAATACCGGCAAGGCTTTCGCAGCCGGAAAACGCATAGTCTCCAATCGTTTCCAGGCTGTCCGGAAGGGAAATGCTGGCAAGGCTTGTGCAGCCGGAAAACGCGCTGCTTCCAATCGTCTTCAGACTGTCCGGAATGGTGACATGCTCCAATCCCGCGCAGCCGGAAAACGCATTCCCTCCGATAACTGTCACCCCGTCCGGAATAACGATCTCCCGAAGCCCTGCGCAATCCCGAAATAATTCCCAGGGGATCTCAGTGACTCCCTCCGGGATAAGGATATCTCTGAGACTTTTACAACCCATGAAGACAGCAGGTCCCAGGAAAGCGCTTCCCCGGAAGGACACTGTTTCAAGCTTCTCGCAGCCTAAAAATACATCGAAGGCAAGCTCCGCCCCGTCCGGAACAGAGATTTCCACAAGGCCCGTACAGCCAGAAAACGCGTATTCTCCAATCGTTTTCACGCTGTCCGGAAGGGAAATGCCAGCAAGGCCAACGCAGTCCGCGAAGGCATAGGAACCGATGCTCCCAATACCAGCGGGAAGAATAACATTCTCCAATCCTTTACAGCCGGAGAAGGCATTGTCAGCAATGCTTTCAACAGTTCCCGAAAAGCTGATATTCTTCAATCCTGTACAGTCGGTAAATCCTTGGATTTCCGTGACTCCCTCCTCGAAAACAAGCTCCGTAAGACCTGAGCATCCCAAAAAGGCAGATTCCTGTATGATAACTCCGGCCGGTATCAAAAGACTGGAAAGACCCGTGCAGCCCAAAAAGGCCTGACTCCCGATCTCCTTAAGGCCGTCCGGGAAGGAAATGGCCGTGATTTCCCCGCAGTTTGAAAAGGCATATGGACTGATATAGAGAACACCCTCCGGAACCTCATATGTACCGGACAAGGTTACCGGGGCTTTTATGAGCACCGTGCCGTCCGCTGTAAGCAATGCCCCGTCCAGCGTCCGGAGACTGCTGTTGTTTTTTCCGATAACGAATCCCCTGAGCGCGTCGCATCCCGTAAAGGCGGACTCGGGAAAATTGGAAAGGCTGTCCGGAAGAAAGACATATTCAAGATTTGAGCAGTCGCGGAAGGTATCTTCCTCCAGCGTTTCGACAGAACCCTGAATAATGGCGCTTTCCAGGTTCCGACAGGACGAAAAAGCGGCATAGCCAATGTGATTGACAGAGGAAGGCACAAGTATGGACTTAAGGCCGCTTGAACAAAATGCCTGAGATCCTATTTCAGTGACGGATCCGCTTAATGTAAATTCCCGAAGAGAACTGCAGCCAGAAAAAGCAGAATCCGGAATGCTGCCCCTGAAGGGAATGTCGGCAAACTTAAGGGAAGAACAGTCCGAAAAGACCCCCTGCCCCATCTCCGATGGGTTGCTGATGCTTACGGCCTCCAAGGATCTGCAGTCCATAAAGGCAAATGCCCCGAAAGAGTACGTACTGTCCGGAATCGAGATATCCCGGAGCGCGGTGCAGGAGAAAAAAGCATTATCCCCAATTTTGTACAAACCATCCGGCAAAATGACTTCCTCAAGCAAATCGCAGGACCGAAACGCGTATCCCCCAATCTCCCTCGTCCCCTCTGGCACGGAAAGAGTCCCCTGAATCCCTTCCGGCACACAGAGCAACGTGGTCTTTTCTTTGTTGTAAAGCAGCCCGTCTATTGCCGAATAATCACTGTTCCCGTCTGCCACCGAAAAGGACTGGAGGTCATTGCACGAACGAAAAGCATATTCTCCCAGGCTGCTCAGATTTTTCGGCAATTCCACGGAGGAAAGCCCGCTGCAGCCGGAAAAGGCAGAATTGCCGATTTTTGTCAGGCTGTCGGGAAAAGCCACGGAGGCAAGTCCTGAACAGCCGGAGAAAGCTTCCTTTTCAATGGCCGTGATTCCCTCGGGTATATCCACGGACTGAAGCATCCCGCAATTATAAAACGCCCGTTCCATAATACTGGTAATTCCTTCACCGATATTGGCGGAACGGATAAAATCACCATAGCGCTGCCATGGGACATTGCTGCTGACATTGGGCATCTCCCCCTGACCGCTTATCCTTAAGACGCCGTCCCTGTCCAGACTCCAGTTGATCCTGTCATTAAGCATGCCTTCCGCAATATTTCCGTCGCCACTCTGCGAGACCGCCGAAAGCCCCGCGGAAAACAAGGGGGCATTGCCGGAGTAGATATGTATATTCATCCAATCTTCGGTACTGCCCGGATAATTGACAACGGAAAGTCCGGCACAGCCCCTGAAGGCATCGAAACTTATGATCAGAAGGCTGCGGGGGATCGTTATTTCCCTGAGGGCCGCGCAATTCTTAAAGGCGCGTTCATCGATGGTCTCAAGCCCCTCCGGTAGCAAAACCCTTTCCAGATGACTACATCCCTGGAAAGCCCTGTCGTAAATCTTCTTCACCCCCTGGGGAACCGTAAATTCACCCTGAATATCGCGGGGGACAAAGTACATCGTTGTTTTGTCCCTATTGAACAGGATTCCATCCTCCAAACGAAGCGCGGGATGATTTTCGCTCACAAGCACTCTCTTAAGACCCGGACAGCTTTCCAAAGCGGAAAAGACCCAATAAAGTACCCCCATATCTTCAAGGGAATCCGGAATGGAAATCTCCTCGAGCGCGTCACAGCCGTCAAAGCAGGAGGAATCTATTCCATCAAGATTTCCCGGAAGACGGATCTCCTTCAGTTTGCCGCAGCCCTGAAAGGCGGATTGCCCAAAACGGAAGATGCTGTCCGGAAGCGTAATGTCCTCCACAAGGGACAGGCCACAAAAGGCGTAGTTTTCAATTGTCTCAACCCCATCCTCCACGACGATGCTCTTTATGTAATTCCTGTATTTATACCAGGGCGCGGTATTGCCGGCAAAACCTGTATAGCTATCCTCCATCTCCCCGGTTCCGGAAATCGTCAGCACCCCATCCGCGTCCAAATGAAAGGAAAGCTGAGAGCCAATTTTCCCGCAGCTCCCGCTGAGGGTCGGCGGAGTCGAAAAACTGTACGTGATGTTTCCTCCGGAAAGGATCCCATTTCCGCTTTCCCTCCGGATGCTTTCCCAGTCAGCCGCGCTTCCGTCGTACTCCACCTCCTCAAGCTTGCCGCAGCCCGAAAAAGCCCGGACCCATATTTTCCGAAGGGAAGCCGGGAGGGTGATTTTCTCAAGGCGGGAACACTTTTCAAATACGGACCGGTTTAATTCCGTAATGCTTTCCGGAACAGAAACGTTACGGATACCGGTTTGATAAAAGGCATAGGCCCCTATCTTTTCAAGGCCTGCGGGCAAAGTGACGTCCTGCAGTCCGGAACCATAGAAGGCGTAATCCTCTATTCTTTGCAATCCCTCCGGCAGCGTGACCTTTCGTATCATGGATCCGTCAAAAGCTCCCATTTCAATGCTTCTGAGGCTGTCCGGTAATTCAATCTCCGAAATCGCAGTCTCGGCAAATGCCCGTATTCCAATCTGCAAAAGACCTTCGGGCAATGTGATGTCCTGCAATTCGGAAAAAGAGAAAGCGTAATCCTCAATCCTCTTTAATCCCTCCGGTAATTCAATCTCCGAAAGCGCGCTGTAGGCAAATGCCCGGGTTCCGATGCTTTCCACCCCCTCCGGAACGGAATAGCTGCCTTCCCGATCCTCCGGAAAACGGAGCAGGGTTTTCCCTCCATCCCCAAACAGGACCCCATCCACAAAAGATATTTTTGTATTTCCATTAGCAACGGAAATATCTACAGTCCTTTCAAAAGAATCGGCATAAATATCCGTGAGGCTTGCGGGGAGGGTGACACTCTGCAAAGAATTCCCCATAAAGGCGTTATGGCCGATAGAAACAAGAGACCCTGGAAGGGAAATTTCAGTAAGCCCGCAGTAGCAAAAGGCAGACTCCCCTATCGTCTGTATGGAGTCCGGAAGCGTGACGGACGAAAGCCTGGCATTCAGGAAGCAGCCGGCAGGTATTTCAGTCAGAGAGCCCGGAAGCCGCATTTCACTCAGCCTTAAGTTTGAAAAGGCATATTCCCCTATGCGCTCCACGCTTTCCGGAAGAATGACAGATTGAATGTATTTGTTGCCCGCAAACGCGTCCCCGCCAATCTCCCTGACTCCCGCAGGTACGGAAAAGGAGTCGCCACTCTTATTGATCGGATAGGCGAGCAGGACATCCTTCTCCTTGTCAAAAAGAATACCATCCTCGGAGGAGAAAGCCGGATTCTCCGGATCAACCGAAATAGCTCCTAGATTCGAACTGGAAAATGCCCCCTCTCCAATGTGGAGGACACCCGCGGGTATGGAAATCTCCTGAGATCCAAACTGATCCATATCGGCGAACGCAAAATCCCCTATGCTTTCCAGGCTTTCAGGAAATTCGAGACTTTCCAGTTTGGAAGCACGAAAAGCATGCTGCCCAATGGAGCGAAGCCCCTCCGGGAAGGCTACGGATTTGCAAAGCGCGTAGGCAAAGGCATTGTTACCAATAGAAGTAACATGATCCGGAATAGTGAACGCTGAATCCTCCTTATTCATCGGATACAGCAGGAGGGAAGTCCCATCCTTTGAATAGAGCACCCCGTCCTCCGAGCGGAAATGGGGATTGTCCTCCGAAACCACAAATTCCTTTACGCCGAAAAATGCATCGTCCCTATATTCCTCAAATGTGGAAGGCAGATGGGCAGTGCCGCCATCAAGATATATGCCATTCCCACTATACATGTCGCCGCCTAAAGCAATCCCCGTGATTCCCTCCCCGATGACCAGCTCGGAAAACCCACGACTGAATTCATTTGAATTTTCGCGAACGTATTCTTCCCATGGGCATGTCTCCCATTCCGCCAAACCAGTACCGAAGATTTCGAGAGTTCCGTCAGCATGAATAACCCACTCCGCGTCCTCCCCGCAGCTGCCAAAGCCTATGCACGCGCCGTGAGCTTCCCCCTCTTCAGAAAGGACGCCTTCTTCGGAAAGAACGCTTTCGTCGGCAAGAGCGCTTTCATCGGCAAGAGCGCCCTCTTCGGAAAGATCGCTTTCGTCGGCAAGAGTGTTCACTTCGGATTGGACGCTTTCATCGAACAGAATTCCCTCATTGCCAGAAACACTTGCCCCGAATTGCTCGCCCTCTTCCGTTCCATCTTCGGCTTTCCAGTACACCTCCCGGCCGTCCGAAAGGATAATTTTATTCCGGTCATCCTTATCAAAGACATCCACTTCGCGCTTACCCGCCATGGCAGTTTCAGACACTCCAAAAAACGAAAAACACAAAGCCAGCAAGGGCAGGGCTGCCCCAAAAAGCAGTTTTTGCCTTGTCCCTGGCAATCTCATCGAAACATCTTTTTTTCCTTCCTTAGCGCAACCCTTTTTCATTTTTCCCTCCATCATGCTTCTGCGGGATTCCGAAAAATTTACATTTATTATTTTAACATAAATATTCTCTTTTTCAATTCCTTTCCCTCTTACTCACTCTTGTTTCACTTGATAAGCTATGAAAAATCAAATGATTATGATAAAATACGGAAAATCATTCGGAGGATACAGTCATGCGAAAACCATTGCCCATCGGGGTGGAATTTTTTGAAAAGATGAGGAGCAGAGGGTATTACTATGTGGATAAAACCCTTTTTATCAAGGAATTGATTGACAAAAAGGGAGAAGTGAATCTGTTCACCAGGCCCAGGCGCTTCGGGAAGACCCTCACCCTCGACATGCTCCGCTGTTTTTTTGAGGAGGGAAGGGATCCTTCGATTTTTGAGGGCCTGAAGATTATGGAAGCCGGGGAGAAATACACCTCGATGATGGGGAAGTATCCGGTGATCTTCCTGACGCTTAAATCCGCGAAAACCGGGGAAGAGAAGTCTGCCTTCGAGGCCTTGAGGGAGGAGATTGCCGGGGAATTTAAACGTCACAGCTTTGTACTTGACAGTGACGCGCTGAGTGATGAGGATAAAGCTGATTTCATTAGATTCCGGGACAGGAAGCCGGAACCCGGGGAATATAAGAACAGCATTAAGTTCCTCTGTAAATGCATAAGGGTGGCCACGGGAAAGAATACCATCCTGCTCATCGATGAGTACGATGTGCCATTGGAGAGCTCCTTTTACAAAGGCTACTACGAGTCTATGGTGAGCTTTATCCGGAGCCTTTTCGAGGGGGCGCTGAAGACCAATGACGCCTTGGAGTTCGCCGTCATTACCGGGTGCCTCCGGATCTCAAAGGAATCCATCTTCACAGGGCTTAACAACCTGAGCATCATATCCATCCTGACGCCGGATTACGGGGAATATTTTGGCTTCACGGACGAGGAGATTCGGGAAATCCTTGATTACTACAAGCTTTCCGACAAGTATGAGGAGGTCCGGAGCTGGTACAACGGATATATCTTTGGGAATAGCAATGTATACAACCCCTGGAGCACCATCATGTACCTCCGGGACCATATCGGCTCGGACCGGGATTACTTTCCTGTGTCCTACTGGGCCAATACCAGCTCGAACTCCATCGTGCGGGATCTCATCGAGCGGGCTGACAGCGGGACAAAAGGGGAGATTGAAAAGCTGATTGCGTGGGGAAGCATAGAAAAGCCGGTGCATGAGGATATTACCTATGGGGAGATCTACCAGAATCAGGATAATTTGTGGAATTTTATGCTCTTTACGGGGTATCTGAAGATTATCTCCCGGCGTTTCGAGGGGGACAAGCTCTACGCCACGATGGTGATCCCGAACCGGGAAACCCGGTACATTTATTCAGAAAAGATTATAAACTGGTTTGATATGGAGATCGTAAAGAAATCGAACCGGAACGCCCTGTTTGAAAGCATGGAAAAAGGAGACGCGGAGGGCTTTGAACGAGAAATCAACAAGCTTCTGACCCCTTCCATAAGCTATATGGATTCATATGAAAACTTCTACCATGGCTTCATGCTGGGCATCCTTTCCGGAAGTGATGTCTATACGGCAAAGAGCAACCGGGAATCCGGGCAAGGAAGGAGCGACATCCTTATGACGACCGGGGACGTGTTCGCAAAGGCCTTTGTCATTGAGCTTAAGACCGTGAAGCAGGCCGGCAGGAAGCCGGTGACCCTGGAAATGATGGACCAGGCGGCGGAGAAAGCCATAAAGCAGATTGACGAACGTTCTTATGTGGACGCCCTCCTGGAGGAAGGCTATGGGAACATAGGAAGATACGGCATCTCCTTCTTCAAAAAGAAATGCAGGGTACATTATAAGGATGGGTACAGCTAAGGAGTAAAACAAGGGGACGGTCACTTGTTTTGAACAAGAAACCGTCCCCTTGCTTTGTCGCACATCCCGGGTCAATTCAGAAATTCAGAATTTGTAATTATTCATCGCCCTCTGGATAGTTATCAAAAGCGTGCTGAATGGATATCAGAATTTCACGGTTTCCGGCTCCTTCGTGAATGAGCTGAAGGTGGCCACGGCGTCTTTGAAGTAGAAAACCTCCGTATTTCCATCGTCGGCGGAATACATTTTCTGCAGGGAGGGATAGGCGTCGAGCATGGACTGCCTGGCCTCCCTTCTGTCATCCTCCACAAGCTCTCCTGCCACGCGCAGCCACTCGCCGTCCTTAAAAGCGCATACCTCAACCTTCGGGTTCAAGTGGATCTGCTTCGATACATCCTTCACCTTCCCCGTCTGGATATAAAGCTTCCCTTCAAAAATATGTGCCGTTCCAAACGGCCTCACCCTAGGCTGGTCCCCCTCCACTGTCGCCAGATAATACGTACCCGCATCCTTCAGGAACTTTGCAACTCTTTCCATTTGATCCTCCTTTTCTCAATATAAACACGCCATAATTATGTTATTACCCATTCAAGAACCGATCCTCAGCTTTTCTATTGCGCAGCTATGCTTTTTTGTATTTTCATTATAGCTGATGCCGACAAGCACAAGCTCCCTGTCAAATCCTTCAAACACGGCAGGATAGCGTTTTTCCCGGATCTGGCGTATCGCCCCCTCGGAAGTCCGGTTCCATTTCAATTCTATGAGCAGGACCGGCAGGGCGGAGCTTCTGTGAGGAATATAGACAACATCCGCTATGCCTCGTCCGGATGGCATTTCCTCCACCTTGATATACTGCTCAAGAGCCGCTATGTAAGCGAACTTGATTAAATAACGAAGTGCCTGCTCATTATTATAGAATGCCGGGGCATATTCCATTTCCCGCAGCTTCTCAATTGCGCTGGCTACCGCTTCCCCGTTACCCGCCATGGTGTCCCATAAAAGCTGCCTCGACATCCTAATCAGCCTTTGCCACCCGCTGTTGACATTGACTCCCTTCAGTATTGTTATGAATTCCGACCGCACTTCTTCATTCGGAATCCGCGCGCTTTTCTTCCGGGAATCAAAGGTCAGATATCCAAGATGCACAAGAAGCGTCAGGACATCGTCCTTGCTCTGAAAGCTTTCAAAATCATTTTGAAAGCCGTCCGGATCCAGAGGCAGCTCCTCTCCGGAAATCAGCCTTGTGACAAGCTGCTGCATACCATCAAAATCCATGTTAATATACTGAAGAAGGGACTCGGCCGCGGAGGTTTGTTTCCAGAAGGAGCGGCAGACACCCTCCTGGACAGCCTGCATGACAGAATATGGATTATAGACAGAGGCTTCCCCCTGAAGGCGGTAGCCTTCATACCAGGAACGCAGTTCCCCGAAAGGCATCCCATGCCTTCCGCAAAGGGCCCGCACCTCTTCCTCCAGAAAACCGGTAAACGGGGCATAAGGGCCGGGATAAAGTATGGAATATTCCCGAAAATCGGAAATCGCGGACTGAGACCCGTCTTTTTTTATCGGAAGAATTCCGGTCATATAAGCGGCGGCCACCGCCTTTGGGGTAATATTGTTATTCTTAAACCACTCCCTGAGGAGGCTCAGCCAGGCGTCCTGGGTTTCCCGGTCTTCCTTTGCCTCGCGGATCAGCGCGTCCCATTCATCAATAATAAAGAAAAATTTCCGGGAGCTCATCTCGCTGCATCTGACCATGCAGGCTGACAGATCCTGAATGCCTTCAAGTTCCGGATACAGGGAAATGATCTCCGCCCGGATTGCGCCGGAGACGCGGGCCGGGATTTCACGAAGGGGAATATTGCTTATCTTTGCGGCGGAAATAAAGGCCGTAATGTCCAGGCTGATTACATGGTACTGGTTGAGATGTTCCCGATAAGCTTCCGAGGACGCAATTTTTAAATGCTCAAAAAGAGAATGGGAATCACAGCTTACATCATAGTAGGCACAGAGCATCTGGGCAGCATAGGATTTTCCAAACCTCCTGGGCCTGCTGACGCAGGTCAGCTTCTGCCTTGTCCCTACCGTCCTGTTTACCACCTCGATAAGCCCTGACTTGTCAACATATTCTGTCGCGAGTATCTCCCGGAAGCCTTCGTTGCCCGGATGAAGATAGATTCCCATACGCACCCCCATAAGCTTCTTTCCCGGGGACGATCCGAAGCGCTATGCAGCCACAGCGATCATGGTCGCTCCGGCAATGATGATATTCAGACCAAAATGGATCCCGATGGCAACGATCAATCCCGCGGGATTGAAAAGGCTTAAGATGCCGCAAAGGATCAGGAGGATCCCCGCGATCAGAACGAGCCACCAGTGTCTTCCCGGAATCTGCGCGCCCAGCGCCCTGTTTATCCCGCGCAGTTTGACGGCAAGAATGATACGGATTATACCGATGACGATGAGCCATGCCGCGGCCATATAGACGATCATCATGTCCACGATTAGCTGAAGCGCCATACTTACGTTCAGCGCAATACCACACACCAGGGAAACGATGGCCTCCGCAAGCCCCCAACCGTCTGCAAGCCCTGCCTTCTTTCTCTCATGCCATAAGATGATTCCACCGACCGAATCAATGATCATATTGACTCCTATGACATAAGCCAGCGACATATATGTCATTGCCGGATTGAACAGACAGTAAACGCCTGTCAAGATCATAAAGATTCCAAGAATAAATGTGATCAATCTGCTTGTTCTCATATTCCTTACCTCACAATTCTATTGAATGGAACAAGGCGCCGTTGCCCTGATTAAGCATACTCAAAACATAGGCAAATTGCAATACAATAATACGTGTTTGAACGAGTTATGGATATATCCCTGCTTCATTAGATATGCTAAAAGAATCAAAAGTATATGATAAAAAGAGCAATATTTACGCAATATTTCACGTAATCTCATAGATGCTTTCGTCCTCTAAAGCTGAGACATGCCTGAAGATGGGAGAAATTCCTCGATTTTTGAGTGTCTGATAATTTTTGAGGATATGAAAATCATGAAGGAAGGGGAGAAATACACCGGATCAGGCGTCAGTTCCCATCGTCTCGAAAACGATGGGAACTGTCATTTGTTTCGAACAGGGAATCGTTCCGTTGTTTGGTCGCGAATCCCGGGTCAATTCAGATTATCGCGGAGGCTCAAACATTCAAAAGCCGAATAACAGAATCCGTTGTTTGGTTGGCCTGCGCGAGCATAGACCGGGCCGCCTGCTGTATAATGTTATTCTTAGTAAGCGACGACATCTCCTTTGCCATATCCGTGTCTCTGATCCGTGACTCCGCATAAGTAAGATTCTCATGATTCACGGCAATTCTGTTAAGCGCATGCTCCAGGCGGTTCTGATAAGCCCCCAAACGAGCGCGCTCCAGACTCACAAAATTAATACCTTTTTTGAAACTGTTTATCGCCCGACTCGCTCCATCCTGAGTCATTACACTCACATTGCCAACGCTGCATTTTGAACTGCTCATATTCGGAAGATCGATTTCCAGCATATCATCCGATTCCGGGCCCAGTTGTAAAGCAATGTCGCCCGGCGTTGCTGTAACAACCGTTTTAGGCTCGGTGGCAACGCCGACATTGACCTTGCCGTTTTCAGCTCTTAAGTAAGCTTGAATTTGAGGGATATCAATATTTCTATTATCAAAGATAACCAGCTGGTTCGGATTGTTCGGATCTATCTTCAGAACAGTAAAATGATCATTTGGGTTGCCATTCTTTGTTCCGGCGATGATGCGCTTTAAAATATAATCAGGGCTGCTCGGATCATTATTTGCTCCGCTGATTCCGATATTGTATATAAAATGCTGACCGCTTTTCTCAGTCGTGTTTTTATTCCCGTCCACCAGATTGATCGTGTAATGCGTTTTGCACGTACAGCAGGTGCAGTTAAAAGCTCCTTTACCATTATTCGGATTCCAGCCTGAAAAATTCAGGTATGAAGCATAGTGCTGGCCCTTCGAATCCGTAAAGATGTTCGTACTGCTCAGATGATTTGCGGCTTCAGTCTCCGCATCGAAATGACATCCCGGCGGAAGATCACCTTCCACGGAAACAGTGGAATCCGTAGAAGTTTGAATTTCTTTCGTTCCCTTAAGAACCTTAACATCATTGAAAACCGTATTCTCGGAAATCCTGTCAATTTCCTGAATGATCATATCAAGTTCTTTCTGTATTGCCTGCCTGCTGGTAGTATTCTGCACTCCGTTCGCCGCATCTTCCGCCAACACTGTACCACGCTGCAGCATATTATGGATCTCGCTCATGGCGCCTTCCGCCGTCTGTATCAGACCAATGCCGTCCTTTGCATTCAAAGAGGCCTGATCCAATCCATTGATCTGCCAGCGCATCATTTCGGAAATCGCGAGACCGGCGGCATCATCACCTGAGCGGTTGATTCGAAAACCGGATGAAAGCCGTTCCAGATTTTTATTGATATTCGTTAGATTATTATATTGCATCCGCACAGAATTAATAGAAGCTATATTATGTGAAATAACCATACTGCCTCCGTTAATATAAATCTGGAAAATTCCCGAATATTAGATATTTATTAAATGAAATTGCATAAAATTTATGAATCTCTATTTAAAAAAATTAATTACAATAATCGATCCTCTCTATATTCTGATACCCATGTTAATTATATCGGCATTAATCAGCAATGATATAAGATTCTCAGCCTTGAGGATATTAAATTGTTTCAGCAGCTTGCTGCTTTGCGGTTCTTTGACGGCATTTATGAATTGACCATAGAAAAAGGCTGTGAAGCCAGGATTTTTTAATCCCTGGTTTCACAGCCCTGTTTTGAACGTGAGAACCGTTAAGGACAGTCCCTCAATGTACACAGCACAATTTCCTGCTCCTAATCAGGATAGGATTTCCTCTATTTCCTCTAATTGATTGAGTCAACCGTATTCAAGGAAAAGTCTCCAGTCTGATTCAATCAGAAACCATGTATTCTATTGTATTCAGCGCAGATCCTGTTGGAGTTTTTTATCAGGATATTCATTGCAATAAACGGACCAATGCCAAACAACAGAATACCAAATATACGCCACATCAACACTGTCGTGCCATTTTCAGTGAAGGACAATCCATACTTTGGGGCACTTGAAAACATCCGGTTCCCCAATTTATACATAAAAAACAGATCGTATATACCAAGAGTGACGAGTACGAGTAAAATATAAAGCGCAAAGCCCGGGATAGTTTCATTGTCATCCTTGCATGCTTCATTGATATCCCTTGCCATCTTATGCATAAAAAATATGCCATAAATACCAAAGGTGATTATTGTAAGAAGTATCCATATTACGAGTCTTCGATCTGTTTTCAAACGGTGAACACCTTCGTCTGCATTGCCGGTATTTCCCTGGCCAGAGTACATCGTTTTTACTTCCTGTACCGCGCTTCCCAGTTCTCTGGCCGCGGATTCCACCGTTTCATTAGCTGCGTTAAGAATTTCTCCGCCAAGAGATGTATCTGTTCCACATCCCGGGCAAAACCGCGCGCCATTTGGAATCTCCTTCCCACACTTAGGACAAAACATTTCTCTATCCTCCTCCTTAAAACTCATATCCAATGCCCTTAATCCCACAGAATCATTATATTCCTCAAGTCAGGCACATGTACTTGTTCTCATTATAGCTTTTGCTCATCTATCAGAGTGGGTTTTTGTCACTCTGAATTCTGACGCAGCGAACCGCCTGCGGGGGCAAACCGGCTCATCTATCAGAGTGGGTTTTTTCCATTCTGAATTCTGACATAGCGAAACGCTTTCAGAGCAAATCGGCTCAATTAAGCCAGGTCAGATCCACAATTAACAAATCACTATCACCCTGTCTCTATACCACTATCCGTCTCTTCTGTTTCATAGTATTCGTTATAATCTGTGTTTTCGTTCATGGTCTCATAGGAATCATCATAGTCTGTACTTTCATCACCCTGGAAATTGAACAATCCCATTCCGATATACAAGAAAGCATAAAACACTGCGCCGAATATAAATACCCGTCTTTTAAAATACGCCATGCCGGTGCCGATCGTATTTCTATAAAGAAAATTGAATATTTTTGTAGAAATAATAGCGGATAGTATAAGTGAAAAAACAAAATATATTACCATTTTACACACCTCTTTCCTGGATCAAATGTTTTTATTTATGCATTATAGGTCAAATTAACCCTAATTTTGATAGGTCAAAATGCAATAATTGAAATAATGATTCAGCACCCTCTGGATTTCAGGGAATTTCAAATGGAAAGCCTGCTTTTCATTTGGGATTCTTTGAAATCCAGAGGGCGGACAAGGCGCAGAGCGCCTCTGAACGACCACATGAGCAGTCGCCTGAGGCGACTATGAATAGGGTGCTGAATAGTTCCTTTTATTTGATGGAGGATTGCATATGACCAGACTTCAGGAATTACGAAAAGGCAAGGGTTATACACAGGTAAAAATGCAGCACCTGACAGGGATCGATCAAAGCGATTACTCAAAGATAGAAACAGGGAAGCGATATTACACATTTGAGCAGTGCCGCCGTATCGCGATCGCCCTGGATACGAGTATGGACTACCTTGCCGGCATCACGGATGAAAAAAAGCCCTATCCCAGAAACAAGCATATGAATTAATCATGTTTGCTGATGATAATTCCTATCCCATGCCATCCTATACAAGCATTATACCTTTATTCGATGCGGAAATCGACCGATGACATCGGTCAATGCAATTTTATTTGGAACAGGGGGACGGTCTTGCTTTTCACTTTAAGAATGATAGAGCCTGTGGGACAAGGGGACGTTCCGTGTCCCGCCTCAGAAACAGGGAACCCTGGAACAAGGAATCGTCCCCTTGTTTTATTAGTCTGCGTTCGAGGAATGGAATACTACCTTCGAAGACTGCTTAATAATTCAATATTCTTTTTCTCAAAATCATTAAAAACTGCTTCATCAAAATCTTCTGCCAAAATAGTTCCATTATACCAGCTTTTGCCCGAAAAATAAGCATTCAAATCTTCACTGGTAAATATTCGTCCCCGTCTTGCATAGATTTCATTAATCGCGAATCTTAAAGTAGCGGGATCCAGTTTCAGACATTCATCATATGTTAAATATCTTGTATTACTGTCCGGGAAAATAAAATCCTCATCCTCACTCCTTTTATTTTTATGGTCAAGTGAAACAGCATGCTGAGTATTTGCTATCGTCTCGGTTTGTTTTATTTCCGCTGGCACGTTATTTGAAATAGTTGGCGAGTCAGGATCCTGAATACTTTCGGCTAGTGCTTTTTGTGCGGAAGCATCAGAATAATCTCGTTTCAGTCCAGACTTTGCAGTTTCCACGACAGGCTCTTCTTCTCCGGACTCTCCTTCTGCAGCATCACGTATTTCATCTTCAGCCATGAAATACGCAAGGTCGTCAAGGCCGGTACGTTTCATATAATCCACAAAAGGAACCTGGACGGGATCGATAAGTACAAACATATTGTCACGAAGATTGAAATCCCTATCATCAGTGTAATGTGTAAGTACGCCTTCAAAAATGGCCATATTCTCCATTCCCGGAATATCTGGGTTTGCGTCATACAGCCAATTCCAATCCGAAATTTTCCGGCAATTCTTTTCGGATATCCATATTTCCCTGTCAAACTGGTCACCGCTCAACACAAGCATTTGATCATAGGTTCTATCTTCCTCTGTCCATGCCGTATGTGCCAGGAAATATGCCTTATAATTCATTTTGTACTGCGAATCCTCCCATTGCCGGAACGTTCCCTCAAACAACAAATGGGACGCAAACGGATTCGGATTCACGACATAAACAATAAAAGAAATAAAATAGAAAACAAACACTATGATCAACGGAACAAATCCGATAATTCTGACAGTGCCCCTGAACTGTGGATGAATCCTCATCCCCTCCAGAAATAAATCTACGATTTTCTTATTAATAGAATCAAAAACATATTTTCCTTTCGATTCTCCATCCTGATACTTTATCGTAATTTTTCTTTTAATCGTCCATAAGATGCCTGCCAAAAGCGCGATAGAAAACACGGAGATTATCAGAAGCCTTGTCGATATATAACTTAAATAAATGCCAGCGTTTAACGGTACAAATGCTATGAATCCCATTATTATTATCCCGAAAACCAAAGAAATGAACTCCATCAAAGGCAATTGTATACCGGTTTCTATCGCCGTGATCTTATCCACCCTGATTTTGACGGGATCCTTTAAGGAGAAACTGTTTGAATAATGAAGGTATTCCGAATCCAGCTTTATATCTACCTTCTCCCTCTTTCGCTTCGCCTGGAAATGATATGTCTGATAAAATGTTTGCTTCGGCATATTAGCCGAAGGCGGCATACCCCCCTTTCCCTCCGCGCTTATATTTTCATTCTCCATGGCCGGTTTGTTATGCTGCCCTGAGAATGAAGGAGCATCAAGATTTTCCTCAGCCGTTTTTTTCAGACTTACACCAGCTTTATTCTGAAAAACAATTTTTGTATCGCAGAAATGGCAAAATTTTGCATTATCGTCTATTTCCTTTCCACAGTTATAGCAATACATTATTATCCTCCTTTTTTCGCAGACTTTATGGTAAACGCAATCATCTCCCCTATAGAATTCAATTACAAATCTAACACCACTTTACAACTTTTTTGAAATTTTTCCTGAATCCGTGAAGTTATTTTGATTTTTTAATGCCATACCCTTTCATTGGAT
>CAMKKZ010000027.1 GCA_946413525.1 uncultured Oribacterium sp.
GCCTGCTGTATGAGCAGAAGGCTACGATCATCAAGAACCTGATCGTATTCAATGATGGCGTCGAGAAGAAATTATATGCAAACGACAGGGATTTTGCGGAAGTGTATCCGTTCATCCCGTATCAGTTTAATCTCCTTGCGAGTGTACTGACTTCAATCCGTACGCACGGTGCATCCGGAAAGCATTTGTCTGAGGGTGAGCGTTCCATGCTGGCTCTGTTCAAAGAGTCTGCCATGGCATTAAAGGATAAAGAAGCCGGTGCAATCGTGCCGTTCCATCGTTTCTATGATGCGCTGGAAAACTTCCTGGATCACAGCCATAAGGGCGTGATCATCAAGGCATACGACAATACATACATCAATCCGGATCATAAGGACAGCGCTGTCTTCGCTATCAATGTGCTGAAGACGCTGTTCATGATCAAATACGTTCTGGAGATTGAATCCAATATCGATAATATTACCAGCCTCATGATCGAGAACATCGATGATGACCGTATTGAAGTGAAGGGCAAGGTTGAAGAAGCCCTGAAGGTTTTGATGCGGCAGATGCTCGTTCAGAAGAATGGCACGCACTATGTTTTCCTGACCGATGAAGAACAGGAAATCAACCGTGAGATCGACAGCCAGAATGTGGAGATGGCCGAGGTCATCAATAAGGTTTCCGAGATGATCTACGAAGACATCTTCACGGAAAAGAAGTACCGCTACCCGGCTTTCAACGGTCGTTACTCTTTCAATTTCAACCAGGCTGTTGATGACAGGCCCTATAAGGCAAACCAGAATTACGATGTCGGCGTCCGTGTTCTTACACCCTGGTATGAGGGCGGTAATGATGATACCACACTGAGGATGATGTCTGGTCAGCGGTTTGAGGTTCTGGTTGTACTTCCGAACGATACTGCTTTCCTGGACGAGATCCGGCAGTATCTCAAGATTGAAAAGTTCCTCCGTCTGAATACATCAACCCAGTTGGCGAAATATGAAACCATCAAGGAAGCAAAGCGCATTGAGATGCGTGAACGCAATGCGAATGCCAAGCTGTATCTGACCGAGAGCCTGAAGGATGCCACGATTTACGTGAACGGCGATGCGCCGAGGATTTCCGCAAAGGAAGTATCTGCTCGTATTACTGAAGCGCTGGGCAAGCTGGTGCAGACCGTTTATAACAAGCTTTCCTACATCGATGCTGCCATGGGCGAAGCGGAGATCCGCAAGATGTTCCATTCCCCGAACCAGATGACGTTGGGACTGGTAGGCGGAACCGAGGCCAATACCCATGCGCTGGATGATGTGCTGCAGTTTATTGCAACGAATACTCACATGCATATGAAGACCTCCATGAAGACGGTAAAAGACCGTTTCATGAAAGCCCCCTATGGATTTGTTGAGGACGATGTGCACTGGCTGGTGGCCCGGCTCTTTAAGCGCGGGGATCTGGCATTCACGGTGAACGGTGCGACCGTCAATCAGAATAATAAGTCTGATGAAGAACTGATCAGCTTTATCACGAAGAAGGCCTTTGTGGAGAAACTCCTTCTGGAAGAGCGTATCCGCGTTAATGAGAAGGATAAGAAAGCGGTCCGCGATGTGATGAAAGAGCTCTTCGGAACTGCCGGTGTCGCAGAGGACGAAGACAGTATCATGAAGAACTTCCAGAGATATGCGCAGAATACGATCAATGAGATCCTGCGTCTGGAACCGCAGTATCAGAATTATCAGTATCCGGGAAAGAAAACTCTCGATACCGGCAAGAAGCTGATGCAGAACGTGATCCAGGTTCAGTCCCCGCTTGAGTTCTTCCAGTATGTCTCCCGCAACAGAGAAGATTTCTATGATTTCGCGGAAGATTATGAGCCGGTAAAGGCATTCTTCAATGGTGAGCAGGTGCAGATCTTCACAAGAACTCTGGACATGCTGGCCATCTACGATGACAGCAAGACCTATATAGTCGATGAAGAACTTGAGAAGATCGTGGCTGAGATGCGGCAGATCACCAGGCAGGACAAGCCTTATGCAAGCATCCCGAAGCTTCCGGAGCTGCGCAGCCAGTTTATGACGATGTACATGAAGATTCTCGAAAGAGAGGAAAAGCCTGTACTGGATTCTATCGAACAGGCCAGAGCCAGAGTTCTGGAAGTTCTGAACACCAAAGAATATGCCGATGGAAAGAGGAGCAAATATTATAGTCTTTTCCAGGAAATCTATGACGGTGCTACGCATTGCAACAATGTTTCTTCACTGAGAAGCTTTGCGGATAAAGCAGATGCTCTGAAGATTCGCCTTATGAATGAAATGGATGCTCAGGATCGCCAGATTGCCTATGCAAAGCAGCTTGCGGCGCAGAAAGCTGCAGAAGAAGCTGCCCGTAAAGCAAAGGAAGAGGGTAAGGAGGTTACTCCCATAGTACCTGATCCGGAGCCGGTCAAGATTAAGAAAACGAAGAATGTGACGATCAAAAACATGACCAATACAGCCTCCTGGAGACTGGAAAGCGAGCAGGATGTAGACAAGTATCTTGCAGCGCTCAGAAAGTCTCTGCTGGAAGAGCTGGAAGGAACCGATATCGTCAACGTCGAGTTCTAATCCCAATAGAAAGGATATGGTGCGGGCATGAATAAAACAGCCATAAAGAATTTCGCCATATGGGCAAGAAATAAACTGATCGCGGATATCAGCTACCGAGCTGGTCTGATGGGCATTACTGTGGATGGTATTCAGAATGCTCTTCCACAGTCCACCGGCACGACAGAGTTCTATGATATCGGTACATCTGAGCCGTATGCTATCGCCGGTGATGCCGTAAAGCAGCGCCGTCATCTGGTAGAGCTGATCCGTGCAAAGGAGAGAGAAATCAACTATAAGACTGCCTATAAGTACGTGTTGGAGGAGGTTGCCTATACCTGGTTCAACCGTCTGATCGCTGTGCGCTTTATGGAGGTCAATGATTATTTGCCTTCCCATATCCGCGTGCTCTCATCGGATTCCGGAAAGATGGAGCCGGATCTTGTGACCACACCATTTGACGCTGAACTGTCCTTTACCCGTGATGAAGAACAGCAGGTCTATCAGCTGAAACAGGAAAACAAGATCGACGAGTTGTTCCGGATCCTCTTCATCAAGCAGTGCAACGCACTAAATGAGATCCTGCCGGCACTTTTTGAAAAGACCAGCGATTATACAGAGCTTCTGCTGAACCTCTCTGTAATTGATCAGGATGGCGTCGTTTACCATCTTGTACATGATATTCCGGAAGAGGATTTCGATGTGGAACGTGGTGGCCAGGTCGAAATCATCGGCTGGTTGTACCAGTATTACAACACTGAGCCGAAGAATGAGGCCTTTGCAAAGAAGGGTAAAATCGCCAAAGAGGAAGTGCCTGCAGTAACGCAGCTCTTTACTCCTGACTGGATCGTCCGTTATATGGTAGAAAACAGTCTTGGCCGCTTGTGGGTAGAAGGACATCCAAATGATGAACTCAAGGCAGGATGGAAATATTATCTGGAAGAAGCCGGGCAGGAACCAGAAGTACAGGCAAAACTGGATGAAATCCGTGCAGAATATGCAAAGCTGAATCCGGAAGACATCAAGGTGATCGATCCCTGCATGGGAAGTGGTCATATCCTTGTGTATGCGTTTGATGTACTGATGCAGATTTATGAGAGTGCCGGATACGGGCAGCGTGATGCAGCTAGAAGTATTCTGGAGAACAATCTGTATGGCCTTGATATTGATGATCGTGCATTCCAGATGGCATACTTTGCCATTATGATGAAAGCTCGTCAGTATAATCGGCGGATTATGAACGGCGAATACAAGCCGAATGCGTATTCAATACAGGAAAGCAACGGGATTAACAGAGATCAGCTCAAGTATTTTGGTGCTGGACTTAACGAGCTTGAAAAGAACAATGCTCTTACTCAGATGAATGGTCTTCTTGATACATTCAGAGACGCAAAAGAGTATGGTTCTATTTTGACTGTCGATCGATATGATTGGGATTTGCTTGACCGCTTTGTCTCTAACATTGAAGTGATCGGGCAGATGAGTATGTATACCGTAGGATTGGATGATACGGCGGAAGAACTTAAACAAATGATCGAACAAGGGAAAGTGCTTGCGCAGAAATACCATGCTTCTGTTACAAATCCTCCGTATATGTCTGTAAGCAGCGGTAGTACTAAGTTAATAGATTATGTTAAAAAGTACTATCCCAATAGCAAGAATGATTTGTTTGCAGTGTTTATGGAACGCTGTGCAAAAATGATAATGCCTAATGCGTTTCAAGCAATGATAACACAGCATTCATGGATGTTTTTAGGCAGCTATGAAAAACTGAGAGTAGCTATTCAGCAGATGGGAATCGTCAATATGGCTCATCTTGGCGCAAGAGCATTTGATGAAATTAGTGGCGAAGTAGTTCAGACTACATCATTTGTTTTGTGTAAGAAACATATTAAAAATTTCCGAGGAGTATACTGTCGCTTAGTTGAGCCCAAATCTGAACTAGGAAAATCAGAACTGTTTTTAACTGGAGCAAAAAGGTTTATTGCCAAACAGGATGACTTTGACGCAATCCCTGGAAGTCCTATAGCATATTGGATTAGCGATAATATGCGCAATTGTTTCATTAATAAGCCTGCATTAGGTGATAGATATACATTCAGAGAAGGAATACATACAGCCGATAACAATAGATTTTTAAGGCTTTGGGAAGAAATCAGCTATAGAGATATTGTTTTCAATGCAGAAAAATACGAGGATATCGATTCAAGAGGAAGATATGTTCCATATAACAAAGGTGGAGCTTACCGAAGATGGTTTGGAAATAACGATTATGTCATCATGTTTGATGAACGCGCAAGAAATGAAATGAGCATGCTCCAAGGGCATGTAAGACCAAGCCAGAGCCTATACTTTAAAGAAGGTGGTACTTGGTCTTCAGTCTGCCCAGGAAGTTTTAGTATAAGGTATTATCCTAAAGGATTCTTATTTGATGCTGGGGGGCAGGTGGTTGTCGGTAATAATGTGACAAGTTGTATCAGTTATCTTAATACCAACTTGTTTTCTAAAATCGCCAATATAACTATGCCAACGATCAATTATAAATGTGGAGTTATTACTACCCTTCCGAATTTGTGTATTGATACCGAAGAAATAAATAGAATTGGGGAAAAATGTATCGACCTTTGTAAAACTGACTGGGATGCTTTTGAAACTTCGTGGGGCTTTTTATCTCATCCTCTTGTAAAGAAAGGTCTAAGCCGAAGTCATTTGAATAAGGATAGCGTAACTATAGAAGAATGCTATCAAGCATGGTCAGATGAATGTGCTGATCGATTTGATCAACTCAAGGCGAATGAAGAGCAACTAAATAGAGCTTTTATCGAAACCTATGGGTTGCAAGATGAATTATCTCCTGAAGTGGCCGATGAAGATGTAACGGTACGGCGCTCCGATTTGCAAAGGGAGATAAAGTCTCTACTATCATATGCTGTGGGATGTATGTTCGGACGTTATTCCCTCAGTTCAACAGGTATTGCATATGCTGGAGGTCACTGGAACGAAGATAAGTATAGTACATTTGCTCCTGATGCTGATAACATCATCCCTATCTCTGATGAGGAGTATTTGGAAGATGATATTGTCTCCAGACTTTGTGATTTCTTGAAGATTGCTTTTGGCACGCAGTCATTAGAAGAGAATCTTGATTATATCGCCGGAGCTCTTAAGGGAAAAGGTAGTTCCAGTCGTGAGATAATCCGGTATTATTTCCTGAACGATTTCTTTAAGGATCATTGCCAGACTTATTCTGTAACTGGCTCAGGTAAGCGACCTATCTATTGGCTCTTTGATAGTGGAAAGCAGAATGGATTCAAGGCGCTAATTTATCTTCATCGTTACAATACAGATACCATTGGTAATCTGCGCATTGACTACCTGCATCGTATGCAACGCATTTATGAGAGTGAGATTAGCCGTATGCAGGATATGATTGATCACAGTACCAATGCCCGTGAAGTAGCACAGGCTACAAAACGGCGTGAAAAGCTAACAAAGCAGCTGAAGGAATGCCGTGAATACGACGAAAAGCTGGCACACCTGGCGCTGTCCCGAATCGAGCTGGATCTGGATGACGGTGTAAAGAAGAACTATCGCAAGATCCAGACAGCAAATGACGGAAAATTCTATGAGGTTCTTGCAGATTCAAAGAACATCATGTCGAAGGAGTAACGGGAGGTGATTGATGTGATCGTTCAGAAAGAATTATTCGGCGAGGATAAACATGTTGAGTTCAAGGCGGAGATTCCGAAGAAACATGAAAAGTTTCTGAAGGATAATATAACATTTGCCAACACCTCCGGCGGGAAGACTATCGTGGGCGTGGAAGATGAAACTGGAAAGGTCGTTGGCCTGGGAGACCAGAATCCTTTCAAGCTTTCGGATGCCATTTCCAACATGATCTCTGATGCCTGCACGCCGCAGATCAATATGGAAATCACACCGAAAACAGTTGGCAGTGAAACAGTATTGGAAGTGGAAGTCTTCCCCGGAAGATACAGACCGTATTACCTCGCATCTGTGGGTAAGGAGAAGTCTTCCTATATCCGCGTGAATGGTACCAGCCGTCCTGCAGACGAGAGAAAACTGAAGGAGCTGGAGCTTGAAGGCCAGAAGATTTCGTATGACACAATGCAGGAGATCGGTGCGGATTATGATGAGGCTGCCGTAAAGCAGCTGATGCAGAGCATGTATCAGGCAGCACTGGATGCCTGCCGTAACAATGCAGAACGTGCGGAAGTTCATCCTCTTACGATTCAGAAGCTGGAGGATTTCGGTATCCTGTGCAAGGATGGCCGGGATTATATGCCCACACACGCCTTTACCCTGCTCACGAATCCCATAGATCGGAACATAAAGATTCAGTGCGCAGTATTCAAGGGAACCGAACGTGATGAATTTATTGATAAGAAGGAGTTCCGTGGCCCGATACAGCAGCAGGTAGAGGAAGCCTATCAGTTTGTGTTGCGGCACATCAACCGGAGCGCTGTTATCGAAGGCCTTTACAGGCATGATGCGTATGAGCTACCTACGCAGTCCATCCGCGAAATCATTGCCAACGCCTGTCTGCACCGCAGCTATCTGGATTCTTCCGCTATTCAGGTCTCCGTTTATGATGACCGCTTGGAAGTGGATTCTCCGGGAATGCTGTATGATGGTCTGAACGTGAAGGATGCGCTTGCCGGCAAATCCAAATGCCGGAACACGGCGATTGCCGAAGCGTTTCAGTATATGAAGATCATTGAAGGTTGGGGAACCGGACTACCGAGATTGTTCCGGCAGTGCAGAGAAATGGGCCTCCCGGAACCGAAATTTGAAGAATTCGGTGATGGAATTAAGGTGACTATTTATCGTGCTAATGGTGCCAATGAAGCCAATGTTGAAGCCAATGAAGCTAATCGTGAAGCCAATGAAGCTGAAAATAGAGCTATTCAGGATCAAATCCTGCGGCTGATTAAGGAAAATCCTAAAATCTCGCAGACACGGATTGCAGAAGAGATTGGTGTTTCCCGTTCTACGATTCAAAGGGCCTTTGGCAAGCTGATTGAGAGTGGACAGGTTCAGAGAACCGGCGGAACACGAGGATCATGGATCATACAGGAGAAACACTGATATGGCTGAGCTTAACCTAAAACAAATCATAGACCGGCTGAATGCTGAGTTTACGGGAGATACCCGTAAGCTTGTATTCTGGTACGACGATAAGGCAGAGTTCGCGGAGGACATAGATTCTGTAGAACTGGACAATGCCAAAATCTATAAGCTGGAGCCGGACAATCAGTTTATTACAAAGCGCTTTCTGGAGCGCGAGGATACGACCACGAACTACTTGGTCTATGCTCCGTTTCCAAAGCCGGATGTGAAAGATAACCACCTGGAAGATACGATGCTGTATTCCAAGCGGTTCTTTGCGGACCGCGCTTCCCTGCTGTCCGTGGATCTTGGCATTGAGGAGAAGTACAAGCCGATCATAGAGAAGCATATCAAGTTCTTTGCCAATAAGGAGAGGACACAGCGTTTCTATGATCTGGAGATTGAGAACTTCAATGAGGAGAACATTCTTGTAGGTCTTCTCAGTGTAATTTGCCGGACCCGCACCTGCTCTTTTGAAGAAGTAGTGCGCGTCATGATCACCGACGGAACGCTGGAGGATAACAAATTCTTGGTGGAAATTGAGAAGTACGATCTTCTCGGTTCTTTCTGGAAGCTATGTGAGCAGCAGTTCGGTTATACCGATGCAAAACCGACACTTGAAAAGCTGATTGTCACCATGTTTGTGACTTCTACAGTCAGACAGCTGGGGTGTGATGCACCGCAGCCTTGGAAGACGTTTGTTTCCTACAAGTCCGGGAATATCATTGCGTTCCTGGATAACCTGATGAACAGTGTGCTTTACAGTAGTCGGTTTGATGAGCTTTCCAAGCATGTTTCTGACGGCCTGAATGTGATGATGTCCTTTGCTGGAATGCAACCGGAAGATCTGGTTGATGTGGATACCTTCATTGCGGCAGATCAGATTTTGGTGAAATGGATCGTGGAGCGTTTGTTAGCGGAAGATACCGGTGCAAAGCTGGATCGCCTGACCATACCGGAACTATGTGAGAAGAGAATGAAGATGCACTTTGGTGGCAGAACGGCAAAAACATATAAACTGCTGCTTAGTGCATACCATCTGATTGTTGCGGCGAATTACAACTGCCCGGATGGTTTCAAGAAGATCATCAAACAGTATCTTGATAAGGATTACCAGTTCGATCAGGAGTACCGGAAATTCTATTATAACTATGATCAGATTGAGGATACTGGTGCGTTTGAATTGTTAAGAACGCTGGTGGAGAACATCTATACCAATGAATTCCTCGCCAAGATCATGCCCAAATGGAATGAAGGGATTCAGGAAGTCGAAGCCTTCCAAGAGATTTCCCTGCAGCGCAACTTCTACAGCAAGCATGTACGCAATACAAAGGAACGTACCGTTGTCATCATTTCCGATGCTATGCGGTACGAAGTGGGGCAGGAACTGTTTAAGCGGATGATAGATGATCCCAAGTGCTCCGCAAAACTGGATGTACAGCTCTCTGTGCTGCCTTCCTATACAAGGCTCGGTATGGCATCCCTGCTTCCCCATAACACGCTTACCATGACGGATGACTTCCGCGTTCTGGCGGATGATGTTCTTTGCAATGATCTTGCCGGGAGGCAGACAGTTCTGCAGAAGCATCAGGCAAATGGCGCCTGTGTACAGTTTGATGATATCAAGGGGCTCAAGAAGAATGAGCTGCGCGATATCTTTACAGGCATGCAGGTAGTCTATGTGTATCATAACCAGATAGATGCCAGAGGTGACAAGGCAACAACTGAAAATGAAGTGTTTGTGGCCTGCAAGGAGGCAATTCAGGAGATCATGGACCTGATTCGGAAGATCTCCACGAATGCCAATACCTATCGTTTCCTGGTGACTTCGGATCACGGATTCATTTACAAGAGGGACAAGCTGTCTGAGAGTGATAAGATCGGCGCAATCATTGACAAGAAAGCCTTTATCAGCCGCCGGTTCATTGTAGCTCCAGAAGCTGTGATTGATGAAGGAGTACAGAATATCTCTATGGGGAAGATCCTTGGAAATGAGGATCAGAAGGTTGTGTCATTCCCTGTAAGCAGTAATGTGTTCAAGGTTGCCGGCGGCGGTCAGAACTTTGTCCATGGCGGATCATCTCCGCAGGAAATGCTGGTGCCAGTGCTGGATATTAAGATGGAACGCGGCCATATGGAAACAAGGCCGGCACAGATTGCTCTGGTCAGCATAGTTCAGAAGATCACTAACCTGATCACAACAATGGACTTCATCCAGTCCGATGCAGTCAGCGATACGATCAAGAAAACCACGTATAAGATGTACTTCATCTCCGAGGATAACGAAAAGATTTCCAACGAGAATACATACATCGCAGACAGTCGTGACGCCGATCCTCAGAAGAGAATCTTCCGGATGCGGTTCACATTCAAGAATAAGAAATACGACAAGAATAAGCAGTATTACCTTGTCGTTTACGATGATGCGACCGGAATCGAGGCATTCCGTCATCCTGTAATTATGGATCTGGCGTTTGCGGATGATTTTGGTTTCAACTTCTGATAGATAGAACGGAGGCTAAGGCATGTCGGAATTTTTAGAGACTGATGACAGGAGAGCTGTCCTGAAAAGCAAGCTCCGTCAGTACTTCGATGGCAAGATCGTCAGAAAGGATCTGACAAAGAAAATCAAGGAAGGCGCGAACGTTCCGGTCTATGTGCTGGAGTTCCTACTTGGACAGTATTGCAGCTCTGATGATCCGGAAGTGATCGAACAGGGCGTCGAGAACGTTAAGAGGATTCTTGCCGATAATTTCGTGCGTCCGGATGAGGCACAGAAGATCCTTTCGGTGCTCCGTCAGCGCGGCAGTCATACGGTTATCGATATGATCACGGTGAATCTGGATATTAAGCATGACTGCTATGTCTCTGATTTCGCTAACCTTGGCCTCAGAGGAATTCCGATTGATGAGGAATACCCGACAAAATACGACAGACTTCTCTGCGGCGGTATCTGGTGTATTGTGCAGATGGATTATGAGTTTATCGAGGAAGAGAGAAACGGCACCCCGATCCATATACGCAAGCTGACCCCGATCCAGATGCCTCATGTGGATATTGATGAACTGAAGGCCGGTCGTAAGGCCTTTACAAAGGATGAGTGGATTGATGTGCTGCTTCGTTCCATCGGTATGGAGCCGGATGAGCTGCAGTATCGTGAAAAGTGGCTGCTGCTGACCAGGATGCTGCCGTTGATTGAGAACAATTTCAATCTTTGCGAACTCGGTCCGAGAAGCACTGGTAAATCACATTTGTTCAAGGAGATCTCCCCAAATAGTATTCTGGTTTCCGGTGGACAGACCACTGTGGCGAATCTGTTCTATAACATGTCCCGGAAACAGGTCGGTCTTGTCGGCCTCTGGGATTGTGTTGCTTTTGATGAAGTGGCCGGAATCCGTTTCAAGGATAAAGACGGTGTGCAGATCATGAAGGACTACATGGCATCTGGTTCATTTGCACGCGGCAAAGAGGAAAAGGCTGCTTCTGCCTCCATGGTCTTTGTGGGCAATATTAATCAGAGTGTTGATGTGCTGCTCAAGACATCCAGCCTGTTTGACCTGTTCCCGCTGGAAATGGGCACAGATACTGCATTCCTTGATCGTATGCACTGCTATATCCCAGGCTGGGAGATCCCGAAGTTCCGTCCTGAGCACTTTACGGATGACTACGGTTTCATAACGGATTATCTGTCAGAGTTTATCCGTGAGCTGCGTAAAGAGCAGTACGGCGATTCCCTGGACAAGTATTTCCGGCTGGGGAAGAACCTGAACCAGCGTGATACTATTGCAGTCCGTAAGATGGTGGACGCCTATGTGAAACTGCTGTATCCGGATGGCGTATTCGATAAGGAGCAGATCGAAGAGATCCTGACGCTGGCTCTTGAAATGCGTCGCCGTGTAAAAGAGCAGCTGAAAAAGCTGGGCGGCATGGAGTTCTATGATGTGAACTTCTCATATATCGATAAAGAGACTTTTGAAGAGCATTACGTTTCCGTACCGGAACAGGGCGGCGGAAAACTGATTCCGGAAGGCATGTGCAATCCAGGGCAGGTCTACACCGTATCCCGTGGAAAATCCGGAATGATCGGAGTATTCCGCCTGGAGAGTCAGATGCTGCCGGGCAATGGCAAGTTTGATCGTACTGGGCTTGGATCAGACCGCGAATGCCGTGAAGCATCCAATACTGCTTTCAGTTTCCTGAAGGCAAACAGCAACCGGATCAGCGGCGCTATCAGCACCACCACAAAAGATTACATTATCAATTATCAGGATCTGCAGGGCATCGGTATGACCAGCAAGCTTGCACTGCCAACTTTGATTGCCCTGAGTTCTATTGCACTGAGCAAACCTACGGTCAGTTCTCTGGCTGTTCTTGGTGAAATCAGCATCAGCGGAACCATCATCAAGGTAGATGAACTTGCAAATGCGCTACAGGTTTGCCTGGATTCCGGAGCTAAGAAGGTATTGTTGCCGATAACTTCTGCCGGAGATCTCGGTACCGTTCCCGCAGATCTGGTCGGTAGCTTCAATCTGATTTTCTATAACTGCGCGGAAGATGCAGTGTATAAGGCGTTGGGAGTGGAATAAGACTTATATTTTATGGAAGGAATAAGAAAGGGTATAGCATATGCTAGCTAGCGAAATTACATGGAAAAGGTTCGCAAGTATCCATGAGAACCCAACCAAAGAGTTTGAAAGATTATGTTGGCATTTGTTTAAGCATTACTATGTCCATAATGAGTCTATTCCCCATTCAAACCCAAATAATCCTGGAATCGAAATCGATCCTGTTTTGGCACGTGATAGTAAAACACGAATCAGTTTTCAATCAAAACGGAAGCCCCCCATCAGAAGGGATGCACCTATACGGCACTCGCCGAAGTCGCTGAGTCACTTCACAATGAAGGAATCGAAACCGATTTATCCTGTCTTCGTCCATTACATTTATCCTGTTGCACATACCGAGAAGCTCCGGCATTTCCGAAGATATCATCACCATTGATTTTCCCTGTGCGGCGAGCTCATTAATCACGCAGTATATCTCATAATTTCATTTACCTTCGGCCAGTGATCCGGCAGCATCCGGCACTTATAGAGGATTCATGATGATACGATGCCGCATCGGCTTGTCATGTAATCAGAGTAGCAAAAACCCACTCTATTTGAAAGGCATCTCTTCGGAGGTGCTTTTTTAATGCGTTCAGGGTGGTGGTTTTTGGTGAAAATACAGGGCATTACGGTGGAATTAAATGGAGACGCCACCAAATTACAGACTGCCTTTAAAGGGATCAATACGGAGATCCGCAATCAATGGCTCGACTCCCTGAACCGTGTCTGCATCATCTACACGGTGGATAATAATTATGATAACAGTTTTTGCTGAAAATTTGACTGTTTCATGGTAGTATTTTATTGGGAAAACGCTCCTCGCTTTGCCCGCCCTCTGGATTTCAGAGAATTCAGGAGGAAAAGCAGGCTTTCCTTCCGGAATTCTCTGAAATCTGGAGGGTGTTGAATAGTTTCGTTGAAATCATTGGTCATGAATAGGAAATAGAATCCCGATTAGTCGATGCTGATTGATTCTGACTACGAACAGACTATAGAGAAGTTGCTGGATTGACAAATTCAAGTTTGTCAGATAAGGCGATAGTAAGTTATACCAGAAGATAATTCATATCAGTTGTGACGAGAAATAGATGTATCCTTCGGAAGGAGGTTTTGTATGGATTTTAAGGTGGGTGTAGGGAAATCTGACTTTGCAGCACTCAGAGAATCAGGCAATTACTATGTTGATAAAACGGAACTGATTTATGAGCTGGTTAATGATACTGATAATCAGGTAACGCTATTTACCAGACCGCGCAGGTTTGGGAAAACGCTAATGATGAGTATGATGGAGAATTTCTTCAGCATACGAAAAGATAGTGAGAGCATATTTGATGGGCTTGCCATCACTGAACATAGCGATTTCTGCAAGGATTGGATGAATCAGTATCCGGTTTTGTTTGTTTCGTTTAAGGATGCAGAAGCTGATACTTTTGATAGTGCGTATAAGATGCTGGGGACATCTATTGCGGATCTTTGTAAGAAATTGTCAGATGTTACAGACAGCGAGTTAGTTAATCAGGCTGACAGAGATGTTTTCAATCGCCTGATGTATCAAAAAGCAGAGGAGCAGGATATAAAAAACTCCCTAAAGACAATTATGCGAATGATGAATGCTGTTTATGGCAAAAAGGTTATTCTTTTGATTGATGAATATGATGTTCCTCTTGCAAAAGCGAGTGAAAAGGATACATCAAAGAATGGGTACTATTCCAAAATGCTTGATGTTATCAAAGGGATCATGAGTACTGCTCTTAAGGATGATGAGTTCCTTCAATTTGCCGTGATCACGGGATGCCTTCGCATTGCGAAGGAGAGTATCTTTACAGGCACCAATAATTTTGCCTCATACTCTGTTCTGGATGAGGATTTTTCTGATTACTTCGGCTTTTCCGGTGATGAGGTAGATGCAATTCTTGAGGCGGCAGATCGGAAGGATAAAGCCGACATTATTAAGGAATGGTATGACGGCTATGTATTTGGTGACAGCCATGTGTATTGTCCCTGGGATGTTATAAACTATCTTTCGGCATTGAAAAAGAGGAAGGATGCCAAGCCTAAGAACTATTGGAAAAACACCAGTCATAATGGTATCTTGCTGACATTTGTAAAGCGGACGGATTTTGATGTTGCGGATAAGTTTGAAACGCTCTTGAATGGAGGCATGATCAATCAGGCAATTTCGGATGAACTGACATATGATACGCTGCATTCATCAGAGGATAGCCTATGGAGCGTTCTGCTGATGACGGGATATATTACCAAGGCAGATCCTGAAGAGGACGATGATACGGTTTTCCTTAAAATCCCCAATAAAGAGATTGCATCAATATTTGAAGATACAGTGGTCAGATATTTCAACGATACTGTTAATACAGATTCGATCAATGAACTTCTAAATTCGTTGTGGGATGGTGATGAAAAGCGTGCGACTGAGATAGTATCCGATTTGTTGTGGAATACTATCAGCTACAACGACTATCATGAGGATTATTATCGCGCGTTCCTCGCTGGCGTTTTCGTTGGAAGAGGTTATAGCGTTGAGTCCAATAAGGAAAAGGGACTTGGGAGACCGGATATATTCTTAAAGGATAGGCGTAATCGTAGGGCTATCATCATAGAGGCAAAGAAATCCGATGAGAAATCCGATCTGGATAAGGATTGTGATAAAGCGATAAAACAGATCATAGATGAGGAGTATGCTGAAGGTATCTCCGGTTATGAGCAGATATTTTGCTATGGAGTGGCATTTTATCAAAAACAAGCCAAGGTAAAGCTTTTAAAACCATAAAGCCAAAGTTTATTGAATATTGTTACCTCAGACGGTGGCAAGAGATGGGCGTTCCGGCAGATGAAAAAGTATATTTCAATACAAAAAAGTTGCGTCGTTCCGAAGGAATCTGATTGGAATTATGATTTTTGGCAAGCCGGGTATGCTGCTTTGCGGAAAGATCTGAAGGAGGTACAAGATGCTATTTCCCGGCGCTCGTTAAAAAATGAAAGATAGGAATTAGGGCTATGCAAGAAACAAGAATAGGGATTGAGAATGAATATGGATTGAGCATTCCGGTAATCTGGAATGTTTCGAAGGCCCATAAGGCCATAGTTCTTTGCCTGCATGGATTTGCGGGAGACAAGGAAAGCTCTGTAATTGCGGCGCTTATGCAGCGGCTGGACGAAAAAGATATTGGAATCGTGACATTTGATTGGCCGGCACACGGTGAAAGCAAGGCTCCGGATAGTAATTTGACAGTGGAAAACTGTCTTGCTGATTTGGATATGGTTTACAAATTCATCGTTGAAAAAGAGCACAAACTGATTTCATGCTTTGCAACCAGTTTCGGCGGATATCTTGCGACTTTATATCGAAACGAACATCCGGAAGCGTTTTCTAAGATTGTTTTAAGATCTCCCGCACTGAATATGGGAAAGATCTTCCGCGGTTTTCTTACCGAAAATGAGTTTAATGACTTGATGCGGGGCGGCAAGACTATTCAAGGATTTGAAAGAAAAATGTATCTGGGAAAGGAATTCTATGACAGTCTGCTTGCGCATGATGCTTTTTCGCCAGATCCGCCTTATCCGGAAAAGGTCCTTATCCTGCAAGGCGATAAGGATGATGTCGTTAATCCGGAGGATACGATCGAATATGCCAGGCGGAACCGGATTCGGATAGAGATATTTGAAGGAACCGATCATCTGTACAAGCGGCCGGGAGAAAAAGAAAAAATAGTTGAGGTAGCGGAAGGATTTCTGCTGGAGTAAGCAAAAGAAATAAGATCATGGCAAGGGGCAACTGAGGTCAGAGGGTCTATGTTTCAGTATCGGAACATAGACCCTCTTTCCTTTCCTGTTTGCCATAAGTATTCAGCAATGTGGAATCAAGGTCAAATAACATATGTTCAGGCGTTTTGATTGAATAGACGGATTCTCGCATTTAGGCATTGATAGCATCAAACTGGGCAAGGGTATCGTTGTTCATCCGTTTCCAGAATCGCGTCAATGTGGGCTGTGAAGCCAGGGCACCCTTCTTCAGAATGGCTTTCATCTGTTTTTGCAATCAATTGCTTAATAATTCAGCTTAATTGCTTCGAGGTTTCTTATAAAAGTTAGTGCAGTAGCCATTCCAAAGCATTGATCTGCTTGATCCCGTTGTGGGAAGTCAGCGGAACGAAATTAAATTTCTTTCACCGATCATGACGGACCTTGCTGTTTCCTATTTGTCTCTGATCGGTTCTGTCCTTATCTTTTGTGTGGGATTGAACCTTCTATGGGAGAAAAAGCTGCGGGTGGCCAACATGCTTCCGGCTGTTCTGATTGCGATAATTGCGGCATATGTACCATGGCCGTTTTGAGAAAAATTAAGGATATATTGTAACGTTTGTTCTTCCTTTGTAACTAATCAGGTCGACATAATTGTTCACAAAAAATGGCTTCCGGCATGTTTTGTTCAGATTTTTCCGCAGCATTCCCTGTGCTGCGGAAAAACTGCTTTTAATGCGGGAAACGTGTGGTTTCGCGAATGTTTTGGCGCATAATGGAATGCTTTGGCATTCAAAGCATATAGACGGGATGTTTTGCGGCACAAGGAATGCTGTAGTTAAAGTTGATTTATTTCAACCAGTCAGTCGGCCTCTACCAGCTCGCCGTCCACAAGCTTCAAGGGTCCCAACTGTCCCAGCACTTCTTCTTGATAAGCCAGCTCGTTCTCATCCTGGAAGCCAATGAAAAGGATACGTTCAATGGCGTCCCGGTCAAAGAAATACATGTCGTCCGGTTTCGAAAGGCCTTCCGGGTACAGCGTGCCCACGTAATCGAAAATACGGTCATTCCCGTCCGCCACCACCACGCGTCCGCAAATCATCAGAAAGCGTTCCCCTGCCGCAAGCTTTACGATGGAGCCGCAGGGCAGTAAATCCTCGTACATGTTTCTTCCTCCCTTCACTGTTAGAGTGTTTTGTTTAACTCTGATTTTATGACAAGCTGATGCGGTATGCACCAACAAGGTTTTTGTATGGCCGGGACTTTGCAAGGATTAGAGGCTGAGCTTGAACTCATTCTTTTCAAGGTTCCCGATGCTATGGCTTCGGTGAATCATATTCCTTTCGTTCTCCTCATGGGCATTGCCTTCCTTATGGGACATGCCTTCCTTATGAACCATGCTATTCCTGAGGATTGCGCTGTCCTTGATTGCATCACCGTCCCTTCCGATGGCTTTTTTTGAGTTCCCAAAGGCTGCTTTTTGCTTCTCCCTTTCTGCTTTTGCGGCTTCCATCTCCGCTTTCAACTTTGCCTTTTCGGCCGCTTTTTCTGCTCTGAGCTTTTCTCTCAGAGCCTTTCTTTCCCCCTGACGCGTCCGCCATGCGCGGAACCTCTCGATGGCGCCGCTCCAGTCAATGCTGATCTCAAAGCCCGCGCCCAGACCCAGCGCTGCGCCCAGACCGAAGGAAAGGCCGTTCTTCGTGGCGGTGAATTTCGCCGACCCACCCACGGCCAGGGCCTGGCCGGTGAGCTTTCCGCCAATACGGATGCCAAAGAAGCTGATGCCGCCGGATACGCTGCCTTTGAATACCGCCGCATTGGCATTGAGCTCGGCGCTAACCCCAAAGCCTTCCTTGTCTTTTCCATCTTCGTCCTTGTAGCGTATCATGCCGACGCCTCCCAGGGCGCTGGCAGAGGCGGCACCGATATTTCCCTCGAGCTTTGCGTCCACCTTCGTCTTGATTTTTTTGAAATTCAGCGATGCCTTCGCAACGCCTCTAAGTCCGAAGGCCTCGGCACTCGCATTCGCGTAAAGCTTGTTCTCCCAGAGCTTGCTGGCGGAAAAGCTGACGCCTATGTCCGCAGAGGTTTTGACGGTGGCAAGGGAAAGGTGAGCGCCGATTTCGAACATTTCGCCCTTGCTCTTGTACTTTCCTCCAAGTTTGACAGCCCGGAGCTTACCCTTGAACAGATTCGCTCCTGCATCCGCTCCGACCGCGTTCTCTGTTTTCGTGGTCTCCCCTGTTCGGAAATTCATGGTATTGGAAGTCGAGTCGGAGCTTTTCAGCTTGAAACGGCTGAGGAAATACTCCTTGAAGCCCTTCCATGTCTTTACGTTCTTTTCCCCCTTGACGCCATGGTCCTCGTAAGCTGTCAGGAAGGAAGCCCTGGTCGTCAGCCCGCCATTTTTCACCGTATTGTCATAAGCGCTTGCCGTATTGCGCGTGGAAGCTCCCTTTGGCTTGATCCCGTACCTGGAGATGTCCTTAAGCTGGGCAAGACCAAGGTAGAGCTGCTTCCAATCATCATTCATGCCGGGGCTGTTTTGTACCTCGCTTCGGAGATCGCTTGCGCTTTTCTCCTTGATTTCCTCTATGGCGGTCTTGTCCATTGACTGATAGGCAGGATTCTTGAGAATTTCCGCCCTGGTATCCATGAAGCACCCGATCATCTCCAATTCATTGATTTTGTCCTCCATTGCGGTAAAGCTCTTTTCCGTGAGGGCCATTCCAAGGAGGCAGGTTCTGAACTTTTCCCTGTCGGCAGGCTTTTTGGAATCCCGGAGATTTTCAAGGTAACGGTAGCATGTTACGGATTTGTGGATATCAAGGCGGTATTTTTCATAATTTTCAAGAAATTCATCGTTGCCATGGAAATTCATGATGGAGTCCCTGTGCAGGTGGAAGCCTTTCCTCAGGTCCTTCCGCCTCTCTGCGTTCCAGGCAGAAGAGTGCAGGCGTTCCGAGAAATTACGCATCTCGGCATTCAGCACCTTTGTTAAACGGACTGAATCCGCATGTATGCCACGCTTTTCCAGGACGCTCTTGTCCTCCTGCTTAAGTTCCTCAAGGTTTACCAGCCTTTCGGCGCCATTTCCGTGCTGCGGCGCCCCGATGCCCCCGTGCAGGTGTTGCGGATTGGCGGCTCCGATGCCCCCGGGATCCGGCTGCGGGTTGGCCGCTTCAATCAGATGCTGCCTGGCCTTCTTGATGTCGGACATCATCCTCTCAGATTCATTCATGAGCTTGTGCGCTGCCTCCAGCCTGATCCGCTCCGTTCCCGAAGCCCTCTTCACGCCTTTCTCCTGCGGGTCCAGCGCGTAATGATCTACTTCCCTTTTGACCCTGATGTATTCGCGGGCATTTTCGGCCAACCTGTCCAGGATGCCGGAAATCTGCTGCAGCTGTTCCGAGGAAAGATCCTCCTTCTCGTAATATCCGTCCAGCACCCTTTCCGCGTCAAGCACGGACTCCTCCAATGCCTTTTGAACCTTGTTGCCGGTCGGATTGAAAACGGAACTTCTCTGTCCCAGCTGCTTCCTGTATCTCCTTAAATTAGCCAGCCACAGCATCCTTTGGTATTTATCCGCCATAGCTTTATTCCTCCCCGCCAACGAGAACGATTTCGCCGTCTTCGACCGCCAGTTCTCCCAGCTTGTCCAGAATCTCGCTTCGGTATCTTAGCTCAAGTTCATCCTGGAACCCTATAAAGAGAAGATCCGCAATGGCTTCTCTGTCAAAAAAAAGCAGATCTTCCCTGCCCATGCCCTCCGGATAAGGGAAGCCGACATAATCATACAGCCTTTCCTCATCCGCCGGGCATACGATTCGTCCGCAAATGACAATGTATTGTTCCACATCTTCAATCCGCACCACGGAACCGATGGGAAGCATCCCTTTGTAATCCTTTTTTGGACCGTCCATTTTTTTCCTCCCCTGTCAGAGTGGGTTTTGGCAACTCTGATTTCATCCTCAATGGTTTCTCCTTTCATATGCTTCCATAAATATGGGTTTTAACGCGTTCTAAGGAAAAGCGCGTTAAAATCCTCAGTCGCCGGGAGGCTGGCCTCGATTCGCAAGCAGGTCAAGGCATATTCCCTGCGGGATTCGCCAGGTACGGACATGAATGTTCCTGAAGGATAATTATGTCCTATGATTACTGAAAGGAGATTATTTCAATTTTAGTGGCAAAGGAAAAAGATGTCAATGAAAGAGTTTTTTGTAAAAAAAGGGAAAGGAGGCAATGGGTACCATTGAAAAAAGATTTGAAGGATTTGGAGAATGGCTGAAAAACAAAACGGGAAACAGCGGAGATAAGCAATTTGTGAATGCTTTTGTGATGGCGTCATTAACAGTATGTATTGGCGCAATGGGAATCGTGGGCGCAATCCAGGATGGCGCGTCGGGTGATCATTCCTCGCTGGCGGTGAAATCCGTACTGGATTTTATAATCATAGCGGTGATGACTTCATCTTTGGGAAAAGGATGCGCGTTTTCAGCAATCCCGATTTTTGTGTATGAAGGAGCCATTACGCTGCTCGCTAAATTTCTTTCACCTATCATGACGGATCTTGCAAGAAGAATAAATTGACAATAATGCGAATTTCGGGTATATTTCATGAATAGATAATGCGTTTTTGCGGATAAACATAGAAATGGATGGTGCGAAAGGCTGATGGGAGATGTTTAAGCGTAAAATATATGATTCGCTTTTGAAGTGGAAGAGAGAATCCGATGGAAAAACAGCCGCGCTGATAGAAGGCGCGAGACGAATCGGTAAATCTACAGTGGCTGAGGAATTTGCCAAAAACGAATATGAAAGTTATATACTGATTGATTTTTCCATTGCTTCTAAAGCCACAAAGGAACTGTTTGAGGATATATCAGATTTGAATTATCTGTTCCTCCAATTGCAGCTGCAGTATAAAGTTGATTTGAAAAAGAGGAAATCAGTTATCATTTTTGATGAGGTGCAAAAATGTCCTTTGGCCAGGCAGGCAATAAAGCATCTTGTTAAAGATCACAGATATGACTATATTGAGACGGGCTCCCTTATTTCAATCAGAAATAATGTAAAGGATATAGTGATCCCAAGTGAAGAGCGGAAGATCAGCATGTATCCAATGGATTATGAAGAGTTTCTTTGGGCGGCGGGGGATGAATCGAGTTATGACGTTATCAGGCAATTTTTTGAAATGGGCAAACCGTTAGGCCAACAGACAAACAGAAAACTGCTCAGGAACTTCAGGCTTTATATGCTGGTCGGCGGAATGCCACAGGCTGTTGAGGCGTATATAGAATACAATAATTTCAAAAACGTCGATCTGGTGAAGAGGGATATCTTGAATCTGTACAAGGATGATTTCGTAAAGATAGATTCCACGGGACGCGCGTCAATGCTTTTTGATGCCATACCAGCGCAATTGAATAAGAACGCATGTCGGTATCATGTCAGCAGCGTGTTTAAAAGAGATGTAAGGGCTGACGATCTTCTTCATTTGATAGCGGAGATGAAGGATTCAAAGACGATACTTGTTTCATATCATGTAGATGACCCGGACGTCGGGATGTCGGCAACAATAGATCTTGCAAAGTTCAAGATCTTTGTATGTGATACCGGACTGTTTACAACCCTGATGTTCAAGGACAGGGATTTTACTGAGAATGAGCTTTATGAAAAACTGCTAAATGATAAACTGTCTGCAAATCTTGGATATCTCTATGAAAACGTAACGGCACAAATGTTGACAGCGACAGGAAATGAATTGTTTTATCACACGTTCATGAACCCGACATCCAGGCACAACTATGAGGTGGATTTTCTCATATCCCGAAAGAATAAGATCTGTCCATTGGAAATCAAATCCTCGGGATATAAAAAGCACGCTTCACTTGATCACTTCTGCGAAAAGTATTCAGATAGAATTCTGAGCAAATATCTTGTATATACGAAGGATTACGCAAGAGATCAGGATGTGATCTGTCTCCCTATATATATGCTTCCTTTTATGGCACAGGGGGACGGTCCTTTTGTGTTAGAATAACACAAAAGGACCGTCCCCCTGTGCCCCCCCTGTGCCCTGGCTATTTTCATTAAGGGAAGTTTGAGTTATAATGTTTCGCGGATCTATTTGTACAGGAACAAATACTGCTTAATGAAACAGAGGAGGAAACATGAAGGCGGATCAGATCATTAAAAATGCAAAAATCTTTACCGCGGATAAGGACTGCTCCATAGCGTCTGCTCTGGTGGTGAAGGATGGCAAATTTGCTTATGTCGGAGACGAGTCCGGACTGAAAGATTATGAGGGCGAAGTCACAGATCTTGGCGGAAAGTTCATTATGCCCGGCATCATCGACAGCCACATCCATATTACAACCGGCGTCGGATTTGAGTACGTCGAATATGGAGAGTGGATTGCTTGCTCCGGAAAACAGGAGGCCCTGGATTTTATGGCGGATTATATCCAAAAGAACCCGGGCAAAGAGCGTTACCGCTTCATGCTGGAACGCGCATCCTTGAATGGAGAAGACTTTACAAAGGAAGATCTCGATGCGATCTGCCCTGATCATGAACTGCAGGTACTGGAATCCGAAGTGCACAGCATCTGGGTAAACTCCAAGATCCTTGAAAAGCACGGAGTTACTGACGACACGCCGGATCCCGCACCCGGACTTGCTTACTATGTGCGCAAGGATGGACATTTGACCGGCAATGCCTATGAATCCGCCGGCTGGCCTTTCCTTTTCGACTGGTTAAGAGAGAATCTGACCGATGAGCAGATTGCAGCAGCGGTTGCGCGCTGGATTGAATTTTGCAAAGAATATGGTGTCAGCGCTGTGTTTGATGCAGGCTTCCCGGAGCATAATGATATCCATGAGCGGATCTATTCCCATTTGCGCGATCTGGACAGACAAGGCAAACTGCCTGTCTATATTGACGGATGCTATGTTCTCACAAACCATAACAAAATCAAGGAAGCCATTGAGGAGACGAAGCGTTTCAACCGTGAGTTCAATACGGAACACCTCAAGGTCCATACCTTAAAAGTATTTATGGACGGTACATTAAAGATCGAAACAGCAGCAATGGTCACCCCTTATGTTGACACCGGCGCGGTGGGAGCAACCACCTTGAGCTCAGAGGAGGTCGCGGAGATCCTGAAAGAACTGAATGAGGCAGGACTGGATTTCCATCTGCATACCGTTGGCGAGAGATCATCCCGTGTCGTGCTGGATGGAGTGGAGATGGCCAGAAAGGAATTGGGAGAAAACTTCCGTGTCAAAGTGACCTGCGCCCATCTCTGGGTCCAGGATGACAAAGACCTGGATCGCTTCGCAAAGCTTGGCGTTATTGCAAATTATACGCCGGTATGGCACAGCGGAACGATTGGCGGAGATCCGTACGTTTTCTGGTCCAAGCTGCTCGGCGAGGAACGCGCGGCAAAGATGTACCGATGCAAAACCGTCTGGGACACGGGCGCGCTTGTGACCTGGTCAAGTGATGATGTTGCTTACGGCGATTTCTCAACCTGGAACCCGTATTACGCGATGGAAGTCGGAATGACACGCCATGTCAGCGAAAAGACGAAAGCCCCGGATGCGCAGAAAACTGTCAGGGTACTGCCGCCTCTTGACGAGAGAATGAATAACGAAGAAATGCTGATCGGATATACGATCAACGGAGCGAAGCAGCTTGGCATTGAAGCGGCCAAGGGTTCCATTGAAGCCGGCAAAGATGCGGACTTCCTGGTATTCGACAATGACCTGCTTACGGCAGAGCCGGTCGGATTCAGCTACAATCTGCCGACGGACGTATACTTCAGCGGAAAGAAAATTACTGAGTGATGAAAGGAAAAAACCATGAGTGAAGCTGAAAAAAATCTTCTCGAAAGAAAACAGAGAATGGAAGCATTATACGGGGAAAACAAAACGATCACCGATGGCAATTATGACAAGACACTGGCGGTGAAGTGCATCAACGGCACGTTCGTTGGAAAAAGGGAGGAGAATGTTATCGCCTTCAGAGGAATTCCCTTTGTCGGAAAACAGCCGGTTGGAGAGTTCCGCTGGAAGGCGCCGGTAGAGTATGCTGCGGATGATGGAGTGTATGAGGCGCACTATTTTGGGAGGGTTCCTGTTCAAAACGCAGATCCCATGCAAATCGGTTCCCTTTACCCTGCGAGTGAAGAATGCCTGCATCTGAACGTATGGAAGCCGGCGGATGATTCCGCGGAAAAGAAACCGGTCATAGTCTGGATCCACGGCGGCGCTTTCGAGGTCGGATCCACGGCGGAACCGCGGGAGGATGGTACGGCTTACGTCAATGAGAATCAGGATATTGTCTTCGTTTCAATCGAGTACCGGCTTAGCGTTCTTGGCTTCCTGCATCTGTCCCACCTGCCGGACGGCAAAGATTATCCGGATGCGCAGAATCTCGGACTCATGGATCAGATGATGGCCTTAAAGTGGATCCATGAAAACATTGCCTTCTTCGGCGGCGATCCCGATAATGTGACGCTCATCGGCGAATCCGCCGGCGCAGCCAGTGTGATCCTGCTTCCGTTGATCGAAGGATCCCGCAAGTATTTTCATCGCGTCATCGCACAGAGCGGATCCCCTATGTGTACGCGGACAACAGAGCAGGCTATTGCCTGCACAGACGAACTGATGGCTGTCCTTGGCTGTAAAACCGTAGCCGACCTTCGGAAGCTGGATGCCGAAAAGCTCATCGAAGCATCTGGAATCCTTGCGCTGCGCATCTTCCCGGAAAAGGACGGAAGCTACCTGCCTTTGGATCCGTATGCTGCTTATGCAGAAGGAAAGGTAAAGGATATTAATATTCTTCAGGGCTGTAACAAGGACGAAGGAGGGTATTTCGCATACGCTGTCGGACCGGAGTTTTATGATGATTTTGCTGCTGACCGCAAGGCGAAGAAGCTGGCCCAACTGACGGAGGAAGAGAAGGTCCTGGTAGAGAGTTTTTGCAATGACGAAAAAAATTCAAGCCCTGACTATGCAAGCGTAACCCGCCTGATCGAGCAGATCATGTTCAAAGCGCCTATGATCAGGATGTCTGAAACCCATACGATGAGCGGAGGAAAATCCTACAGCTATTACTTCACGCCGGAATCTTCTATACCGAAGATGTGGTGCGCCCATACCATAGAGATTTCCACTGTATTCAATCACCCGGAGGAAACGCTTGTATCGGGCAGAAGGTTCGATGAGACTTTTGGAAAGATTTTGCGCAGAATGTGGATTCAGTTTGCAAAGACAGGTAATCCGTCCCTCAGTGCAGACATTTCCCCTGATGGAAAGGCTCACGAGTGGCCGCAATATGATCTTGAAAACAAGTATGTGATGGTTTTCGATGAATTCAATATCCATCCGGAAAAGGAATCCGAGTGTCACATCGTTGATTGGGACAGAACCTATTTCCTGACCAAATATTATATGATCTAGGAACTTCCATGCTGAATGTTCTGGGAACACAGGGGGACGGTTCTTTTGTGTTAGGGAGTAACACAAAAGAACCGTCCCCCTGTGTGTGGAAGTTTCCTCGAAAGGGAGAGGCTAATGGCTGAGAAGAGTGTTTTTGTAAGCAGGACAGAGTATCCGTTTTTCGAAGAGATTCATGTAAATATCGATTGGTTCGGTGGTTTCGCGTTGAGCCAAAAACGCAAATGTCAGATTGGTCTGCATCAGAATTTTTTGAGGGCTTATCCGGAAGAGAGGGTTCTGGAAATTTCATCATCCAGCCTGTTTTCACTGGGATCAAGACTTAGCGCAATGAATTTGCGTAAAAGAACCCGGAAGGGATTGACGACAGTGGAGAGCGCGTTCCAGTCTTCCCGTATCTACAGTGATGGCGTGAGGACGGTTGGGCCGTTTGAAGAGTATCTTTTCCTCCCAGGCAGGAAATGCAAAAAGCTCGTGAAAGAAAAGTCTTTGGGTATGCATTCGTACATGTATGAATTTGACGGTATGACATTTTTTGCCCCTGAATGGCATATTTCACAGTTTTACGACTTCCTTTATTTGAACGCGCTCCTGGAGCCGGAAAATGAGGAAGTAAAAGGACAGCTTCTTAAAGAAGATTACACGGCGTTCACAGATTTGGCCACCAGATCGCTGAATTGCCAGGCGAGATCCGCTGCTATATTTGTTGGTTTGACCAAAGCCGGATTAGTTAGTGAGGTTAAGGATTACGATTCTTATCTGAAACTTTTCCGAACAAAGGCAGATGGCAAGGCGGATGGTCCACATGCCTATGAACACGTCCAACTTCTACGTAAGGACAAGGTGAAGCTGCTTTCCCCGATTGTACGTTGCAGCTTTCATAAGGAAGATGTGGAATCCTATTATGCTGAGCATTGCAGTATGCTGAACAATAGCAAAGATGAAGATAATTATCTTGACCGCAAACGCGGATAAAGGTTCAAGATGACAGGCAGGTAGGCTTTACACAGGTCAGCAGCATTCGGAGCATGTATGGAAGAGATAATCTGAACAAAATATGCCTTCAGGCATGTTTTGTTCAGATTTTTGCTGGTAATGTCAAGAGTTTTGAAGAAAAATGGATCCAACACAGGGGGACGGTCCTTTTGTGTTAGGGAGTAACACAAAAGGACCGTCCCCCTGTGTTCTGTGTTGCGGGCTTATCTGGAGAAGACTTTCTTTCCCTCGAAGTAGGTCGCGGAGGGCCTGGCGGCGTGGATCTCTGCCTCCGGGCAGGTCAGCACGTCCTTGTCAACGAGGAGGAAGTCCGCGTATTTGCCTTCCTTGATGCTGCCCCTTTGCTCGTCGATGAACATTTGCTTCGCGCAGTTGATGGTCAGGGCCGTGAGGGCCTGCTCGCGGGTCAGCAGCTCTTTGGGCCACCAAGGGGAGCCGTTTTCTCCGTTCAGCACGCCTGTGACCGCGATCTCCATTATGCCGAAGGGGTCGTCGGGGCTGCCGCTCAACGCGGGATAGTCGGAATGTGAGGACACGTTGATGCCGTAATCGAAGAATGATTTCATGGGATAGAACTCGTTTTCCATGCCCGCGGGAACCATGGTCTTCAGCGTCTCAATTTCCCCGTCGGGGAAATGATGCCAATGCATGCCGGCGGTGACGCATATCTTATGGTCTGCCATGCGCTGATAATCCGATGGATTTACGTTGCGCACGTGCACAAGCGTGTTCCGCATTTCATCCTTTCCGCCATTGACGAACGCGTTCACGGCAAGGTTGACCGCCTTGTTGCCCATTACATGGACGTGCATGGCCATGCCCTCCGCATTGGCACTTCTGGTCATGTCTGTAACTTCCTCTTCCGTCCAGTTGACCCTGCCCTGGTGGCCGTCGGGATATAATGGATCCACATACCCGGTGCCGGTTTCCACCGTGCCGTCAATGAAGAGCTTCACCCAGTCCGTCCTCACGCGTTCGGAAGAGAACTTCCTGGCATCCTTAGCCTTGGTGAAGGCTTCTTCCAGATCCATCCAGCTTTCAATCTCATAGCTCATGCCGATCACAAAGTGCATGTCGCCGGCCTTGTCCATCTGGAAGGCGGCCTCATAAAGATTGGTGTTGTAGAAATAAGGGGACCAGCCATCCATATACATCGTGTAGCCCTCGGACAGCAAATGCTCCTGGATCTGGCCCAGGTTCTTCTTTGCTATGTCAATGGGGAAGAGCCTGTCATTATCCAGGAAGGAACGTGCGTAGGTTCCTGCCTGCTCCTTCAGATAGCCGCTGGGGGTGCCGTCCGGCCCCATCATGATCTCGCCGCCGCGTATGGCATCCTTCTCCATGAGCACCGTGCCGTCTTCCTTCATGATGCCCGCGTTGACCAGGGCGATGGTGTTTACCAGGCCCTTGTGGCCCTCCTCATCCGCGAAGTACATGGGAATATCGCTGCATATCGCGTCCAACTGCTGACGAGTGGGCATGTTTTTCTCGAAGATGTTCACATTCCAGCCGAAGCCGAACAGGGCCGTCATCCCATTTTCCTTTGCCTTCCTGACCGCTGCGGGGACGATGTCTGTCAGGAATTTGTCCACATCATCGTGCTGGCCGACCAGCACGCCGACTGACTGGATGGCGAAACCCATCGAATAATGCGCGTGACCGTTGCCGCAGGAGGGCATTACGAGGCCCTTCCCGCTATAATCCAGAACCTCGGTCCTGCCTTCTTCCACGAATGCTTCGGCTCCCTTCCTGTCGCCCACATAGATGTATCTGCCGTCCTTGACGGCGAACGCCTCCGCGAGCCGATTGCCCTCGGACGTGAATATCTTCCCATATACAACGAGATCGGCAATGGCCTTTTCGCCTGCACTCTGAATATTGTTTCCGGGATTTGTTTTGTTCATCATTTTCCTTCTTTTCCTCCTTTTTTTAAATTATGCTCATGTGTGAAAGCATTTGCCATTTGCCAATAGAATTGGCAATAACGTGCCGGACAAAAGAAATTATAAATCATCCGGGGCTCTTTGGCAGACCCGCTTGCCTTTGAGTGCGTCTATTTCGGAATGGCTCCCCTTTATAGATACTTCCATCAGAGACCCGCTTGCCTGTGAGTACGTCTATTTCGTACAGCCCTTTGATTCTAAGAAAAAAACATTTGGAAAGCAAGCATTTTGAATGGCTTTTTACTGGAATTTATAAATGTCTGAATGAATTCCCGAAATATTATTTCTTGTCATCTTTTTTGTCAGGTGTTACAATGATTTGCGAAAGATTGGATGATGTTTGGTGGAAAAATAATAGATATGATGAAGAACATTCAGCCAGGATAGATTAGAGGATAGCAGTCGGGATATTATGGAAAGATTCAACACAGCCGCAGTTTGTATACCGTCAAAACATTATATGGTGGATATTACCAGTCGGGTTAAGGAAATTAAAAAACTCGTTGATGGGGGCGCGTACTTTGCAATCAATCGTGCCAGACAGTACGGGAAAACTACAACGCTGCTTGCGCTGAAACGGGAATTGGAGAAGGATTATTCTGTGATAAGCCTGGATTTTCAGGGGATAAGCAGGAGCGGGTTTTCTACAGAAGAGGATTTTGTACAGGCCTTTTGCAGATTGTTCAAAAAAAGCCCGGCAACATACAATGCCATGCCGGATGAAATCAAAGATTGTATCGGAGAATACATTGCCCTATTGATGATAGATGAGCCATCTTGCCCCGCAGGCGGTTCGCTATGTCAGAATTCAGAATGGCAAAAACCCACTCTGATAGATGAGGAACGTAACAGAGATCGAAGGCGGATGGATGTAGTGATACATTACAGGGGCAGACGATATATCATAGAGCTTAAAATATGGCACGGAGACAGATATAATGCCAAAGCTGAAAGGCAGATCATGGATTATCTGGATTCCTATGGGCTGGATACAGGATATCTCCTGAGTTTCAACTTTTAAAATAAAAAAGGCCGGCGTAGAGAAGGTCCGTATAGGGGAGAAGACAGTTTATGAAGGGATTGTGTGAAAAATCATTTGAAATTCAGTGCTCCGTTCGCAGTCGTGCCTGGCGACTTCATGCGCGCGTTCTGAGCCTTTTGATTCTTTTCGCTGTTGCGTTGTCTTTCGCTTTGTGGTCGCTTTGTCATGGCTAACGCATAATTTGTACTTGCAAAAAGACAATCCATGGCATAGAATATAAAGAGTATAATATTTACATTTTTTTCCAGGAGGATTACTACTATGGCTGTAAAAGTTGCAATCAATGGTTTTGGCCGTATCGGCCGCCTTGCTTTCAGGCAGATGTTCGAGCATGAGGGAACGGAGATCGTCGCGATCAATGACCTTACGGATCCCAAGATGCTGGCACACCTTCTGAAGTATGATTCTTCCCAGGGCAAGTACAAATATGCTGACCAGGTTAGTGCAGGAGAAGACAGCATTACCGTCAAGGGCACGACCATTAAGATTTACCAGGAGAAAGAGGCGAAGAACCTTCCCTGGGGCGAGCTTGGCGTAGACGTCGTCCTGGAGTGCACGGGCTTCTATACCAAGAAGGACAAGGCGCAGGCCCATATCGATGCAGGTGCCAAGAAGGTCGTCATTTCCGCTCCGGCCGGCAATGACCTTCCGACCATCGTTTACAATGTCAACCATGAGAAGCTGACAGAGAATGACAACATCATTTCCGCGGCTTCCTGCACCACCAACTGCCTTGCTCCGATGGCAAAGGCCCTCAATGACTTCGCGCCGATTCAGTCCGGCATCATGGCCACCATTCACGCGTATACCGGCGACCAGATGGTTCTGGACGGCCCGCACAGGAAGGGCGACCTTCGCAGGGCCAGGGCAGCGGCAGTCAACATTGTCCCGAACTCAACGGGTGCCGCAAAGGCGATCGGTCTGGTCATTCCTGAGCTGAACGGCAAGCTTATCGGATCCGCCCAGAGGGTTCCGGTCCCGACCGGCTCCACCACGCTCCTTTTCGCCGTTGTGAAGACGGACAAGGAAGTGACCGTTGATACCGTGAATGCCGCCATGAAGGCTGCTTCCGATCCCGAGACCTTCGGCTACACCGAGGATCCGATCGTTTCCTCCGACATTGTCGGCATGACCTATGGCTCCCTGTTTGACGCGACCCAGACCATGGTTTCCAAGATTGCGGATGACCTTTATCAGGTAGAGGTTGTGTCATGGTATGACAATGAGAATTCCTACACATCTCAGATGGTCAGGACGATCAAGTACTTCGAGAAGTTCGTGAAATAAGATGCCGGCTGTTCAGAAGGCTGATGAAAGCTGATTCGTGAGAGGGCGCTGGCCGTTCACTGTTGACTGAACTGATTCGTGAGAGTGCTGGCACTTCACTGGAATGATTCGTGAGAGGGGCGCTGGCCGTTCACTGTTGACTGAACTGATTCATAAGAGGGCGCTGGCTGGTCCCAGCTCTGTTATCTGCGGGTCAGGCCGCCAGGGGCAAAGGCCCTTGGCGGCTTTTTATCTATAGGTTATGAAGAGTCATCAAGGCTTTTCATGACCGGACTTGGCGAATCCCGTAGGGATTTGTCCGACCAAAGGGAGGATTTTGACGCGCTTTTCCTTGAAGCGCGTCAAAACCCATATTTTTAATATCATCAAAAGGAGATTGGCGATATGGCTGCATTAAACAAGAAATCAGTTGACGATATTAATGTAAAGGGCAAGAAGGTTCTTTGCCGCTGCGATTTCAACGTCCCCCTGAAGGAGGGGAAGATTACCGATGAGAACAGGCTCGTGGCCGCGCTCCCGACCATCAAGAAGCTTATTGCCGATGGCGGCAAGGTGATTCTTTGCTCCCACCTTGGGAAGCCGAAGGGGGAGCCGAAGCCTGAGCTTTCCCTTGCGCCGGTGGCGAAGCGCCTTAGCGAGCTGCTTGGCCAGGAAGTGAAGTTCGCTGCCGACAACGAGGTGGTGGGACCGAACGCGGAGGCTGCCGTGGAAGCGATGAAGGACGGCGACGTGATCCTTCTCGAGAATACGCGTTACCGCGCGGAAGAAACCAAGAACGGGGAGGCCTTCTCGAAGGATCTTGCCTCTCTGGCGGAAGTCTTTGTAAATGACGCTTTCGGCACCGCCCACAGGGCGCACTGCTCCAATGTGGGCGTGACCCAGTTCATTGACGGCCCGTCCGTGGTGGGCTACCTGATGCAGAAGGAAATCAAGTTCCTTGGGCAGGCTGTGGAGGATCCGGTACGTCCTTTCGTGGCCATTCTTGGCGGCGCGAAGGTTGCGGACAAGCTGAACGTCATTTCAAACCTTCTGGAGAAGTGCGACACGCTGATCATCGGCGGCGGCATGGCTTATACCTTCGCGAAGGCTCAGGGCTATGAGATCGGAAAGTCCCTGCTGGATGACACGAAGGTGGATTACTGCAAGGAGATGATCGAGAAGGCGGCGAAGCTTGGCAAGAAGCTGCTCCTCCCTGTGGACGCCGTCATTACAGCCTCCTTCCCGGATCCCATTGACGCGGAAATTGCCACGGAGGTGGTTGACATTGACAAGATTCCTGCCGACAAGATGGGCATGGACATTGGACCGAAGACCCAGGAGCTTTATGCCGATGCCGTGAAATCGGCGAAGACCGTTGTCTGGAACGGCCCGATGGGCGTGTTTGAGAACCCGATCCTGGCAGCCGGCACGAAGGCTGTGGCAAAGGCCCTTGCGGAGACAGAGGCCACGACGGTCATCGGCGGCGGCGATTCCGCGGCAGCGGTCAACCAGATGGGCTTCGGCGACAAGATGACCCATATCTCCACGGGCGGCGGCGCGTCCCTTGAATTCCTGGAGGGCAAGGAGCTGCCCGGCGTCGCGGCGGCGAATGACAAATAAGCTGGGTACTGAATCGGTAGCAAATATCATATAAAGAATATCATATAGCAAATAACATATAGCAAACGGCAGTTTTGACGTTTGCTATAGTTCGCTATGTTTCGCTATAGTTTGCTAAAATACGCTATGTTTCGCTATAGTTTGCTAAAATACGCTATATTTCACTGTGGTTTGCCGAAATACGCTGGTATTCACTATAGTGAAATATAGCTCCTTTGATGAAGGGAAGACAGGGTAATATGAGGAAGAAAATTATTGCCGGCAACTGGAAAATGAACATGACCCCGACGGAAGCGGTGAAGCTTTGCGAAACGCTGAAGCCGTTGGTCAAAAATGAGGATGTGGATGTTGTGTTCTGCGTCCCGGCCATAGACATTATCCCAGTGGCGGAGGCCGTGAAGGGCACGAATATCAATGTGGGCGCCGAGAACCTGTATTTCGAGGACAAGGGCGCTTATACGGGCGAGGTTTCCGCGGACATGCTGCTGGATGCCGGCGTGAAATACGTTATCATGGGGCATTCCGAGAGAAGGGAATATTTCCATGAGACGGATGCGGATATTAACAAGAAGCTGAAGAAGGCTTTGGAGAAGGGCCTTATCCCCATCGTCTGCTGCGGCGAGTCCCTGGAGCAGAGGGAGCAGGGCATCTGCTTTGACTTTGTCAGGATGCAGCTCAAGATCGCCTTCCAGGGTGTTTCCGCGGAGGATGCGAAGAAGGTCGTGATCGCCTACGAGCCGATCTGGGCCATTGGCACCGGGAAGACCGCCACTGCCGATCAGGCGGAAGAGGTCTGCAAGGCCATCCGTGATCTTCTTACGGAGCTTTATGGCAGCGATACGGCGGAAGCCATCCGCATTCAGTATGGCGGATCCATGAATGCCGGAAACTGCAAAGAGCTTCTCGCGAAGCCGAACATTGACGGCGGACTGATTGGCGGGGCATCCCTGAAGCCGGATTTTGGCAGCATTGTGAATTACAATAAGTGATGAAAGGCAAGCCTTTTATAAGCTGAACGAATTGAATGGATAATGGATAGTTCTGCCCAGACGGCCGCAAGGCCTGTTGACCGGCATAAGGAAACGATGATCTGATCAGCATTTCCTTAAGGATTCCCCATCGGATTCATGGAAACTGCTCTTTCCGGAATCATGGTGGGGGATTTTGTTTTTTCGGAATCATGGCGGGGGGGTTGCTTTTCCGGAATCATGGCGGGGGATTTTGTTTTTCCGGAATCATGGCGGGGGATTTTGTATTTTTGAAATCATGGTGGGTGGTTTTGCTTTTTTGAAATCATGGTGGGTGGTTTTGCTTTTTGGGAATATGGCGGGGTAAAGGGGGGATCAAAATGGTTTCAGGATACAAGGTCATTACGCTTTGCGGCAGCACCCGGTTCAAGGATGCTTTCATTGAAGCGCAGAAGAAGCTTACGCTGGAGGGGAACATTGTCATCAGCGTCGGGCTCTTCGGGCATTCCGGGGACGATGAGGTCTGGGACGGGATGGACGAGGGCGCGATTTCTAAAACGAAGGAAATGCTGGATAACATGCATAAGCGGAAGATAGATATGTCGGATGAGATTTTCGTGCTTAATGTCGGCGGATACATTGGCTCGAGTACCAGGTCCGAGATTGAATATGCCAGGGCTGCCGGAAAGGGCGTGCGGTATCTTGAAGAGGAGGGGAAGGGATAATATTCAAAAGCTCGTCCGTTGATGGAGCAGGACGCACGGTATATTGAAGAGGAGGGGTGATGGGTAACGCAGTTAATGACATTCGCTTTATCCCCCTGGGGGGAGGGCAGAGGGTCGGGGCGAGCTGCTATTATCTTGGGATAGGAGGCAGCAATATAATCCTTGACGCCGGAATCGGGATGGAGAATGGCGTGGAGTTCGAGCCGGATTTTCATTTTCTGATCACGTCCCCGTTTTTACAGTCCATGGGGCAGATTGACCGGGTTTTCATATCCCATGCCCATATGGATCATGTCGGAGCGCTTCTTGATCTGATGAGGCAGGCCGGTCATGCCCAGGTTTATATGACGGAAGTGACCAGGGTCCTTTCGGAATATCAGCTTTATGACAGGTTGTTCATCGGGAACAAAGAGAGGGATGAGGATGTGCGGCTTGCGGCAAGGGCTCTTTTGGAGCGGGTCGCCTGCGTCAGCTTTATGCAGACGATGGACTTTGGAAAATACCGGGTCAGCTTTTTCCCCGCCGGGCATATTCCCGGCGCTATGATGACGCTTTTTGATACGGGGAGGCGGAGGATCCTGTATACCGGCGATTATTCATTGCATCCTTCCCTGCTAACGGAGGGGTGCATGCTTCCGGAGAACCTGGATCTGGACACGGTCATTCTTTGCGGGCTTCATGCGAAGCATCCGGGATATGTCAAAAAGGCTGACGCAATTTTCCGGCAGGCGGGGTATGCCCTCCGCCTTGCGGGGGAATACAAACAGTCTGTCCTGTGCCGGATACCGCAGCTTAGCAAAGGAATTGAATTCCTGAAGGCATTGAACAATGAGAATGAGATGGGTGTGCCGATTTATCTGGACGAATCCATTATGAAGATGGTCGTGAAAATGGAACGCCTCTCGGTGCCGGTCCTGACGGAGCATAACAAAAGCATGGGATTGATGGAGCCGGTGGAGCCGCACATTTACCTTACCTCGGGCAGGGGCGCGTTTCCTTTGGGCAGGTACAAAAGCCTGAATGTTGACTTCTCGCTTCACGAGGATTTTCAGGAAATGAAGATGTTCCTGAAAAGGCTTAACGCGAGGCAGGCCGTCCTTGTGCATTGCGGCAGGGAATACTCCGTGTTCGATGATCATACGATAGAGCAGGAGATGATGTTTGAGGATGGATGCCGGACGCAGTTCATCTTTGCGGAAGAAGGGGAGATTTACGGATTGTAGCATGGGCGGGTCATTAAAATCAAGATAGAATCAAGATAGAATCAAGTTGGAATCAAGTTTGAATCAAGTTGGAATCAGTGCGGAAATGACACTGACAGGGGTGTAAGAATGATTAATATAAAGGATGCGAAGGTAAAAGAAGTGCTGGAAATGGTGCATGAGGAAACCGAGCGGAGGAAACTGCGCAGGGGGGGCCAGATGAGGGAAGATATCGTGATGGAAAACAGGATCTTTTCCATTCTGTGCAGCGATTACGATATCGGGCCGAACAATGTAGCAAGCGCCATGAACAGCAGGTTTGGCTATGACATGACGGGGGATGAGGTGATACAGATTTTCCGAAGCCGGAGGATGGCGAACCCGAGCGAGAGGAAGGAACTGCTGCTATGGGCGGACAGCGTGACGAGGCTGTTCCCGGACGCCGTCCAGGGGAAAAAGGAAGCCTTCGAAAAGTATGAAAAATTGCGGAAGACCCCGGCCCTGCGGAGCGGGAAGAGGCATGATTCACAGGAACGGCTGGCCGCCATTATGATTTATGAAAAATATCCCGAAATCGACCTGTTTGACGACAGCAGCAGCCTTTTTATGCTCGGGAACACGCTGGCGAAATATTTCTTTTATGATTTTTCCGACGCGATCTGCGCGGTGTATGGATATCCGCAGTACAGGGACAGCAAGAAGAAGCAGCAATCCAAGGATAACGAAAAGAAGTTTTCGCATGAGCAGGCCGTCAGGCGCATGGAGCAGTTGGAAATTGTCCTGGACAGGACGAGCGCTATGCTCCAGGATCTCCAGGATGAGTTCGAGGAGCAGCTTGAAGCGAACAAGGTGAAGGAGCTGGCGGATTTCTTCGCGAAGCTGAATTCGGAAAAATATGGCTGCATATTGGATGAGCTCCTGGTGATTCGCAGGGGGGTTGACGAGCTCAGAAAAAACAATTTCGAGCTTCCGATCGAGATCAATGGCCTGCTTATCATGGTGAAAAAGCTGATCCAGTTTGTCCGCGACTGCCATATAGAGCCGATGATGAAAATCAATTCCGTCAAGGAGGTAACGGCCGCGGACGTAGAGTTCTGCAATTATGAAGGGACGCCCTTTTCCACGGAAGGGGAGAGGAAGACTGTAAAGGTGGTATCGCCGGGGTGGGTGTATAGGGATAAGGAGATACAGATCTCAAGGCCGAAGGTAAAGGAGGAAGAGAGCGAAGGCGATGCTGCCGGGGCGGACGAATAAAGGGGGGAAAGGTGGGATTAAGAGAAGGATATGGAGACACGGAAATTTAGCCCATGGGCAAAGGAGGGATTATTATGGAATCGAGCAGGCTGAGCGAGCATAATGATTTATGCGTCGGTATTGATCTTGGAACTACGAATTCGGTGCTGGCCACCATAAATGAAAAGCCGAACGGAGATATTGTCAGCAAGGTCGTTGAAATATCCCGCGGGGTGGATATGTATAATGCCGTTTCGGGCGAGGCCAAGCTGACCACGATGAAGAAGCCGACCCTGCCGTCCTGCGTTTATTACCGGCAGGAAAAGAATTATGAACCATTGGTCGGGGATTTCGCGAAAATGCAGTATCCCCTGCGCCCCCATCTGGTGGCAAAGTCCATTAAGAGCCAGATGGGGAAACCCGTGGCGGAAGGATTATCGCCGGACATCCCGGACGAGACGCCGTCCCAGATTTCCGCGAGGATATTGATGCATCTTTTGCGGGAGGCCTCGAAGGTGTACAGGTGCGAAATTACGGACGCCGTCATCACGGTACCCGCAAATTTTGATTCCGCGATGTGCAAGGCGACGAGGGACGCGGCGGAGCTCGCCGGAATCAAGGTGAGGAATCAGGACGGCAGTGAAAGGCCGGTCCTTTTGTCGGAGCCAAACGCTGTCATTTATGATTTGATCAATCAGATCCATAATGGGGAGATTTCGCACCGAATTTTGGATCTGAGTGAAAAGAAGAGGGTGCTCGTATTCGACCTTGGGGGCGGCACCCTCGACATTACGATGCATGAGATTAAAAGGAGGGAGGAGAATCCGAATGTATTGAAGGTGGACGAGATTGCCACGAACAGATATACATTGCTTGGCGGAGATGACTTTGATGAAGAGATTGCCAGGGCAATGTACAAAAGATATCTGGGGCAATATTCGAAGCAGAATCACCCCGAGGTGGTGTCAAAGCTTCAGAAAGAGAAGGAGGTCATTCTTCCGCTGCTTAGAGTGTACGCGGAACATCTGAAGCTTGAATTGAATGAGAGGTGTGGGGATGATTATGATTCGGGATGGGATGATCCGGAAGACGAGATTGCTCTCCCCACCGGAGGGAACATGGGCGGCATCGGCTATTCATATGACGATACCTTTACGAAAGAAGAGGTTGAAAACATTCTGTCTGTTTTCATGGCGCCCGAATTAAAGTATGACGACTACAAAAGGATAGAGCAGATAAAGAACAGAAGGAACATCATTTACCCTATCCTTGATGTGCTCAAGAAGGCGGCGGACAAGCTGGCCTGTGACAATGTCGTTGTTGACGCTGTCATAGTAAATGGCGGCATGTCCAAGTTCTACATGGTCACGGACCGGCTGAAGGAGTTCTTCGGCTTTGATCCGATCGTCGCGCTTGATCCTGACCAGTCTGTCGCCAGGGGGGCAGCGGTGTATCATTATTACCTTCATCAAAATGAGGAGATGAAGGATGACATGCGGCTTCTCGGGCAGGATGCCGGGGATGGCGCGGAAACTATGGGGGGAGAAGGCGCGGGAACGCGCGGAATGGTCAGAAGACCGTCACAGGGGACGGCCCCGCAGATGGCAATACAATGGGGGAGCAATATCCTTAATGACTGTCTCTATCTTGGGGTGAGGAACGGGGCGGTTCACGAGATCGTCCCGACAGGAGCCGAGCTCCCGTATACGTCCAGTACTATGACGGGCTTCAGGGCTGAGCCCGGTCAGAACATGATCGAGATCCCGATAAAGAGCCGGAATCTCGACGGGACGTACAGGACTATAGCCAATGGGAACATTTCCTTTAAACGGAGGTATCCCAATGGAACCTATGTCGCGTTCAGGATTCATATGAACCGTAACAAGGTCATCACGATGAAGGCCTGGACCAGCAAGGACCTCCCCGGAAAAGAAGTGATCGAGGAGGGCTATGCGGAAATCGCCATCGACAACAGTGAGAAGTCAAAGACGAAGGCGAAAATCCTGGCGCCGAGCGGCAGCGCCCTGCGTCCCAGGGAGGAAATCCATAACCTGCTTCAGCTTTGTCAGAATTATGAACGATGCAGGAACAAGGTGGAAAAGAGCAAGCTTTCCAAACGCATCGCGGAATGCTCCGGCAGTATCTGCAGCGCGGGAAATAAGGGGGATTTTGCGCCGGTGATTCTGGACACGCTTCAAAGCCTGTCGTCGGAAGAGGCGAGAATGAGATTGTTCACCATTGCGAGGCGGATCGGCACGGAATGGGGCGATATGGACAAAAGGAGGCTGGCGAGGCTCTGCATGAGTCAGATCAGCGCTGAGCTGAGCGGCTTTTCGATCAGGAAGGGGCCGAAGACTTCCACGAATATTCAGGCAATTTATACCCTGAGCATTTGCGGGAGCATGGACCAGTTGAGCAAGCTGTCGTCCATCCACGACACGCGGAGCTACCTTCAGGCCTGCCTGTATACTCACGCAAAGACCCGGACGGACCTGCAGTGGCTTCAGGACTGCTTCGAAAATGATGTCAGGAAGAGCATAAAAAGATTAAATAACAATATTCAGTTCAGCTCGCATGCCATCGGCTTTGCTTTGAGAAAGGAAGGAGCGAGCGAGCCGATCCTGTCAGCGGACATGCGGAAAAAGATCGTCAGGAAGATATGTGACGCGATCGAAGCCGAAGGCCTGTCGGACGCGGAACTTACGAACTGCATCCTGGCCATGGGATGGATCTGCGACCAGAGGGAAACGGCGTCAGACCTTCCGGAAGAAACGCTCTCCCTAGTGAATGAAACGATAAATGAGCTGGACAGCCATTATTCAATGCAGCGTGTGCAGAATCAGGAGAAGGCGTGCAACGTTGTGCGTAAAATGATAAACGGAATCCTGTTAAATAATTCCGAAGAGCAGTTCCTGCTTACAAAGCTTGAAGAAAGTTGAGGCAGGCCGCTTCCGAAGGTCGGTTCCTGCCTGTGAAGCTTGAAAACTGTGGTGAGCCGATTCTGAAGAGCGGTTCCTGCCTGTGAAGCTTGAAAACTGAGGTGAACCGATTCTGAAGGGCAGTTCCTGTTTATGAAGTATGAAAAGCTTGTTTTCATACTTCGCTGCCCGAAACTACTGAAAAAAACAAAAATCAGGTCAATTGTAAATTGCTGTTTAGCTCCCCACCCCTTGATATTATCCGTTGATTGACGTATTGTATGCTGTACACCATGCTCCGAATGCTTTTCTGCCACGACCACCGGACAGGGAAAATAGGAATTTTCAGATTATTTCGGGCGTATTGGTTGCATATTGGCGTTAGTGAACCAACGATCAAGAATTGGCCAAATCGGGCGTGGATACTATTCGGAAACTCGCTGCACTGTTTTGTGTCAACGTAGAGGAGCCATGTAGCTTGCCTTGATGATAAATTGATATCGGCCTGGACCGGTCACCCGCATTTTCGTGTAATAAATAATACCACCAACTTCGAAAACAAGATGAAGCGCCTGATCGCGGAAATCTCTTCCTTCCTCGGAGAACCCGAACCATTCGAGATCGAGCGCAAATTCCTCATAGAATATCCTGATACAAAATGGCTTGATTCTTTACCCAACTGTCAACGCATCGAAATAATCCAGACATATCTGAAGTCGGATAATGACGAGGAAGTCCGCATCCGTCAACGCGGGTTTGATGGGCACTATATTTATTTTCAAACGACCAAGCGGAAAATCAGCGATATCAAGCGCGTAGAGATCGAACGCCGCTTATCCGAAAGAGAGTATATCCGACTTTTAATGGATGCGGACACGACCAGAAGACAGATCCGTAAGGATCGGTATTGTCTGACATATGAGAATCAATATTTTGAGATTGACATCTATCCTTTCTGGGATGACCGGGCAATCGCTGAAATTGAGCTTAGTGACGAGAACGCTGAGATCACGTTCCCTAAAAAGATCAAAGTGATCAAAGAAGTCACGGATGATGAATCTTACAAAAATGCCTCATTAGCGATAATAAAGAGAGATAATCTTTAGTTCCCTATAGGTTCTTATAAGCACATCGTTCTTTATCGCACAGAACATGCCCGGCCTGTAAAGGGAAAACCCGCTCTGTCTTTCTGGATCGGCAGGGGGCAAGGGACCCTGTTGATCAGCAAATTGAAGATGCAATGTTGTTTGTAAAAACATATTAATCTGGGCTCGCGCATTGCCGGTGTATACCGGGAAGACTATTATGAGCTCCCCATTGACAGCGTCAGAGAAATGATTTAACTGTTCAGTCAAGCTGAACAGTTACGCCTCGGGCGTGGCGCTTATGCGCATTCCGAGTACGCCCGAGGCGGGCTTTTCAACGCTTTCATACTGCATCGCGGCAAGCGCGAGGTGCTAACTGAATAGTTATGGGCATTGACACAAATTCAAAAGGAAAGGGCAGGCATGATATTAGCTGTCATGCCTGCCCTTTCCCCCTGTTCAAGTTCTTTTCGCTGACCGTGGAAGCTGCGACTTGATTTCCGCAATTATCATACGAATGCTAGTGGTAGAATAGTAATTGTATTCTTGAATATCATCGTATGCCTCCTTGATTGCCTTCGAATGCGACGGTCGCTGAAAACGGATAGCCAAGTGAAAGCATTCATTAGTTCTTCTTAAGTTCTTCTTAATTTGCCTATTCTCATCATGCGTACAGGGCGGTCAGAATACCGCCAACAATAAGAATAAATGCAACGATAGAGGACATGCACACCGCGATTTTGCCGCAGAACCGACCCGCATAGGCCTGTGCTTGAAACCCCTGTATCCTTAGCACGGAATTTGCCAAAAGGATGGCTACGATTCCCAGCAAGATTCCGGGAATACCTGTGAAGAAAATAATCAAAGAGATAATGCCCAGTATAAACGACAGGATTGAAATCCCTTGTGCTTCCGGCGGCGCTATTTTCACGAGTTCAAGCACATTCCTGGCCGTTTTGCCTGTGGCGGCATCAAACTGTCCGAGCAAAGGCTCTTTGCGTTTCAAACTTTCAGAAAGCATGCCTGCTCTGGAGAACAGGGATTCCAAATATGCGGCATACAGCCCATTCGCCTGGGATGCAACCCCGTTCATTTCGCCCACTACGCCCATGCGCCCATATCCGCCGAACGCGAGACTGCCAGCCAAAGCCATCTGCCCTTCGGAATTAGGCATTACCGCAAGAATGACTTTGCCCTGTCGCGGATATACGCATATAACGCAACGCGTTGTCGCCGGAAGCATGATGTAATCTTCAAACGCGAGGCCAGCAGGCCTTCCTACAACAAAGTCATTGTAGCTTTCCTTATTCCAGCGCTGTTGCATGAAGTCGCAAAGTTCCTGTAAGGTCAAGGTCCGATTGATCTTGATTACTTCACGGGTTTTCATAATGCGGTAACCTCCTTCCTGTCATGTTTTTTAATTTTTTCCACCTGTACGGTTGCCATCCAAAGCGATATTTTGATACGGTTTACCGTAATCAAAATATCGCTTTGGATGAGCAACCTACCCCTAAATGAGCAAAACGATTTGCGAAGCAAATCTTTAAGCACGCGAAGCGGGCGGTTTTGCGAATTTAGGGGTATTCAGAATGGCCTTTAGGCCATTCAACCGTACAGGTGGAATTTTTTTTCAGGACGATTTCTGGCGGAAGTCGCCAAATACGATATAAACTATGCCTGATGCATAGTTTATATCTATATATTTGCGGAATCATATCACAAATCATCTTTGCCGTGAATGCTTTAAACGCTATTTGGCAATGACATAATATAAATAAAAATGGATAGTCAGGTGAAAGTTTGCATTTCAAGAGCCCTGGCATCGTTATGGCGTCAGGAGGAAATGTTGCGCTTTGCCGCTTTCTGAAATTCAGAAACATCCATTCCGGCGGCATTGGCTGCTGCCTCGATTGAAATCAAACCGTCACGCACCAGAGAGGCGAGCATGCTATAGCCCTCCGCAATCCCTTGTGCGTGACCTTCGGTGACTCCCAGTGCGTGAACTTTTCGAAATCCATCCCGTTCGAATAGCTGCATGGCCTCAGCTTCATTATATTCTGTCAATAACATACCGTATACATCCTTCTTGTGCGCGTCCAAAAATGGTTTGATCACAAAATCCTTTGGCATGCTGGTAATTGCATTGTTTATCGCATCGGAAATCGTCATCGTTTTGATGTTTTTCCTAATCTCTTATATGAGCCAGGAATATTCCCTCAGGGGCTGGCAGGCCTCTAGAAGCCTGCCGTTTTCCCGTAGCTCACATTGAGCATGCGGACACGGACTTCGATGTCCGATTCTGCTTCCTTCGGAAAGGAATCACTAAGTCGGAGGACGCTTTCATCTGGCTTGTCCACTTTCCCGTTGTAAAATGCCACAAGTCTTGGGCGCGGGAGGGGGAGCAGTTGATCCCCTACTTGTTCATATCATTTTCTTTCAGGTATTTTTCGTCAAGGTTTCCCACATACTGGAGCATGCGGAGCGGCATATTAGGATTATAACAGGATTATAATAAAAGCTTTTCTGAACTCAATGAGAAGATAATATGTTGCCCTGAGAGTAGAGTTGATTTGCCCTTCAGGCGGTTCGCTATGCCAGAATTCAGCGTGATAAAACCCGATCGGATAGATGAGCCTTGCTGATGCGATGCCGCATCGGTTTGTCATGAACTCAGAGTGGCAAAAAAACCACTCTGACAGGGGAGTTAATTGAGTGAATTTGTTGCTGTACAGACTTTAACACACCTGACTTTATCTATTGTTTTATTTGTATGTCATTGTCAATGTCCAGATTTCCTGCCAGGAATCCTTGGGGGAGTGGCTTGTGGGCGGTAAAAAATGACAAATGTCTCATTTCTCCTGCCGGGAATCCATGGGAGGAGTGGATCGTGGGCAGTGTAAAATGGCAAAAGTCCTATTTCTCCTGCTCGGAGGCTGCAGAAGTAAGTCGTTTGGGGCGTGGAAAATTATGTATATATCAATCAATGGGTAACTTCAGGGGATGTGGAAGTTTGAAGAGTAATCATAAGTTTTGCTTGACTAATCTCAAATGATTTTTGTTTGCAGACTTTGCGTAAATACAGTATAATCCAGATATAAAAAAATCAAAAAATGGTCTCCAAAACCTGGATTTTTCAATTTCGTTAAGAAACATATTGAAAGTGACAGACTTTGGGTTTGAGAATTGCTGGAAACTTATAATTCGTATATGTCAAAGTATGTGGATATGATGGATTCATTGGATAAAATGGGAGACCAGGAAATGAGCAAAGAAGAACTCAAACTATATCTTGACACCAATTTTACCATACAAAAAATGCTTATAGATCTTATGTGAGATACCTCGTACTTTCGATGACGCGCGAGCTTACAGCCTCGGTGATCCGGAAATCAAGGATTTTGGGACATCCTTTCGCATCAATATTTTCCGCAGATCATTTGAAACCGATCCATTTGGTGTCATAGATCCTGAGACTAAACATGGAACCAATGATACTAAATTTGAGACTAATGATAACAATAGCGAGATTAATGATACCAATGATACCAATGAGATCAAAGATGAGACCAATAATGCCAAACATGAGACCAATGATAACAATGGTGGGATCAAAGAGCAAATGCGTTTCAGTGAGTTATCCGAAAATGAAAAAGTGCTTCTCTTGATAATTAAAAACAATGCCCGCATTACGCAGAAAAACCTGGCTGCTGAAACAACATTTTCCCTGTCCACTGTCAAAAGAATCATCCCGGCGTTACAGGAAAAAGGTGTATTAAGGAGAAAGGGCAATCATCGAAAAGGAGAATGGGAAATTCTTATCCCCATAGATGGAAAACTGTAAAGAGTGCATCTGATATGGAATTTATCAGGTGAAACTGTTTTGATACTAATCGTCCATCGATATCTCAGGCGCGGAGTTGTGAACAGAAATAAGATTTTACATTGATTCAGTCGGAACAAGACATTCCTGCTGCCATAAATTTCGCCTGGCCAATCTCAAATAATTTTTGCATTGCAGACTTTGCCGAAATACCGTATAATCCAGATATTACAAAAAAACCAAAAAATGGTCTCCAAAACCCGATTTTTCAATTTTGTTAAGAAACATATGCAAAAAATGCTTCGAAAAGCCAATAACCACAAGGGCTTTTCAGAGTCAGGGTAGAAATGGAGATAGCCCGGTACAGGGTATTGACACAAATTCAAAGGGAAAGGGCAGGAATGATACCAACAATCATGCCTGCCCTTTTTCTATATTAAGCCGCACCGGCCTATCATAAAAACCACTTTTATAGGAAGGACGATATGGATATGGATATGCACAATGAAGAATCGTCGCCAGCGATAGAGCCGGCTTGCCCCGCAAACGGTTCGCAATGCCAGAACTCAGAGCGGTCAAAACTCACTCTGGTAGATGATGAATATATTGCCTTTATCAGTTATCGACATATGCCAACAGACAGCTATGTTGCCAAAAGGCTTCACTGGCTCCTGGAACATTATAAGCCTCCAAAAGAGTACGCAAACGGGAAAAGGCTGGGGAGGGTTTTCAGGGATGAAGATGAGTTGCCGGCTTCCAGTAATCTGACGAATCTTATAAAAGACGCGCTTGACAGGAGCCGCTTTTTGCTTGTTGTATGTACTGAGGCAACGCCCGAATCCATATGGGTGCATCGGGAGATCAGCTATTTCCTGGAGCATCATGACCGTAGTCATATTATTGCGGTTCTTGTACAAGGGAAGCCGGATGATTCTTTTCCGGAAGAGCTTACAAAGATATTTGAAGAAGACGGGGTAACTGTTAAAGAGTATATCGAGCCTCTCGCGGCGAATCTGACAGACGACTATCGCCAGTTTTCGAAAAGAAGGATGAAAAGGGAAGTCTATAGGATTTTTGCCGCCATTCTGGCATGCCCATATGATTCGCTCTGGCAAAGGGAACGCAGGTACAGGTTGAAAAGGGGCATTTTTTTAATGCTGGGATTATTTTTGACTTCATTGTGTTTCAGCCTCTATATTTTGTCCAAGAACCTTGAGATTCATCAACAAAACCTTCAGATTACAGAAAAAAATCGCTCCATACAGCGGCAAAATGAGGAGATTAATGAAAAGGCAAAAGAGATAAGCAGGCAGTCTGTGCAGTCTCTGGTAAACGAAGGCTTGTTGCTTCTCGAAAGCGGCCAGCGGATCGAGGCTATAAGAAAGGGGGTTTCCGCTTTATCGTTGGCAAAGGAAGAGGATACTGAAAATGTGACAGACGCGGAATATCTGATGAACAGCGCGCTCAAAATCGGGGAATATGGTATTGAAAGCCCGATTGAGCATATGTATGAGGACGCGGTTGTACAACAGGATACGGATATAGAACAGCTTGCCTTATCAGACGATGCTGTTTTTACGGCGGACAGATTTGGAACGATTCGGTCCTTTTCTTCTTTTGACGGCAAATTGCTCTGGACAGCAACGGTAAAGAAAAGAAACGATAACGCTGATATTGCCAGGGTGAAAAAGCAAAGGCTTTATGTGCTGAATAAATATGATATGCTTTTGTGCTGCTTCGAAAACCATATCTCTGCCCTGTCCATGTCCGATGGCAGCCTGATATGGGCATATGAAAAAAAGGCAAACTCATATTATGGTGATGATTATTGGCATGTTTCCGAGGAATTGGGCGTCATGGCCGTAATCAGCACAATGACGGATGGCTTTTCATTGAACGAATACACTCAGCCTGAAACGAGGAAGCTGATCCTTCTTGATCTGGAAAACGGTTGGGCCAAAGAATCGCTCTCATTGCCTGAGGAAATTATCAAGGCGGAAAGGATTTACAGTTATGGAAAAGAAACGGGATGCTTTTCGGGGGATGGAAGGTACTTTGCCGGATTTATATATACTTCATCCGGGACAGGCTACCCTAAAAGTTATAAGTCAGTTTATTTTCTCACGGACTTTGAAGCTGGCGACACGAAAATAGTTTACAGTTCTGTATGCCCAACTGAACCTGAGGATTATTCAGGTAATGAGTTCATGATAGGAATGGACGTGAACGAGAAATCTGAAATTATTACAGGCATCAGATATGAAGGGGATAAACAAAAGCTGTGCTTTGAAGTGATTGGCTTCGATGGAACCCTGAACGACTCTCGGAGTATACAACAAGTTCTGAATACGGATACTGGCTTTTACATGCTTCCAATTTGGACATATTATTACAACTCCGGAATCGACATCTATGCCTGCTGCAATGAGATGTGTTATGAGTATGACCCATACAACAAGAAACTTTCGTCTTACAAGGCAATGCCCGGAAATTACATTTATTTTGATCTTCAGGTCCTTTCCGGAAGCTTATCCAGAATATGTCTTTTTGATAATGGAGGTTTATTATTTGCGTCAGGTGCTGGTTATGAATATAAACCAATCATAAACAAACAGCATATTGTCCTTTTCTCCCACATAGGATCATTTGTAAACGAATATCCGAGTCGGTTTGGTTACACATTGAACAAGGATTACGTACAGGCAATAGTTTGTGATGATAACCTTAAAAAGGTATACATAATAAAAGCCTCTAATCATACAGATCATATCCACGAATTGTCCGCAATCCCTGATTATGATGATTGTCTTTCTGTCCAATCCATACCTGGAAATAAATATCTTTTTCTTCTTTCTTATGAAGGGAAATATACCGGTAGTGAAGGCAACTTTGTAATTGATGTTTTTGATCCGAAAAGCAAAGAGCTGATCAGGACAATAAAAGTCCCGGACCATCAGAACGCGCCATATCATTATGATCTTGAAAATGGATTGATGGGCTTGGACATGGAGGGAAAAAAGATATGGATATATGATAATAACGATGCTTCTTCTCGGCTTATGTGCATTGATTTTGATGGAAATGAGTTGGAATGCTACGAAGAGGAGGGCTTTACAAATATTGTATATGATGTATGCAATAACGGAAATATGCTCTATGCCGCTTTGCAAAAGGGTCCTTCTTTGCAAACAGGCTCTTTTAACAATGCGGCGAATGAAAGGGAAGTGAGGCTTTTCTGGCGTTATGGTAAGGAGTCGGGCGGTACAATAAATCCGGATGGAAAGCTGTGGGCATTGCCTGACAAGAGCTATAACTATAATCCCCGCCTTTCTTCAAAAGAGAATCGTGAATATGCTGAAACGTCCGTGGTTCCAGTCCTGAAGACTGGAGAAAATGGATTTATTTTGGTCGGACAATATTCTTCTTCTGAAGATATAAGAACGGAATCCTTCCTGCTTTATAATACCGCTAATGATAAATCGGTTGTGATAGAGGATCAATGCCCTGGCAAAGCGGACAGAAAACTCTTTTTGGCAAAGGCCAGCCCGTTCTTTGGAGCACTTGATGAAGACGGAAAGATGCGTGTGTACGATATTCAAAAAAAGAGCGTATGTATGGAAACCGATATTCCTTTTCCCACGGATATGATAGCGAATGCTGTGTTCTGCATGGATGACCAGTATATCCTTTTGCAATCCAAGGATGGGATCTTTTGTGTTTGTAATGTTAAAACGAAAGAAACCGTTTATCAGGGATCATTGAATAATAAAATTTATGGCCTTGCGGTCGATTGGGATAAAGACGGTAAGAGGATTTATATCTCGGCCGCAGATAGGTATCAGGATTTTCGGGAGGGTGTTTGCATTGATGTCCGTACCTGGACAAAATCGATGGACATCCCTTCCCTTATGACATATTGCGACACAACAAAAGAAATTTACGGGATCCAGAACAAGTCAACGTTCGTATATTATTCAATCAATTCGCCGGAAGAACTTATTGAGATGGGAAGGGAAATTTCGGAACCCGTTGAGTCTGATATCAAGACAATGAGAGGCTGGATCAAGAAGAAAAATAAGGAGGGGAAAGAAGAATACATTTATCTTGGGACAGACGGAAATCCTGTAAAATCTTCCTGGGTCCAAAGAAATGGAAAAGACTGGTTTTATCTCAATGAGGATGGACACATTTTGAAAGGAGAAGCGTTCCGGGATGGGGGAAATCTTTATTATCTGAATGCCGAAAACGGTCAGATGCTGACCGATTCCTGGGCTGAGGTGTTTGACAGGGAAAAAGGCACATACCATTGGGCTTGTTTTGGGACGGATGGGAAAGCCTTGATATCCGGGACGGCAGAAAGGCTGGATGGAAGCATATGGAAATTTGATTCAAATGCTTACGCGAATGAGACTGGTGAAAAAGGCTTAAAAAGTGGATGGCGTTTTGAAAACGGGACTTACGTTTATTATGGTTTATCGGTCAAAACACGAAATATATACGAGCCGTGGAGGAAAAATGGAGATTTCCTCTTTGAAAGAGAAGATGACGACAAAATTGTCAGCGAGGAAGAGCCGGGGGAACTCTGTTTTACGGAAAATGGGAATCTGTACTGCTACAAGACCAGTGATGGAAGAGCGGTAAAAGATCAGTGGGTCTGCGTGCCTGACGGATCAGGTCAGAAAATATGGTATTATTTTGATAAAAATGGCATAGCGCCAACATCGGGAAGATACAAAAGGCCGGATGGGAGCACGTGGGAGTTTGGAAAAGATGGCATGGCATGGGATGTTGCCGTCAAGAGGAAGGGATGGTGGATTGAAGACGGGGAATTCGTATACTATGATTCGGACGGAACTCCTGTCAGGTCACAATTTGTCGAAAATAATGGATATACGTTTTACCTTGATGAAAATGGAAAAGTGGCGAAGGGACGTAAGTTCATTGATGACGATCTTTACGCTTTTATCGGGGATGGGGAAATAATTACAAATACAGCGATTATTCTAAAAGACAATTTGTGCGTTCTGTATGAAGCGGACGGCAAAGCCAGAAAAAGTGGGACTTATAATGACAAAGGGGACATATATGAATTTTCTGATGATGGTCTTGGAACCCTGACAAACGGGGAGAAGAGCGGTGGCTGGATTAAAGAAGATGATAGCTTTCATTATTATCGGGAAAACGGAGAATTGGTGAAGGATGAAATTGTTGAACGATCCTATTATAGCGTTTACCTCGATAAAGAGGGAGAGATCTACAAAGAAGGATTATTCAATCTTGGGGGGAAAACATACTATAGTCATGAAGAACATGGTGAATTGGCTATGGACGAATGGATCGAGTTGGAGGACGAGAAGACAGGGGAAAAGGAATGGCGGTATTTTGATAGTGATGGAAGGCTTTCTCGACGATCTTGATGAAGCAACAAAGAAATGGTATGACCCGATTATGCAACTCAGCGCAACTGAATTAGAGTTTGCATATTATTGTAAAAATGTCTCTTCCTCAGATAACTGCTTCGGCCAGTACCGCCCTCGGAGGCTGACCTGAACATAAAAATGCATATTGACAAGATCTATACTGCTCACCCTGAATATGGCTATCGACGGATATGATGGTGGATCAATAATAAAGGGCCCCTTCGGAAGCCGCAAGCGGCAAACCATTGACAGCTCAGATACCCACACTTATGAGGCGCCAAAGGGAGAGAAAGCGTGGGTCTTTCCCTCCCGGAAATCCAATTTATTTTCTCTGAAGATTTGTCTTGACAAAGGGGTTCACTTTAATGTACTGAACCCGGGGTTCGATACGCTCCCTCCTATACCCCCCTGTAACCCAGGGGGGTGGCAGGGTCTATAATCACTTTCAAAGAACGAACTCCTAAACAAATTGGATGGAGGCTTAATAATGGGCGCAGTCAAAGGAACAATAACACGGAGAATGGACTCCCTACTAGATGGTTTGCAAAGCGAGTTCAGGTCACTATGCGATAAAGCAGACTTTGAGGGAAAAATTGAAGCCTTAAAAAAAGCCGGTGCGAGGTCTGACAGATCAAGCAAACTGAGAAAGCTGTTTGACATGTTCGATATATGCGGGATTGAGTATGAACGCGGAAAGGATAATGCGTATTATGAAGAATTGGTGAGGAATGCGGACCTCCCCTCATTTTCGGAGATTGAGGATAGAATGTTGCTCGCTCTTTTTTCCATATATGAGGACTACCCATCCCCGGAAGACTATATGAAACGGATCGTTGATCGCCTGTGCTATGAAGAGGATGGATGGGAAAATGATACTTTACGTCTTCGAATTCTAAAACAGTTTATAAAGTACGGCAATTATCTCTCAGATGCTGGCTATAGTGGACGAAAAACCATTTGTGATTATGTTAAGGAAAAGACCGGACAGAAGATCACCGATGAAATTGTGCTGGCTGAATTGGATGACGGTGTGTTCGGTGGTTTGGCAACGGCCACAAGAGCACAGAGAAGAGCAGATGGTAAGTTTGGTCTTTTGAAAACGGCTGATGATCTTGCATCCGGCAAGTTCCGTGCAGAAGGCGCTACAAAGAAAAGCCTTTACCTGTTCGCAATGGCTTATGGGATGACTTATTATCCGGGAGATGAGGATGCCGCCGAGATTATAGATTTCAGGACTGATATTGAAACGAACTTATTTAGAGACTACTATGCCAACAATCTGATGCGGTTTATTTCAGATGTGTATAGGGGAAGACTGTGTGAGTTTGAAATTGATCCTTCCGGGCAGGGTATAAACTATAAAAATTTCGCTGAAATGATCTATCTGTACTACATTTCAAAGGATTGCAATCCGCAGGATAAAATCAGATTATCCAGTGAAATGATAAAGCGTGTCCAGGACAGCCAACTTAAACAGGGAAAAAAGGACACTGATGCAATCGGGGGCACGATCTTTTACAGAGATCTATTTTGCGAGGACATACTTAGCAAAACTGAATCTGAGTTTGAGAATTTCATCCGCGAGAATTATGATTGTGATACATATGCTGGCAGTTATGAAACCAGGGATGGTACGAAGGATCAAAAAATTGGTCCCATTCAAATGGAAACAGAGCAAAACTCGGCTTTCGCGGAATATCAGGCCATATTGAAAGCATTGTTAAAGCGTGGGGTAGCTTTAGAAAACTGTAATTATGGACTATGGTTTACGGACGTGGCTGCTTTCAGGAAAAAGGGATACGAGAATCTTTGTGATCGGATTGCGGAGATTGATCGTGAGAAATTCAACGAATTCATGGAGCTGCTTCTGGGAATTAATTATTTCCACCTGTACGGTTCATGTTCCAATCCATAGATTATGCTGCAGCACATTCAGTATTGTTTGATGAATTAATGTTAAAGGGAATTATTCCAGTCGAAATCCATGTGCTGAGTTCATTGTTCAATTCAAGAGCTGTAATGAGTGCAAGCGAGCTACTGCCGATATTGGACCAACTCATTCCATTGTGTTTTTGGCGTACTGCAACAACCCTGTCGTTCGCTTTTTCGGCAGGATTACTGGAATTTCTATATCCTAACAAAGAGCGTAATGCATAACAGGGTATATGTGGCTTGCGCCTTTCTAGATAGTCAATAGCTTCATCGAGTCTCAGCTGATTTTTTATCATCTTCTCTGGAATATTTTCCAGATAGGTAATGGCTTCATCAACATTCCCGCCCCAGAGCCTACGCCCAATGGCATTACGCATGGCGGCCTTTGCTTCCTTGTTACCCTTTACAGCCATGCTCAGTAGTTCCTTAATACGCTTTTCAAGATGATACCAATCCAACATATGTACGACAGGCTTTCTGAACGCAAAAAACGAGTCGATACATGCCCGGATACTCTGGGCACCATCAGAGAAGAACATAATGCGATGGGATTCAAGGAGCTTATTTGAAATAAGGAAAGCGATGAGCAATGTGAAGGCATTCTGCATACCTATGGCCGTAATCACATGCTTTCTGCCATCTGCTTCAACATGGATTACGGTGTTTTCTACTCGCTTTTTATCTTTTACATAATCGGTAGTACGCTTTTCCTTCTGCCGCTGAACGCCCACGTCATCAATGGAGATATACACTGTAGACTTAGCGTTGAGCTCCGTAGCAGCCACCAGCTCCTTCCTTTTGATATGTTCGTTCTCATCCTTTCCTGCATTGTACTGCTCAATCTGTTCGTTTATAAGATCACCCCTGGAATCATTGGCACAAGGATGAGGTTCAGGATATGCTTCGGCAAGTTGTAATTGGATTGTTTCGTCCGTAAGGTCACCTGCGTATCCCTCGAGTCGTGCCTCCAGAATTTCTCCGGCTTTGTCCTGGAGTCGGGCCGTAGCCTTCCTGCCCATAAACTCAATGTGCTCATTCAGTGTACTGACTTTGACTTCCTTCTCGGGCGTCCGGTGAAGGGAACGGTTAAGCAATCTCGCCGCCATCCGATAGCTGTGCGCTGTACTGTACTTTGTGGATAGTTCTTCGAAGCACAGACTCCTTACATATTCCTTAGGCGTCATGAATGATGCTACAGATTCTGGAATGTCGAAATCGATCCGGCCAAGCTCTGCTTCAATTTTGGCTATGTACATGTTTATTTTATCGATTTGCCGTTTTTTTTAGATAGCTGTTCACCATATGCTTCTGTAAGGCCCTCGCTGACTTCATTCCTGGCTTTGATTATTGCCCGTTCCAGGGTGTCGAAGTCACGAAGGAATCCCTCCCTGGTAGAAAAATCAAAGTCATCAAAACCAGGGATTGCATCGGCAAGACGAATTTTCTTTTCAATAACGGTGCCATCCTTTGCGGTTATTTTTGCAGTTATTTCAAGATCCATCATTTCATGATCGTTTGCAGGGGTCTTTTCTTTCATGGGGCACTCCTTCCTGAAGGTGAATTGAAGTGGTATCTCACATCTGGCAGTTATCACTTTCGTTTCTGTCGGCGGCGGGTTAGAGAGTTTTATGCCTTCCTTCCGCAGGAGTCTCCATATGACTGCGGCAGGTACTGACAACCTTCTTGAAAGGAGCTCGCCTGTCCAACGCTTTTCCCCATCTGGTGGCGTTTCGCCAAGTAAAGAGAAAAGCCGCTCCTTAAGGTCACTACCATACCGATAAGCGTTTTTGCCGCGTGGCAGGTTGTACAATCCCTGTAAACCTTGCTCATCAAAACGTCTACGCCATAAGATGACTGTGTTGGGCCGTTCATTAAACTCGGCAGCTATCTCCTTGACCTGCCTGCCTTCAATACATGCCAGTATTATCCTGGTGCGCAAAGAAAGCCTATCGTCATCAGAGGACATAGCGATGCTGTTTAACTCGATTATATCTGTTTTGGAATAATTGACCGGCTTATATCGTTTAGGCATACGTGTAATTCCTTTAAATATCGCTTTTACACGTAAATTACCAGTAAACCGGTAACACATAACAATATTTACACATTGATTTTTT
>CAMKKZ010000028.1 GCA_946413525.1 uncultured Oribacterium sp.
TCCATAATCTTGTTTTCGTCTAAGACAGTACCAACACACTTATTGACTAACACCATCCGAATAAGGAGCTGAATATTGCATCGAGTTAAAACCGTCTGAAGTGCTCAGATAGTCAGAGGTAGTTAGAAGCAGTCAGAGAGTCTAAAGCAGTTTGAAGCAGTCAGAAAGTCTAAAGCGATTTGAAACGGTCAGAAAGTCTAAAGCAGTTAGAAACAGTCAGAAAGTCTAAAGCAGTTTGAAGTAATCAGAAGATCTGAAGCTGTCTGATGGAGTCAGAAGGTCTATTACAGTCAAATGATCAGGGGGATTGCGCGAATGATGAAAAATGAAAGCGGGAGCGGAATGGGCCATGAGAATGTCATTCTTCTGAATATGAGCATTCTGAGAAATCGAAGCACGGTATCCCATTATCATTACAAAAAGAATCAGGAGGAAGAGTACAGGTTTGACGGCATAAGCCAGCTTGAACCCGGGACGAAATACATCCTTTCCAGGCTGGCCGAGCAGGGTGAGCATGTGGACAGGATTGTCATCATGACGACCCCCGAAGCGGAAGAAGCTGCGGCATTTTATCAGGAGAGGATTATTGCGTTTTGCAACGACAGTGGGACAATACAGGACAGGCAAACAATGCCGGATTCGGTTAAGGCTGCGGATTCGATCGAGGAAGCGGATTCGGAATGGAAGAATCAGGTGGAGAGGATCGTCTCGGAAAGGCTGTCTAAAGAATCGGGACCGATAGATTATGAGCAACTGCTGAAAATCTGCCAGGGAATCTGCCGCGAAATGAATGAAAAATATGAGAAGGAGCTGGATCCGTCTGAAGGAGGGATCCTTGGCGTTGGTGGGGCAAGCCGGTCCATTGGCAGGACAATTCAGTCCATTGATGAAGCGGTAAGGAGGGCTTACGCGCAATCGGAAAAAGGAATAGGGCAGAACGAGCTTATTCGAAAATATGGGGATATCGCTTCCGAATTTTATCGTCCTGAATCCGGGGAAGGGGAAGACCTGCAATGGGATTTTTTTTATCTGGACAAGGAACTCTATTACGCTTATTACAGTTTGAAATACCGCTATGAGCTGGCCAGGAGGCAGACCCAGATCGACAGGGAAAAAATCAGCGTCTTTACAGAATACATTGAACGCCTGGAAAAATATCTCGATTACATAAAGAACAGGAAGAAGGAGAAGGTTGAAAGTTATATCCGGGAATATATATACAGGGTGTACTGCGGAATGGAAGCTCTGCAGGCAAGGAGGGAGACGAAGATTTTCCCGATCCCGCCCATCGATTCAGAGAGGGCGAAACGGCTGTTCAGGACCGTCGTGATCCGCGAGAAAAGGGATTATGCCTTTTACCAGGTCATCCATGAAATCTGTGACGGCCAGAAGGGCCTTGATATACATTTGTATATTGACATGCAAGGCGGCGCGCGTTCGTTTATGTCTGAGGCTAATGCCATTGTCGAGCTTCTCAAGAGTCAGGACGGCGCGTCCCGGGGAGAAGGAAGCCCTTCGACAGCGCTTCCGGTTATCACTGATGAGCCGATCATCCCCTCAGGAGGATTGCTGTGTCAGGATTCAGAGCTGCAGGAAAACGTTCGGACAGATGAGCCGATCATCCCTACAGGCGGGTCGCTGTGTCAGGATTCAGAGCTGCAGGAAAACGTTCGGACAGATGAGCCGATCATCCCCGCAGGCGGGTCGCTGTGTCAGGACCCAGAGCTGCAGGAAAACATTCTTATAGATGAGGAGGGCGCATACAGTGGGGAGGACGGGGGGCAGGAGGCAGACGTCCGCTCCAGGCCAAATGTGATCCTGAAGGGGCGTTATGCCGTTGATTTCCGGCCCGTCAACTTGTCAAGTGAAATTCAGGAGGTTTCAGAAAGCTACAGGACATATGACCTTATCATGGCGATGACGGAATTCAAGCGTTATGGAAGAGGGGCGGCGCTGATTGATTATTTTAAAAATAAAAATGACGCGGACGCCAGCGAATTGATGGAGATTATTGAGGAGGCATCCTCGGCCATCGCCCTTTGCAACATAGGCGTGTTTGATGAGATGTTAATGAAGCTGGGAGCCATTTTGTGGAACAGGCGTGGGAATTATGAGAACCGATCCTCGCTGGATATTGTCTGGGACGATATCCTGGATGATTACTACGGGATTCTGGATGCCGACAGGAGCACATATGCCATTGAATGCATACAATGGTGCGCCAGAAAGTCGCTCCTGCAGCAGGCGCTTACATATATCGAATCCAGAATGCCTTTTGAATTTGTAAGGAACGGCTTTATTTATTACGCGGCGTCATCAAAGGAGGCGGATGACTGCAAGGAGATTATAGAAGCCGAGAGCCCTTTTAAAAGCAAAGAGGATATTAACTATGAGGGCATATTTATAAAGAACATCGTAAAGTCTGATTTGAAAATACAAAAAGGCAGTTATGAGGTCAGAACGTCCATCCTCGAGGATATGCTGAATGGAAGGATACAATTTGAAAGCAGGAAAAAGAAGGATCTGAAAAGCACGATTCTGAATTACTATTCAAATCTGGAAGAGGGGGCACTGGAAAAATTCGGGGAGCTCCTGGGGGCATTTTATGAGCTCGTTGAATGCAGAAACGCCACGAACCATGCGAACAGAAATGTCCAAAAGTCGGACAGCATCCAGGAAAAGATCAGGAGGTTTTGCGGCTTATATAATGAGCTGATGGGGCAAAGCAGCCCCGATGGAGTGGTCATCGTCAATCACATAGAACTGACTGAGAAAACATTAAAGAAGGTATCGTCCGTTTATGAAAATGTCGAGCCAAATAAAAAACAAAAGGGGACGTATTTGTTTCAAATGGCGCTGAGGCTTCGGGAGGACATTGCCTTAAAAGAAACTTATCGACTGGATAAGGATACGTTTTTCAAGAATTGTCCGGTTTTTGAAGAAATGGCCGCACAGGATCTTTTGGAAATATGTGAAAGCGTAAATGTTGAGGAGCGGAAGAAGCAGTACTTTGAGACAGACAGCGGGGGGATTATGGAAGAATGCGCAGAGCTCGATTCGAAAAAATTAGCGCTTTTTTTATACAGATATCCGAAAGTCCCCAGATATCTTGCGCCGTATCTGTGCAGGGAATGGCTATCAAAGCGGAATTAAAGCGGCCAAAAACTACTTTCATAGAGGAGCCATGTAGCTTGCGATACCGCAGCCGTTTGTCAGGAATTAAAATGGCCAAAAATCACTTTCATAGAGGAGGGATTGAAGGAGACGCATTTCGTGCCGGGCTGTAAGCTTTCGCTCACAGCCCGGGGAAGTTCCTGATTTTAATTCACATGACTATGATTATCTTATGTAAGCTGTCGCTCACAGTCCGGGGAAGTTCCCTGTTGTGTCAAAGCGGGATCTGTCACTCTGTCCAGGGGAGTTTGATATTCGGAAGCTCCAGTTCATTGACATCCTGCAGGTCGTAAACGATTCCGTTTTCTTCCAGTTCCTTCAGGAATGCGTTCACAAAGACGGGACTTGAAAATGTCTGAAGAAAATCGAGGGTGAAGCGCCCGTTGACAGCGGATATTTCAACGGTCAGGCCGTCGGCTGCGGATGAAGTCCATAAGCGGAAGTCACGGATGTACTGCTCGGCTTCCTGATAGTTTGCCTTGCCCACATAGCTCACCGTGGCCGTGACGACCCTGGCGGACAGGGCATTGATCTGGCCGGATATGCCCAGCCGCTCCTGGTCGCTCTCCTTGGAGAGGAGCAGGCTGTTGATTCCATTGTGGGAGGCCGCGCCCATCAGTACATTCTCTTCCTGGGTCTGGGCAAAAACCATCCCTCGGTAGGCAGTTGCCTGCCTGTCCAGAGGCCAGTCCCGCATCTTATCTTTGAATTCCAGCATCGCCCCACCAACCAGGGTATGATGGGCCAGCGGCGCATGAAGCGCCTTTCTCTGATTCACGCACAGGGCGATGCGGATAATGTTTTCGGCATCAGGATATAATTTCGCGATCGCCCGGCTGAGCAGCAGGGAAACCATGGTGCCGGGGCTTCCGTCATTATCCAGATTGAAGCTCATGAATTCGGATTCGGAAATGGCAATGCTGTATACGGTATGCCGGTGATCCTCCTCAAGGCCGGCCGAGGCAATGAGATTCAGCGCATCGGACATCTGTTCATTTCGTCTGGGGAGCGGCAGATTGGTCCTGTACGCCAGGGGGTCGGCCCATTCCTCATCGGGGATTTCATCTCCAAGCAGACGGATGCCTTCTTCTTTGAGTTTGATGGCATAACGCTCAGAACAATAGTAATAGAGGAGCGTCCTTAGTACTTCGTAGGCCCCCGTTCCGTCCGTCATGCCGTGAAACACATCAAGAATGATCCAGTTGTCCTGCCAGCAAAACGCGATCATATGGTAATTGGATTCTTCCGAATTCAGAACCACGCCGCGAAGCGAGTTGGTGATGACGATTGGCCGATGGTTCTCGGCAAAAATGTACTGTCCGTCTTTTTTCCGCAGCTCAACGCGGAAATACGGGTATCTTTCCATTGTCGTATCCACGGCATGACGAAGAATATCTGAATCAATCAGGTCGCGCATGCGGATCCTGATCCTGATTTCGTTTGGGCTTTCCTTGCTGGTCGCATATAACCAACGTAATTCCGTAAACAGCTTCTGTTCCATATCTTTCTCCCTGTCAGATATCGCTTGAATCGCTTGATTGCTGAGAGTATATCCTGGAATTTCACACACTCCATCTTGGCATTGCCGTCCGGAGAAGGGAAAAGGTCAAATGTTTTCCGATGAATCAAAGCGGCTTCAGACCTTCCGCATTGATCCGCGGAACGGCGCGGTGCTGAAGAAAAAGCCGCTGATCTGTTCCGGGGAATACGCCGGATGCCGCATCCACCAGCGGACAGTTTCCGCAAAATCGCAGATGATGTGGTTCAGCAGAAACTCCCTCGGAACATCATAGGAATCCTTGTGCTGCGGAAAAATCTGAACAAAACATGCCTGAAGGCATATTTTGTTCAGACGCATCCCTGTGGGATGTGCCAAATACGGTATAAACTATGCCTGATGCATAGTTTATACCTGTGTTTGCGTTGATCTGATTCTTGTATTTCCCCAGGTGATCAGTATAATCGCTATTGAACAAATTGTACGGTATTTACAGGATAGATTCTTAAGCAGCATCTGTCAACAGGGGGCAAGAACATGATTAAGAAAATCTATGATTTCCTAGCGGGGTGGCCTTTATCATGGAGCCATGCTGATGCGACGCCGCATCGGCTTGTCATGAAATTAGAGTAAGCAAAACCCTGCTTGAATAGGGAAGAATATTGGGGAATACAAAGGAATAAAACAGAAGGCTCCCTCTATTAAGGATTGTAAGTTGACAGATTATAATGACTGATGTTAAATTGGTTTATCCTATCATATCATAACATAAGCTGCTGTGAACTGCGGGATCAGCATTCAGAGCGGTCAAAATCAGTTACATGTCAAAATTCACTACAATAGGAGAGAAAGGGAGCAGGGATATTTATGATTCTAAAAGCTGTGAAATATTTTGAAAAAGGGTTCTATGCGCAGGGCTTCGCTTTTGGCGGCGAGGAGGGGGCGGAGCATTTTGACAACAATGTCAAATACCGTGGTTCCCTTCAGAATTACCTGATCGATACCGGTGATGATGTCATTCTTGTCGATACAGGGCTTCCCAAAGAAACGCCCGGTGCTGTCTGGGATGGGAAAGCCGACACTTATCTGGGCAGGTGGATTGAAGACTATGTGTCCGCGCTTAAGACGGCAGGCTATGAGCCTTCGCAGGTAACGAAAATTGTTTTGACACATAAGCACAGTGACCATTCCGGTGAGATCAGGAGCTTTCCGAATGCAAAGTTCTATGTGAACAGGGTGGAGCTTGAAACCGACGAGGTGAAGGCATTGAAGGATCATCCTGGCATTACCCCGGTGGATTTCACGGATGGCCCCTATTATAACTTTACCCGAAGCCAGATCATTGCGCCGGGCGTCCGTATGCTTCCGGCACCGGGCCATACCTATGGGAACAGCATCGTGGTTGTGGAGGATGATGGTCTGTTCTATATGTTCCATGGTGATATTTCCTACACTGACGAAGCGATTTACGCGGATAAGCTGTCAGTCGTATGCGATGATATTCATTTGACGAGGAGCACACAGAATACGATCCGGGAATTCATTCGCAATCATCCGACGGTGTACTGCGGAACGCATACGCCTCTGGGATATGAAAATCTGGAAGCGAAGCGGGTGATGGATCTTGACAATCCTCCGAAGACGATCTGGCCTGGCGAGGACTACTTTGTACTTGACGAGGGAACAGGGAAATACATCTGCTCCATCTGCGGCTATGTATACGATCCTGCGGAGCATGACGGCGTGGCCTTTGAGGACCTGCCCGCGGATTGGAAATGTCCACGGTGCAAGCAGTCCAAGGATAAGTTCAACAAGGCGTAATGAGGAGGATGCATCGCTCATGTGGATTCGTAATGAGGAGGATGCATCGCTCATGTGGATTCGTAATGAGGAGGATGTATCGCTCATATGGATGGGTAATCAGGATGTTGTATCATCTGTGTAGATGATTATTCGTGATGAAGAATCACCTATGTGGATTGATGGCTGTCCTGCAACGGAATGCATGTAAATGCCGCATTTTTTGCAATAATTGTTCAGGTATCTGATGAGCTGCGAAAAGACGCAGTTTGGCCGCCAGCTTGCTCTTATTGAGCAGTCTGGCGGCCATTTTTTTTCGTTTATCGTGAGGGCTTAAATGCCCAAATAAGAATCGATCTTTGCCTTTCATACTTTGACTTGATGCCGCAGGCGTTGAGTCCCATTTGTGTCGCGCCAGCGGCACAAATGAAGTATGAAAAGCTTGCTTTTCATACTTCCCATAAGAATTATGCCGTTTGGGGTATGCCGACAATTACATATACAGCAATTAATGGATAAGATCAGGGCTGTGGAAGCTGGAACAGTAACCTTTGCGGTCATTCCGAAGGCAGTGCCATGATTACTCGCTCGGACTTTAAAGGAGATTCATGGCTGAGCATTTCCGAAGCACCATTTGAAACATTATGAAATTGTCAGAAGGAGCTTTGAAGGATTGATTCATGGCTGGACATCACGCGGCATTCTGGATCTGATCCTCATTGCCGGTTTCAGTTTTCACTTCGACCTTCCCCTCCTGAACCCCTTCGCTACCGGGTTCCGCTCCGGCCTTCCCTTCCTGAGCCCCTTCGGTTTTCGTTTCCGCTCCGGCCTTCCCTTCCTGAACCCCTTCGGTTTTCATTTTCGCTGCGGTATTCCCTTCCTGAACTCCTTCGCTACCGGGTTCCGCTCCGGCCTTCCCTTCCTGAACCCCTTCATTATCGGTTTCCGCGTCAGCATTTGCTGCCGGGATTTTCTCGTCCGCATAATCCTTAAGCCAGCGGAATTCACCGGTTTTCTTTACGTCCCTGCCATAGATGGTTTTCCAGTCGTCCCGCATGGAGATCACATGGTAGCCCATGCCTTCCCACTTTTTGCGAAGCTCGGTGCCTTTCTCGGGGTGGCCATAATCCCGGACATCGTCATCTGCCAGCAGCATGAACGCGGCGCTGCGGTAACGGTTGTTCAGGAGAGCGTAGTTGTTCATGCTCACGTCGCCGGAGCTGTTGCCGAATGACAGTACCGGCTGACGGCCGATCTCCTGAGCGATCTGAAGCACCTTGTTCATCTTGAGATCCTTGACGAGCAGTCTGTCCGTGCGTACTACGGTGTCGTTCCCGGTGAACACATACTCGATCCCGTCTGCGTCGCCCTGATCTTTGGCAGCCAGCGCGGTGTCGGAACCGATGATCTGATCGAACGTGATGTTCATGGGACCTTCTGCGAACGTACGAATGATGAAACGGTCGCTGCCTGAGACTACGCAGCACTTGAAACCATGGTCGCTCAGATACTTCACGACCTCAACCATTGGGCGGTAGAAGGCATCGGCGTAGCTCATACCTTCAAATCCGTCGGCCTCAAGAGCCAGCGCGTTCCTGACAAAATCGGCATACTGCTCCAGCGTCATGCCCGCAAAGGCCTTTGCCTGATGGTACGAAAATTCATAATCATAGTCGGACGGGAAGGACTTGTCCAGCGCATGGTCCCTCGTCATGCGGCCAAATTCCAGCATCTCCTGGTCAGGCTTCCAGGAAGGATCCGCCAGTATTCGTCTTGTCAGCAGCACCACCTCCAGATAGGTCGGGAACAGTTCGCCCATCAGCGTGCCGTCCATGTCGAATACGGCGACGCGGTCCGCTTCGGGAATGTAATCCTCAGACCCCTCCTTCGTCACAGCTTCGACGTACTCCACCAGGGCATTAAGTGCCGGGACATCTTCGTTCCACTGCTCAAACAATGTGTCCGGCTCACCGCTCCGGATGAGAGCGGTTATGGCGCAGACCGTACAAATCAGCACAAGTGCCATCACCCATATTCCCAAATGCTTTTTTTTCATGGACATTTCCCTCCCGTCTGATCATGAATGATCATAATATAACTCCTCTATTAAAGTGATTTTTATGCCATTTTAATTGCCGACAAACGGCTATGGTAGTGCAGACTATACGGATCCTCTCAAAAAATGGGTTGCTCCGAAAAACAGCCCATTACCTTCCTCTTTCATTGGAAAGCGTCCACCGAGGAAAACCTTCAATATAGCTGACGATCAAGAGGTTCTATGATATATCATTCTTTCTTTTAGCCCAAAAGCAGTAGAAGGAACATCCAAAGAACCAAATGAAGAATAATGAACAAAGGGACTACGGTAACAAAGAGAGGCTTGCGAATTTTGTGTTTGAATACAAACATAGCACCAAGAGCACCAATGCCTCCGCCTAGAAAAGCATACAGCAACAATGTGTTTTCAGATATTCTGAATGCCCCTTGTTCAGCCTTCTTTTTATCAGTACGGTATATGAAAAACGATATTATATTAATGATTAGATAATAAAAGATTATAACGTTTTGAAGGCTTCCAAAACTCTTTGTTATACGACTCAATAGATAATAAGGCAAATTTATCCATTGTATATTTCTAAAATGTAACATATTGTTAAATTGTAGAAAAAAATAAATAATTATAGCGATATACAAAAATGATTTCAAAAATTGTTTAATCCATAATGCAAATGCAAATGATTTTGGATGAAACAAGTCGAATAGTAATCGAACTACATTAAATAATTCGCGTAACGGATGTGTGACATCATTAAAAAGAGAAAATAAAGACGAGAAAAAATTACTATGGTATTTATTATATCCAAGTACACTTCGTTCAAAGGCAACAGAAACAAATAAAAGAATAAAATAAATAATTGGCGAATAATATATTAAAAAGTAGCCTGAGCCAATTCTCACATTTAAAAAGAATAATAAACCAAGCAAAATAAGATTGTACAAAAAGAATGATCTTGCCAGAGAAATCAAAAATGACAAAAATCGAACAGATGCCTTTTTATAAGGGTAATCGATATTATCTTTTGATATACTATTCTTGTGACCGCACTTTGTGCATTTCCATACATACTTGTGATCATTGAAATTTTCCTGTGAATTCAGGTGATCTCCACAAATATCACAATACCAATCAACGTTTGGAAATCTGGGTTCACTTTTTTCCTTCATACTGTCCATTTTCTCCTTCCCTCAGTCGCCGGGCGGCTAGCCTCGACCCGCAAGCGGGTCAAGGCATTTCCCCACATTTGTGAACGAAAAGATTGATTTAAAGCACTTGGGGAAAATACGTGGAAGAATCCTTTCTGTAACACAGGTGTGGAGGCGTGAAGTAATGTACTCCTTCCTTTATACTCGAATATTTATTTGCTAAAGTAAAAACAAATTACGAAAATCATTTTACCACAAGAGGAGGTGTATTGACAAGGGGACAGGTACAAGGCAAATTATTGGATGAAAATTCATTGTTTTTGGGTATTGTTTCTGCTACAATTTGCATGGTCATGTTTCAAACCTTGACGGCATTCAGAATGATATTAAACAGGAAAATGGACGGCAGATAAACTTCTCTGTATAGATGAGCCGGATGTCCTGCTGAGGCTGAGGGATTGAACATGCCAAAAAAGAAGCATGAAGGAAAAGGAGAAACATAGTAATGAGTGATTTTTACGGTCAAAACAAAAGGATCACAGATGACAATTACGACAAGTCGCTTGCGGTCAAGTGCGTTAACGGTACCTTTGTCGGCAGGAAGAAGGACGGCATCATTACGTACAGGGGCATTCCCTTTGTAGGAAAGCAGCCTGTTGGAGAGCTGCGCTGGAAGGCACCGGTGGATGTTGTCCCGGATGATGGCGTATATGAGGCGTATTACAATGGGAAAAGCCCCTGCCAGCATAAGGACTTCAGCGATTTTGAAGAGACCCTTGCCAATCAGGGGGAGGATTGCCTGTATCTGAACGTATGGAAGGCGGAGGACGCGGGCACGGAAAAGAAACCGGTCATGGCCTGGATTCACGGCGGCGCTTTTGAATTTGGCGCGGCGGCTTTTTCTCTGTTTGAGTGCGACAATTTCCTGAAAGAAAATCCTGATGTCATCGTTGTCACCATTGCGTACAGGCTCGGTGTCTTCGGCTATTTCCATCTGTCCCACCTGCCGGATGGCAAGGATTTTCCGGATTCGCAGAACCTGGGACCCATGGATCAGATCATGGGCTTGAAGTGGATCCATGAGAACATCGCGGCCTTCGGCGGTGATCCCGACAACGTGACGATCTTCGGAGAATCCGCCGGCGCCGGAAGCGTGACAATGCTTCCGTTGGTCAAAGGCTCCCATGCTTATTTCAAGCGCGTCATTGCCCAGAGCGGATCCCCCACCCTTTCGAGATCCGCGGAAGAGGCTATCGAATGCACGAATGATATGATGGAAGTCCTGGGCTGCAAGACCGCCGCGGATCTTATGAAGCTCGATGCCAGGAAGATCGTGGACAATTCAGACGCAGTCAGGCTGCGCACGGCTCCGGAAAGGGACGGAAGATATTTGCCGTTGGATCCTTATGAGGCCTACGCAAAGGGCGCAGTAAAGGATATCGATTTCCTGGTTGGCTGCAACAAGAATGAATTTGACTGGTTCGCGGCTGTCATGGGCGAGGAAGGCATCAAAATGCTGGCCGCTGACCGAAAGGCGAAAAAGTTTATCCGGATGACGGATGAAGAGAGGGCGCTGGTCGAGAACTTTTGCAAGGACGTGAAGGGCGGGGGCTGTGAGCCAGAGTGCCGCCTGTTTGATCAGATCTGGTTCAATGCGCCGGTCATCAGAATGTCGGAAAACCAGACCATGGCCGGAGGCAAAGCGTACACCTATTTCTTCACGGCTGAAAACGGACATGGGGTAGAGCTGAGCATCGTCTTCAATCATCAGGAACCGGGCGATGAATCGGAACGGGTGTTTGACGAAAACTTCTCCAAGTCCCTGCGGAAAATGTGGGTTCAGTTCGCGAAGACCGGCGATCCGTCCCTCAGCGCGGACATTTCCCCGGACGGCAAGGCAAAGAACTGGCCGCTTTACGATCTGAAGGACAAGCAGCTGATGGTTTTCGATGAATTCGATATCCATCCGGAAAAAGAATCCGCGAAAAAGCTCGTTGACTGGGACAGGACTTATTTCATGACCAAATATTATCTGTTCTGACAATCGGGCAGCGCAATGGCAGGAAGAGGGTTTAGATTCTGTTTTATGAGTAAATATTATCTGTTCTGACAGTCGGACAGCGCAATGGCAGGAAGAGGGTTTAGATTCTGTTTCATGAGTAAATATTATTTGTTCTGACAGTCGGACAGAGCGATGGCGGCAAGAGAATTGATTCCAAAAAAATTTCAAAGAAGAACTATTCTGATTCTGGGGAGGTAATGGGATGAAACAGAATAATTTAGAGGCACCGGATTATTCACAGAAGGCCAGTTGGTATAAAATTCCGGATATCATCAAGGATGTTGACACGTTCTACGTTTACGCGACGGAGTACATCATGGGGAGCCTTGAGGATGGCGCCCCTGATTACGCAAGCCTCGACAACGCCGAGATGCTGGCCGGCGTGCCGGTCGAATACAGGGCACACGCAACGACGTTTGAGGATTCCACCAATGTGTTTGTTCCGTATTATCGTCAGTCCGGTTTGCGGTATGCGGGGGATGTCTTCAAAAAGACCGGGAGCATCGATGCGGCAATTTCCGGCATGTGCTATGATGATATAACGGCTGCGCTCGATTACTACTTTGAAAACTACAACGGGGGGCGTCCGTTCATCATCGCCGGCCACAGCCAGGGCTCGGCCATAGTCCGGCTCGTGTTGAAGAAATATTTCAAGGAGCACCCCGATCGTTACGAACGCATGGTAGCTGCATACGTCATAGGCTATTCCATCACGAAGGAAGACCTTGAGACTTATCCACACATGAAGTTCGCCACCGGCGAGACTGACACAGGCGTCATTGTCAGTTGGAACACCGAGGGCATAAAGAATGTGCAGGAGAATGCCCCGAATGTCGCGATGCTGCCGAACGGGATCTGCATCAACCCGCTGAACTGGAAGCTTGATGAAACGTATGCGCCGGCCAGTATGAACCTGGGCTCTCTCGTGAACAATGAGGAAACCGGGGAGTCTGAGATTGGGGATGTCGGCGCGGACGCGCAGATCAATCTTGCCCGCGGCGTGGTCGTGACAAACGCCAAGGTTCCTCCGATGCCCGAGGAGGTCGCGAAGGCCGCCGCCCAGTTCTTCGGATCGGACGCCCGTCACGACAACGACTACACGTATTTCTACAACAATATTAAGGACAACGTGGCAAAGAGGATTGCCGCCTATAAGAACAGCGAGAAATAAGAGTAAGGTTTAAAAACTCAGGGTCAGGCAGGATGGTTTATATCATGCCTGGCTTTTTTTAATAGAGGAGGTCAGGATGCATGGTACAGTTGAATTACAGACGGAAAATCTGATTCTCAGACGATACCGTCCGGGGGATGCGGAAGATCTGTATCGGCGCTTTGGGACAGATCCGGAGATGGTCAAATACTCTGGATGGAATCCTTACGCGACTCCGGAAATGGCCCGGGAATCTGTGCGCGGCTTTATCGAAAGCTATGCGGATGAGCATTCTTATTCATGGGTGATGGATGTGGATAATGTCGTTGTAGGGACGATTGGGGCCTACGACTATGTGCATGACATCGGGACAATTGGAGCCTATGACTATGAGCAAGATGTCGGGACGATTGGGGCCTATGACTATGAGCAAGATGTCGGGACGATTGGGGTCTATGACTATCAGAATGATCAAATCGAGGTGGGATTCAGCGTTGATAAAAGATGGCAGGGTCGCGGTTTCGCGACGGAAGCGCTGAAGAAAGTGCTTGCATATCTGACGGAAAATGAAGGCATCTCCCGAGTGATGGCCTGGTGCGCCGCGGAGAATATCGGATCACAGAGGGTGTTGGAAAAGACAGGGATGAGGCTTGTCCGCACCGAGAAGGATGGCCTGAGAGTCGGAGGAATAGTATACGATAAGCTGATCTATGAATATAAGCCGGGAATGTATAAGCCGGGGAAATAAAGAAATTACCTGATAATTTTATTTTCCGGGATAATGTGTAAGATGAATGTTTCTAAGTCAACATTCATAACCTATAGGTCATGAAAAGCCTTGATGGCTTTTTATGACCTATAGGTTTTAACGCGTTTTAAGAAGAAACACGTCAAAGTCTTCCCTTCGGTCGGATACATTCCTCATTGCCGGCCGGCTCGCCTCTACCTGAAAGCACGTAAAAGCATTTATCTTGCGAGATTCGTCAGGTATAAACATGAATGTCCCTGAAGGAAAATTCATGTCCTATAATCAGCCGGACCGTTTCAAGGCTTTCAGTACGCTTATAATCAGCCGGACCGTTTCAAGGCTTCCAGTACGCTTATGATCAGTTAGACCGTCTTAATGCTTCCAGCTCGTTTCTCAGCCGGGCTGCTTCCTTCTCAGCTGCGTCTGCGCGGGCGGATTCACGCAAGGTATTTTCACGTTCTTCCTGCCGACCCTTTTCTATTCCATTTTTGAGCCCTTCCCTACGTCCTTCTTCCCGCATTCGTTCGTCTCTTTCCAGAAGCGTCATATATTCTTTCCTCCATTCGATATGAGACCGGGCTTTCCGCACTTGCTCATCCAGGCGCAATGTCAGCCCTGATCCCGGCGTGTCCCCGGCAACATAAGAAAGAAAGTCTTTCAAATCCTCAGAAATATCGTCTTTGTCACCCTTAGCGGACAGGATAATCTTTACGGCATCATCCCCAAGCTCCAGTCCGGGGTCCTCCTGGCACATGGATCGGAAGCTGTATTTGTGCATCCCCTTTTGAGGGAAAAGATTTTCCAAACAGATGAAAATGATATAGCTCCTTTTCAGATCCTGGAATTTTGCGCCCCGCTCCATCTGGTCAAGGTCAATCATCGCCTGATAATACCTGGTTCTGTACGGGAGATCTGCAATACTCCCTGTCTGCATCTCGATATTATACACGGCATTTCCTTCGTCCTCCATATAAATATCAAATCTCACTCCACGTCCGTCAGCCGTTATCTCAACGGGCATCTGCCTGTTGATTTTCAGGATTTCCCCCACCTTCCTGCCGGTAATCAGCTCCGTCAGTTCCCGGCATAAATCGGGGTTCTGGGTCATGACCTTGCAGAACATAAAGTCGTCCGCCAGTGTCAGTTCTTCATAAGATTTTGCCATAGCTGTTTCAGCCCTCCTTTCACGCATGTTCATCTCACCGCGAAACATTGAACTGCAGTGAAGAGAAACGATGCGTATGCATCGCAGAGGCACTGAAACCATGCAGCTTCCGCACCCCTGCCATAGCAATGTGTAATGTGTAAATGTAAAGTGTTGATAGCAAGGGAAAAGCGGAGAATACCGCATATGACGGCAGGAAAACTGCCGGAGAATATCGACTTGCTGAAATATAGAATAGCACCACCCGCAGGATTAAGCAAGCGGAAATTGCAATGTAAGCTTGCACCTTAGACAATTGTAAATTGAAAAAGTAAATTCCACCCCCAAAATCAAAAACGCTGAATTTACTCGTTCCGAAAGAAGCATGGAATTTACTTCTTCCAAGTGGTATAGTTCAAACAGGCCAGTTCTGAATCCCTCTGGCAAAAGGAGATACAAAATGGCAATTAATTAGCAATGTTTCGAGAGAAGAGATCATCCTGCGTCAGTGACTCCTGTCTGGGGAAAGGTGGATCATCATAAGTGGAACGGGAGATTGGAAACCCTTCCTTTTTCATCCATCCCCGTAAATTTAGGGTCATGAGCCAGCAGTTTTCCAATATGCGAACCAGGGTGATTCGGATTCCACCTTGCCCCTCAACCATTTCTGATAATACATTGTCGGAGCAGATTCTTTTTGGCCCTCCATGATGTTCCTGTGAGGGTGGAATTTAGTCAGTACCAAATTTTGAATTCAAGTCCCACCTTTATTTGAGTTACCCTAAATTTTCATTTTTATGTTTTTTCACCTTGCTTTTTTAGACATTTTAGCCATTTATGTCTAGAAAAAACCTAAAATGTCATTTTGTTAACCATACATTTGGGCTACTGTGGAATTTACTCATACAATGTGGAATTTACAATTACAATTGACCGACAGATTTAAATCTGCATTAAAAATACATGATTGTAATAAATTACGTAACAGGACTATGCTGAGCGGTATATGAAATTCCGTGGCTTTCGGAAGTGGGGTGTTTGCGGGCGGCTGATTTGTCTGTTCTGCCGAACAGGAATAAGTTCTCTTGAGAGGAGACACATCACATCAATATCATCCTCTTGTGTAGACGGGCGGAGGAAAACCCGGCATATATGTGCGGCAACGCTGAAGTGTCAAAAGTGTCCTAACTTTGAGGACAGTTCGAGATACAGAGTTATTCCCGGGAAATGATCGGCAAGTGTATATTGAAACTGTGGGGCTTGCGATGCAGTGGGTTGTGCATTATAGTATGGAACAGGATATATACGAAGTCAGAAATACGAAGCCGGTAATACGAAGTCAGTAATGAGTAAGCAGAAAATGGAGTCGAAAACATTTTCAATTTGTGAGCACAAAAGGACCGTCCCCGTGTGCACCTGGATCCAGAATCTCGGCTGCTGTTTCGGAAAACAGCTCCAGGTTTCCTGCGGATCCGACTTTGGAAGCAGTATAAAAAATTGGGCATGTTTCAAACCTGGCGGACAAAAATTTGTAAAGTGTGTCTTTTACAAATTTTTGTCCATTAAAATTGGGCATTTTTGAAACAAGCCGAAATCCCTGCAGCCCCGGTTCCTATCGAACGGCGGGTGAGTCTCGCGTGCAAATTCACGAAATGGAAGACAGGGAGTCAAGGCTCACACATGTTTAATACAGAATAACCGTAATAAAAATACGGAAAGGCTTGATTATTTCTTCGGAACTGGGTATACTAAAGAAAAAAAGACATGGGGATTGATTATCATGTTAAAAAAGTTCAGCGTGGAAAACTTCAAGGGCTTTAAAGATAAGATCACCTTAGATATCGGATCGCCAAGCAACTATGAGTTCCATCCGCATGTCATAGATGGCGGCTGCATAACGAAGGGGATAATATACGGCATCAATGGATGCGGCAAGTCAAATCTCGGACTTGCAATCTTTGATGTAATCACACATCTGACGGAGAAGCAGAAGCTCCTTCAGAGCTATGATTTCTACCTCAATATGAGCGGACGGAAATCATTTGCGGAGTTTGAGTATACCTTCGTATTTGATGGTCATGAACTGGTATACAGATACTCCAAGACGAATGTAGATGTACTAAAGGAAGAGAGTCTTTCCATAGATGGAAAAGAGCTTATTTATTATGACTTCCTGACAAAGGATGGTTTTACACTGCTTGAGGGATCGGACACCTTAAATGCATCAATAAAGAGTGACAGTCCGATCTCCCGCGTGAAATATGTGAGCAGCAATTCGATATTGGCAGATAATGCACAAAATCAGACTTTCAAGAAGTTTATCGATTTTGTGAATCGAATGCTTTTGTTCTATTCCCTTGACAACAGGGGATATGAAGGCTTTATGAATGGGAGCGAGGGTATCGCTGATGGAATCGTTAATACGGGCAAGGTGAAGGATTTCCAGAAGTTCCTGAAGGAAAATGATATAGATTATGATCTATACGAACGTGAGGTAGACGGACGTAAGGCAATCTATTGTCACTTTGATAATAAGGATGCGGATTTCTTTAAGATTGCATCTACCGGAACAAGGTCGCTGGCACTCTTCTATTACTGGTATATCCGTATGAGGAAGGCATCATTTGTATTCATAGATGAGTTCGATGCTTTTTATCATTTTGAACTGTCAGAGTCAGTACAGAAGAGGGTAAATGAGATACCTGGGGTACAGATATTTACGACGACCCACAATACGGATCTTATGAGCAATGACCTTCTCAGACCGGACTGCTACTTCCTTCTAAAGGATAATAGCATCAGGACAATCTCCGAACTGACGGAGAAGGAGCTGAGGCGAGCTCATAACCTTCAAAAAATGTATAAGGCAGGTGCGTTCAATGGCTGATAGAGACTATAAAGCATTTATAGTCGAGGGAGAAGTCAGAGAACCGCAGATCATTGATAATATCTCGAAAGTGTTTTTTGCTCACGCTAACTTCAAGATCATAACGCTTCCGGCCGAAGAGAATATCTACATGCTTTGGAAAAAACTGAAGGCGGATGATTTTGATACAGATATCATTGAGGTGTTGAGAGAAAGTAACGATGATATCAGGGAGAAGTTGGTGGGGCTGTCGAGAGATGATTTTTCGGAGGTATATCTGTTCTTTGATTATGATATGCATCAGACCAATCTGGGTAAAGAGGATGATGCAGGTGCCGTTGCCCAGATGCTTGAAAGCTTTGATAATGTGACTGAGAATGGGAAGCTGTATATCAGTTACCCTATGGTAGAGGCACTCAGGGATTACAATACAGGTGTATGTGGAGATAAGAAAACGTGCTACGTGGCGATCGAGCAGATGACGGGATATAAGAATGCATCCTCGGTACGATCTGCTAATCCTGGGTTTAAATATGCCTATGAGATTTGGAAGGATATCATAGATGTGTTTGCTATGAGGGTATCGTGTCTCTTTGGATCGGCAGATACACTGGAATATGAAATGTATTCTAAAAAGGCCAGTCCACATGATATTTATGTGTTGGAAGAAGAGGAGACGCAGAAAAACAGAGTTTTCGTACTGAGCGCATTTCCAGAGTTTCTGCTTGATTATTTCGGAGTTAAACTGTGGAGAACATGTGTGAAGCACAGAAAGAATCAACATGATATTAAAGGCTGTTGATCCGATTTAGATAAGGCAAAAATAGACAAAATTACGACAGAGTAGCCAAAACCTGCTCTAATAAGGGAGAATGGATTGTGGCATTTTCGACATTTTGAACGTCTGACAATTTTGTATGTATTCGAGCATCTTGGGGATGAGGGGAGGCAGTTCGTGCACAGGGTCAATTGAATTATAGCTTTGGGCAAGAACATGTGCCGAATCTGCTGAAAGCAGTTGTTTCATAATCTTCAAAAAATCAAAATGTAAAAAAAGGGATTCGTGGAAATAAAGTTTTCGACATTTTCGACACGCTGTCCTTAATGAAAAGAAATATGTGAATTTCAAAAAAGATGTGCAGTCGTAAACTCAGTTTATGACTGCACATCTTTTTTGGATAAATATAAATGCTCTGAATCAGGCTGTCTCCATTTCTGCGCAGTTGTTCAAAAAGTACGGAGTGGAAGGAATTATGTGTCAATGCCCTATATCGGGCTGTCTCCATTTTTCTACAAACATGTCTCAAGGAGGTGAGTGTATGGCTAAAACAAGTGTCAATGCCCTGAATCGGTCTGTTTCCATTTCTACCTTGACACTGAAAAGCCCTGTCGTTATTGGCTTTTCGAACCAGTTCTTGCATATGTCATTTAACGAAGTCAGAAAATTGGGTTTTGGAGACCATTTTTATAATATCATGACAATGACGGTTAAGAGTAAAATGAGCCCTGAGGGAAGCACGGAAAAAGCACGTTCCCATTAATGGATTCGGATATTTATGATATAATGGAAATTACTGAGAATAGTTTGGAAAAACGCTCCACACAGAGGAGCGAATTGAGCTGCTCACATTATCGTCTGCTTATGCGCGTTGAAGATGAGGCTGTCAGAGCATTTTATGCTGATGAAGCTGTAAAATCCGGCTGGAGTGTCCGTCAGCTTCAAAGGCAGATAAATACCATGTTCTACCACAGGATACTTGCGAGCAAGGATAAAAAGAGTGTGGCAGCGGAAATTCAGACTACGGTTCCCAAGCCGGAATACGAAAAGATCATCAAAGATCCGTATGTTCTGGAATTTCTTGATCTACCGCAGAATGAACATTTTTATGAGTCTGAACTCGAACAGGCATTGATTGACCATTTGCAGAAGTTCCTCCTGGAGCTTGGGCGAAGTTTTTTCTTTCGTTGCAAGACAGAAGCACTTCAATATTGACGGGCGGCACTTTTATATCAACCTCTTTTTTTTACAACTACATCTTGAAGTGTTTTTTGTTGATCTATCTAAAGACCGAAGATTTGACACATCAGGACATCGGACAGATGCAGATGTATGTGAACTACTACACCAGAGAGCTTATGAACGAAGGCGACAATCCGTCAATTGGAATTCTTCTCTGTGCGGATAAGAGCGACACGCTTGTTCGCTATACTTTGCCGGAGGATAACACACAGATTTATGCAGCGAAATATGCCGTACATTCCTACAGAAGAGGAACTCAAGCGAGAACTTAAACTTGATGAATTCGAGAAACTGGATTCGGAAGATGAGTAGGAGTAGGAATTTTTCTGATATGTTTGCCGAGTCACACGAATAGTTGTATTTTTCAGCAACGGTGAATTCTTGTATAAAGCGAATCCTTTGCCAAAATGGTGCCAAAAAGTGTTCGAGTAACTTCTCGTTTATATGATATAGATGGGTAACTTAATGAAAGGAGTTTGGCATGACGATAATGGATTGGATTCCACTTGTGGGATCTCAGACGAAGAACTTACACAAAGATTCAAGGAGTCTATCAGGATAGATGATGAAGTCAGAAAGATCAAAGGATTGCCTGTGGCTAGGTACGATAGCAAGTCTAAAAAGGCTTATCTTGAATATCCTGATGGGAGGCGTGAGTATGTTGGAAAAAATGAGATATGGGGAAGCACCTGAAAATATCCAAAGTGTATCCGCATAAATTATGCAGAACATAAGCAACAATTACGATAGACAAAGGAATGACTATGGAGAGGGGATATTAGTTCTATGAAATGGAAACAAATGCATGATTTTTACATTGCCTGCAAAGAAATAAATTTTGATGAGACATCAGAAATGTTTGAAAATGCAGGGAGCGAGGAGGAAAAGGATTTTGTCCGCGTTGTTACTGATTTTGTACTTCAACAAAAACAAAAACGAGTGCTACAGGAGAATAAATTTTGACAGATCCAAGATATATTATTATTGCCGGGACGAATGGTGCCGGGAAAACAACGCTTTATGAAACGAATCCCGAATTATTTCAGATTCCACGTGTGAATGTTGATGAAATAGTTCGAGAATTTGGCTCCTGGAAAAATTCTTCTGATGTTATGAGAGCAGGGCGAATTGCTATAAACCGTATTAAGGATTGCTTTGAAAATAGAATTTCTTTTAATCAGGAGACTACCCTTTGTGGCCATTCAATAAAGAACAATGTCAGGCGTGCTATTGAACTTGGATATAAGGTGGAGATTTATTATATCGGTTTGGCTTCCTCAGATCTTGCAGTCGAGCGTGTTCTGAAGAGAGTGAGGAAAGGTGGTCATGGTATACCTGAAATTGACATTCGGCGACGCTATGAAGAATCGCAGAGTTCTTTAAAAGAGCTGATTCCATTATGTGATTCTGTTCGCATTTATGATAATTCAGAGTCTTTTCATATTGTTGCATTTTTCAGCAACGGTGAATGCTTGTATAAAGCGAATCCTTTGCCGAAATGGTGCCAAAAAGTGTTCGATTAACATCATATTATCTAAAAACTCCTACCAACGGCGGGAGTACTCCCAACGGAACTTGATGATATCCTTGACCACTACGAGAATTATCGGGCCAATCTGTTGACAGGAAAAGCGATGATCGTAGCTTATTCCCGTGCCATCGCTATGAAGATTTATAACCGCATTCTTACGCTGCGCCCGTCCTGGACGGAAAAGCTTGCTGTCGTTATGACGGAAAGCAACAAAGACCCGGAGGAATGGCGTGCCGTTATCGGAAATAAGCGTCATAAAGATGAACTTGCCAAAAAGTTCAAAGATAATAACAGTCCTCTTAAGCTTGCCATCGTGGTCGATATGTGGCTGACGGGCTTCGATGTTCCATCCCTTGCGACCATGTACGTTTATAAACCGATGCAGGGATATAACCTGATGCAGGCAATCGCCCGCGTGAACCGCGTGTTTGCTGATAAGGAAGGCGGTCTTGTTGTCGATTATGTTGGCATTGCCTCCGCTCTGAAAGAGGCAATGAATGATTACACTTCCCGTGATAAGAAGAATTACGGAGACACTGATATTGTGAAAGTGGCTTATCCGAAGTTCCTGGAAAAGCTGTCAATCTGTCGTGATATTTTCCACGGGTACGATTACTCAAAGTTCACGACCGGGACCGACCTGGAACGATCCAGGGCAATCAGTGGAGCGGTTAATTTCATCGTTGGCGTTGACAAGGAACGTGAGCGTGAGGACTTTCTGAAGGAATCCCTGCTTCTAAGGCAGGCTCTGTCGCTGTGCTCTTCTCTTGCGGAGGAAGCACTGCGTATTGAGGCGGCATTCTTTGAGTCCGTTCGTGTCCTTGTCATGAGGCTGATGAATCAGGGTGAGGGAAAGAAAATTTCTTTGCCGGAGATGAACGCAAGGATCAATGCTCTGTTAGAGCAAAGTATAAAGTCAAATGGCGTGATAAATCTGTTTTCTGATATGAACGGCGATTTCTCCCTTTTCGATCCGAAGTTCCTCGAAGAAATCGGAAAGATGAAAGAAAAGAATCTGGCTGTTGAGCTTTTGAAAAAGCTGATATCCGAGCAGGTCATAATTTACAAGAGAACGAATGTGGTCAAGTCGGAGAAGTTCAGTGAGATTATACAGCAGGCCATGAACCGCTACCTCAACGGAATGCTTAGCAATGAGCAGGTCATTGAGGAATTGCTGAATCTGGCAAAGCAGATACAGGAGGCACGGAAGGAAGGTGAGCAGCTTGGGCTTACCGCGGATGAGCTTGCGTTCTATGATGCTTTGACAAAACCGCAGGCAATCAAGGATTTCTACGAAAACGAAGAACTCATAGCCATCACAAAAGAACTGGCCGATGCCCTTCGAAATAACCGCGCGATTGACTGGCAGAAGCGAGATTCAGCCAGAGCAAAGATGCGGATGATGATAAAGAAATTACTGAAAAAACACAAGTATCCTCCGGAGGGCATGGACGATGCGGTACAAACGGTAATGCTTCAGTGCGAACTGTGGACGGATAATAACGATATGGAAAACCGCGTGGATGCTTATGAAAGCAGATTAGGGCAGTATGTTTCATCAAGCTATCGTTATGAGTCCGAAAGTGAGAGGCCTTTGACGGTGGCTGAGGGTCCGGCACCTTACGGAAAAAAAGATGAGTGAGATTGCCATTGAATCAGGGTGGCAAAGCCCATTTTGACGAGGAGCCTTGAGGATGCGATGCCGCATCGTATTGCCATTGAATCAGGGCGGCAAACCCTATTTTGATAAGGGTAAAATATAATAATATGTCTGGGGATGCGTAGGTTTTTCCGCAGCACAAGGAATGCTGCGGAAAAATCTGAACAAAACATGCCTGAAGGCATTTTTTGTTCAGACGCATCCCTGTGGGATGCGCCAAATACGGTATAAACTATGCCTGATGCATAGTTTATACCTACAATATGTTTGGAGATGTAAATAATATGTTTGTAGATACTAAGGAAGGTGAGCCTGCCCAAAAACAGTTCAGGTATGCGCATATCGATTTGTTGAAAACAATAGCTATTTTCTTTGTCATTATCTATCATGGGACATTTTATGATTATGATATAACGAATAACCGCTCTTTGCTGACGCTTTGCTTATATTATGGGAGAACGATATTTTCAATTTGCGTTCCCGTTTTTTTCTTTGTGAATGGATACTTGTTGCTCAACAGGAATTTTGATTTGAAAAAGCATCTGGAAAAATGCCTGAAATACATTGCGCTGACATTCATATGGGGCTTTATCCTTATGTTGATCCACACGATCATGGCAGGGGAGGCGCTGGATATTGGCACGGTTGCCTTGGGCGTGTTTAAAATTGATAAGAAATGGTCACTGAATCATTTGTGGTTTATGGGGGCGTTGATTTGCATATATATAGTATTTCCGTTGCTGAAAAACTCCTTTGATTCTGACAGGAGGTCTTTTCTGTTTTTCACTGCTTCTACTGCCGTGCTCACATTTGGATATGTGCTTGTAAATCAGCTCATGACATTTTCGGGATATGTTTTTCATCACAATATTACCAGCATAAAATATCCTCTCATCACAATGTTTAATCCATTCCGTGGATCCTATGGGTATACGTTTGTTTACTTCTGCGTTGGGGGATTAACAAAGCAATGCGAGGAGAGGATATTATCAACATCCGCATTCAAAAGGAATATTATTTCAGTTGCCGGAATCATTCTTTCCTGTTTCTTTCTCTTTCTGATTGGTGTGTTTTTCTCCTTGTTTAATGATAAGAAGCTATGGGATGTGGTATGGAATGGCTATAATACCGTCTTCACTTTTTTTAATGTTTTTCTCATCTATGTCCTGAGCCTGAGCTTAAGCAATGTGGGTAATCTGAAATTGGTTCAATGGATATCGCGCAATACGTTGGGGATTTATTTCATCCATGTTTCGATGATCAGATTAAGCCGCCCCTGGATGCTGGCGCATCCGAAATTCTGTACTTTGCCCGGAAACGTTGTATATGCTTTCATTATTATGCTCATCTGTTTGATGATCTGTTTCTTGTTGAAAAAATTGCCAATCTTAAGGCATTTGCTTTGAGAAAATATGGGCTTCAGGGATGCTTTGAGAAGATACGGCGTGGCATCTTGCCGGGAAGGAGGGGACGGAAATGGTGAAGATCCTGTTATGTACCCGCAACGGGGAAAGGTATCTGCGGGAGCAGTTGGATTCCATTCTTTCACAGGATGATGATGGGGAGGGCTTCCGGCTTCTGGTTTCGGACGACGCGTCAGGAGACGGGACCAGGGAGATTTTGGAGGAATACAGGGTCAGGTATCCAAATCGGATCAGCCTCCGTTTCAGGGAAAGCCCCTCCGGGAGCGCCTGGCGGCATTTTTTGTCCCTTTTTGCGGAGGGCTGCGCGGCGGATGCGGAATACATTATGCTTTCGGACCAGGATGATGTATGGAAGCCGGAGAAGCTGCGGCAGTGTATGAAGCATATGCGGGCAATGGAAGCGGTCTGGCAGAGGGAGACCCCGGTGCTGGTTCATTGCGACGCGGAGCTCGTGACGGAAAGCCTTGAGCCCATTGCGCCTTCCTTCACTGCCTACCAAAAGATGAGTCCTTCAAGGGACAAGCTTTGCCAGCTTCTGGTGCAGAATCATGTTGTGGGCGGGAGCATTCTGATGAACCGCGCCCTTGCCGCCTTGATACGGGAGGTCCCGGAAAGCTGCGTCATGCATGATCAGTGGATCGCGCTCCTGGCGGCTGCTTTCGGGCAGATCCGTTATGTGCCGGAGGCTTTGTACCTGTACCGGCAGCATGGGGAGAATGTGCTGGGGGCGGCGAAGGGTTCCTTCCTGGGTGAGGTTCTTGGACGTTTCGGAATCGGGCGGGCGGACGGAAAGGGCAGGGAAGAGGTGGACGCTCATTCAAGGGAGGTTTACAGATCGCTTTTCAAGCAGGCAGAATGTTTCCTGTCCATGTACGGAAGCAGGCTTTCGGAACGGCAGAGGAGACTTCTCAAGGCTTTTCTAAGCATTCCCGGGAGGTCGCGGCCCGGCAAGGCCGCAGTCATTCTATTTAATGGTTTCACTTATAATCTTCCGCACAGGACCTTCGGGGAATTGCTGTTTATATAAGTATTCCGCACAGGACGCTTGGGGAGTTGCTGTTTATATAAGTATTCCGCATTATGATTTATATATGTGAACTTAAATATTGATTTTGTAGTATTTCGGCATATTATATTACCAGAGTAGGGAAAGCTTGCTTTGATAGGAGCCTGGTTAATGCGATACCGCATCGGCTTGTCATGAAATCAGTGTGGTCAAACCCCACTCTGCCAGGGGAGGAGCCTTGCTGATACGATACCGCATCGGCTTGTCATGAAATCAGTGTGGTCAAACCCCATTCTGATGGGGAGGAGCCTTGCTGATGCGAACAGCATCAGTGTGTTATGCCATTGAATAAGAGTGGCAAAAACTATTTAATAGGGGAGGAGAGTTACGATAAAATGAAAAAATCTGCTTTGGTATTTTCAGCACTTGTGTTTGTCCTTTTTTTGGCTGTCTTTGCGGCTGGCTGCGCTCAGCAGGAGGATGTACCTTTGCCGGATCAGGCCGATGAGAAAGGGTCTGTGCCTTTGACGAATCTGGGCTATGAGAAAGGGCCTGCGCGCAAGGTGATTATTGACACGGATTCGGGGGCGGATGATGCTTCTGCCCTGATTTTTGCAGCGAAGAGCGAGAACCTGGACATTCTTGGCGTTACCGTGCTGGCAGGAAATGTTGGGTTGGAGCAGGCGTCCAAAAACGCGTTGATGGCCTTGCAGATTGCCGGTTCGGATGCCCCGGTGTATGAAGGCGAGCCGGTGAATTTTCTTGAGGAGGAAATTGAGGCGTACAGTGTTTACGGAGAGGATGGGATGGGGGATGCCGGGCTGGTAGACCCTCTGGGAAAGGCTGAGGATGGGGATGCCGTGGAATTTATCCTGGAATCGGCGAGGAAGTACCCGGACGAGCTGGAAATCATTAGCCTGGGCCCGGCCACGAATATTGCGAAGGCGATTGAAAAGGATCGCGATGCCATGAAGAAAATAAAGAAAATCTGGTCTATGGGCACTGCGGGTCTTGGCGTGGGCAATGCCACCCCTGTGGCTGAGTTCAACGTTTACGCCGATCCGGAAGCGTACAAGGTCATGCTGGATTCTGGAATTAACATTACGATTGTCGGACTGGATATGTGCCGAGGTGAGGCTGAGTGGACCAATGCGCAGTTTAGGCAACTGGAAAAGGAAAACGACATCGGAAAATTTGTTTCCCGTTCTTTCACGAAGCTCAGGGAATTCTACGAGGCGAACGGTTCTCCTGAGTCTGTTACGAACTGCGACGGACTTGCCATGGCCTGCGCCATCTATCCTGATTTTGTCAAGAAGACAATAAAGTGCCATGGGAGCTGCATGACGGACAGGGGGGAGACCAGGGCGCAGGTAATCTTCTATCAGAAGGGCTTTATCTATGACGGGATGCTTTCCGATGAGCTGGATTATAATGTGGAGCTTGCGGCTGAAGTCGATAAGCCAGCTTTTTTCGACCTGTATCTTGAGGCGATTCAGTAAATTTACGGCGTAATGGGGTATGGCTTTTCCTTGATGAGTTTAATGAGTTAGCGTACTATTCGCAGTCGTCTTTGGCGACTCCATACGCATATTCAAAGGAATTCTGCGCATTGTCCGTCATCTGGATTTTAGAGAATTCCAAATGAAAAGCAGGATTCCTATTTGGAATTTTCTGTAATTCTGTAATAAGGAAGGGTTATAAACGAATTTGATATTTGCATTATGATTCTGCTCAGGAAGGTTTACAGCAGATTTATTCGCCTGCTTTTGCATAGAAACTAAGTTTGCTTACTATAAAAAATAGTTGAAAGATAATCTGAAAAAGGATTTGGAGGTGAAAATGGAAAGAGAAGCTTCAGAGGAAAATGGAGTGGCGGCAGCGGATAACGAGCCGAATTGCCCCGCAGGCGGTTCGCTATGTCAGAATTCAGATCGGCAAAAAACCACTCCGACAGATGAGGTATTGGGAAAGGAAGAGGGGGTCAAAAAAGGGGACGTCAAACAGGGGGACGGGGGTGCTGTTTTTCCCTTGGTCAGCGTATGCGTTGTGACGTATAATCACGGGAAATATATTGGGGAATGTCTCCGCAGCATTCTTTCCCAGCGGGGGAATTTCCGGCTGGAGATACTTGTGCATGATGACGCGTCAAATGATGACGCGCAGGAGATTATACGCGACTTTGCGGCCAGATACCCGGATGTGATCCGGCCTATCCTAAGGGAGGAAAATCAGTATTCCAAAGGATTTACGAATATTACCGGCATCTTCAATATCCCGAGGGCGAGGGGGAAGTATGTGGCGATGCTTGACGGGGATGATTATTGGTGCGATATATGGAAGCTGCAGAAGCAGGTGAGCTATATGGAATCTCATCCAGGCTGTGTTTTCTGCTTCCATTCTGCCAGGGTTATCAGCGAGGAGGGTTATCTTCCGAATGGCTCGCTGATGCGGCCTTACAGGAAATCCGGGCTTATCCTGGGGAGGGAGCTTGTGGACCGGGCGGGCGGGGCGCCTTTCGCCAGCTTCCTTTTCCGAAGGGATGTCCTTACGGAGCTTCCGCGATATTATTACAATTGCCCAGTGGGGGACAGGCCTCTGGAACTTGTGGCGGCAGCCCACGGCGACGCGTATTATTTCGATGAGGCAATGAGCGTATACCGTTTTTCCCATAAGGGGTCCTGGACGGAAGATCAGCTTTCAGGAGATTTCAGGAAGAAGCAGCGGAGATATGTTCGGAAGATGACGGAGACATACCGGGATTTTGACCGGGAGACAGGGGGGCGGTTTCACAGGGAGGCAGTCAGGGCGGCCCGGCGCGTACGTTTCCTTTCCGCCGTCAATATGCGGGATTTTCCTGAAATAAGGAAGAAGGAGAACAGGGCTTTCTTTAGGGAGTTGTCCCTCCGGGATCGCTTTTTCATCCTGTTCGAGATGTATTTCCCCGCGGTTTACCGCCTGGCAAGGAATGCGTTTCGGGCTTTCAGGCCGGATGTATAGGCATTATTGTTGTCGGATACAGAGAGCTTTATGGGGCTTGATCATGACGGATGCGGAGAGCCTATGGGGCTTGATTATGACGGATGCGGAGAGCTTATGGGGCTTCATTATGAAGGCTTCCCAGGCATTGATCATATCGGAAGCAAAGAGCTTCCCAAGCCTTGATCATGCCGGATGCCTGGCACTTAAAAAGAATCTTAAGGGGAAAAGGAATGGACAAGACGGAAAGAAAAGACATTTTTGAAACGCTGCCTGTAGGGAGGGCGGTAGGGAGGATGGCCATCCCTACGATTTTCGGGCAGATCATTATCCTGATTTACAATATGGCGGACACGTTCTATCTTGGAAGGACGAACAATCCGTTCATGGTTGCCGGGGCCTCTCTGATCCTGCCAATTTTCAATATCACCCTGTCCTTGGCCGGGCTGGCCGGCATAGGGGGCGGCGCGCTTGTGTCCAGGCTTTTGGGGGAGGGGCGTGATGAGGAGGCGGGGAAAGCCTCCGCCTTCAGTTTTTATCTTGCGCTTTGCATGACCGCCATGTTTTCCCTTTTCATGTTTGTATTCATGACGCCGATTCTGCATTTTCTCGGGGCATCTGATAATACCTTCGCTTACGCAAGGCAGTACGCTTTCTGCGTACTTGTGCTGGGCGGGGTACCCACTGTGCTGTCCAATGTCTGCGCCACACTTTTGCGTTGTACGGGGATGTCAAAGGAGGCAGGGTTCGGCGTTGCCATGGGCGGAATCTTAAACATTCTGCTTGACCCGATTTTCATGTTCCTGCTCCTTCCAAAGGGGAACGAGGTTCTCGGGGTCGGCATAGCCACGTTGCTTTCCAATTGTATATCATTCAGCTATTTTCTGACCACCATATTACGAATGAGGAAACAGTCAGTGCTGAGCCTTTCCCTGAAATCCGGACTTCCCGGGAAAGGGATCATCCGCTCCGTATTTAATGTCGGCGTCCCTTCGGCCATTGCCACCTTCCTTTTTGACATGGCCTATGTCGTGATTGACAAGCTGATGTCCGGTTATGGGGACGTCGCCCTCGCGGCCGTGGGAATCGTGCTGAAGGTGGAAAGGCTGCCCCTCAATGTGGGAATCGGCATCTGCCATGGGATGATGCCGCTGGTGGCTTATAATTTCTCTTCCAAAAATCATAAGAGGATGAGGGAGATCATACATTTTTCCATCAGGGCGGGGCTGCTCGTCAGCGCCATAAGCATTATCCTGTATGAATGCTTCGCCGGGAGGATCATTGGTTTTTTCATTTCCGATGCCGGCACGGTGTCCCTGGGGACGGATTTTCTTCGCGTACGCTGCCTTGCTACGCCTTTCATGTTCATGAGTTTTTTTACGGTATATGTTTTCCAGGGCTTCGGGGAGGGCAGAAAGGCGCTTTTCCTGGGCGTCATGCGCTGGGCCGTGTTCAACATCCCCATGCTTTTTCTGCTAAACCGCCTTGTCGGGATGTATGGAATTGTCAGCTCCCAGGTATGCGCGGACATCCTGAATGTAATATTGTCATGGCATGTCTATAAAAATTATATGGAAAAATATGAGAGGAGTTGAATTGTATTTTCGAAAAAATCCATACCATAAAAGGGCGGAACGGGGGTCCGGCAGGCGTAGGGCTATCGACAAGGTCCTTCAGGAAAACCTGCTGAGGGCAATCCCCGAGAATTACGTTGATCTGTATCCGGCGGTGCGTTTAAGGACAAGAAAATTTGTTTTTCATATCGGTCCAACGAATTCTGGGAAAACGTATTCGGCCATGCAGGCATTGCGGTCAGCCGGATCCGGGGCATATCTCGGGCCGCTCCGCCTTTTGGCGTATGAGCAGTTTGAGGCCATGAACACGGATGGCTATCCATGCAGCCTTTGGACGGGCGAGGAGAGGATCGAGATTTATGGCTCGCCCTTCACGTCCTCCACGATCGAGATGGCGGATTATTCCGCCCATTACAAGCTGGTCGTCATAGATGAGGCCCAGATGATTGCGGATGAGGACAGGGGTGGGGCCTGGACTTCGGCGCTCCTGGGCATTGACGCGGATGAAATCCATGTCTGTGCTTCCGGCGACGCGGAGATGATCCTGTGCCGTATCGCGAAAGACTGCAAAGATGAGTACGAGGTGCTTTATCACGAGCGCCAGACCCCGCTTATCCCGGAGGAGAAAGGCTTGAACTTTCCGAAGCGGATAGAGAAGGGGGATGCCGTCATCGTTTTTTCCAGAAGGAACGTCCATGCCGTGGCGGCCGGGCTTCAGAGGAAGGGGTATAAGACCAGCATTATTTATGGGGCTTTGCCTTATGACGTGCGTCACGAAGAGGCCAGAAAATTTAATATGGGCGAGACGGACGTGGTCGTTGCCACGGATGCTATCGGCATGGGCCTTAATATGCCGATTCGGAGGGTGGTCTTCCTGGAGGCCAGGAAATTTGATGGGAAGGACGACAGGGCCCTGCTGCCGCATGAAGTGAAGCAGATTGCGGGGAGGGCAGGTCGTTATGGCATCTATGAGGCAGGCTTTGTAACGGGCGACAGGCCTGTTTTCAAGGCGATAATGAAGCAGTTTTCAGGCAGGGACGAGGTGATTGAGTCCGCGGCCATCGCGTTTCCGGAGCAGCTCATCGGTATGAACGCAAGGCTTTCTGAAATTATGCGAAAATGGAAGGAGACGGCCGTCCATCAGGGATATATCAAGGCGAATGTGGACCGGGAGATATCCCTTGCGGAAAAGCTTGAAGCAAAGACGGATAATAAGAAGTTGATCTATGAAATGATCACGGTTCCCTTTGACGAGGGGGAAGCTGTCCTGATGGACATCTGGCTTGACCTGTGCGATACATATATTGAGGGAGGGGGCGTGGATGCCGGCAGGCATCTGCCAAAAAGCAGCGTGCCTTCCGAAGATCCCGACGCGCTCCGCATTCTGGAGAGGCAGTACAGGATATGTGACCTTCTCTATTTCTTTTCCGACCGCTTCGGGGCGGGCGAGGAGGAAATGGAGAGTATTGTGAAACGGAAGGCTTCCATCTCCAGGCAGATGATGAAGATATTGCGAAAGCAGAGGCTGGTGGGGCGGACGTGCAGGTATTGCGGAAGGGAGCTGGCCTGGAACCACCCCTATGGCATATGCAAGCAGTGTTATGACAGGATTTATGTGAACCGATACTGAATAGTATTGGCAATCTCACTGGCGGTTTACGGAGATATTATACTTGCATTGCCTCCCTGCCTGTGGTATGATTCCAAACGATGCCTGAGAGACGATTCGGTTATATTTCAATTTTTCACAGAACAGAATTTTGCTCTAATGTGGGGGATGGGAATACGGGGGATCGGAGAACGGCATTATTCCAATAATGTTTTATCATTTGACCTTGTGGCTATGTTCCGGAGGTTGGAATCATGAAAGGCAAGCCTTTCATGATTCATTTGTGCCGCTGTAGCGTCACAAATGGGACTCAATGCCTTCGGCAATAAGTCAAGGCATGAAAGGCAAGCCTTTCATGGTTCATTTGTGCCGCTGTAGCGTCACAAATGGGACTCAATGCCTTTGGCAATAAGTCAAGGCATGAAAGGCAAGCCTTTCGTATTTCATTTGTGTCGCTGCCCTGTCACAAATGAGACTCGATGCCTGCGGCATCAAGTCAAAGCATGAAAAGGAGGGGACGGCTCGCAATGTCTGTCAATGGATCCTTTGACAGTTCCGGGGATGGGCATATGCGGGAAATGAGAATAGCTTATGGGAGTTTATGAGGAATTACGTGCGCGAGGCCTGATCGCGCAGGTGACGAATGAAGAAGAAATCAGGGAAATGGTGAACGCGGGCAAGGCATGCTTCTATATTGGCTTTGATCCGACGGCAGATTCCCTGCATGTGGGTCACTTCATGGCGCTTTGCCTGATGAAGCGGCTTCAGGAAGCCGGCAACAGGCCGATTGCCCTGGTGGGCGGCGGCACCGGCATGATTGGGGATCCATCCGGCAGAAGTGATATGCGGCAGCTCATGACGGTGGAGATTATTGACCACAATTGTGAGTGTTTCCGCAGGCAGATGGGACGTTTCATTGAGTTCGGGGAAGGCAAGGCTATGATGGTGAATAATGCCGACTGGCTGCGCGACCTGAATTTCATGGAGTTCATCCGGGATATCGGTCCCTGCTTTTCCGTTAATGAAATGCTTCGGGCGAGATGCTATGTGAACCGGCTTGAGCAGGGGCTTTCTTTTTTTGAGTTCAGCTATATGCTGATGCAGGCATATGATTTCTATATGCTTTATCAGAAATATGGCTGCAATATGCAGTTTGGCGGGGATGACCAGTGGTCCAACATGCTGGCTGGCACGGAGCTGATCCGGAAGAAGCTTCAGAAGGATGCTCATGCCCTGACGATCACGCTGCTCACGAACAAGGAGGGGAAAAAGATGGGCAAGACCGCGAAGGGCGCGGTTTGGCTGGATCCTGACAAGACTTCCCCTTATGATTTTTATCAGTATTGGAGGAACGTAGATGACGCGGATGTGATCAAATGCATGAAGCTGCTGACTTTCATTCCGCTGGAAGAGATACAAAGCATGGAATCCCTGGAGGGAGCCGGGCTTAACAAGGCGAAAGAGCGACTGGCTTATCATCTGACGGAGCTTGTCCATGGGAGCGAGGAGGCAAAAAAAGCGCAATCCGCCGCAGTAGCGATTTTTGGGGGAGGCGGGGATTCGGAAAATATGCCGAAGCACGTGCTGGAAGAAGGGGATTTTCAGGACGGGCACATTGACATTATGCAGGTTCTTGTTTTGTGCGGCCTGGCCAAGTCCAGAAGCGACGCAAGAAGAAATATTCAGCAGGGGGGCGTCACTGCGGGAGGGAGCAAGGCGCAGGATATTGCACAGACATTTTCAAAAGAGGATTTTGAAAATGGCATGATTTTTCAGTGGGGTAAAAAGAAATACGTAAAGGTTTATTCTGGCCCGAAAGCCTGAACGATAGGGTTCCTGCCAGGGAATATACAGGAGATAAACTTTCTATGTGTTTTGGAAATATCATGCGGAAACTATTGTGTGCCGGGATTGGCGCCGGAATGGCGGCTTCCCTGACTTTTGCGGCATTTGCGGAAACCACATTCTATGGTTCCGCCGCCGTTCCCGTGAAGCTGGTGGTTGATTGCGAGTATCTGGATGGCAAGGTGAATGATCCTGTCAGCAGGAGGTCTCAGAATGCCTTTTTGGCCTATGAGAACCCTTCGATCCATCTGGAGGCGTCCCAGGGTGACTTCACTTCCATCAGCATTGTGGTTTATTCCAACGAGTTTGTGGAAGGACAGGACGTGGGTGTCAGGAACAGGATTGTTTCCCGCAAGGTAGGCGTGGGGGAATCAGTGCAGATTCTTCCGGATGATTATTTTGAGAAAGGCCGCGCCGATGGCTCTTTGTATGATTTTGCCAATCGGTGTTATGACCTCCGTGTTTACTACGATGAGGATGAGAAGACCTACGAAGACTATTATTTCGGACTCATTGAAGACGAAATGTATATGAATATGTTTAATGCCGCTGCGGAGGAACAGGATGGCGGGGCGGTAGCCCTCGAGGGTCATCCGGGTGAGGAGGCCGTGACGGTTTATGAGAGCTTTGGAAGCGAGTTTCCTGCAGCAGGGGGGCATCCAACCGGACATGGCATGGTGGAGCTTGAGTCAGAACGTCCGGAGCACGGTCCCGGCTCGGAGCGCGGCTGGTATTGATACCCCGAAAGCTTGACAACTTATTAATATATAGCTGATAAATGAATGATTAATATCTGATTAATGACTAATTATTGGCTAATTATTGACTAATTAATGCTGGATGGGAGACTGGTTAAATGAGTCTAAATTTCTAATAATAAAATATAGTGAAAACTTTTCACTGTCCAGTAATAATAGATGCAATCCGGATAAAAAGGAGGGACATAATGGCAAAGGTTATCCTGTTGAACGGAAGTCCTCATCCTAAGGGCTGTACCGCGACTGCATTGGATGAGATGATTTCTGTTTTTGAAAAGGAAGGTGTGGAAACGGAGCTGATCCAGGTAGGCAGCAAGGCCATACGGGGATGCGTTTCCTGCGGCTTCTGCGCGAAGAATGGGAGGTGCGCCTTTAATGATGACCTTGTGAATGAGGTCGCCCCAAAGTTTGAAGCGGCAGATGGCCTTGTGGTCGGAAGCCCGGTGTATTATGGCTCTCCGAACGGGACAATCCTTTCTTTCCTGGACAGGCTTTTTTACAGCACGCCCTTTTCGAAACATATGAAGGTCGGGGCTGCCGTGGTCAGTTGTCGGAGGGGCGGCAATACGGCAAGCTTCGATGTGCTGAACAAGTACTTCACGATCAGCGGGATGCCTGTGGCTTCGAGCACATACTGGAACCAGGTGCATGGCTTTTCCGCTGAGGACGTAAAGAAGGATCTGGAAGGGCTTCAGACCATGCGGAACCTGGCCAGGAACATGGCGTTCATGATCGGGGCTTTCGCTGCTGCCAAAGAGCAATTTGGATATCCCGAAATGGAGAACAACGCGTTTACAAGCTTCCCGGATGGGAAATGATAGACAGATACTTCGGCGGCACCGTCTCCGTAAGCCAGATGCCGTTATTTGAAAGGTAGAAGATATACCCGTCCTTTGCCATTCCTGCGGCGTCAATGGCAAATACCACCGGCTTTCCGTGCCGCCTGCCTACCTCCAATGCCCGCTCGTAGTCCAGCGAGAGGTGGACATGGTTTCTTTGCATTCGTTTCAGGCCTTGTCCCTGGATGGCTGGCAGGCTTTTTTCAGCCGTGCCATGATACAGGGTGTCCGGAGGGTTGGCTGTTTTCAATTCGACATCGACGGGGATGGAATGTCCCTGCCTTGCCCTGATTTTCTTTCCGTCTTCGGAATATTCATATCTTTTCTTATTGTTCGTGGCTACGATGATGTCCAAATCGCTTTTGTCAAAAGGCCTGTCATGCAGAATGTCAGGCCTTTTCTGTATTTCGGAAATCAGCCTGTCCACGTCTGCCCATCCATGCTCATCAAGGCTGATGCCGGCCGCTTCCGGATGATGCCGTAAAATGTAGCTCATGAAACGGCTGATCCGGTCGGTATCTGATCCGTTCTTTCTTCCTGCCATTTTGAATTACTCCTCTGTCAGAGCGGGGGTTAGCCGTAGATCCCCTGCTCATGGTCTGCCTGGATCGTTGCCCATCTGTCAGAGTGGGGGTTAGCCACTCTGATTTTGTGACATATTGATGCGGTATCGCACCAACATGACTGCTTTGTCATTTTGTCCTGCATTGGAAGGTATCCAAAGCAAATCTGCAAGGTTTTTTGGATTATTTTGACATATTTGTAGTATAGCAAAGGAAAAGATTTTTATCATCCAACCTGCAGTTAATTTTTTGAAAAAGTTTTTCAGAAATATATGGAAAAAGGTCTATCATATTTTGACTTGATGCCGCGGGCATTAAGTCAAAATATGAAAAGTTTCATATATGGTGTGGGGAAATAGAAAATGTACAGTTCAAAATTATTTAAGTTACAAAATGCATCAAAAAACGGAGATGCCTGACCTGACAATGGAAGCAATCTCCGTTTTTTATATAGTATTCGTCTGACCGGCTTACGTCTGACTGGCTTGTCCTTAATAAAGGCTGTATCCCAGAAGGGAGGGAAGCCAGGTCGTCAGCGGGGCCCAGACGGAAATCGCGATCAGTACGATGATGTTGCAGATGATGTAGGGCAGCGCGTGCTTGAAGATTTCTATGACCGGCATACCGTTAATCTTGTTGCAGGCGTTCAGGCACATGCCGACGGGCGGCGTCACCAGTCCGATGGCCAGGCCGGTAATCATCATCGCGCCGAATTGCAGCGTTGAGAAGCCGTAGCCGTTCATTACCGGAAGCAGGATCGGCGTAAGAAGCAATATGGCCGGCGACACGTCAATAAAGGTCCCGATGATAAGGATCATGATGACGAAGATGAGCGCGATGCCATAGGCCGGCATGTTCAGGGCCATGAAGAAATCCGCCACCAGCTTCGGCACGCCCTGCATGGTCAGGACCCAGGTGAAAATGGTCGTGAAGCCGATAATGATCATGATCGAGGAGCTGGAGATGAAGCTCTTTTTCAGCGCTTCCCAGACCTGCTTCCAGGTAAGCTCCTTGTAAATGAGGAAGCCGACAAGCATGGAATAGAGCACCGCCACACCTGCGGATTCCGATGCCGTGCAGACGCCGAAGGATACGCAGATAATGATAAAGAGGGGAAGGAGGAGGGCAGGTAGGCCGCCCAGGATGCGCTTTTTGAAACGCTCCCCATCAAATTTCTCCTTCTTGGGATGCCAGCCGTTCTTTACGCTCAAAATGTAGACAAGGGCCAGCTGCGTGAGCCCGATCAGAATGCCGGGTATGGCTCCCGCCATGAACAGGGCACCCACCGATCCTCCCGAAATCATGGAATAAACGATCATCGGTGTGGAGGGCGGAATAATCATGCCCATGGTGGAGGAGGCCACGGTAACGCCTGTAGCAGTGCCTTCGGGATAGCCCGCATCTATCATGGCCGGTATCTCGATGGAACCCAGTGCTGAGGTGTCGGCCACGGAGGATCCGGAAATGCCGCCGAAAATCATGGAGGCGACGACGTTCACCTCGCCCAGGCCGCCGTTGATCGGCCGCAGGAGTTCCGTGCAGAAATCCATGAGCCTCTGGGTCATCCCTCCCACGTTCATCAGCTCACCGGCCAGCATGAACAGCGGCATCGCGATCATCAGCTCAGAAAACGCGCCGTTCCAAATCCTCTGGGGGATCATGCTCATGAAGTTCGGCGCGCTGGCCTGGATATAGGTAATGCAGGAGGCGCCGATGGCGAAGGCCAGGGGTACGCCGATGATCGCGAAAGCAATCAGAAGTATCAAAAGAATCAGCATTGCCATAAAATCACCCCTCCTTCTTTTCGAACTTTGACAGGTCGCAGGTGCAGAAATCGATCAGCTTGATGACGATGCAGATGGCGCAGATCGCCCCGCAGAGCGGCATGATGCCATACATATACTTCATGGGGATTTCCATGCCCATGCTGATCTGCTTGCCCATTTTCATGGTGTAAAGATAGCCCTGATATGTAAAAACAATGTCAACGATAAGGACAATGATGTAATCGATGATGGACAGGATCCGCTTTGCCTTCGGCGAGAAGGTATTGTAGAGGATGTCGATCATGACATGCTCGCCCTTGATGACATTAACGCCAAGGCCCCAGAAGGTGGTGAAGGCAAAGAGCGTGACGTTGAACTCGGAGAGCTCCTTCCAGCTCTTTGCGAAGAAATAGCGCATGATCACGGCAAAGCAGACCATAATGGCCAGCACCGCGAGCGCCAGGACGCCGATGCCGAAGTAGACATCAAAAATCTTTTTCCCGGCTTTTTTCAAATTTTCCACTGTTCCCTCTTTTCCGTATCATATAATAATGCTGCAAAAAGGAGGGGCGGGCTGATGTCCGGCATTCGGCCCGTCCCTCCTGCCATAAGAAAGACACTGTATTAATGCTCAGAAAGTATGGGTTTTGACGCGCTTCAAGGAAAAGCGCGTCAAAATCCTCCCTTCGGTCGGACAAATCCCTGCGGGATTCGCCAGGTACGGTCATGAAAAGCCTTGATGGCTTTTCATGACCTATGGGTTTTGACGCGCTCCAAGGAGACGCGCGTCAAAATCCTCCCTTCGGTCGGACAAATCCCTGCGGGCTTACGCGTTCTTTGCATCGGGTAGGCCGCGCAAATGTTTTTTGCAGGCTTACGCGTTCTCCACGATCTCCCACATCTCGTCCATCTCTTCCTGGGTGCAGATTCCTTCGTCTACCATCTGCTTGTATACAGGCTGTGCGGCATCGATAAAGGCCTGAAGCTCTTCCTCGGACGGCTCATAGACTTCCGCGCCGGAGTCGATGATCTGCTGCTTCGCGTCTTCGGAATTCTCGTCAATGAGCTGGTCGTTGTAATCGCCCATCTCCGTGGCGCACTCGCTGATGATGGTCCTGTACTCCTCAGGAAGGGAGTTCCACCAATCGGCGTTTACATAGAAGGGATCCGGATGGAACTGGTAATTCACGGCGGTGAAGTACTTCTGAACCTCGTAGAACTTCATGCCGACGACATTGACCCACGGATTTTCCTGGCCATCCGCTACGCCGGTCTTGAGGCCCATGTAAAGATCCGCGTAAGGCACGGATACGGTGGAGGCGCCCATGGTCTGGAAAGTCATGTCAATGGTCTTCATGCCGTTTGTCCTCATCTTCAGGCCCTTGAGGTCGTCCGGCTTCGTGATGGGGTGGGCGTTGTTGGAAAACTGACGGTAGCCGCCCGCGTCGCAAAGGTTGATGATAACCGTCCCGGTCTCTCCCTCGGCTTCCTCACAGACCTTCTTCGCAAGATCGGAATGAAGCAGTGCTGTGACCTGTGCCCTGTTCTGTGTCAAGAAGGGGGCGGTGAACATCAGGAGGCGCGGGGAGAAATCGAATTGGCCGCCCCTCATGCCCTGCACCGTGCCCTGCACGACCTGTTCCAGCATTTCCTTTTCTGTTCCAAGCTGGCCGTTGCCGTAGACGGTGACCTTCACATGTCCGCCAGTCTTTGCCGCAACGTCCTCGGCGAACTTTTCCAGAGAAACATAACGCGGGTTGCCTTCCGGCTGCGCATGTCCTACGATCATCTCGAAATCACCGAGATCCGGAGCGGCTTCCGCCTGTGCCGCAGCGTCAGCGCCGTCCCCTTCCTTGGCTTCCGGAGCCGCTTCCGCTTTTGTTTCTGCCGGCGCCGATGTGTTGCCGGATGAACCGCAGGCGGCAAGGGAAAGCGCCATGGCGGCAGCCATCAGCAGGGCGATTGACTTTTTCATAAAACTGATTCCTCCTTTTTTGAAATCCCGGCAGGTGCCGGAATAATGATTTGTCCCGACTGCGATCGGAACATAGCAGTGGCCCGGTCACAGCCGGGGTATGGACATTCCGCTTCGACGGCAAATGTCCATTCCATGGCTTTTTCCGTCATTAATTGGATGCCGAATTGAGCCTTGTGCCCATCATTATAGCATAATTCATAATGAAATCAATGTACTATTCGGAGGTCAATATGCAGTTTCCATATATTTCCGTATGCATACGCTTGAAAGTCTTGTCGTTTCTGGGGTATAATTTTGGAATCACGAAAACATAAAATCACCAAAGCATATGAATGAAAACGTAAAATTCCGAGAATATAAAATCCCGAAAACATAATATCCCAAAGACATATAAATGAAATTTTGGGCGCGCGATAACAACGATAACAAATGGATGAAATCATGAACTCACGAAATCATATAATAACGAACTCATAAAATGATATAATGACAAAATCAGTATTGAGTGAAGAGTGAAGGAGGCAGGAATTTTATGCTTACTCGAAAATGGCGGAGCATGATAATCTTTTCTATGATGACAGCATTATCCATGCAGGACTCTTTTGCTTTCAATGGCGGAAGGGCCTTTGCCGGGGAGACTGGGACGGCGGAGATGGTTTCGGATCTGGAACCGGCCGGGGCGGCGGAGATGGTTTCGGATCGGGAACCGGCCGGATCCATACCGCTTTTTGTATCCGGCATAGCGCCGGCAGAGGATGGCGGTCTCACATATGGGTGGGACGGCAGTGCTTTGGCCGACGGGGAAAAGGAGGATGGGGGAGGGGAGGGGGCAAACCTTTTTTCCGAGCTCCCCGCATCCTATGACGGGAGGCAATTTCAGTCTGCCGTAAGGAACCAGGGCAGCAACGGCCTTTGCTGGAGCTTTGGGACTTATGCCGCGCTGGAAGCAAACATGATCAAAAACGGGACAGCCGGGCCGGATTTCTCCGAGCTTCACATGGGGTATGCCTTGAGCGATCATGGCGGAAATACCGTCCAGGGCTTTGACAGGAGCCCCGGCGACCGCGGCAACCGGTATTATGCGGCGTCCTATCTTATGCGCGGCACGGATCTTGCCGGTATTGTCAATGAGGAGGACGACTGTTATCGGAAGGAAAAGCTTACAGACAGGGATCTGTCCGTGACAAAGGGCAAGCCCAGGAGCTATATGGCAAGGAACATTGTCTTTTTGACCGATTTCAGAGCCTGGTATGGGAGCGAAGAATTTGCGGCAATCAAAGAGGCAGTGATGGGATATGGCGGAGTGGCGGCCTATATGTTCTGGGACGGCACAACGGCCACGGCAGATGACGGCATTGGCAGTATCGCGTATTACAACAAAAATACCGGCGCGTATTATTATAATGGGGATGCCGGCGGCATACAGAACCATGTGGTGGAAATTATCGGTTGGGACGATGCTTACGCGGCTTCCAATTTCAATGCGTCAAACCGTCCACCCGCGGACGGGGCATGGCTCATCCGGAACAGCTGGGGCACGGCCTGGGGGCAGGAGGGCTACGGATGGATTTCCTATTATGACAAGGGCTTTCCGGTGAAGACGTATTATGTCGATGGCATGGACGCGTATGACGGGAGCCGGAAGGTCTATGAGGGAGACTATAAATCAAACGGGAATGCAGCCGGTTCATCCGACTGTTATGCCCGCGTCTTTACCGCGGGAAGCGATGGGGAGGCGCTGCGCTCCGTACGCGTATTTCTCGGAGGAGCTGCCACGGCGGAAATCTCGGCAGTCACGGATTTTCAGGGAGCGGAAAGCCTGGACTTTTCCGCGAATGTCCCGGCGAAAGGAAGCGTTGTGGCGAAAAGCCCCGGCTGGTATACCATTGATTTTGATGCTCCGATTCCCCTTGGCCGGGCCGGCAGCCGCTTTGCCGTGCTTCTCAGGCTTCATGGGGTCAAGAGCATCGGTTATGACAATTACAACGGGAATGCCGGGGAAGGGGAGGTGTATGTAAGCGGCGATGGCGCAAGCTGGAGCGGAGAAAGCAGGAATTACTGCATCAAGGCGGTAGCCGAAACGACGGCTTCCGAGGAGGACGGTGTTTTGGCGGCCCGGGCGGCCGCGAAGATCACCTGGGATCTTATCAAAAATGAAAATGAGTCTCAGGAAGCCGTGACAACCCCCTTGTCCCTGCCGGAAAGCGTGGACGGCATCCCTGTCGTATGGAGCAGCTCTGACGATAGCCTGGTTGCGATGGATGGGACGGTGACAAAGGGCCGTTTTGACAAAGGGACGCAGACTGTGACGCTTTCTGCCGTGCTCCGCAGCGGAAATGCCATGGCCACGCAGCGCATAAGTCTGGGGGTGACGGCCAAAAGCGTGGCGGAAAGCGACGAAACGGAGCTGCGGGCAGCGGCGGATGAATTTATAGGCAGCGCGGAAATCCTCTGGGAGCTTGTCAGGCAGGATAATATCGGGACGCATAAGGAGGTCAGGAAGGCCATCAAGATGAATCTTTCCGGTAACGATCTCCCTGAGGAGATCCGGCCTGCCATTCAGAGCATTAATTTAAACAGCGGAAATTATAATGTAATCGGCACGGGAGGCAGTGTGACGCGGCCCGAGGCAGGCAGCGAGCCTGTCAACGTTACGATTCAATACGCGGTCAATTATACGGAGGACGCGGGGGGCGGCACCATGAGCGGGAGCAAGAGCTTTGTCTTTACCGTCCTGCCGAAATCGGATGCGGGCAATATTGAGATCCTTACTCAGCCCCAGGGCGCAAGGCTGGTTCTCGGGGAGACTGTCACGCTTTTTGTAGAGGCCGCGCATGCGGAAGGCAGTCCTCTCACGTATCAGTGGTGTGAAATTAACAGGAACACTGACATTCAGACGCCGATTGAGGGAGCCACAGAGGCTTCTTATGTGGTGCCGAAAACCTATTCTGAGGACAAGGCCGTCGGCGGACGGCGCTACCGGTGCGTCATAAGCGACGGGGACGCGGAGCTTGCCAGCGATATCGTCACGGTGACGTCCGAAAATGCGGGCAGCCTTGACGCATATATCACTCCGGTGAACTGGGGGGACAGGGTTTACAATGGGGAAACGCAGGAATACGCTTTCAACGCCAGGGAGATTGATGGCGTGACATTGGAGGAGGGCGTGGATTATACTATTACATATTCGGTTTTTCCTTCCGGCGGGGAGGGAAGGCTTGTGGACGGGAAGCCCTTTGACGTGGGCAAGTACCGTGTTAGCGCCAGAAGTTTCACAAAGTATTACCGGGTTTACGATATGTGGTATTTCAATATCACGAAGGCACCGGTCACGGTCAGGGCCATGGACAAGAGTATATACGCCCATGGGATACTTCCGGTTCTTTCCAATCCTTTGGAGGGGAGAGATTATTCGGTGAGCGGGCTTATAGGGACGGACGGCCTGTCCGAAAAGCCCTCGCTGGAGTATTCTGCTAGTCCGGATACATCCCATCCCGGCAGCTATGACATTATTCCATCAGGGGCAAATGCGGGCGGGAATTATCAGATTTCCTATGAAAACGGGATCTTGAGCGTTCTTGAAATTGAGATAAACGGGACGCTTTCGCATGGAAGGCTGGAATACAGCGTGGAGGGAGCTCCGGATGGGGCGATCCTCATCCTGTCGGCTCGTTCCGAAGAAGGGAAGCTCCTGGAGGCGGCGAGGCTCAGTGAGATGAGCGGAGTCCGGGACGTTCCCGAGGATGCCGCCGTAAGTCTTTTCCTCGTTGACCATAGTTCCCTGATGCCCCTCCGCGCAGCCTGGAGGAGCGGGGCTTGAATGCAAGCGTCCGACATCGCTGAGGGTGGAGATACTTCGTGTGGCCTGAAGGAGCGGGGCTTGACTGTAACCCGGGCGTCTGAGACCGATCAGGGTGAAGATTATTCGGGCTACCTGAAGGAGCGGGGCTTGAATGCAAGCGTCCGACATCGCTGAGGGTGGAGATACTTCGTGTGGCCTGAAGGAGCGGGGCTTGACTGTAACCCGGGCGTCTGAGACCGATCAGGGTGAAGATTATTCGGGCTACCTGAAGGAACGGGGCTTGACTGTAATCCATGCGTCTGAGACCGATTAGGTTGGAACCCTTCTGGCGACCTGAAAGAGCATGAGTTGACGTTGACATTGACATAGAAGGGGGGCTGCACGACGCCCGCTTCTGTTACTTAAAGATTTCAACCTGTACAGTTGGAATGCCAAAGTATTCCGGACTGCGCCAAATACATTTGGAAAAATCGCCCGCTTAGCAAGCTTACAGATGAAGATTTGCTCATTTTGGAACAGACAGCAAGTTAATAATGGCAGGTTGTATTGCGGTAAGCTGCATTCAACCTGCCATCATCATTTTGCGGCATATTTGGAGAAAAGATAATGGCAGCTTGTTTATCAGAAATTAAAATGTGGTAGAATGTCTTTCGGAAATGACAGCGCAGCGTAGAGTCTTTCGGAAATGACAGCGTGGCAGGATTTCTATCAGAAATTACATTGCGGCAGGATGCCTGTTAAAAATTAAAACGCAGCAGGATGTCTTCCGCGAGATTCCGTCCGAAAAGGTCGGTAGGGGAGGGCATTCGAAGCGTCATGGTGGTAATCTCATCTGCCTCTACCGTGGGCAGGACGAAGTAGAGGCTGCCGTCTTTCCGCCGGTTTTCCCGGAGCTCTCCGCCCATTGAAGAGGAAATTTGAGCATTGCAGATGGCGGTCACATCGTTGTTGACCGTCAGGATGCTTTGGTTCATTTCAAAATAAATGGGCTGTTTTGCAATGTTGTGTACATTGAGCCGAACCTGGATGAAGGTTGTGGGCGTGTTGAGCGGGATGCCGATCTCATCCGCCATCTCCTGTGCTTCCGCGGTCATCAGGGCGATTTCCACATCATCAATGTTATATTCCACGATCCCCGGCAGCTCGGAATTGAAGCCGATATCTTCCTTTGCGATCAGGGGGATCCTCCAAATGCCGTTTCCGTGTTCCTCTACGCCGCTGTTGTCATTCCTTATGTTGAATTCCCCATCGTAGATGCTGGATGGATCTTTCATGTACACGGCGTTGCTTTCGGGGACGTTGTCCATTCCGCCATTTCCTTCATTTTCCCCATCGACAGCGGCTTCATTCGCCCCGTTACCTCCGTTTTCACCTTCTCCATTCTCGCCTCCGGCTTCCCCGCTCGAATCATTCCCCGCTTCAGCGGGGGTGCTCTCACTGGCGTTGAATTCTGCGGCTTCTCCCTGATTGCCATGACCGTCACGAATGTCCTGGCTGACTTGATTATCCTGGCTGCCTTGGCTGTTTTCCCTGGGACGGCTGCGGAGAATAGTGAAGGTGATGAAGCCTCCTAAAAGAAGCGCGATTGTTATCCCATACAAAAGAATGACATTTCGTAATCTCATAATTTGCACCTACCCCCTTTTTATAAACTGCGTTTGCGGCGCCGGAAAGCCCTGATTTGCATCGTTTGCGGCGTCGGAAAGCTCTGATTTACATCGTTTGCAGCATCGGAAAAGCCCTGATTTGCATCGTTTGCGGCGTCGGAAAAGCTCTGATTCATATCAAATGGCGGATTGCGAGTCGAGGGGAGTGAGGATAACTCCTTTTTTTCTCATTTCGCGGATCTGCGCAGGTGAAAAGACATCTACTATTTTGACGATTTCTTCATCGCTCATTTCTGTTTCTGTCAAAAGTCGTAAAGCAAATAACTTATCTTTCTGTTTTAACTCCTCGTCTTTCTGCTTCAGTTCCTTCAGCCGTTCCTCGTCTTTCTGCTTCAGCTCCTTTAGCCGTTCCTCGTCTTTCTGCCTCAATTCCTTTAACCGCTGTTCATCCTTTTCTTTTGCCATTGCATTGACGGCGTTCATTTTTTCTTCTTCAAATAATCTTCCTATCTGAGTCATCTGGATCCACCTCCTTACATCTTTGAGGGTATTTTTGTCAATAATCTTGTCAGAAAAGACAAGCAGGGCTGATAACAGTGAGATGCTCTGCTTTCTATCTGAAATCCTTTTTGCAAGTTCTATTTCTTCTTTAAGTGCTTTTGTTTTTTTGCTTTGTGATTTATTTGCGAGGGGCAGGATTATGAATAGCATTTGATCTTCTTCTGTCAATTCCTCCCCGGCAAGTATCTTCTTACGTAATCTTTCAAAAATTTTTTCCGCGTCCAGTCCGGAAAGAAAAGCGGTCTCTGTCTCGAGCTTCAGGCACCCGATGTCATATGTGGTTTTTACACTACGTCTTTCCACATTTCCTGTGTAAATGACAATCATGCGGAGTTTTTGTAAAGGCTGATTTTCACGGCGGTATCTTTCCGCGATGCGGGCGATGTAGTTCAGGTATTTGAGTTTTTGTTCAAGATAATTATAGTCACTCTCGTAATCGATTATTCCATAGGATCCATCTTCAAATTCAAAGATATTGTCGAGGCGGAGTTCGTTCGCTTCGATCACGGGAAGGTTTGTGGGATGGAGATTGATGATTCTGGGAACCTCGAGGCCGTAGGCAGAAAGGGATTTCTCCTTAAAGTATTCTGCCGTAATTTTGCTTACAATGTCCTTGTTTTGATATGCGATATTTGCTGACATTTTTTTATTCCTTTATCTGTTCAGACGGTTTATATAAAACATGGTATAAATTATGCAGGTTTCAGACTGAAAATGATGTTATTGCCAAGGCACGGATTAACTATAACACAAATCCGGCAAAATGCATATTATCTATATTCGGATAAGGATTTATCCTTTCTTGTCCGGATGTTTTTGAATCTTAATACTGACATTCTCAGGTTCTTTATGTTAAACTATAAATAGTTTTAACTATTCATTTGAAAACAAGGGGTCCATATCGTTTTTTGAAAAGCAGTTTTCCAAAAGAGATTTTCGAAAATCCGGAAAGATAGTGATTTTTGAGTTGTCTTACTTATTTTACTTTCAGGAAAGGAGAAGGCAGGAATGAGGTGGGGGATAATGGGGGCGGGCACGATTGCGTCAAAGTTCGCGGAGACGATTTGCGCCATGTCTGATGAGGGAGAGGTTCTTGCGGCAATCGGATCGCGCAGTTTGGAGAAGGCGAAGTCTTTCGCAAGGGAGCATGGGGCGGATAAGGCCTTTGGAAGCTATGAGGATTTGCTGATGGATGAGGGGGTTGAGGCAGTTTACATCGCGACGCCGAATCATCTTCATGCGGAAAATACAAGCTCTTGTCTTAAAGCCGGGAAGCATGTGCTTTGTGAAAAGCCCTTTACAACGAATGCGGAACAAGCGTCACAGCTTTACCGGCTGGCGGAAGAAAAAGGGCTTTTTGTCATGGAGGGGTTCTGGATTCGCTTCCTGCCTCTCTATGAAAAGCTTTTGTCCCTCATTGGAAGCGGGGCCTTTGGCAAGCTCTGGCACGCCCGCTGCGAATATGGCTTTATTGCGAAGGGGGCGCGTCGGGAGAGGAAATTCAGGTCCGATCTGGGGGGAGGCGCTTTGCTTGATATCGGGATTTATAACCTGGGCTTCCTTCAGATGGTAATGGGATGCGCGCCGGATTCCTTTGACTCGGAACTACGCCTCAATGAATTTGGAACGGACGAGTTCAGCACTTTGCAGATGCATTATCCGGGAGGGGAGACAGCCCAGGCTGTGCAGTCCATTGGGCTCATGATGGAAAGACGCGCGGCCTTGTATTTTGACAATGCCACAATCTACCTGCCGGATTTTCAAACCGCCTATACGATGACGGTGAAGCCAAACGAGGGGGAAGCCTATACCGTCAGCAGTCAGCCGGACATCAATGGCTTTGAATATGAGGTCAGGGAAGCGTCTCGCTGCGTAGCCGAGGGAAGGACGCATAGTGAAATCCATACGCCTGAAAACAGTCTTGCAGTCCTGGGCCTGATGGATGAAATCAGGAAGAGCTGGGGGATGAAATTCTCATATGAGGCTTCGGAGACTTCGTTATGAAATTGATTAATGCTGCTGACACGGTTGAACCTGAATATGCCGAAAAGACCGTAACTGTTCAGTCAAGCTGAACAGTTACGCCTCGGGCGTGGCGCTTACGCGCATTCCGAGTACGCCCGAGGCCTGCTTTTCGACGCTTCCATACGCACCTCGCGGCAAGCGCGAGGTGCTAACTGAATAGTTACAAAAGACCATTCATTCTGAAAAGTCTGAGGGTACGCGGAAGAGGGAGAAGCTGAGGTATTTAATTATAGGTTCCGGTTACCGGGCGGAGTTTTATGGACGTATTGCGAGGACTTATCCGGATCTGTTTCAGGCTGCCTTCCTCTGCCGGTCTGAGGAGAAGGCCGCGATGCTGCGTAGCAAAAGCGGCATTGACGCAATGTATTCTGTCGAGGCGGGAGAAGCTTTCGAACTGGATTTTGTAGTGATCGCTGTTAATAAAGCTTCTATAGCTGATGTCTGCGCGGAATGGGCGGTACGCGGATATCCGGTGCTTTGCGAAACGCCTGCGGGCGTATCATTGGAAAAGCTTTGTATGTTGTGGGATCTCCATGAAAGGGGGAATGCGCGCATCAGCGTCTGCGAACAGTACCACCGTTATCCGGAAATCGCCGCGGGTCTTCTGGCGATCAGCCAGGGAAGGATCGGAACGCCATCGTCCGCGTATCTGTCGCTTTGCCATGATTATCATGCGGCAAGCGTCCTCCGGAGGATGCTGGGGACGAAGGGGGAGGCATTTTCCATCCGCGCTGCGGTAATCAAAAGCCCTGTAGTTGAGACGGATTCGCGATACGGCCCCATTACCGATGGGCGTATGTCTGAGCGGGAGAGGGTCAGGGCGTATATTGAATACGAGTCCGGCAAGAATGCCGTTTACGACTTTTCGGGGGTGCAGTATCATTCCTTCCTGCGGACGCGGCATCTGCTGTTAAGATGCGACCGGGGCGAATGGAATGATCGCAGCCTCCTTTATCTGGACGGGGAAGGAAGGCCTCGGGCAGGGCAGCTCAGAATGTCGGTTCCCGACAGGTACCGGGAGCTGGAAACGCCGGAGCTTCGGGAATTCCTGCGGGCAGAGCGACTGTCGCTGGGAATGGAGAATATCCAGGATGAATTTGCCATGGCGACCATGCTCTTTGACATGAGGGAGTATATTGAGGGTGGGGACCCTCCTTATCCGCTTCGCGAGGCATTGGACGACGCGTATTTCTGGCTCCTGCTGCAGGAGGCGTTACGCAGGCCGTGGGAGGAAGTGCGTTCCGGACGGATGTCATGGATGGAATGAGATCAGGCGCGGATGCTTGAGCCGAATTGCCCAGCGGACGGTTCGTTTTGCCGGAATTTAGAACGGCCAACCCCCACTCTGATAGAGAAGCCGATTTGCCCATGAGGGGTTCGCTATCTTAGAAATTTGAGCGGAAAAAAACATTCGGGTAGATGAGACGGATTGTTCCAAAGGCGCTTCGCTATGTCGGAGATGAAAAAGGCCAGGAAACTGAGTGCTGCGATGGTTTGTCTCGTAGGCGGTTCGCTGTTCGCTATGTCAGAGGTCAGAACGCTCAGAAAACACTCGGATAGAGGAGCCATACAGCCTGGGATTCTGGGGCTGTTTGTTATGAATTAAAGTGGCCAAAAACCATTTTAATAAATGAGTGGTTGAATAGTTGAATAGTAAAATGGTTTGAGATTTATAAGTTTATTGTTTGACGGGCTTATTCGTGGGTTTATTCGTTGCGGTATTGTGAATAATACTTGCATTGTGTTAAAGATTGTGCTATATAATTAATGAAACATATTGTTGCGCTCTCAGAAATGTGCGAATTTCTGAGAGCGAGTGTGAAAAGGCTTTGGCGGGCCGAGGATTATATTGGGGGCAACCTGTTATTGGAGGAAGCATTTGAAAGTGGATTGTCTTTGCAATTTGCAGTATGCAAACAAAAAAACATAAAAAAGCATAGCACCTGCGAAAATGCTGCAACATAATCACAGGTGTGAAAAGTGGCTTTGGCGAACCGCTGATCACAATGGGGGCAACCCACTACTACGCTGTTTCCATTATAGTAAATAGAAAGCTTTTTTTCAAGCTATCATCGTGTTTCAATTTGATTTCGCAAACGGGAAAGGCTTTCGTAAAGGGCCTTTTGTTTTTGTTGAAAGCTAATAGCTTGGCAAAAGACTGAAGGTAAATGACATTTCGCTTTGCAAAAGCTGCAACTGCGGCAAATATGTCATCATTAATATTTGAAATTTTGAACGATAATCATGATTGTTTGCCAGTGTGGTCCAAGCGATGCTGTACAGGAACAGGATCGCCTGGATTACACTGGCTTTTTTGCTTTTACTGAATTGTGAAGCAGGAAGTTCTTCCTTACGATCACCTGGCAGCAGCATATTTTTGTGGAATATTCGTCGGAGCCGGAGACAGAGGGCGACCGTCACGTCCAAATTATCGAGATTATGAATGAAGCATTCTCGAATCATCATACGGCAGGATGATCTTGTCGGCTGCCAACGACAGTATGGGTTTTGGCGCGTTCCAAGGAAAAGCGCGTTAAAATCCGCTTGCGGCGGACAAACCCTCAGTCGCCAGGTGGCTAGCCTCGACCCGTAAACGGGTCAAGGCAAATCCCCTGCGGGGTTCGCCAAGTACGGACATGAATGTTCCTGATGGAACATTCATGTCCTATGCTTTTTGGGCGTGGCGGCTAGTGGCAAGCTTAGTCATTACGTGAGGAATGGATTCTGGGCATGGAAAAGGCTGAAAATTCCTATATCCCTCATTTCCGGTTGCTTAGCCTTAATCCGGTTTTGCCAGATTAAGGCATGTCCCTGTGGGATGCGTAAAATATGATATAAACTATGACTGACGCATAGTTATATACCGTCTTTCCACAAAAGACACTGATGGGGTCATGAAACACTTCTATGTTTCAGACTTTATACCTTGGTATGGTATGTACGCAAGTATGGAAAGCTTGAAAAGAATAGAAAAGAATAGAAAAGAATAGATAACATCTTGCTGAAGTGAAAAGGCTGTTGCGCCGGAAAAAAGCCCGTGCTAAAATACAGACATTCTGGAAATGGGCGGGAATAGCTCAGCATATTCCCGCGTATTGGCTTTGTGAAGAAAAAAGTAAGGCGTTTTTGATCCTGCTGCAACAGGACCAAAGATGTGGAAGGTGGCTTTGGCGAGCCGCTGGTCACAAGGGGGGCAACCCCATTGCTGAGCTTGCTCCATAACAACAGAAAAGCGGCTTTTCTTATTTTTGCTTTACGTCGGCTCCGGCTTGCCGCTTTTGTTTCATCCTTTGACTTGATGTCGCCGGTATTGCTGTCCCATTTGTGATTTATGACAGGGCGTCTTCAGGTTCCGGCATGGTTGGTTCCCGCCTTTTTGAAAAGGGCAGCGGTGAGGTTTTGAAATGATTTTTTGCTTTCAAGCTTTACTCTCCGTTCTCCGGATGCGGGAATGATGTCCATCGGAGGCGCGCCCGCCAAAAACTGCGGGACTCCGCTCTCCGGATGCGGGGATGATGTTTTGGAGTTTTTGCTTAAGCAGTGTGTTTCCTGACTTTTGCGAGATATTGCAGGCAGGATGTGAGGCGTTTCGCCGAGCATCCTGCTTTTTTTATTATTGTAGGGGCTGCGTAAGGAAATATTCCGGCTTACGCTGGACGCAGCCCCGCGGGCGAGTAGGGTGCGATTTCATCTTCCCTACTCGATTTGCAGGGCCGCCGGGAGAATGAGGATTTCTATGAGAGGGAAATAAAGGAGGATTAAATGAAGCGTTGGAAGAAGGGGATCGCTATTGTGCTTTCTGCACTGCTTGCCATGCCCGTACAGGCATCCTTTGCCGGGCAGTCCGGAAAAGCGGGGCCGGAAGATGAGGCTGTGGAAACGGTTGTGGAAGCAGCTCTGGGGGAGTCCGATGATTCAGAGAGGGCGGAGCTTTTCGAAGAAGGGGGAGGGGACGATGGGGATGCCCTGTATCCTGAACTCGAAGAGAAAATGGGAGAAGATGGGGAGGATTCAGCATCACCCTCCCTGGAAACAGAAGAAGAGGAGGACAAGCGGGATCAGGACGATGCGGAAGCTGACGAACCCGGAGACAGCGAAGGGAGCGTCGAGATCTCGGATGAAGAAGAGGGCAACGGAAGCTATGCGGAGGGGGACGTTGGTTCCGGTCAGATGAAAGGAATGGCAGGCGATGTCGGAAATATAGAAGAGGATTCCGATGAGGGGGAGAATGGTATTGGAAGAATAACAGATGTTGCCGGAGAAGATGAGGATGGCTCGAATGGCACCGGGAATGCGGAGGCAACGGGCGATTCCGATGAAAGGGCTTTCGAATCTGAGAGGACGGAGGACGGGACTAAGGAATCGGAGGACGTAATTGAAGACGAGAGAGCAGGGGACGCCGGGACAGAAAATCCCGATAATGATAAAGATTATGATGACGATGATGATGGCTTCGATGAATTCTTGAGTACCGGGGAAAATGGCGAAGAAAATGCCGGACATAATGCCGTAGAAGCTGGATTGGAGGAAGAGAAAGGGAAAGGGGAGAATGCGGAAACAACCGAAGGGAGCAGAAGCACTGGAGGTTCTGAAGAAGAGGCGACCCTCGCAGAGAAAGTTGTAGATGATGAATTTCCTGAGAAAATAGAAGATAAAGGGGATGCAGGATACGCGGAAGACGCAGAAGACATAGAAGGCGCGTCAGGAGAAGGAAAGGATGACTTTTCTTCTGAGGCAGCAGATGGGCAGTTTGACGAAAAGAATAATACCACATCCTTAGATGATGAAACTGCCGGGAAGAGCGATCGTGTTGCCGAAGCCGAAGACCATGATGTCACCGGGGAATCCGGAAGGGCTGAGCTGTTTGAGGAAGGGGTCCTTTTTAAGGAGGACGAAGAAGCGGAATCCCGCAGAGATGAGGAAACTGATTCGAAAGCTTCGGCAAGCCGATCAAGCGTAGAAGCAAAGGACGGGGAAGAGGAGACGGCTGCGGAATTATCAGCAGAAGGCGAGGGCTCATTGAATGAGGATGCGGCGAATGAAGACGCGTCGCAGCTTCCGGGGGAGCGTTCAAAGTCTGAAGAAAAGCTTCCGAAGGAGAATGTCAATGTTCCCGCATTAAAGAACAAGAAGCCCAGGCTCCGCACAGACCTGGCGGGGACGGCGGAACTTGAAAGCGGAAGAGAGGTCAATTTTATTATGACCGAACTGGCAGGCGGGATTGATTCAAATAGTTATAATGACAGCATCAAGACATTTGCGAGGGCTGCAGATGACACGGGCTTCGTCAAAGATGATGAACATACGATCAGCACTTCGGAAAGCGAAAACCCGGTATATATTTCCTATGACGATGGGGACGTGAGATGGTACAGCGAGGCTGAGACGGTATATTTGAACCCGGATTCATTTGAAATGTTTAAGCGGTGCAGTGGTCTAACGAGCCTGGACGTGAGTGGCTTCAATACGTCCAAGGTGACGAACATGGGGTCTATGTTTGATGGCTGCAGTGGTCTGACGAGCCTGGACGTGGGTGGATTTGATACTTCCATGGTGACGGACATGGGGTCTATGTTTGATGGCTGCAGTGGTCTGACGAGCCTGGACGTGGGTGG
>CAMKKZ010000029.1 GCA_946413525.1 uncultured Oribacterium sp.
CATCCAGGATGGTCTTTTCAAGAGCTTCCCGGCCATAGCTGTCCACGGCGGCCTTATTCTTTTCGCCGTGGGTCAGATTGCCTGCGCCGCCGATGCAGCCGTTCACACAGGCCATGCCCTCGATGAAATTGGCGTCCAGCACATTCCTGCTCTTTTTGAGCAGCGCTATGCGGCATTCCTCAATGCCGTCGCAGGCGCAGGCCTTCAGCTGGAAATCGTCCAGATGCTGTTCCTTCAGGCCCTCGGCCACGGCGTCGGACAAACCACCGCTGCGGGCGAAGATGCGGCCAAAGTAGCTGGCGTTGTCCAGCACATCCTCGGGCAGGGTGGTAATGTCGATGTTCCGGCTGTCCAGCAGCGCCTGCAATTCCTCAAAGGTTATGGCGGCGTCCACCCAGGGCTTCACATCGTCCAGCTGCACCTCCGCCTTTTTCGCGGTGCAAGGGCCGATGAACACGATTTTCGCATTGGTTTCGTGTTCCTTGATATATTTGGCGATGGTTCCCATGGGCGACAGATTGTGGGATATATAGGGTACAAGCGCCGGAAAAGCGGTTTTAACGTAGCGCACGAACGCCGGGCAGCAGGAGGAGGTCAAGAAGCCTTTTTCGGTCAGTTCCTTGGACTCCGCCTGGGCCACCATATCCGCCCCCAGGGCGACTTCCACCACGGTGTAGAAGCCCAGCTCCTTGATGCCGGTGATCACCTGGCCCAGCTTGGCGTAATTCATCTGGCTGCCGATGGCGGGCGCCACCAGGGCGTACACCTTGTATTTGGTGTTGCCCTGGCTCTTTTTCAGCATGTCAATCACGTTGATGATGAAGGACCGATCCGAGATCGCGCCAAAGGGACACTGATACACGCACGCACCGCACTGGATGCACTTTTCATCGTCAATCTTGGCGGCATTGTCCTCGTTGATGGAGATGGCCTTGATCTTGCAGGCGTTCTGGCAGGGGCGCTTGCGGTTGACGATGGCGCTGTAGGGGCACACCTTGGCGCACTGGCCGCACTCCACGCACTTGGTTTTGTCGATGTGCGCCTCGTGGTTGTGGTCAAAGGAGATCGCGCCGCGGCGGCAGGCATCCTCGCACCGGTGGGCCAGGCAGCCCCGGCAGGAATCGGTGACCTGATAGCCCACGGCGGGGCAGTCGTCACAGGCGATGTCGATCACGTTGATGACGTTGCCGGTGTTGCCGCCGCCCATGGCCAATTTTACGCGCTCGGCCAGGATGGCCCTTTCCTTGTACACGCAGCAGCGCATGGTGGGCACCTTGCCGGGCACGATCATTTTGGGAATATCCAACACGTTGTCCAGCAGCGTGTCGCTCCAGGCCTGCCGTGCCACTTCCCGCAGTACCTTGTATTTCAGGTATTGCACCTTGGTATCGAATTTACGCATGGTTTCTCCTTAGAAGTAGCTGACTTTGATGCGCTTGCCCATCTTTTTGAGCACTTCCGACAGTTCCTTCACCAAATTCATTTTGATGTTGAAATTGATGGGCAGATCGGGGTTCTGATGGGCGGGGTTCACGGCCTTGCCTACGTAGAAGTTGATGTCCGTGGCTTCCTCAAACAGCAGCCGGCTGATCATGGACGCGCCGTCCTTGCCGCTGCTCCAGGCCTCGTAGTGCTGGTTTTCACCGATGTAATCCTTGGCGTATTCCACCACGCGGTTCACGGTGATCACGCCCTCGGTGACCAGGTCGACGCCCTCCAGATAGGCGATGGGTGGGATATCGCCGGTAAAATCCAGGGATGCGCGCAGGGGCTTGTTCAGCCATTTGGCAGCGATAGAGGAGGTGGTGCCGCCGCAGATGATATGCTTGCCTTCCTTGGCAAAAAACAAATTCATCATCCGGTCACTGTCATCCCGATTGCTGGGCGGGCCGAAGAGCATGTTCATAGGCACGCGCTTGCGGACGCGTACCACGCAGGAGGTAGCATCATCCCCGGGCTTACCACCATAGAGCTTATTGCACTCGTCTACCAGCATGGTGGACAGGTTTTTTGCGGTATAGCCGCATAGATTCATGGCTTCCATGAAGGTGATGATATCTTCCCGCTTCCAGCCGAGGTTGTAGGCGATGCCGATGCCGGCATGTGGACATCCATCGCTCATAGCGATGAAGACGTCATCCTCCTGCAGGCGAATCAGCGAACGAAAAATCAGTTTGCCACCAATGGTGGTTTCTGTGCGGGGATATTCCCAGTTTTCACCATTTCGCAGAACGATCACCTGTGGATTATCGTATTGGATTAACTCCGCAGTCTGGTTTCGAATCAGATGGATAATCGTGAAAGTGGAATAAGCTACGCCCCGCACCGAGCACACCGGCAAGGTGGCAGCAATGGTTTCTACGCACTCCTCAACGGATAGTCCTGCGGCCAACATAGTGGAAATGATCTTACTGGTGAGAGTTGAGAGGATGCTGGCTTTCACGCCGCTGCCAAGCCCGTCCGCCAGCACGATTACCGTGGAACCATCCTCCTGCTCTACCACCTCCACATGGTCACCGCAAAGTTGTTCCCCTACATGGTTGATGCTTTTATAGCCGATATCACAGGTCAGATCATTCATTGGTAATGGACTCCTTCAGCTTGGACAAGGCGATCTTGGTTTCCGCGGCGGTTTCGCCAAGCAGGCTGGCGATCTCCTGCACAATGCGCATTTGCTTATCCACCACCTTGTCTGCCACTTCCACGGTCTGGCGGCTGATCTCCTCCCGCTGGCGGCGGGCTTCCTCCTCGTCGCTCACGTCGCGCATGATGCACAGCAGCATGCGGCCGTTCTCGGCGGGCACGATGGTCTGCTGGATGGTGCAGCCGTATTCGGCCAAGTAGGAACGCTGATGGAAAATGCCGCGGCCCGTGTCTTTCACCTTCAGGAAAGGCACGGGGTCCAGGATGCGGATCACCTGGTCGCCCAGCACGGCGTTTTCAGACCGCAGGTTGAGGATCTTGAGGGCGGCGGGGTTGATCTGCTGTACCTCCAATTGGTCGTTCAGCATGATGATGCCGTTGGGGCTGTTGCGGGCGATGGTGTCGTTGACGTTTTCGGCCTTTTCCATCAGGTACGGCAGGCACATGGATATTTCGGCCTTGCCCTGGTAAATGGCGATGGCCTTTTCCCGGCAGGTGTCATAGCCGCAGGAGCCGCAGTTCAGCTCCTGGCTGGGCTTGAACTTGCCCATCTCCCGGAGGATGTCCCGGATCTCGGTTTCGCTGGGCATCATGGCCCGCTGGTCGATGGGCTCAAAGCGCTTGCGCAGCTGCCGGATTTCCGGCTGCTCGATCTCAAAATCCTTGTCGCCGGCATATTGGGCCACGGCCAGATAGTCCTTGAGCGGGCTGTGGCCGTATTTTTCCATCACCGGGCCGCCCGCGCAGCTGCCCACGCAGGCGCTCATTTCGATGAAGCAATGGTGAATTTTGCCCTGATCGATTTCTTTTAGGGCCGCAATACAGTTTTCAACCCCGTCCAAAGCCATGTAGCTGAAATTCGGCGCGTCCAGGGCCATGGTTTTCAAAATGCCTCCGGTGGTGGGGAAGAAACGGGCCAAGCTGTGGGCGTCGGGCTGCTGTTCGCGCTTGATCTCAACGCCCTCTTTTTTCAGCCAGTTAGTCAGTTCCTCGTAGGTCAGCACCGCGTCCACAATGCCCTCGTAGTACTCGGCCTCGTCCTTCTTGGCCACGCAGGGACCGATGAACACCGTCTTGGCATTGGGGATGCGCCGCTTGATGTCCTCGCAGTGGGCCTGCATGGGCGACAGCACATCCGCAAGGTACGGCAGCACCCGGGGAAAATACTTCTGGATCAGCAGGTTGATGGAATGGCAGCAGGAGGAGATGACCACGTCGCGGTCCTCTTCCTTCAGGATGCGGTCGTATTCCCGCTTGACCAGGGTGGCCCCCAAGGCGGTTTCCTCCACATCGTAAAAGCCCAGCTTTTTCAGCGCTTCCCGCATAGCCTCGATGCCCACGCCCTCATAATTGGCTACGAAGGACGGGGCCAGGGACACCACCACCGGATCGCCGCTCTGGATGAGCACCTTGGCCTTTTCGGTTTCGTCCACGATCTCCTTGGCGTTTTGCGGGCAGACCACGAAGCAATGGCCGCACAGGATGCATTCGTTGCCGATGATGTGGGCCTGGTTGCCGGAAAAGCGGATGGATTTTACCGGGCAATGGCGAATGCACTTGTAGCAGTTTTTGCAGTTGGATTTTTTCAGCGTCAAACAGTTCGGCATGGCTTACACCTTTGCTTTTATTTCTTTTTCAAAGAAGGAAGGAACGGTTTCCGGAGATACGGAGAAGAATTCCCCGTCCAACGTGACGCACACGCCCTGCTGGCATTTGCCCATGCAGAAGGTGCCGCCCAGTTCGATCTTGTCGCTCAGGTTTTCTTTGGCGATCAGGTCCTGCAATTGCTCCACCACTGGCCGGGAACCCTTGATATGGCAGGAAGAACCGATACAAACTGTAACTTTCATTGTCAAATCTCCTTTTTATTGATTTTCAAAGAGAAGGGGAGCCGCTTCTCTCTTGCTCCCCTTCCCATTCAAAGCCAAGCATGCGGAAGAAAACAGACTTAATGATATTCCACCACGCTGGCCCAGGAGAGCAGGAATTCCCGTTCCTTTTCATTGCCCTTCACCGATTGGCTGGCTGCCACGATGGGCATCCATTTCTGCACATACTGCATGTCTGTGCCGCTCTTTTCGCAGAACAGGTTCAGGTATTCCTTGGCCCCTTCGATATCGCCGTTCAGCCAGAACAAAAGATAGGTACGCGCCGCGTCGGCGGAAGCGTTGCCCTGGGTCACATGGCTCCAGTCGATCACGTAGGGCGTGCCGTCCTGGCTGATAATCACGTTGGAGGGCCAGAAATCGCCGTGGCACACCTTGTTGTGGGTGGGCATGCCCTCCAGCCGAGCATGCAGGTCATAGCGGGTGGTTGCGTCCAGATCGGCCTGGCTGATCTTGCGGCTCATCTTTTCCTTAAGCCGATTCAGCATGGGGCAGGTTTTGCTCTGCACTTCCAGTTGGATGTCCACGAAATGTTTTAAGTATTTCGACTTGTTATCCGGGTCCTCTTTCATCAGCTGGGACAGGGTTTTCCCCTGGATGAATTCGGAGAGGATGGCCCATTTGCCGTTGAGCATGGTCACGCCCAGGATCTTAGGAATATGCAGCCCGGTTTCCTCGATGCGGGCCTGGTTCAGCGCTTCATTGAGGATATCGGCCTTGGAATAGTTCTCGTTGAACACTTTGACGCACTGGTCGCCATCCCGGTAAATGGTTTTGGCGTTGCGCACGGCAATCACACGGTCCAGATTCATCTTCTTTTCCTCCTTCTCACTGCTTCCGGCCGGGACGGTAGGCCTTCTTTGCAGCGTCATCCTGCATTTCTCCCAGGTCGTCCGCCGTGGGCTTGAGCGTTTCGGTAAAGTGCTTTTCGCCGTAATAGGCGTTCAGGTACATTTGCTTGATTTCGCTCATCAGCGGATAACGCGGGTTGGCGCCGGTGCACTGGTCGTCAAAGGCCTGCTCCACCATATCGTCCAGCCGGTTCAGGAAGTCCTGCTCATCGGGCACGTAATCCCGGATGGTGGGCTTGATGCCCACATAGGTTTTCAAATCATTGATCAGCTTGATCAGCCCTTCCAGCTTGTCCCGGTCAGTATCGCCTTGGACGCCCAGCGCTTCGGCTACTTCGGCATAGCGGCGCAGGGTGTGGGGATGGTCGTACTGGGGGAAGGTGCCCATCTTGGCGGGCGCCTCGGCGGCGTTGAAGCGCAGCACCTCTTCGATCATCAGCGCGTTGGCCACGCCGTGAGCGATGTGATGGAACGCGCCTAGCTTGTGGGCCATGGAGTGGCACACGCCCAGGAATGCGTTGGCGAAGGCCATGCCGGCCATGGTGGCGGCGTTGGCCATCTTTTCACGGGCCTCGATGTCGGTCAGGCCGTTGTCATAGGCCCGGGGCAAGTATTCAAAGATGGTTTGCAGCGCCTTGATGGCCAGGCCGTCGGTGTAATCCGTCGCCATCATGGAGGCGTAGGCTTCCAGGGCGTGAGTCACAGCGTCGATGCCGCTGGCGGCGGTGAGGCCCTTGGGGGCGGTCATGTGGAAATCGGTATCGATGATCGCCATGTTGGGCAGCAGCGCGTAATCGGCCAGCGGGTATTTGACGCCGCTCTGTTCATCGGTGATCACGGCGAAGGGCGTCACCTCGCTGCCGGTGCCGGCAGAGGTGGGGATGGCGATGAAGTAAGCCTTTTCGCCCATCTTGGGGAAGGTGTAAACGCGTTTGCGGATGTCCATGAACCGCATGGCCATATCCTGGAAATCCACCTCGGGATGCTCGTAGAGCACCCACATGATCTTGCCGGCGTCCATGGCGCTGCCGCCGCCCAGGGCGATGATCACGTCGGGCTGGAACAGGCGCATCTGCTCCGCGCCGGCCTTGGCGCAAGCCAGGGTGGGATCGGGGGCCACGTCAAAGAAGGTGGCGTGCTGGATGCCCAGCGCGTCCAGTTTTTCAGTGATGGGCTTGGTGTTGCCGTTGTGATAGAGGAAATTGTCGGTCACGATGAAGGCTTTCTTCTTGCCCATCACGTGCTTCAGCTCATCCAGCGCCACCGGCAGGCAGCCCTTCTTGATATACACCTTTTCCGGCGCACGGAACCACAGCATGTTCTCTCTCCTTTCGGCCACGGTTTTGATGTTCAGCAGGTGCTTGACGCCCACATTTTCGGATACGGAGTTGCCGCCCCAGCTGCCGCAGCCCAGGGTGAGGGAGGGGGCCATTTTGAAATTGTACAGATCGCCGATGCCGCCCTGGGAGGAGGGGGTGTTCACCACGATACGGCAGGTCTTCATCCGGGCCGCGAAGGCATCCAGCACCTCGGGCTTTTTCTGGGTATCGGCATACAGGGACGCAGTGTGGCCGTAGCCGCCGTCGGCGATCAGCCGGTCGGCCTTATTGAAGGCGTCCTCCAGATCTTTGGCGCGGTACATGGCCAGCACGGGGCTCAGCTTTTCATGAGCGAATTCTTCGGAGAGCGCCACGGATTCCACTTCGCCGATCAGCACCTTGGTGCCCTCCGGCACGGTAACGCCGGCCAGCGCCGCGATTTTGCAGGCGCTCTGACCCACGATTTTGGCGTTCAGCGCGCCGTTGATCAGGATGGTGTGGCGCACCTTGTCCAGCTCTGCGCCTTTCAGGAACCAGCAGCCGCGGTCCGCGAACTCGGCCTTGACTTCATCATAGATGCTGTCCAGCACGATCACGCTCTGCTCGGAGGCGCAGATCATGCCGTTGTCAAAGGTTTTGGAATGGATGATGGAATTGACCGCCAGCACCAGGTTGGCGCTGTCGTCGATGACGGCGGGCACGTTGCCCGCGCCCACGCCCAGGGCTGGCTTGCCGCTGGAATAGGCAGCCTTCACCATGCCGGGGCCGCCGGTGGCCAGGATAATATCCGCTTCCCGCATCAGGGTGTTAGTCATGTCCAGGGAAGGCACGTCGATCCAGCTGATGATGCCCTCCGGCGCGCCGGCCTTCACCGCCGCGTCCAGCACCACCTTCGCCGCGGCAATAGTGGCTTTCTTGGCCCGGGGATGGGGGCTGAAAATGATGCCGTTGCGGGTTTTCAGGCAGATCAGCGCCTTGAAAATGGCGGTGGAGGTGGGATTGGTGGTGGGAATAACCGCCGCTACCACGCCGATGGGCTCGGCGATCTTCTTCATGCCGTAAGCCTTGTCTTCTTCAATGACGCCGCAAGTTTTGGTATCCCGGTAGGCGTTGTAAATGTATTCGCTGGCGTAGTGGTTCTTGATCACCTTGTCTTCCACCACGCCCATGCCGGTTTCCTCCACAGCCAGCTTGGCCAGGGGAATACGGGCCTGGTTGGCCGCCGTGGCCGCCGCCAGGAAGATTTTGTCCACTTGCTCCTGGGTATAGGCAGCGAAGACCCGCTGGGCTGCGCGCACCCGCGCGATGGCAGCTTCCAGCGCTTCCACGCTGTCCACCATGTCAAATGCTTTTTGTTCCATACTGTTCCTCCTCTTCCTGTTTTCCTGTCTCGCTGGCTGCCAGATGAAGATAAGCCAGGGATAAAGCGATATTGACCGGATGCACCGTCACGCCGGACGGCACTTTGATGGGATAGGACGCAAAATTGAGGATCGCCGTCAGGCCCGCCGCCGTCATGGCGTCGGCCGCCGTCTGTGCCGCTGAAGCCGGGACCGTCAGGATACCCGTCCGTATATGATGGGAAATACAAAATGCGGCAAGCTGATCCATGGGATAAACCGGCACATGGCCATGGAGCGAAGGAGTTGACGCGCTGCGGTCAAAGGCAGCGGCAATTTCCACGCCGTAATCCGAAAACCCATCATAGTCCATCAGGGCCGTTCCCAACTTGCCCGCGCCAACAATCACCGCAGAAACGGGCACATCAGCTCCCAGCGCCCTTTCTATATCCCTGCGCAAGGTCGACACCGGATAGCCCACCTTGGGCAGCCCCGCCGTACAGACGCTGGCCAGGTCCTTGCGCACCTGCACCTCGCCCAGCCCCAGTCCCTTGGCGATCTGCGTGGCCGAAACCTTCTCCGCGTCCATTCTGCGGATAAACTGCAAATACATGGGCAATCGGCCCAGGGTCGCCTTGGAAAGCGTACTCTGCAAAGGATCATCCTCCTTTCGATACGCATTATATCGAATTGTCCGGCCCTTGCGAATTACCAAAACCGTATAATCGATATATCACAATCGATAACAAGCATTCGATTCATGGCATAAAAAGAGGCTTTGCCGCCAGATTTGACAGCAAAGCCTTCATGAGCATATTATTTTTTTATTTTTTTCTTGTGATGCAGGCGCGTTTGGACTGGGTCAGCTCCGTGATAAAGCGCTTATCCAGCTCGGTCAGCTGATAATCCTGCCGATGGATCAGCACATCCCGATACACCCGCTGGTTCTCCGCGCATTCCCGCTGCACCAGATGCAGCTGCCGCAAAAGGCGTTCCGGCAGCGGCGACACCCACATAAAGGTTTCCGGGTTCTCCGTCAGCAGATCTAATTGGCTGCCCCGCTCAAACACGAAGATGCGCCGCGGTGTTTGCGGCAGTTCCTCGTTTCTTACAGCGGAAAGCGGCAAGGAAGGCACATACGGGTCCGCGTGGGCAATCTGAATGTATCTTTGCAGATCCGAAAAGCGGATTGTTTTCATCTGTGCTAAAGCGCAGTCTTCCCGCATCACCAGCACATATTTGAATTCCACGACGAGCTCGCCCTTCAGCCCTTTCTCCGCCATCATCTGCTTGAAGTATTTATCATAACCGGAAGCGTAACGGATGATGCCCAGGTTATATCCAACCTCCAGAACGTTTTTTACTGCCTGCAGCGCATTGGTTTCCTGATAAAAGATTTCAAGCTGTTCCTTCCCCAGCGTTTGGGAGAAGGCGGCGAAGGCATCCGAAATATAACTGGCTCTAGGTACGGATATGGAGAAACGCTGTTTGCCGGTCTTTTTTTCTCTGTACAGGTTTTCCATTTCGTCGATCTGCTCAAGAATCTTCCTGGCCTGATTGACAAACAATTCGCCGTCCGGCGTCAGCATCATGCCCTTGGAGGAACGGCGAAAGAACTGGATGCCCAGATCATTTTCCATCTCCTTGACCACCCGGCTCAGATTGGGCTGGGCCACGTGCAGCTCCTCCGCCGCCTTGTTGATGGAGCCGTTTTTCGCGATGCTGATCACGTATTTCAAATGTAAAATGTTCATTTCATTTTCTCCGCTGCGGATTCAGATTCGTATCCATTGCCGGTGACAGATCATCCCGTTCATCTGCTTCATGGTACCCTTTCGGTAATTCTCTCTTCCTCAAAAAAATCCTGCCAACCAATCAGCATGATTCAGCAAAGCAAATCAGATCATGATGCGCCTCCTTGCTCTGCCGGCAGCCTCGTTTCCGGCTTCATTTGCGGCTCCGCGAAGGAGCCAATACCGCTGGACAAAAATTATCGTCCCCACGTCGTGAAATTGTCGTCCAATGTCGTCCCTGTACCATATTAACACCTGCCCTTTTTTATGCTATACTGTAAGCTGTCTAAGAAGGACGAAAGCATCAGGCCAAGCCGCCTGGTGCTTTTCTTTTACCCGTCGCCCATCAGAAAAGGAGGAAGCGCATGAACGAAAACCAGAAACGCACCATCCACTACAGTTTCAAAGCTACACCGGAGGAGGATGAGATCATTCAAAAAAAGATGGAGCTGGCCGGAATCAAAAATCAGTCTGCATTCATCCGGCGCATTGTTATGGGAGGATTGATTCTGCGTCTGGATCTGCCGGAACTGAAAAATGCAATGCGCCTCATGGGCAGCCTGTCCAACAACGTGAATCAGATTGCCCGGCGGCTGCATGAAGGCGGATCAATTTATGAAACGGAGGTGGATGACATTGTGGAAAGGCAAAAGCAATTACAGGATACGCTGGACAAAATCCTCACCAGCCTGGATCGGATAAGACGATAAGCAGGGATCATCATTTATCTTCGCGGCGGTCTGCAGCTTGCAGATCGCCGCTTTCTTATGCGCAAAAACAGGAGAACCCATGGCGACTACAACTATCATGTCCGTTCATGTCAACAAAGGAAAAACGCCGAAGCAGTGCGTGGCAGCACAGCTGAATTACATCATGAATCCGGCAAAGACCGACGGCGGCAAGCTCATTTCATCACATGCCTGCATGCCTGAAACGGCAGTCAACGAATTCATGCTGTACCGACAGGAGTATCTCGAAAACACCGGCAGGGAAATCGAAAATGAAGTTTTGGTCTATCACGTCCTGCAGGCTTTTAAGCCGGATGAGATCACCCCGGAAGAAGCAAATGAAATCGGAAAGGAACTGGCGTCTCAGATGACTAACGATCAGTTCGCCTATGTCGTTGCTATCAAGTGTGGGCCGAACGAAACAACATCGACGCAAAAGCGCAGATGATCATTTTTCTGAAAGAGCATCAGATCGGTTCGCTGGAAGAGCTGAACGAGCAAATTCAGGAACTGACCGATCAGAGAAATTCTCTGAAGACTTCCATCCGTGAGAAGCAAAACCGGATGAAGGAGATCAACCGGCAGCGGCATGCGATCCGGGATTACAGCCGGACGAGGGAGGTTTACACCCAGTATCGGGAATCCGGCTGGTCGGTGAGATTCTATCAGGAGCATCGGCAGGAGATTGAAGATCACAGGAATGCGCAGGCGGTTTATTCCTCTCTCAATGAAAAGATGCCGACGCTGAAAGAGCTGACAGCAGAGTACGACGGGCTGAAGGAGCGGAAAGAAAACGAGCAGGCCACTCTCGACGAGCTGAAGCCAAAGCTGACTGACCTCAAGCACATTCGGTATAACTACGAAATTCCGGAACGGGACTGCGCACCAAACAATCACCAACACGTCATACCAAAAGATCACCACTTCGATGAACACGCTGCCCATCACGATGACGAATCCCTCTGATTCGCAAAACAACCACAGCGCTTGCGCTGGTAAAAGGGGCTTGGGGACCATGCTCCCCAACAAGCAAAATGCAAAAGGTGCTACCTTTGCCCTGCTTGCCGCTACAGTTTTCCAGCCTGGACAGTGTTACATTTTGGATGGATCACAAATTTGTGATCCGTGTTTACGCGGCGTTATTTCTCTGTTTATGATTCTTCTGAATCAAGGGCAGTGTTTTTCTTACGCCACTTTTTCGCCGGTTCCCGCTTCCCACATTCATCGCAAGTGTAAGGCCAACTGATTTTCCACTCGAAGTATTCTTCCCTTGTAATAGTTCCTGCCTTCAGCTCCTGCTGATGATAAAGCCATTCCCGGAAGAATCCGTTCATCAGATTGTTGTCAATCCACAAACCACACGGCGCATGAGCCGGCCAGGAATTGCCATCGTGATAATAGATGTTTGCACCATCCGTGGCTTCGAAATCATAATCGGTGAGTTCCGTTCGCTGCATCTGAAACGCATGGAACATGCCGGGATGCTCTTCCTCCAACCAGAAAAACATCATCATCAATTCTTCGACATTCTGCCCAGTTACGCCCATCAGAGCCAGCGAATTGCAGTCCAAAACCTCCGCCATTGTCTTCAAAAGTTTGGGAGATGGAACGCGATAGCCAGACTCATACTGCGCTATTCTCGGCGCTGCATTTTCACCTAAGCCGACCATAACGGCAAACTCCGGCTGGTTGTATCCGCGAAATTTGCGGATGCGCTTTAGCTTCTCTCCGGTCTTCATGTGATCCTCCGATGCCGATGTAAAGATGACTTGCGCAGCTTACGATGAAATCGTTTGTAGCTCCATCTGCATTATACAGGCGAACCAAATTCTCGTCAAGAAAAATTTATCATATTTGCGAAATGCTTATTGACAGACTTCTTTTGATATGATAATATGTATTTAGCAAATATGCGAAATTACTCTTAAGGAGGTTTTTACCGAACGCATGCGCTACACCATCCCCCAAGAAATGGATTACGAGTATCTCAATGACTTGATCGCTTCCGGCTATGAGCCCTTCGATTATGCAGGCGTCTATGATTATCCGCCAGACATTCCACCGCCCGAATTGGTGGAAGCCTGGGAAAAAATCCGGTCGGCTTACGATACATTCCACGGCATCATCGAACGAAAGATCGGCAACACCTGGTACACGATTCTGACTGATTGCGACGGCAAAGAAAGCCTGGTCGGCAAGGTGAAACGCCTGATCTTCTCTGAACCTTTACCCCGTATGGAGGCTATTCCCAGATGACGAATTCCCTGAACTATGGTATGATTCCTATAAGCACTACGGTACTGCCGGCTGATTCCCGAAAGGAGGAAAATGATTTGAGTCAGCAGCAGATCACCGCGTTATATTGCAGACTCAGCAACGAAGACGACCTGGATGGAGAGTCCAACTCCATCCAAAATCAGAGAGCATTGCTCCAAAAGTATGCTGACGATCATGGCTTCACCCACACGAGATTCTTCGTGGACGACGGCTATACCGGCACGAACTTCAACCGTCCGGCGATGCAAGAACTGCTCTCCCTGGTGGAAGCGGGGCAGGTCAGCACGATCATTGTGAAGGACATGAGCCGCTTCGGTAGGGACTATCTGCAAGTGGGCCACTACACCGAGATCGTATTCCCCAGCATGAATGTGCGCTTCATTGCCGTGAATGATGGCGTAGATTCCGAGCACGGAGACAGCGATTTCACCCCGGTCCGCAACCTGTTCAACGACTTCTATGCCAAGGACACCAGCCGGAAAGTGCGTGCGGTTATCCGAGCAAAAGGTATGCGTGGCGAGCATCTCAACCGCCCGCCTTACGGATACCTGGAAGACTCGTTGCGAAAGGGACACTGGATCATCGATCCGGAAACCGCGCCAGTGGTGAGACACATCTTCGACCTGGCAATGCAGGGAAAGGGACCGGAAAGTATTGCCGCTATGCCGGAACGTGAGCAGATCATGACGCCAAAGACCGTATACAACAATCGCCATGGCAAGCCCCTCCCGGCGCATCCCTACCGCTGGAAGGACGGAACCATCATCAGTATACTGGAGAGGATCGAGTACACCGGCTGCACCTGCAACTTCAAGACGTATTCCAACATACCGGGCCTTGAAAACGGCGTACTGCCGAAACTAATCCCTCAGATGTCGATATGGTAGGTCAGAGCGTCCGCGTCCTCTCCTGCCGTCGCCTTGAAAGCTTTCACATACGCGGAAAGCTGTGCCTGATATCTTTTATCGAGGTCACTGCCGTCGGCATTGGTCTTATAGTCCACGATATGCCATTTTCCTTTTGAATGATAAACAACATCCATGATGCCGTTCCAGACGATCCGTCCGTTCTGTCCCTTCTCGGAATAGCAGAACGGCACTTCACAATATACCTCATCCGCCTGAAGCAATGTGTTAAGGATGTCCCGGGGCAGCCCATTTGACTGCGCGTATCCGCCGGAACGCATCCTTTCCGCAACATCCATTAACGCTTTTGATAATTCCTGCTCATAAGGCTCCATGAGGGGCGTGCGATACTCCCGGATAATCTCGCCCACGGCATTTTTTGCGTCCAAATTGTTTTTTGTAGATACCAGCATTTCCATCAGCTTGTGAGTCATGGTGCCAAGCAGTGCCGGGAACCTGTGGACATCGCCGCCCCTGACAGTTTCCGAAGCGCTTTCTTCCGATACTTCTGTCGGCATATCGTCCATCGCAAGAACTATATTCACCTCCTGCTCCTCAGCCATCTTTGATGCCATGTGCAGGCGGCTGGGATTCTCTACGAAGTATGTTTTCGCCTCCATACTTCGGTCATTCAGCACGCATTCCCTCCCGGCTTCCTCATACAGGCTTGCGGCATCAAGCTCCTCCGGCTTTTTATAAGCTTTGGATCTATTATCCTCCGTTGCTTCAAAGAAATCCGGGAGTCCCCCTTCCATAAGCGGCTTCCAGGCGGATTTATGAGACTCCCTGCCAAAGGATAAACTGATACTGTCGCAGATGATCAGAACATTCCTTGCGCGAGTAGCCGCCACATATACAAGTCGCTGCCCCTCGGCACTTCCCGCCGCTTTCTCCGCCTCAAGCTCGTCTGCGAATTCTTTGGTCTCGAAATGACTGCCATACCCTTCCCTCTTTGCCAGGGCAAACAGATAACCCTCCGAGCCGTCATCTCCGTGAACGACTCTTTTTTCATTGGAATTCATAAATGCGGAAGCCGCGGCCAGTATGATGACCGGAGCCTCCAGGCCCTTTACCTTATGAAGGTTCGCCATATGCACGGCATCCCTTTTGTCATTAAGGCTCAGGCATCTCTCCTCGCCGGAATTCCCATTAAGCAGTGTCGCGATATATCCCGCGCCGTCCTTAAGGGATGCTGCAAATCCGGACTTCTCAGCATTACGCAGCAGCTCCAATGTATAGTACACGACCTCAAGATTTTCCGCCTCCGCGATCTCATACACCCTGTAATCATCCAGAATTTTCGCAAAGAGAGCAGCTGGAGACAGACGCTGCGCCTTATAATATAATTCCTTAAGTTCTTCAAGCTTAGATACGACACGAACCGCTGCCTCATCAATCAGGATGCTCTTTTGACACTCTGAGTTCTGTGATAACGAACCGCCTGCGGGGCAAAGCGGCTCGTCTGTCAGAGTGGATTTTGACCGCTCTGAGCTCTGATCTGCCGAACTGCCCGCGGAGCAAGCCGGCTCATTGCTGCAGGCTTTCCTGTCAAATGTCGATTTCAGAAACAGCTTCCCACCATTTTTCCTGTATTGAAGGATCTCCTCCTTCGTCAGTCCGATCAGTCTTCCGGTCAGCGCGCCGTACAAAGCAATGGCATCATCCGCGTCCGCAACCGCCGAATAGATCTTAAACACTTCAAACAGGGCTTCATTTACCCCAAAAGGCACCTCGCCCTCTACTCTTGTGGGTATTCCAAGCTCATCAAGAAGCATCATGATCGGCGCGAGCTTCTTCTTGCCATAGCTTATGACCATGATATCGCTGTAACGCAGCTTCCTCAAATTCCCGTCGCCGCCCATGCGGATAAGATACTTGTCATTATCAACAATTCTTTCGATGATCTTTGCTATCTGAAGCGGATCCACCTCATCCGGATGCTCCTCCATCAGATTGCCGCTGTATGCACGGTAGGTGAAAATGCCCTGGAACTCATCCTCCTTTGCTTCAGGAACGGGAATTTCTTCAAATCTGCTCTGATCCGATGTCTCCTCCGGCAGCATGGCTTTGAACACACGGTTGAAATACCTGCAGAGCAGGCTGGTTGAGCGGAAATTCCTTGATAAGGACAGGACCTGACCTCCATTTTTCTCAAACAAGCCCTTTACTTTCAGGAAGGACGTAACATCCGCGCTTCTGAAACGGTATATGGACTGCTTCGGATCACCCACGATAAAGAGGGAGCCCGGCCTTGGCTTGCAGGCACTCCACCTTGGCACCGGATGTTCACTGGACAGGTAGAAAAAAACCTCTGCCTGCATGGGATTGGTATCCTGAAACTCATCTATAAGGAAATAACTGTGCCTGTCGTAGATATATCTTATCAGTTTGCCCTCCCCCTCCGCATCCCTGCGGAGCATATTCCGCAAATAATACAGATAATCAAAGAAGGTCATGCTTCCTTTATCACGCATGGCTCTTTCAAGCGCCGGCATGCACGCTTCAAGGAAGGCCATGGACACGGAATACTGGAGATTGAGCAGCCTGTCCAAAACCCCTCCTTTACCGCAGGCGGAACACGCGTACCACTTCCCCTGTTTCCCGCCCGGTTCAAATACTCCGGAAAGCGCAAATCCGTGATGATTCATAGACTCCGGTATGACCCGCAGATCCTTTAAGGACTTGAGCGCATACACCACGTTTGAAAAATTATTGCCCCACTTCCTTCTCAGATTCTTATAGATATCCTCAATCTTCTCCCATGCGGCAAGATTCTTCTGCTCTGTGGGATATCTAAGCTCAGGATGCTCCACCAGGCACTTTACGGCCTTCACGAGCTCATCCCTGTCTTTCGCGAATGCCTTGTCAATATCCACTACGGACGGTTTCGTATAATTGAAATGAACATTGCGATTATTCATGAATACGGACTCGCCCTGAACGAATACATCCTCGGCATTTCTGTAAAGCGCCCGAAAGGCATTTGCCATTTCGACCAGCTCTCCCCCGTACTCACCGGCACAGATTTTCACATACTGCTGCTTATAAAAGATTTCCGCATCCCGGTCGGACACGATGCCCGCGTCCGAAGGGACACGGGCTTCTGACGGGTGCTCCGACAACAGCATGCCACAGAAGGAGTCGATCGTCCCCATAAAGCAAAGGTCAATATTTTTCAACGCTTCCGCGCACAGCCCTCTTGTCCTGTCTGTCGGCTTCGGAAGCTGACCGGCATACCCCTTGTCTTCCCAAACATAGTCCGGGTTGCTCCTCTCGATCAGAAGCCTTTGAAAGCGGTCATAGAACTCACCCGCGGCTGCCTTCGTAAAGGTAATGGCGCAGATCTTTCCTATCGGTATCCCCGCCTCCACCATGGCGACCATACGGCTGACAAGCATGGTGGTCTTGCCGGAACCCGCGCCCGCTTCAACGAAGAAGTTTGTATTTATCTCTGATACGATCCTGTCACGGGACTGTGTATCTCTTTCAAGACTTGTCATCTCACTCATCGCCCAGTCCTCCTGTTTCCTGACCTTTTCCGCAGATCATGCCAAATTTGCAGTATTTGCACGGATCCGAATCATTCTTTCCCTTTGTCCCCCCTGTTGAAATAGGATTTTTCCGCTCTGAATTCTGACCTGGCGAACCGCCTGCAGGGTAAACCTGTTCCTTATAAACATTATCCGGTATCGGGAAATCGGCGCTGAGCAGGCAGTTTTTAAAATCCATAAGCTTGCCCATCAATGCATCCTTCATTTCCTGATCATATTTGCAGGATACCGTCTCACCCAGGCGGATATACCTGTACTCCCCGCCGGATATCCTGAATCCCTTCTGTTCCATGAGATACGCGTAAAGCACGATCTGCAGGCAGGTATCAATGTCATCCTGTACATGCCCGATAGTTCTGGCGCTCTTAAAATCCACCACCAGATAGGATCCATCCTCCAGCTTCTCCACCCTGTCGGGAAAGCCATGGATCCTGACGCCGCTCTCATGGGTGCAGTGGACATCCTCCTCCCAGAGCACGACCTCTCTATGAGGATCCATGCTATAGGCAGTCTCCATCATGTCAAGGAATTGATCACGCTCCGCTTCGGCATTCCGCGCAACAAGCGGCGGATGCTGCGCTATGAATCTGTCAAAACACTCTCCGGAAACCCTCAGGAAATCCTCAAGACTCATATCTGAATTGCCAAGCTCCCCCATCAGGCTATGCGCAATGGTACCGCTCTCATCGGCGGCAATCACCTCAAAGGGCCTGTCTTCATCCGGCTCCGGTATACCAAGGATATATTCCAGCATAAATGCCCTTGGACAACGGAAAAAAGAATACAGCGCTGACGGGGAATACTCCCTGTCAAGGTTCCACTGAACAGGCACAGCCTCCCCTTCTTCATCCGATGGACGGGGCAGCACGTCCTTCCCCTCGTTATATGCCTCCCCCACCTTTCTCGTAACAGATATGGCAGGCTCAAAATAATCGACCCTTGTAATATGCTCCTCCAGCTCTTTGGAAGTAGCATTCTTCCCACTCTTCTCACGGTATAACTCAAACACCAGGGAGGAAGCATTGTCACGCTTTAGTTCCGATACGTTCAGCCCCGCAAAAGAAACATTGATGCTCGACCCAAGCCCTGACGCAAGCCTTGCCAGCGCAAGGAGCCTGTCACGCTTCCTGCCGACTATTCCCTCAGAGGTCATATATTCGGCTCCATCTCCGAAGAGCCTTAAGTCCGCGTCGAGAATCAGGTAATTCTCCCTGGGCGATCCAGGATATTTTGACGCGGACAATCCCGCAATGTACAGATTCTCTCTTGGCGAAGAAAGCGCGCCGTCGATCCCGGTCACGTAGAGCTTTCCTTCCTCACTCCTGCTCATCGCGACACCCAGCTTCAGGACATTCAAAAGCATGTCTTCCAAACTCTGCTCCACTCTGGATCTACGCATGACCTTCAGTTCCTCATATATTGCATTCGATGCGGCAATATCCAGCATCATCAACAGTCTTTGTGAATTGCTTTCGCTGCCCTTACGGATATAGGAATACTTCGCGATAAAATCCTCTGCCGGCAGTGCCAGCTCCCCGGCGAGAACTTCCAGATAGGGAATACACGCTTTCTTACGGCTGAGGGCCTTATAGGCTTTCTCATTTATCAGAGTGGTTTCTGGCTGCTCCGGATCCTGAGAAAGCGAAGCGCCTGCGGGGCATGCCGTCTCTTTCTTCTGATCAAGCAGTGCTTCTTCCTCAGCTATGGCCCATTTAAAACACTCAAGGTGCTTATCATTGGTCGCCTTGTCATTGGTGAGCCGTATCCCGCCCAGGACCTCCGCATAGGTTCTGGGGCTGAAATTTTCATCTGCCTTCGGATACAAACCGTAGAGCTTCGACCTGTCAAAAGCCCTGCTGGAAAGCATGGCATTTAAGGCCGCCGCCCCGAAGAATCCGCCGGTCATCCAGTGATAATATAAGACCAAAAGCTTTGCCGGATTGGAATTGATAATGGGAATGCCGCATCCGAAGGTGATGGGCATGTCGTAAAGCAGGGCATAATCAAAAAAAAGCTGCCCATATGTCGCCGGATCCGTCACAGCGATTGTACATTTATCCAGATTCCTGCCCGAATAAATATCCGAAAGAATGCTCTCCACCTCATTGGGCGCGCCATAGCAGTTCTTAAAGCTGTTCACATTAAGCGGCGCATCCTTAACCCCGAACAGTTCTCCCAGGGAGCTTGCCCGCGCCTTTCCGAGGGAGAGCCTGTTAAGCAGCGCCTTTTCAAGCGGATTTAATGGATACTCCTCGAGGACGCAGAAATCAGCGTCAACGGGCTGACATTCCAGCGCCGCCTTTCTCATGAGCGAAACCGAATCCACCAGCTTCCTCTCGCTTGTGATCTCCATATATTTCCTATATGCAGAAAGGAGCGCTTTGTTCTTGCCCCCAAAGATACCCTTTCCGAGGATATCTCTGATCTGTCCCGCCTCATCCGAACCAGCCACAAGACATCTTATGCGACGGATTGCGGCAGCAATCTCCTGTATATCAGAGTAGGTCGCCTTCCCGAAATAATCTTCTCCTTTAATCGCCTCCGCGACTATGGCCGTTTCCTCACGGGTACTTAAAAAATCCTCCGTGATTGCCATCCCGGACCGCATCATGGCAATACGCGCCAATTCTCCCGCCGAGACGATCCTGAGATTAAAGCAGTTTGCGCCGTGCATCGCAAGACTCTTAATCAGTTCTCCCCCATTCGCTCCGGGAGCCAAAATGATCCTCTCTCTCATAAGCTCACCCCTGCCTCATCCACTAATCCAGCGTTTAAACGTTCAACAGCCATTCGGTTCATCCTTCCATCGTCAGGCTTCCTTTATCTCGGGCATTGTAATCTTATGCTCATCATCCGTCTTTTCCACCATGATACGGGCAAGATAGTACAGCTTTAACTTCTGATTCGTTCCCCTTGGCATGACCCACGCCTCCTTTAGATATGGTATTAACAGCATTGTTGTGCTAATTTTACCACAATCCGCGCGTTTTATCATCCTAATTATGGGAAATTTATTCCTGTCAGATATACTCAAACTTTGAAAAATGCTTCCCACCGCAGTCACTTCAACTATCGTTCCAAGATTACCACTCGATGTGTCCAATAAAAATGGCTCAATGAAAAGTTGTAAAGCATGGGAATATGTATTATTATTAAGCATTATAAAAACCAGCCAATAATTCTATCGGAGGTACATTATGGCAAATGCAATAGTCGGACAGAGCGGAGGTCCCACTTCCGTCATTAATTCAAGTCTTGCCGGCGTGTTTCAGGCCTGCCGTTCCAGAGGGGCAGATCATGTCTACGGGATGCTGCATGGTATTCAGGGCCTTCTGGATGAAAAGGTCTGCGATCTGAACGAACGCCTTGCTTCATTTCTTGATATCGAGCTGCTAAAGCGCACTCCCTCCTCCTATCTGGGAAGCTGCCGTTACAAGCTGCCGGAGCCGGAAGAGGATGAAGCAACCTACGCAAAGCTTTTTAAAATCCTCAAGAAGCTGGATATTCAGTGGTTCTTTTATATCGGCGGCAATGACAGCATGGACACGATCAACAAGCTGGCCCGTTATGGCCAGCAGACCGGGTCGGATATCCGCTTCATGGGCGTCCCCAAGACTATCGACAACGATCTGATGCATACCGATCATACACCGGGCTTCGGATCAGCCGCGAAATACATCGGCGTAGTAATGAAAGAGATCATTCGGGACGCGACCGTATATGGAACGAACTATGTGACCATTGTGGAAATCATGGGACGCAATGCCGGCTGGCTCACCGCCGCGGCAGCCCTTGCCAAAGGTCCGGATTGCGAAGGTGTGGATCTGATCTGTCTGCCGGAGCTGCCTTTCCATACGGATCGTTTCCTCGAGAAGGTCGAAAAAATGCAGAAGGAACGTCCCAGCGTGGTTATTGCCGTCAGCGAGGGCGTGAAATTGCCGGACGGACGCTTTGTCTGCGAGCTCAGTGATGACGCGCGCAATGTGGATGCCTTTGGCCATATCAACCTGACCGGTACGGCGCGGTATCTCTCCAACCTTGTCGCGCAAAATCTCCCGACCAAGACCAGGGCCGTGGAGCTGTCGATCCTTCAGCGCTGCGCCGGCCATCTGAGCAGCCGGACGGATATCACGGAGGCCTTTCAGGTGGGCGGCGCAGCCGCAAAGGCCGCTTTCGAAGGCGAAACCGCGAAGATGGTAGCCTTGAAGAGACTTTCCGATGATCCTTACCAGTGCACGACGGAGCTGGTAAACATTAATGATGTGGCAAATCTGGAGAAGAAGGTGCCATTGGAATGGATCAACGAAGCGCGGACCAATATGCTTCCCGCATTCCTGACCTATGCCCGTCCCCTGATTCAGGCGGAATTGACGCCAATCTATATCAACGGTCTTACACAGCATATTGTCGGATAAGAAAGTCCGGCATGAAACAATGGCGGGTTCCTCGTTTCACTCTGAGTAAAACGAGGAACCCGCCACGGTTTCATGCCACGGTTTCATGCCACGGTTTCATGCCACGGTTTCATGCCACGGTTTCATGCCACGGTTTCATGCTATTTTTTCACCATATTTCGCCTTGCCCATGCCAAGAATCAGCCTGCAGATCACATCACAAATGGGAAATGCCATCAGTATACCGAATACCCTGCCCTTTCCGAAGACTTTTGCAAGTTTCAGGCTTTCCAATAGTCCGATCAGGAATCCCGCTGCCCTCAGGACAAAACTTATAATCCCGGGCAGCTCCAGCATATTAGCCGCAAACGAAAGCACCCTGCATAAACCTGCCAGGAGCCCGAACAGGCCAAGCCAGCAGACGGAATACTCCATAAAGGTGCCCAAAAAAGGAATCAGGCTGTACCAGCCCTTCTTTCCTGCTTTTCGAAGGATGCGCCATCTGCCAATAAGCAAAAGAGTCGTATTGATCACAAACGTTCCAAACAAATAGGGAAGAACATCGAACGCCTTCTCGGCCTCAAGGGGCTTCCCATCGTAATCCGGGGAAAGGAAATAGTTGACCTTTTCTTCAAATTCCTCCCGGCTGACAAAAGCTCCGATTTTAACAAAGCCGTTCATGCTGCCGCGGTCAATAAAAATGGTCGTCGGATACGCGGATATATTCAAAAAATTCAGTCCGTCACCGGCCAGTCCCATCGGAAAGGACAGTCCGTGGGAAGCTTTATAATCGGCAATCATCTCCATGGTATCATCCGGATCCGCAGAGACCGAGATGATTTCAAACCGATCCTTTTTTTCCTGATAGACCTCTTCCATCTCAGGAAACTCCCGCTCACAGGGACCGCACCAGCTTGCAAAGATATTGAGCACGACCAAATCCTTCTCCTTCAAAACCTCAGAAAGAGAGACTGACGTACCATCTGTCAGGGATACCGTGAAGTCCGGCATGGCCTGACCGGTCTCAACACCAATCCCGGTATCCGCATGGATGGTGACGGCCATCAATGCGGATATCAATATAGTCATCAGTACAGCAAGGGAAATGACTCTAACATTTATCGCTTTTTTCATGATTTTTCCTTTCGAACAACAAGGCTGTTGGCTGTTTATTTGAGGACAATCGTAATGCGTCCTGGTTTTTCCGGTGCGGGATATTCCGTATCATCCGCGGCATACCCATCCGGCACTTTGAGCACATGTACAGTATAGCTGCCCGCTTCCCTCTCAAATATCGCAATGCCGTTTTCCTCCGTCTTGCCCAGCATACACTCAGTATCCGAGCAAAACTGTACCATTACTCCGGAAACAGGCTTTCCGGCCTCATCGTTCACTAGAACCTCATAGTTTTTTGATGCCTCCCCGCCGCAGGCCGTAAGGAAAATGACGGCCAAAAGCAGCGCAAGCCAGCGTAACTTTAACGTTCTGCCTCTGTTTCTGTTCCCGCTCATGTTTATGTTTCCGCCCAGATTTCTGATCTTGTCCATACTTCTTCTCCAATTCATCAGTTTTTTAAAGTTTACGATCCCGGTTCATTTCTTCGGAAGGCTCCTCTAAGCTCTTTTCCGACATCAAAAAAGAAAAGCAGTCACCCCATTTCCTTTTTCCACTACACTTTTATTATCAATCATCCTGCCTTTATTTGTAGGTTTTTCCGCAGCACAAGGTATGCTGCGGAATGCGCCAAATACTGTATAAACTATGCTTGATCCATAGTTTATACCTACTTTTTAAAGAGTTCATCCAAAAGCTCTCTTGTCATGGATCCTGTCTGATTATACACAATCTCTCCCTGTCTGTTTAGTATGACGGTGTGCGGCAGAATGGACGGCGACGCTCCGCACAAACTATAGAGATAATTGTCCATAGAATCAATTGCGCATGGAAGCGTAACATCTTTCTTCTGCAGGAACTCCGCTACGTCTTCAAGCGGATCGGAAGCGTGTATAATGAGCACTGACACATCCCCGCCATGTGTACGCAGGAAGTCCTGGAAGATCGGCAGCTCCTGCACGCAAGGGCCGCAATAAGTCGCCCACATATTGATGATGACAAGCTTTCCGCGCTGATCCGCCAAATGGAAGGAAGATCCGTCAATCAGCTCAGTGGTAAAGTCAGCCATTTGCTCTCCGATTGCGATACCGACCGGAGCTTTACTTGCATAGGGATTCCCGGACTCTGCCCTTGGCTCTGCCGTCTGCTGCTCACCAGACATTTTTGCATCTGCAGTTTGCTGCTCCGAAGACATTTTTGCATTTGCCATCTGCTGCTCTGCTGTCGTTTTTGCATCTGCCGTTTGTTCCTCCATAGCCTGCGTATCGGCCGCCAGCGCCCCAGCCGCGCGAACGGAAGGGTCGAGGAAATTAAACCACAGCAGGGCAAAGCATAAGAAAGCGAGAGCTGTTCCCCAGACAATTCTGCCATATTTTGACTTGATGCCGCCGGCATTGACATCCCATTTGTGACGTGTCAGCGGCACAAATGAAGCATGAAGGGCTTGCCTTTCTTTCTTCGACCGTTTCTGAGCGGAATCAGGCTGGTCGTCGTCACATCCGTAGGCGGGAGCGAGGATCGCATGAGTGCCGGCCCTCAGAGACAGCGCATTCCGGCTGCAGGATGACATACATCCCGCGCAGTTAATACATTCGTGATCACCCACATATCGAACGTCCATCCGGCAATGACGAACACAGGCGCCGCAGGAGTTGCAGCGATTCTCATCGACCTTCACACTTACCAGGGCCAGCCTGTTAAACAGGCCATAGATGGCGCCCAGCGGGCAAATAAAGCGGCAGAAAGAGCGGTAGCAGAAGATACATGTCAGACCGATGATCAGCATGATCACAAATTTGCGCGTAAAAAGGATCTTCAGCATGGAAAAATAGCTTTCATTACCAGGATTCGACAGAAGGCCGATGGCTCCTTCAAAGGTGCCCGCCGGGCAGATGTATTTGCAGAAACCGGGGACTGCCAGATCGTGACGGATCCCGTACCACATCGGTATCGCAATGACAAAAAGCACAAGGATAATATATTTCAAATAGGAAAGCGCCCTGGTAACACAGCTCTTCTTAATCTTATGTGTCGGAACCTTGTGGAGGAGCTCCTGAATGAGACCCAGCGGACAGAGCCAGCCGCAGATGGTCCTTCCGAGCGAAAGCCCAAAGAGCATTATTATGCCCAAAACATACCAGCCGGCGCGGTGGCCGGACCAGGCGAGCGCGTTCTGGATAGCGCCCAGAGGGCAGGCTGCAATGGCGCCCGGACAGGAATAACAGTTAAAGCCCGGCACGCACACAGCCTTTGCACTGCCCTGATAGATTTCTCCCTCGATGAACCCCCGCAGGTGCGCATTATAAAGAAGCGCGCTGTAAAGCTGTACCAGTTTTCTTATAGAAGGACGTAGATTTCCCCGACATTCCCGCCATGTCCCTATATTTGTATTTATATTTGCATTTGTATTGATATTTGTATTATCCAAGACCAACACACTCCGTACATATTCTGATTGCTTTGACGAGAACATCTTTCATGCCGCCGTTAAAGATTCCCATAGCAATAAAAATGATTGCGGCGGCCATCATGACGCACCGCGCGAGGGTCCGTCTCTCTGACGTCCCTGGCGTTGTGTTGTATATTCCCGACTCAGCCCTGACAGCCTCAGGATCCTTAACGATCCCTGCCTCTTTCTCTGTTTTGAGCCTGAACTGCCCGGCTTCCAGCTCGCGCTGCATGCTTTTTTCCTGCCAAACAGCCGAAACAATAAGACATGTAAGGCCGGCGAGCGCCCAGGGAGCTGTAAAGCGGACCAGCTCGATCAGGCTTTGATCCAGCCCTTCCGGGTCGGTCCGTGAAAAGTGCGCGCCATTCGTTACATAGATCAAAATCGGAATCATGCAGATAACAAAGCCGGTCCATCCTGAGATCTGCAGTTTTTTTTGAAGCTTACGCTCACGGCACATTTCTTCGGAGGGCTCCGCAACAATGGCGCGCACAAGCTTCCCTGCAAGCCCCGCGTCCCGCACAGGCTTTTCCGCCTCATCGTCCTTTATATTTTTCAGCAAGCCTATTATCGTCATTACCACGGATAGGCAGAACAAAGGAAGAAGCATCCAAAGGGCCTGTCCGGCTTTCTCCCTTGTATAGATCCAATCAGAAGGGTGCCCGGCGGCCTGCCATGCACTTCCCTCAATAAAAGTCCGTACCGTAAATACCGTAAGCACTAGCGCGATCAGGACGCACAGCAACGCTTGACCGATCAAAAATAATCTCTTTTTCGACATCTTTTCTTTCCTATTTCCCTCCCCTATCAGAGTGGGTTTTCATCACTCTGATTTCATGACAAACCGATGCGGCATCGCATCATTAAGGCCCCCTATCAGAGTGAGTTTTGACCACTCTGAGTTCATGAGAAACCGATGCGGCATCGCATCAGCAAAGCTCCATGGTATTTAATGTAAAGGAGAGTATAGCGCAACGGGACAGATCGGGCAATGATCATCCGGAAGCCGTACTCCGATTTTATAAAAATTTTCCATCTTCAACAGGATCTCATATTCCCTGCTTCTTAAGCCCCATAGGCACTACCCAGGATTAATCAATCTTTAAGGCAGCCGACAGGGATCACATGAACTCCATTTTCTGTTGTATATGCTATTGGCGCATTTGCGCAGATAATGATCAACAGAGAGGGTTCCCGATATACCGGCTTTGGATGATTGATATTTGCCGCTGCCTTACGGTTATGTTCCTGAATGAGCTTATAGAACTTCAACAGACCTTTTTCCGCTGCCGGAATTGCATTCGCTCCCGTTTTTATCTCGATCAATGCATAACGTCCATCGGCCATCTGATATACAGCATCCGCCTCCAGGCCGCTGTCATCGCTATAATGCATGACCGTAGCATTGTGCGCCTGGGCATAGACCAGAAGATCTCTCAACACCATATTTTCAAAGACATGACCAAATAGATCCAAATCATTGCAGAAATAAGCCGGGTTCAATCCAAGTGCCGCAATACCGATGGACGGATCGACAAATATATGCTTCTTTGCGGAACGAATGGCTGTTTTTGCCCGAATCTGAGGTGTCCAGGCGTCAATATCCCGCAGGACAAACAGGTTTTCCAAAACAGAAATATAAGATGAGAGCGTTACATCCGTCACATTCTGTGTAGCTTTAACATCAGCATAGACACTTGTTTTTTTTGCCAACGTACCCATATTTCGCGCATATGACCATAACAGCATGCGCACCCATTCCGGATTTCTTTTTACTCCGTCAATGGCGCTGGCATCTTTCTGATAGATCTGCCTGTAGTAGTCCTTCGCAATCTCAAGCTTTGCTTCCCGGTCGGATATAGCCAGACACCTCGGCCACCCGCCTCTACAGGCAGCAAAGAAGAGATCCTCAAGTGATGTCCGTGAAAACGCGCCAGCCAGCGGAGTCTCAGCATGTTCAAAAAGCTCCGACAGAGAAACTGTACCATTGGATTCTCCTGTTTCCCATAACGTCATCGGATACATGAGCAGTTCACTGATCCTTCCTGTTCCGGTATGAGGCGTATCTGTTTTTCGGCTGGTCGAACCTGTCAAATAATATTCGCCCACAGCTTCGGGATGATCATCGCAGTCTTTTCTGATCGCGCCCCAAATTTTAGGAGCATCCTGCCATTCATCAAAAAGGATGGGCTTTTCATTGGAAAAAAACAGTCGGGGTGCCGTTTCAGCAACAGCCATGTAACCATCACGGCGCTCTTCATCCTGAAATTCAATGATGGTCTTACACCTCTCCTGAGCTGTTCTCGTCTTGCCACTCCCTTTGGGACCTACAATATTGATCGCATTGAAAGCCTTATTTCTTTTATCAATCTCCTGATCCACAATTCTCCTGATATATTTCATATGGCATCCCCCTTTGAATGCCATCATATTTTAATTTTATCATTTTCGCAAGATTTGTTTTGTGCTTTTCGTCATTTTTACTTTATACTTTTCGGCAGTTTCATTTTATATTTTTCGGCAATTTCATTTTATATTTTTCGTCATTTTTATTTTATACTTTTCGTCAATTTTATTTTATAATTTTCGCCAATTTCATTTAGTATATTTCGTCTCTTTCATTTTATGCTTTTCGTTATTTTTATTTTTTATCCTTCGTCTGTTTAATGTTCTGTCTTTCGTCATTTTTATCCTATGCTTTACATCAGTTCATTTAATTTTTTTCGTCACTTTAATTTCAACTTTCGATCCCATCATGATAGATTAAAGATAGATTAAAGCCGGATTTCGAATACCACCGGGCAATACCTCTTCTATGCAGAGTGGGTTTATAGCCGTTCTGAATTCTGACATAGCGAACCGCCTACGGGGCAAACCAGCTCCCCTATCATTCTATTACCTGCACAATACCCGAAAACAAGATGGAACCATCCGGTGCGGCAACCGTAAAGACAAACGGTCTGTCCAGAACAAAATTCACTTCGTCCTGCGGCATTCCCGCGCCTGACATCATCAGATCCGTGTAAGCCGCGCCGGTGACGCCTTCCTCGTCAATGCTAACCCTGGCCGCATGCTCAGCACCGTTCAGCCAGATCCGTTCCACCTCATCCGTCAACGGGCTGAAATCCGCTTCTTCAGGAGACGCCGCGTCCGTAATGCCCAGCGCATTCAAATGACGCAGGAGATCTGTTTTGCCCCCAACATCAAATTTCGGCACAGACAGATGTACCAAAGGATAAGTACTTTCTATGGCGGAAGGATCCATGCAGATTCGAATAAGATCAGGATCCGCCACGATATCCGAAGCAATGCAGCCTTCCTTCGGCAGGAAGAAATACATGATTCCGCTGTCAGAAAGCCCCAGGCCGACTGCCTGAAAATTCTCCGTCTCGTACAGGCCCATAATACCATCCTGATGCATCATGGACACCACCTGATCACCGGAGAGTCCATGGAAAATCCCATCCTCCGTCCGATCCTGTTGAAATTTATCATTCCATGAGGCTTTATAATAGATCGCGGACACCAGGGCCAGGACTGTCTCCGGCTGAAATTCAAGATCTTTCGTATATTCGGTCAAAATCCCCCCTGTATGCTCATCCGTCCATTTTCGAAGCTGTTCATTCAATTCCTCAGAACCCATCTCCCCGCTATAGGAAGAAGCATGATATTCCTCAGCAAGCTTTCTCAACGCATCCTCATGGTAACTGATGTCATTTCTAAGCCACATGGAATCCGCCAGCAGGCTTTTGATGAGCGGAGTATCCACGTAGTTGACATCCCAAAGCGCTTTTACCCTCTTTCGAAGGGACTCCATGTCCTCTGCCTCCAGAACGTCCAGGATCTGCTGCCGTGTATTACCATCTGTCACCTCCGCCAGCATGGAAAGCGCCATATAGATATTCAGCGGTGAGCAAACAGCATTACCCCCGTTTCCATCTGCCAGGATTTCCTTCTGAAGCCCGGCATAATATCGGTCCATCCCATCCTGCTGTGTAATGGAAGCATCCACCTTTTCCCTGTATTCCTGCCACCACTCCCAATGTTCATCTCCAAGCAGAAACGTATCAACTGCCGTATCCTTTGCCACAGGATCCGGAAGCACCGCTTCTATGGCTTTCACTTCATGTTTTTCCTTTTCCGCGTTCTTTTCAATCTCTGACTCCTTTTCGGCATTCTTTTCAATCTCCGACTCTTTTTCCGCGCCCCTTTCATTTTCTGTCACATCTTCCGTGTTCTTTTCAATTTCTGGCTCTTTTTCCGCGCTCCTTTCAATTTCTGACACATCTTCCGTGTTCTTTTCAATTTCCGGCTCCGTAATGTTTCCCGAACATGACGTAAGCAAAACCATTGCTGCCAGAAGTGCTGCGACGATTCTTTTTCTCATAATCTCGTATCCTCCCTAATTAGATTTTGGCTACTCTAATTTCATGACAAACCGATGCGGCATCGCATCAGCAAGGCTTCTTTCTCGGAGTAAATTTTCACTCCTTCCTTATATGACCGTATTTTATCCCGAAACGTCACAAAAATCCTGCGCATTTTCCTTAAAGTTACATAACGCGATCCAAAAAAGGCCGTTTATTATGCAACGTGTTTTTTCAGGAGCGGAATATGCTATCTATCAGAGCGGGTTTCAGAATGGGGTTTGGCCACTCTGAGTTCTGATATAACAATCCGGCTCATCAATCGGAGTGGGTTTTGGCCGCTCCGAGTTCTGAACCAGCGAACCGCCTGCGGAACAAACTGACTCAAAAGCAAATTAAGAAGGAAGTTCGGCGTAACATGAAATGTCAAATGTTTTTATAGATTTTTAAGGTCCTTTTGCGTATAATACCCTAGATATATTTTTTAATTTTCAATGGAATGAGAAAAGACATGAAATCAAACATTACGCGAATCAAAACCGGCTTATATTTTCTCCTTGCGATCCTGACCGCAGCCTTTGCCTTCCTTTCCTTCCGATTTTATAGCTCTGATATAAAATCCCGCTTAGTTCCCCAGGTAGAACGCGCGGTCATTCAGGCGTCCAGACTGCTTCCGCAGCTAGAAGAAAATGAAAATGCGCTTCGGGAGATTTCCCTCAAGCTGGAGAAAAGCCGACAGCGGATCCTTCGCGCCAACGCAGGGCTGTCGGATGATCAGGCTGACAGCGAGGAAGAAAATGTTGAAGTCGTCATCAGTGAGACCATTTCCTGGATGAACCGAATCACCAAGCTGCGCGTCGGCCGCAGAGGACATGTGACTGTTATATCACAGGATGATCTCTCGATCCTTGCGCATCCCGACGAAAGGTTCATTGGCGAAAAGCTGCGTCTTCTGGGCGGCAGTCTGACTCCGGAAGATATTCCAAATCTGAGAGAGCTAGGCGGACGGATTACAGGAAATGATTTGCCAAACGATTTTTACCTGTTTTTTCCGGATACCTTTTTTCAAAAAGACCCTGACACTGAGCGTTATTACGCCGCAGTGGACGCGGGCGTATACGGATCCGTTTTTTCGTATGAAGATACTTATATCGTTTGTGGGGTAACCCTTTACGAAACCGTGTCATTTGTCATATTCCGATGCCTTTTTTCAACCATGTTCTTCTTTGTAGTCTCATGGCTCTTTGTCCGTTATGTCGTATTTTCCCTGGCCTGGCATAAGGATGAGCAAAAGGTGTTCCACAACAAGCTGCTTTCTTACGCCGCAATATCGGTAATCGTTTTATTCTTCTCTTTCTGGTATTACCAGACCATGATGGACGTGACCGGGGACATCTCTACCATGAACGAACATGCCAAAGCTGCAGTCGAGATTCTGAACACCTACCAGCAGTACCGTGACAAGCTGTCGGACTGGCTCGATGAACAGTATCTGGAGAAATGCCGGCTTGCGGCGAATCTGATCCTGGAGAAGGGAAAGGAAAACCTCACCAGAAAAGAACTGGGGAAATACGCCGGGGATCTGGATGTGGATTATATCTACGTTTATGACAAAAACGGAAAAGTACTCGTTACGAACTCGCCTTATGATCATTTTACGCTTAGCAACAAAGCAAAGGATCCGTCCTATGCCTTCCGGCCGCTTCTGGATGGAAAAGAGTATGTCATACAGGAAGTCCGGACGGATGACTTCGGTGAAAAAAAACAGTATATTGGCGTAAGCATCCGGGATGAGGACGATCTTTGTGATGGATTTGTCCAGATTGTCCTAAACCCCGAACTCCGGGAGCGGCTTCTGAATCCTATCAATGTACAGAGCGTTCTGGACAGTCTGATCATTGGGATTCCCAGATATGCACTGGCGATTGACAAGAACACAATGAAGATTGTCGCAACGACCGGCCTGGGTTATGAAAACGCGAATATTGAGGATCTGGGTATTGAAGCCAAAAAAATCGAAGATAATTTCAACGGGATTCTCACGATCGATGGGGAAACCTATTTTACGGGAATCAGCCAATCGGAAGACCTGTACCTGATGCCTCTGGTGCGGAGCACGGACAATTCCAACGCTCTGGCAATTTCGTGCATACTGACATTGTTTGGCGTTGCGTCATATTTTCTCCTTGTGTTTTTTTCACACAATGCTTATAAAAAGACAGATTTGGGCGGAGATGCCGGGCAGGCGGAAACGGAGGAGTCCGCTGCCGGCATGGATGAGAACAATAATAATGACGAGAATTGGCATTTTTGGGACGGATTGTCTTATACAGAAAAAAAATACGGATTTGAAAGCCGTTGGAAGAAGCAGAGCACCATCCCCGTTCAGGAGCAGACGCCGGAAATGCGCATAGGGGGCATCATTTACCGGTTTCTTCTGATATTCTCGATAGTATTCCTCCTGTTTGAATCCTCCCTGTTTTATGCGGTAATGACACAGGGATGGAGCCCGGACGGCTTCTCCTATGTTCTGCTCGGGAATTGGGAGAAAGGCGTAAATCTGTTTTCCTTCTCCTTCTGCCTGTTCCTGCTCTGCGTGCTGTATGTTTTTCAGGAACTGCTGAATCATATCCTGTACCGCATTGCAAAAATTTCCGATCTGAAGAAGGAGACGATCCTTCTTCTTCTGAGGAGTGCCTTAAAATATACCTGCGCACTGGTATTCCTTTATATCGGAATGGCGAAATTCGGTATTGATACAAGGGCGCTTTGGGCCTCCGTCGGCGCGCTCTCACTGATGATCGGCTTCGGGGCAAAGGATCTGATCGGTGATATCATTGCAGGGCTGTTCATCATTTTTGAAGGCACCTATAAAATCGGTGACTGGGTCACAGTGGGAAACTGGTATGGGACTGTGGAAGAAATCGGAATCCGTTATACGAAGATCCGACTTTTTTCCGATACCAAGGTCTTTAATAATTCCTCTTTGCGGGACATGGTTATCGATGATGGTGAAGTGGCAAGAGAGATAATTAAAGTGCCGGTTCCTTTTGAGACGGATCTTCGGGAAATTGAAAAACTGTTTGACAGGGAATTTCCGCTCATGGAGCAGAATGTTCCCGGTCTTATCGGACCGCCCCAGTATCAGGGCGTATCTTCCTTTGAGGACAACTGCATCATGCTCAGGGTCGTCATAAAGTGTTTACCGCAAAAACGCAAAGCTGCATTCAGATATATGCTGCGGGAAATCAAGCTGCTCTTTGACAGACAGCACATTAATATTCCGTACAACCATGTTGTAATCAGCGATTACAAAGACGAGATCAATACTTATGTTGACGCTCCGGAAGCGGCTCCCTCCGGATTCGACTCCGATTTGTAATTCCCATATTCCATATTACTGATTTATAAACAATATTGACCCGGTATTATAATCAAAAACGACCCGGCATTTGATAGAACAGCCTTTTATGATAAAAAGCCTGCGGCGTCTGTATTAAAACAGGCGAATGCAGGCTTTTAGATAAGATAACCAGCCTTATTTACTTTTAATCTTTTCCAAAACTTAAGACTTCCCCCTCCGATTCCACTCTTGTTTATAATTGTATTTCTGCTTTATCCGCTCGCTCATATCACCTAACAGCCAACTGGCAGAACCGTGCTTTTTTATCAGCATATCCGCCACTTCTTCATTATCACGCAATCGTTCGGAATAGTCTTTCACATTCGGAAACTCACCCTGGGCATCAAGAAGCGCCAATGATAAGTTATCCTTCAAGCGATCACTGAGCAGTTCGAAAATATTCATCAGAGTGCCAGGTGGTGCCAAAACTATTTTGGCCAATTCATAGTCATCATGAAAGGATGGATCCACATAGGCAAAATTCCATCTGTGAAGGCTGCATGCCAGATATACCAGTTCCTTATCCTGGCGGTATGGTGCCATGCAGTCATAGTGCATAATGATATCTTTTGCAGAATGTTGAATTGCAAGTCTGACCCAATCCCTGTCCTGAATATACCTGCTATTCACAAATCTGATTGCACTGCCATCCTGGCTTAATGCATACCTGACCATTTCATCGTCATTCTGATATTCCGGAAGGAATTCCATTGCAAATCCATATTTCAAAACAACTTTGGCTATAGCCGGATCATGAAAAAATCTTTGATCAAATTTTTTCATAAGACGCGGCTGTTCCTTAAGAACACTGCAAAAATCGTCCCGAATATCCTTGTACTTTTCAAAACCTATCCTGTCGGAATAAGGAATAAGTACTGACGTTATAGGGATATATTCGCTATCATTAAAGAAAAGTGCTTTTATCTTTTCTATTTCCGGAAGCAACGCATCCTGCCGAATGTCACAGGATTCAGCAAACTCAAGAAGTTCATCAGTTGCCCAAATAATGTCCGCCAGTTCCCGGATCAGTTCATCAATTAGTTCGCTTCGTTTTGTATAATCTATTTTGCTGTTTTCAAGATCCGCTTTGAAATCAAAACTTCCAGGCAGATTCCGTATTTCTTTGAGGTTTAGAGCATCGAGTACTGAGGTAGATTTGGGTGCCTGGCTGTAATACCGCATTTCCAAATTAACCGGATAAGCTCCATGCTTCAACCGATATGCTTTACGCAGCCTGATAAAACCCTTGTGGCCAAACATCTGTTGAACGAAGGGATCCTTATAGAAGTATTCATCAGGAAGAAGAAAGGAAAAAATCCTCTCCATGATCTGCCCGGACAGATGATCCGGCTCCACAAAAAAATCAACATCCGAAAAATCCTTATTGTGGATATAGTGATTGCGAATATACAGCGCATATCCAAAATGATAGTCTGTTCTGTGCGGATTATCACATAAATACTGCTTATCCTCATCTTTTAGATTTGATATACAATCTTTCGCGACTCCGGTGATAAACTCATCTTCAGTCTGAGGAAGAACTTTTTCTCTCTCCATAATGTGCCTCCACGGTATAGTACTCTCCGATTACACAGTATGGCAACTACCATATCCCAAAAATCAGACCCGATCATTTCAAAATCCGTATTTCTGTGCTATTATGACTGTGTCCTCTCATCTTAACTATCGGAGGTGGTAAACTTATGGCAGGTAAAGAACGCCGCGGCGATCATCAAAAGCTCAAAATGCTGTATCTCGCAAAGATCTTCTCAGAAGAAACTGGCGATCAGCACTCTCTCACCATGCCTGAAATCATACAAAAGCTCTCCCGGTACGGCGTGAACGCAGATCGGAAAACGCTCTATCTTGACTTCAACGAGCTGAGGGATTTCGGCCTGGACATCATTGCCGATCAGGTTGGGCGCAGCTGCTACTATCATCTCGGCGGCAGAGATTTTGAACTCCCGGAGCTGAAGCTCCTGGTCGATTCTGTCCAGTCAGCCAAATATATCACAGATAAAAAATCGAACGATTTGATCCGCAAGCTGGAGACTCTGGTCAGCAAATATGAGGCTAAGCAGCTGCACCGGCAGGTCATCATCTCCGGCCGCGTCAAAACCATGAACGAGAGCATCTACTACAACGTGGACAAGATCCACGATGCGATCAACGCCGGTTGCCAGATCCGTTTCAAATATTTCCAGTGGAACGTACAGAAAAAGATGGAACTGCGCAAGGATGGTGCCTGGTATCAGATCAGCCCCTGGGCGCTCATGTGGGACGACGAATATTATTATCTGGTTGCCTATGACGCCCGGAACAATATGATCAAGCATTACCGTGTTGATAAGATGATTGAAATTTCTGTAGTTGATGAAAAGCGCAAAGGGCAGGAAATCTTCAAGCAATTCAATACGCCAAGATACTCAAAAAGCCTCTTCGGCATGAATGGCGGTGAAGAAGTAAATGTCACCCTTGAGGCCGCAAACCATATGGTCGGGATCCTGATCGACCGCTTCGGCAAGGATATCTTTATCATTCCAATTGATGATTCAGCGGTCAAAAGCCTGCCTACACGGCAAGCTTGCTTGCCGGTGGAGGCAAGGCCTTGGACCGCGCCCCGATATGAGCATGTAGTGGGGGAGGGACCCCACGAAATGCGAATATCGGTCCGGATTGTGGAAGCGCGAAGCGCGGAACAATCCGGGAATCACTTTTGACGGGCAAATCATATATATGACTTTGGATGGAAGGATCTTCCCTTTTCGTTATAAAAGCGAAGATCTGCCCGGTCTTTCAATTCATGTTTGATCAGATATAATGCGGACGGCTGTGTAATACCAAGATAATTGCCGGTAAGTATTCGTACACGAGCTCCACGATTAATTGCATTGTTTAACTCTCTTTAAGGAGCATCCTGACACCCGATTCCATCAAAAAAGAAACTATGATGTCTATCTGTGAAGCCTTTTCCATACTTTGCAGCAACTGGTAATAGAGATGCATTCTCTTATCTCTGTCACCGGTCATAATATTCGTACGAGCTATGTCTAATGTATCAATATTCAGTTCTTCTGCAGTATTATATTCAGCCACTTTTCATCACCCCTGCCTGGCCGAACATCCGCTGACACCCATTCTTCAACGATTCGGATCTCGGCAATATCGTCTATATACTTCCCAAAACTCTCTTCCGTAAAATCAGTAAAGTATCTTTCATTTCTAATCCCCTCAAACTCCCCGTACTTGAAAGATGTGTAAATGATTCCACCTGATTTCAGTGCTGATAACATGCGCCTTATTACGTCTGACAGTTTATCCTTAGGCAAGTGCAGAATTGATGAACATGCCCATATACCATCATATTTTTCCACTTCGTTCAGGTCTGTAAACCGCATATGTTTTACGGGTATTCCGGCAATGCTTTGCGCGATTTTACACAACTCATAAGATCCATCTGTCGCATCGACCTTATAGCCTTTACTGTGAAAGAACTTAGTGTCTCTGCCGGAACCACATCCAAAATCAAGAATGTAGCTGCCTTCTGACAGAAAAGAAAGAAACTTATTTTGATTGTCCGTAAAATCAACACATAACGTTTGATCCACAAAAGCATTAGCATTCTTTTCGTAATAATCGATTGTTTTATCGTATTCATTCATATGATTGTTATTTCGGTTCCGATGTGAAAGACTTCTATCAGCTCTTTTGAAACATATCCGGCATCCAATGCCAGGGCATCTATTTCGATGCCAGGGCTGTCAGCACCATCATCCACAACATTCATGATGGTGTTGATGCCGGACACATTGTCCGGAATGATGTCATATCAGACCGGCTATCCACTTGCTGTTCAAGCATTAAAAAGCCCTTATATCCTTCGCCATCGAAAAAGGTATTATTTCTCCAGGATTTGTTTCTCGATAAGCTTTTTCTGCATGCATGTAATCAACTATTTCTTTAGCCTTATAATTCTTAAATTTCTTTATTACGGTATCCAAAATCTTCTTTTCTTTATCACCCAACACACTATAATCCATACCCTTTGTAGGATAAATATGAAGCATTGAATCGTAATTGATACTTACTTCCTCATGAATATTCAAGTTTTCAAGATTCATAAGACTATAATGTCCAATCGGAAGAGCACCCAGTTCATTATGGCGATAAACCAGTCCGGTAATTGCAAATCCATTCTCTTTATAAGATAAAGTATCAGCATACCAAAGCATTTTCATTAGTTTAACCTTGAATAGATTCGATACCCTCTCAGCTATATAAGAAATAGCAGCTTCCAGCTTATCTATATCCAGTAAAACAAATCCATTTGAATCAGAAGGTTCTTCAAAACTTGCATATTCACCTTCAAATGCTTGTCGTGTCAAATATTCCTTTCCATATGAATCCAACTTCTCTACAATTTTCGACCTTACTTCAAGTCTCTTAAGGCTAGGAAATTTGTCCGCATTTTTCTTCAAAAATTCTAAAGCTTGCAGCGGATTATCTTTTATTAAGCGCAACATAGTATCATACGCTTCATCTTGAATCGCCTTGCTCTCATAACGTGAAATCGTAGCTTCTCCCCATCCGAGTAATCTTGCCAAGTCTACCTGAGACAGCCCATAGCTCTCTCTTATTGCCACAATTTCATCAGAAGTAAGTAATCCATGCTTAACCCGATACGCATTTCTCGCATTGAGAAGATTTTCATTAGTCATAGAGCCAGTTTCGAATTCATTTTCCTCATCATCCGCATTTGCACAAAAATAAAACCTCTCTTCATAGCTTATCTTATCCCCCTTCAGAGTAATGGTAGCAAAGCGTTTTCTTTCTTCAACTTCATGTGTTTTGTCACATAAAGGACAATCCATATGAACCTTTCTAATTAATGTGCCGGCCTCCATATTTTGCCTCCTTTCCTTTCCATTACGCATATGGGAATTTCATAGGATCCCTTGCGTAATGGAATGACACGCACAGTACGCGTCGCTTCTGATCTCCCTTGATCTTCAACTTCACATATACAAGCTTTCTGTTAATCTCTTTTCCGAAAACTAACAACTGTGGCAGATCCAAATCATCTTTATCAATGTGAGATCAGAATCTATATTAAAATCCTCTTTTCCCAGAAGCTCTTTCAATTCTTCCAGGAAAGCGATGACTTCTCTTTTTTCGATTGTGTGCTAAGAAAAATATCGATCACCTCCCTCGATATATTCGCTATCAATTGATAGTATACATATCAATTGATAGTTCGTCAAGAGTCCTTTTTACAGAACCAAAAGATGATAATGCGTATCGACTTAATGGCATAAATCCATATAATAAGTTTTGAAGGGCTAACAAAATGCCCAAACGATCGAGAGAAATGGAAAAGAGATACTCGATGACGGATGGATATTCAAGAGCCAGGAAGGCTCTCACAGACATTATATACATCCGAACAAGCCGAGAAAGGTTACGATTCCCTTTCATAGCAAAGAATTGAGTGAGATCGTAGAAAAATCCATCAGAAAGCAGGCCGGACTTGATAAATAATTCCGCTGCGAAGAAGAGGCTCTCATATGTTATCCATATACCCTGAATGTTTTTTCAAAGATGAAGCCGTATACTCTGTTGTGTTTCCGGATCTGAACCGGCTTGCCACCAGCGGCAGCACTGAGACCGAAGCAATGAAAATGGCGGCAGACTGCCTTGCCGGATATCTTTATTCCTTAAAGAATGATAGCGAACAAGCGCCCAAAGAGTTGCCCAAGCATAAAACGTAAAATAAAAGACGGCTGCTTCTGCAAAAGCAACCGCCTCCTCTTCATCAATTTCAATATGTACTTGCGACGCTCCGGGTGATCTTCCAGACGCCGCCTGTTTTTTTCAGGCTGCATTTCTGCTGCAGGTGCCAATTGGATCTGCCCCCGCCGAACACGGCTGCAGCCACATAGGACTGGCCTGTCAGGACCGCCGTGTCCCCGCTGATCTCTGCCGGCATGTTTTCATGTTCAGCAGAAGAGTAGTTCAGTGTCCCGTTCAGGACTGTTTTGCCACTCTGATCCAATGTCAAATCGATGCGGTATCGCATCCATAAGGCTCCTCTTAGGTTTTTTTCTCTTACATGTACCATTCTAATTGGATTCTGATTGCTTTGGAAGAATGGATATGTTATTATGGTGCCAAGTTTAAACTTTGTGCAGGAGGTCTTCCATGTATAATCACCAGTTGGATACCTTTATCAAAACAGCAGATCTGGGCTCTTTCGGCAAAGCAGGAGAAGCCCTGTATATCTCCTCTACAGCCGTGATCCAGCAGATAAATCTGCTCGAAAATCTCTGCGGTTTCAAGCTGTTTATCCGCACCAATCATGGCGTCAAGCTTACCCCGGCCGGCAAATCCCTTTATGAGGACGCAAGGACACTGATTCATTTCTCAGAGGACTCCCTTCTGAAAGCCAGGCTTCTTGCGGAAAGCTCCGAATCCACGCTTCGGATCGGCACGAGCCTCCTCTATAAATGCAGGATGCTGCCGGATCTGTGGCCAAGGGTAAACGAAATACAGCCGGATCTAAAAATAGAGATTCGGCCGATGAAAGAATATGGGAACCGCACGACGGTCTTTTCCCGCCTTGGTATTGATTTTGATTTGTTTGAAGGGATCTATGCAAGTACTTGGAAGGGGTCGTGTCAGTTTCTGGAACTGAACCGCACTCCTGTCTGCTGTGCCGTTTCCCGTAATCACCGTCTTGCGAAGGCATCAGAGCTTTCCATGCAGGACTTAAGCGGCGAGATGCTGGTCATGCCCATTGAGGGCGTCTCTGAGGAACTGGATAAATTCCGGGAAGAGATCGTACAGGATTATCCCGCAACCAGGATCATCGACTCCAATTATTACGGCGTTGATACCTTTGCGCTGTGTGAGATGAACTCCTACATCCTGATCACTCAGCCTGTCTACGAAGACATCCACCCCAATCTCATTACGATTCCGCTTAAGACAGACGCCTCCATGCCCTATGGCTTGATCTATGCCAAAGAGCCAACCATTGCCACGGAAAAATTCATTCAGGCAGTAAAGTCCGTTGTTCCTGAAGGATGAGCTTTCGACGCTTATAAATCAGAAATAGAAAATATAGAGTCCTTTAATCCTTTGCCGATATCGTCACTGTCACGTCACCGTTAGATAAAAGCCCCTCCATCCGGGATGCATCTCCCGCTATCCTCACACATTATCTCTTCAGTTCGGTATGTCATAGCTTCACTCCCGGTTTGCGTAGTTTTAGCAACTTCCTCTGTGTAAGCATTATCCGGTTCAGATATACTGCTATCTGCCTCCCGGATATCCTCTGCCTGCACACGCGCTAAGCGCCGTCATTATAAACAACGGAGCCACAATCATACGTACTTTCAAACCATCACCTCTTCATATCATATACGATCAAAGACTCTTCCCTTTCAGATATGCTTCTTCAAGAGCACTGTGTCCCTCAATCTCTCCACGGTCGTTTACACCGCCGGCAAACACTTTTCCTTTAAATACAGCCTTCTCAAAACAATCCACCCATCCCTGCAAACCTGAAACAGCTTTTTCATCTACATTATCTTCATCTTCTGCCGCCACAGTCAGCAGATACACCTCTCGAAATTTATAATCTCTTGGGTAAAGTGAATTTGCTCTGTCTATCATCGTCTTCATCTGACCACTCATTTCATAGTAATAGATCGGTGTGGCCCAGACGATTACCTCCGATTCAAGGATTTTCTCCGTGATCTCGTTTGCATCATCATCAATAACACAACGCCCCAGTTTCTGACAGCCAAAGCATCCTGTACAGAATCCGATCTTTTTTCCTTTTAATGAAACGATCTCCACTTCATTTCCACCATCTCTGGCACCCTTGGCAAAACTTTCTGCCAATCTGTCAGAATTGCTGTCATTTCTAAGACTTGTTTCAAGAATCAAAACTCTCTTTGACATGATTATATCTCCCATTGATAAAAAACATTTATAAAAAAATGCGCCGTTGCAGACCTGTATAATCTGCCCCTTTACGTGCTTTCCCATATTCGAGGCAAGAAACAGACAGGCATTAGCCTGATCCATAGTAGTTTATTCTCGCAGCAAAGAAATGTCCAATATCTATATTGCATTATTAGTTATTCTCTATTAGAATATCTATGGGGGTGACTTGTATGGAGATCAGGGTACTGAGATATTTCCTGGAAACTGCCAGGGAAGGCAATATGACAAGAGCTGCCGAGCGTTTGTTTATCTCGCAGCCCACCATGTCAAAGCAGTTGAAGGAACTGGAAAAGGAACTGGGAACAAAGCTGTTCATCCGCTCCAACTATAACATCCGTCTCACAGAAGCCGGTATACTCCTCAGAGAACGAGCAGAAGACATCCTTTCCCTTGTCGATAAAACCGAAGCGGAATTTAAATCATTAGAGGAAATTAACAGCGGTGACATCTATGTTGGTGCCCCCGAATCGGAGTCAATGAGTCTCTTCGCCGATATCGTGTACAAACTTCAAAAGGATTATCCAAAAATCCGATGTAACATATACAGTGGCAATATGCAGGATGTATGCGAAAAACTCGACAAGGGTTTGCTCGACTTTGCCATCGTAATGAACTATGTGGATCTGACCAAGTACAACTGTCTCCCCATGTCAACGAAGGATAATTGGGGGGTGATTTTCAGAAATGACGATATCCTTTCAAAAAAAAATCTTTTTCCATATCTGAATTAAGAGACCTTCCGCTGATCTGTTCAAAACAGTGGGTTGAGCACGAACTGCCTGACTGGTTTGAGTACGATCTTAAGGATGTTAATATCGTTGCAACCTATAATCTTCCTTACAACGGTGCAATAATGGCCAAAGCAGGGATTGGTTATGCCATTATGCTTGATAAACTTGTTTCTACGGACAACAACAGCGATATAATCTTTCGTCCATTGAAGGAAGCGCCAAGAGCAGAGATGTTTATCATCTGGAGAAAAAATCAGGTCTTTACTCCAATAGCAGACCTGCTGATAGAGAGACTGAAGGAAAGCTTCGGACAGAAATAAACCTCTATGCGCATTTTTGTGACAATATAACGCTCATAAAACAGTATTCCGTTATCCTGGAAAACTATCAAAACCGCATATTACCGCATATTTGAGGTGATATACTCCCAATGAACGACGTAGCGGGAAAACCAGTCAATGATGGCAACCAAATAAAGCCAGTCCGTTTTCACTGGAATGTATGTGATGTCTATGGACCAGACATGGTTAGGATGGTCAATTTTTAATCCTTTCAGCAGGTACGGGTATATTTTATAGCCGGGCTCCGGTTTGCTCGTATTCAGCCGCGGATAAATAGCCTGAATTGATGTTGAAGTAGCACCCTGCCTTATAGGCTTCATCCCTGTGTGCGTAATATACGAAGTTGTGATTTACATCGATGATCCCCTCTTCCAGGTCGATATCGCACCAGCGAAGCCCGGTCAGCTCACCGACCCGGAGGCCGGTCCCAAGCATCACCGCAAATAACGGATACCAATGTGAATATGTCTTGCTTTCCTGAAGGAAATTCAGAAACAGCTCCTGCTCCGCCACCATAAGTCCTCTGCGCTTTTCCGTCTCAAAGCAGTGCGACTGCTTCAGCTCCCGCAGCACATTATCGGAGGGATTGCTGCGGATATAAGCGTCGTCCACCGCCAGCGCCATGGATCTTTTCTTCAGGAATCCTGCCTCCTGCAGAATGTAATATGACTCCAGGTCCGGTCTCTTAAGCTGTGATGTCAGCGGAACGATTGTCAGCGTCTCCGAGAAGAAACAGCCGACATCATTCTGGACAATGACCACCGGCCTTGCTCCGGCCTGTCTGTGATAATACAGTTCCGCGAGATCCAGAGACCCGAGATCGGCGAAGAACACATCGCCTCTGTGATACTCTTCGATCCTCATACGTGCATCCTCCTCATGCCTGGTATGTATCAGGGAGCTGAAGGTCTCCCCTCAGCTCCCGTTGCGTTCATTCTGTTCTTCCTATTTGTCCCCGACACCCCGGAAAGTTCAGGTTCTGCTCATGGATAGCTCTTCTGTCGATCTCCATGAAGTGCTGACCGAGGATATTATACCGGATACGGGGCTTTCCATCGTCCTCTTCGCCTTCACTAATCAGAAAGCGCCGGTCAGGAGATCGGCACGGTACTTATAGAACACATCCATCCAACGATCGAACTCCTCCTGTGTTACCTCTCTGTCAAAAAAGGCCGGAAACTCTGTTCCTTTAACCGATTTGACATAGTCCTTCACCATAAATCGGGAGGATGAACGCTTGATGTCCTCAACACTAATTCTGCAATGTAGTATTCCCGAAGAAAGTCTTTTCCAAGCAGCACCTTTCCAGTATAGGGAATCAGTAAGTGAACGTTTTTATAGACCCTGTGTCCCATATGTCTGGGAATCTTTTTTACGGGTTTTCTTCTTTCCTCTGTAGCAATTGCATTCCTGATATTCAATGGGCGAGATGAATTTTCCAAGAAACGCCGGATAGTTTCCGTCTCCATTGAACAAATAGAGATTCTCAAGAAACAGCCCATCATCTGTAATATCGTACTCGCACCAGTATCCGCGGTAACATGCAGTGCTGCTTGGCTACGGCTCCAATCCGTAATTTCTCGGATCAAACGACAGAGGAGCGGACAGGGCCACAATAGTATATTCATCGTTATGACGCTTATAAATGTCTCCTATCTGGGCAGTCACACTTCAACCTCCCCGTCGCACTCCTTATTCTCAATAAGGCACTCCGGATTCACATAGCAGAGCACACCCTTGGGAAGAACATACAGCACGGTTCCCTCAGCGGCATCATCGATCTTGTCATAAAGGCGGCCGGCGCTGTAGCTTTCACCGGCTACCGTATAAGGGCTGTTGGCAACATATCCTACATGTCCGAGCCCTTCCAGTTCGACTTTGATCGCTTCAGCATCAACTTCATTGTCCGGTTCCTTTACAAGACGAACCGACATTTTCGGCTCAAAGAATTCCTGACCATAATAATGATTTGTACCCGTAATGGTAAAGTAGATTCTGCTCATGACACATCCTCCTGTTCTTTCTCTCAGCTTACACTGTCATTACAGCGGAGGATGTGTCCAAAATTCCGACTTGGTTCACACCTTGCGGAGAATTTTTTTGTACCGGGCGGCAGGCAGCCCCAATTCAGATTCCCGCCTGGTCACGATTTTTGTGACCGTAACCTCCGTCTCTCCGTTGTAGCCGTTCACAATAACAACGTCCCCCGGCTGCACATCATCGAGCTCGCAGATATAATCGTATGTTCTTCCGCTTGCTTCGAATTTCACGCTGACGATCCTGTATTCCGGGCCCTCTGCTTCCTCTGTTGGCTTCCCGATAATCCGGTATTTTTCCGATCTGACCCAGGCAACAAGTTCATCATCATAATAGAACTCAACCCGGTCATCAACGTCATTCCAGGTACAAAAATCATATCGCACCCTGTCGGCATCATCCTTAAACCAGATCTCCGCCGTCCCATCTGCCTTATAGGACACCTTAAGTGTCCGTTCGCAGTATTTAAGCTGCGGAATGGTGACCAGAAGTTCCTCCGGATCTGGAGCTGTTCTTGTAGGAATTCTTTCTGCGGCGAGTTCAATGCCTTGCCCGGAAACCTCTTCCTTTGAAAGCACACATCTGTGATTCTCATTCGTAAGTTCAACGAAGAGCCCTGGAAAGTCGTACGCTGCGACCTCTTTGAAGAAATCCTCAGGTAGAAGTGCTTCCGCTTCCTCCAGAGCTTTTCGGACATTGATGACTACAGTCGTATTCCCGAAGAAGTCATCTTCCTTTGCACGAAGTCTCGCGGCATAATCAGCCTGCAGGTAATAGTGATAGGCGTATGCGGGGTTTACTTCCTCACCGATGCCCTTCGCATATACATTTCCCATACGGAGCGCCGCGTCTGCAAAGCTGGCGTGTTCACCCTTCAGGAAATTCTTTATGCCGTCATCATAGACCATCCTGTAGAGTGACCTGGCTGTACGCCGACTTTCCTTACAGCCGTAGCCGTGGTAAAACATATCGGCCAGCTTGTACATGCCCTCGTAAAGTCCGTTTGCCGCTGCAATTCCAAAGTAATGAAAAGCCTTATCATATTCCGGAACGCCTCCATTGCAGCGACCGTAGTAATAAATATATCCAAGGGTATTGGCATACTGCGGATCATCCTTCTTCTCAAATAAACGGATCATACAATCGCGTGATACAACCCAGTCGCAGGGATACAGTCGGTTTCCGCCATAGCATGCGTAGCCCTTGATATACAGAGCCAGACCGCTGTCCTTTTCGCAGAGAGCATCGATAAACCTTCTGGCAAGAGCAAGATGCTTCTCGTCAGCTTGCTTTACATAGCTGTCATCGTCAAAGAAGCGAATATAATCCTTCATCTCCTCCTCGGAGAAGTTCCAGTCCTCAAGCGCTTTTCCCTTATTGCTGAAATATCTTTCAAGATCTGCAATGATCTCATCAAAATCCAGTATTTCGGATAGATGTGTTTCACCTTCGTAATCTTCCCAGGCATTTTCCAGATCCCACCAGAGATCAGAAAAATATCCGCTGTCTGATACCTTCAGCCCCGGATAGCCCTTCATTTCTTCCGACACATCATCAAAATCCTCCAGATCACCGCGTGCGCGGTCCAGATCAAAGCCATCAGAAAGCTGATTGATCGGATAGAACCAGTGCTCGCCGAAATCCTTCACTGTGGGATCCGACACCTTCAGAGCCTTTATGGCATAATACAGGTCTTCCAGCGTAAAGCTATATACATCCTGATAGGTAATATCTCCTTCCTTGAAGGGGGCGTCAGCGATTATGTCCCTGAACGTTATCTCGTATCTGGCGATCCGCTGCATCTGAGCAATCCCAAGCTTTATTATATTCTCCGCCATCTCTTATTCCTCGCTTTCGTCATCCTCTTCTTCATCAGGAAACTCTGTACGGCCTTCCAGAAGCGGATCGATCATTTTAAAATGGTCCTCTTTCATTTCTCTTTTCCGGAGGAGAAGAAGATCCTCATATATCTCAGGAAGCAGAACGGAAAGTGCTGTGCCCTTCGCCTGTACCCATGCCTGAAGTACGGTCAGAGCGCGATATCGGTTCCTTGAAGCCGGACTCTGAAGCGCAGCCTTAATAAATTCCGTTCCGGTCAGCGGCATGGCATCCAACTCCTGAATAAGAAACTGAAGCTTGTCATAGTCCTTATACTCCTCACCCATGCAGGGATCATCAACCGGTTCTCCCTTCATCTCAGCAAGAGGAAGCTTTTCATGAAAAAGCCTCAGAACCGGCTCTACATAGGCAGGGTCCTTCAGCAGATACCGCACGTTGTAATAGCTTCTGTCAAAGTCCCGCTGCATATAAGAAAGCAATTGGTCGCGGAACGGGATATCCAGTTTTTCCGCAAGCCGAAGGCCGCTGCCTTCCTTTACAGCTTTTTCAATTTCAGCCATGCAGGCCGGGGAATGAAGGATGCTGTCACAGGCTTTCGAAACGGATGACAGGTTGACGTCTTCATCCTCTGCCCATTCCCGGACGGAGAGAATCGTCTCGTATTCATCGATGCCAGGAGAATACTCCGGTGCAAGCTCCAGGAATCTCTGTAGAATGCCCTCTGCATTTTCCAGCTCCGAGATGCCGGGAACCGGTCCCTCGTCCAAGAGCCCTTCCACCAGAGTGACGATACCTTTAAACTCCTCCTGTGTCGGATTCCCGAAAAGGATCTCCTCCGCTCCTGATTTCTGCCAACAGGTCAACGATGAATATGCGTTGACAACATCATTTACCGTACCCTCTGTCAGGAGCCAGTGCCGAATCTCATCCGTCTCCGGTTCCAGACGCTCCACTGCGTGAATATGACCCCAGCTTCGTGTTTTCTGCGCCAGGGAAAATATCTCCGGATTTCCGTTTTCCCATTTCTGCATGTTCCATACAGAAAAAATGGTGAACTCATCATAGAGCCCGAGACGGCGGATGATTTCTTTGAGTTTCTCCTCCGGCTCGCCGAACAGCTCCAGAAGTGCCAGGCCAACCTTTACGCATTCAATGTAACCGGAGTGAAGTACCATGGACAGCGCAACACGGTGAACATTTTCAGGATCCAGCTTCTTTGCATGATCCAGCACATATTTCTGCAGGTCATCGATATAAGTGACAGTCCTGTGCTCCTTTGTCCAGTCATGAAAAAGTTCGTTTGCCCCGGAATAGTCCCCCTTTGCAACCGTCTTCAGCGCAACGGCCATCTGTTTTGCGGCATCTGCATCCAGTTCACCATGCCTCATATGGTAGATACACAGGCCGTCAAACGCACCGGGAGCAAATCTGAGCGGGGACCAGCCCACCTTTTCGTCCGGAAGAGAAAAGTCAGCGTCAAGAACACCGTCAAAAATATGATCTGTAATCTGCTGATAAATTGATTTCTCCATATATTTCTTCCCCCTCTCGTATTAATCCTCAGAGCTGACATAGGTTGTAATCTTTTCCTTTTCCTCATCGCTCATGGCATAATATTGCTCCAATGCTTTGAATCCTTCATAGAATCCGCTTGGAGTGCCTTCACAGTCGTCGTCATCCGTGAGAATTTTATACAGTTTTGTAATCGGTGACAGTCTGTTGCCGTCATCTGTTTCAACCAATGGCATCTGATCGTCCATTACCCAGCGGAAGCCATGCTTCCGGATAATCATTTCTCCCAGTAAAACTCCGAATGCTACAGATGCGTTCCAGACTACCGTATCGTTAATCAGGCCCTTTCTCTGAAGGTTATGCAGATATTCAATAACCTCGTCCAACTCTTCAAGCTTTTCCAGTGACGGGCTGAGTTTTGGTTTTCCTCCGGAAATCCTGTCCGCTGTACTGACAGCCTGGTCGATATATGCGGGGATGCTCTCTTTAAATTCTTTCAGATCCATATCCGCCCTCCAATCCTTTCTGCAATATCACTCAAACCGGTATACGCAAACGCCTTCCTTGTTTTCCTCAATGAATTCGGCGTTCCTTTGTCTCATCTTAAGCAATTCTTCGTCATCTGTCGGCTTGTTTCCATACGACTCCATAAGGCCGGCGATTGCCTTGGCGGCTAAAGTCGGTTCATACCCGGAAAAAACTCCCCCGCATTTTTCAGCCACCCGCCTGCAGGCGGTGTTCGTCACATTGGTTCGGATCATAACCGGCTTTCCGGAGAATAATGTATGAACCGTACGGAGCATTCCCTTAACCAATTCTGTTGCGATACCCTGCTTCCTGTATTGCTCCGCAACATCAAAGCCAAGTTCAATACAGTCTCCTTCATAGCTTTGAAATGAACAGCTTGCAACCATCTCCTTAAAAATGCCTGTCGGCAGCTTATCCTGAACGCTTTGCTCCTCATCCTCATCTGCGATCAGGCTTCTCATTCTCCGGATGGCCGCCGCAATTTCCTGTATGTCAGAAGAGGAAGTCTTACCGAAGTAAGGCTCCCCATTAATTGCATCCGCAGCGATTGCGGCTTCTTCCTTCGCGCTGACGAAATCCTCGGAAATGGAAATGCCGGAGCGCATGAGTACCAGGCGGGCCAGCTCTGCCGCTCCGCAGATTCGCATACGGATACAGTTTACTCCATGAAGCGCCAGGCTCCTCATCAGCTCATTGCCGTTCAGCCCGGTGCTAAAATAATCTTCTCCTTCATACAGCCTCACTTCCACACCTGCAGAGGCGATTTATTGTCTTTTGTAAGGCATTGCGCAGTCAGATTCACCCAGCTTGCGCAATGATCCAGAATGATGGAATCCGATGTCACCACCAGTTCCCTGTTATATAATTCCCGGTCTACATCCTTCTGTATCCGGATATCAAGTTCAAAAGGATAGTCCTCCGCAATGTCCGCGATTCTTGCCTTCAGCCGGCCGGAATTTGATACCGGCTCATCAAGAAGGATCCTGACCATCCGAACCTTTGCTTTCTCCAGCGCATCAAGCATCAGCTTTACTGCCCTATCCGTTTCAGGAATCAGACGATACGTTCCGCGAAGCGCTGCCAGATCCCGCAGTGTCCCGTCCATGCAGGAAAAGAAAACAGAATCACTGAGGATCACCTCCAGGGTGATGATGGTGTTAAAGCCATCGATCCAGACCTCCTTACCTGCCAGCTCCTCTGCCTGTACTTGCTTGCTCATCCTCATAGAAATCTGCTCATCCGTTGCTACGCTTCGCATAATCGCTAGCCTCTGCCTTTCGGACAGCAGATAATGATTTCCTACGAACGTGGATGCAGACTTCAGGTCGTAGCCTTCATTGATGAGATAGCGGATATGGCGGGAGGCTGTTCTCATAATCTGCAGCGCCTCGGGAGAAAAGTTTCTTTCATCCTCCGGCATGAATCCTCTCTTTGCATCCATGTAACTTCCTCGCTTTTAATCTGTTCATTTCAGGTTTATCCACAGTAAGCGTATCAAACTATATGTCCCAAAAATCTCCCTTGGTTATTTCCTCGCCTCTTCTGTGGATGCTGAAGCCGGTTTTTCTGTCTCAATCTCGCCGGTCCAGGTATTGATACCACCGAACTCATAGATGTTCTTATAGCCCATCGCTGCCAGCTTTTCCGATGCCTGCTTGGAACGGTTTCCGGACCTGCAGTAGATCAGGATGATCTGATCATAATCCGGCAGTGCCTCCGGTGAATCACAGCCGATGGATTCATTCGGAATCAGGATCGCTCCCGGGATATGACCTGCATCGTATTCATCCTGACGACGCACATCCACAATGACATGACCGTCATCCCGGTCCATCATTTCTTTCGCTTCTTCCTGGCTGATCTGTTTATATGCCGCCGTGTTCTGCTCTTCCTTGACGGATGAACAGTCGCTTAAAGCGAAAAGTATAATCATTACAATTGGTAAAATTCGCCTCATCATCCCATCACTTCCGATAAAGTGCATTATACTGGCTTGATCAGCCCATTATTCCAAAAAGCATCAAATGTGTTGGCTGCGCCTCCATGTTCGATGATTTTTCCGTTCAGAACTCTATCAATGT
>CAMKKZ010000030.1 GCA_946413525.1 uncultured Oribacterium sp.
TAAGGGAATTGATGAATGATCAGATAGAAAAAGAAAAGAGCGAGGCAGTGAATAAGGCAGTGAATAATAATAATGAATACATTGCCAGAAAAATGATCGAAAAGAAAAAACCGCTTGAAGAGATTTTTGAATTCACTTCGGTGCCAATCGACAGACTGAGGGAACTATCAAATATGCTCTCAGGAACGACGGCGGCAGCGCAGAAGAAGGCTATGGTACGAATCGTTTCGGATTTCACGGGCTCGTCAAGGATGCCTATGATTATTCTGGATTCCCCTTTAGTCATAAAGGATCGAAGGCTTTTTTCGGCCTGGGGCGCTGGTATCCTGGGCTTTTCCATTTTCGGGTCAAAAAAGCTGTATGCCCTGAATGACGAGATGAAGCTGGACGCGGATGCCTTGCGGGCATTCCTGGAGGAGCCTTGCTGATGCAGCCAATCAGGAGAGAATGTAATAATGGGGAAATGCGGGAAAAGGTTAGGGGTAAATTGACGGATATCCGTCCGGGAATTTGATTTCGATGATAGTGAGAACTTCATTGAGGACGGCTATCTTGATTCATTTGATGTAATCAGTGTGGTTTCAGAGCAGGGGAATGTTTTGGCATGATTGTGGACGGAATGGACATCTTTCCTGAAAATTTCGAAAGCTATGACTCTGTATGTCGACTGATTGAGAAAAGCAAGTCTCTTCAAGTACCAAAGGGGCAGGGATGCAATTTAACTGCTTTGAGGATCTGATTGCCCCGGGAGAAGAGAGGATGGCTCCCGGGGTTTTCGCGTTTTCGGAGGATGTGGCAGGGATAATTCGCCGTGCGGAGGAGCGGATCATTGACACGGATGTCCTTTACGTGCTTTTTACCAGCGGCTCGACAGGGACGCCGAAGGGTGTCATTATCTGCCACCGCTCGGTTATTGATTATATAGAGTGGGCCTCGGAGACCTTTTTGTTTGGTCATGAGAGTGTTTTCGGAAACCAGGCTCCGTTTTATTTCGATAATTCTGTTCTGGATATTTATTCTACGATCAGGAATGGTTCAAAGATGCATATAATACCCGAAAGCTATTTCGCTTTTCCGGCCAGGCTTTTGGAACATATTGCTGAAAAGGAAATCAATACGATTTTCTGGGTTCCGACAGTTCTCGTCACGGTGGACTGCACTTATTATATTGTGGACAGGGAAATAAGGGATACGGAGCCGGTTCCGATTGGCAGGCCATGCCGTAATTCGGACATCCTGGTTTTGAATGAGAATAATGAAATGGTCAAGGGGGATGAAAAAGGGGAGCTTTGCGTCAGGGGAAGCTCGCTGGCACTTGGGTATTATGGGAACCCGGAGAAAACGGAGGCTGCTTTCGTCCAGAACCCGCTTAATAAACTGTATCCTGAGAAAATTTACAGGACAGGGGATCTTGTGCATTATAATGAGCGGGGGGAAATAATTTACGATGGGCGGAATGACAGCCAGGTAAAGCATTCCGGGCACAGAATCGAGCTTGGGGAAATAGAAACAGCGGTGTCCTCTATTCCAGGTATCTTGATGAATGCCTGCCTGCATGATAGGAAGGATAATCAGCTTATTTTGTTTTTTGTGGGCGACGCGGAGGAACAGGAAATCAAGAAGGCTCTTACAGGACTGCTCCCAAGATATATGATTCCGAATCAGATAATAGCTTTGAAGGAAATGCCCCTCAATATGAATGGAAAGATTGACAGACAGAAGCTGCGTTTACGGGGAGGTGGGGAGTGATGCCAAGGGTGGTGGCAATCGGAGCGCAGGATTTCGCGGAACTCAGGAAGAATAAATGTTTTTATATTGACAAGACGGATTTTATACGTGAATGGTGGAAGAGTCAGGATATTGTCACGCTGATCACCAGGCCCCGGCGCTTCGGGAAGACGCTGAACATGAGCATGCTTGACTGCTTTTTCTCCCTGAAATATGCCGGGAAAGGGGATGAATTGTTTTCCGGCCTTTCCGTATGGGAGGATGGGGAGATGCGCGAGCAGCAGGGGGCGTGGCCGGTCATCTTTCTTTCTTTTGCGGGCGTGAAGGCTCCGAATATTCAATCCGCGAAAAGGAAGATTTACTTTATCCTTTCCAACCTTTTTTCTGACTATGCGTATCTTACGGAGAGCGACAGTCTATTGGATAATGAAAAGAACTTCTTCCAATACGTGCATCCACGGATGGATGAGGATGACGCGGTAATGGCTTTGGGGCAGCTTTCCCGGATGTTGGAGAAGGTTTACGGGAGGAAGGCGATCATTTTTTTGGATGAGTATGACACGCCGCTGCAGGAGTCCTATGTGTATGGCTATTGGGAGGAAATGACGGAGTTCATGCGGCCTCTTTTTAATAATACCTTCAAGACGAATCCTGGTCTTGGCCGGGCGGTTCTCACCGGGGTGACGAGGGTGTCGAGGGAATCGATGTTTTCGGACCTTAACAATTTGACGGTGGTCTCCACGACTTCCCCGGTGTATGAGACGGCCTTTGGCTTCACGGAAGAGGAGGTTTTCCAGGCGATGGATGAGTTTGGCCTCGGGAACCGGGAAGAGGTGAAGGACTGGTATGATGGATTCACTTTCGGCGGGGTGTCGGATATCTATAATCCCTGGTCCATTACGAATTTTCTGAAAAGGGGGAAGGTTGGGGCGTACTGGGCGAATACCTCGAGCAACGGCCTGGCGTCGAAGCTGATCCGGCAGGGGAGCCGGGAGCTGCAGGAGCAGTTCGAGGTTTTGCTTTCCGGCGGGGAGATGGCCGCGGAGATCCGGGAGGACGTGGTGTTCGGGGAATTGTCGGCAAAGGCGGGGGCTGTGTGGAGTTTGCTTCTTGCTGCCGGATATCTCCGGGTATGTTCGGTGGAAGGGGAGGTTTACCGCCTGCGCCTCACGAACCGGGAGACGAGGGAGAGCTTTGAGGACATGGTCGTGCGCTGGTTCGATGGCTCCGGCGGAACGTATGATGATTTCAAACACGCGCTGCTTTCCGGGGACGTGCGCAGGATGAACGAGTATATGGAGACGGTGGCCCTGACGACGGTTTCGTCCTTTGACTCCGGGATTCGCCCGTCTCATGCCCGGCCGGAACGTTTCTGGCACGGTTTGGTGCTCGGCCTTACGGTGGACCTCCGGGACCGATATCTGATCCGGTCGAACAGGGAAAGCGGCTACGGAAGGTGCGACGTTATGATGATCCCCAGGAGCTTCGTGGAAGGAAATTCCGGAAATCCGGCGGGCAGGATCATGCCATCGGATGGAGAAGCGCCTTCACATCCTATTGCTGCTTTCCCAAATGGAGACACATCTTCGCATCCCTTTTCAGTTTCCCCGAATGGAGACGCATCTTCGCATCCCTTTTCAGTTTCCCTGAATGGGAAAGTGCCTTCGCATTCTTTTGCTGGTTCCTCGGATGGGGGCACGCTTTCGTACTCCATTGCAGGTTCCCCGTATGGGGAAACGCTTTCGAATCCTGTTGTTGTTTCGGCCTCGAATGGAGATATGCCTCATGCTGAGAATCGTTGTGGAAAGGATGGGGCGTTCATCCCTTCGGATTGGAGCGTGCCGCGAAAATCCGCAGGGAGACATCCTGTGGACCCGGCCATTATCATGGAGTTCAAGGTGCTCGATGAGGAGGCCGGGGAGAAGAGCCTTTCTGAGACCGCGGGGGCGGCCCTCCGGCAGATCGAGGAGCGGCATTACGAAACGGAGCTTCTTGACATGGGTATCGCCCCCGGACGGATACGGAAGTACGGCTTCGCCTTCCACGGGAAGGAAGTGAAGATTGTGGAAGGGTAAGCGCCCTGCTATGTAAGGTTAATTCAGAGAGTAATCGTAAAGAAAGCTCATACAAAGCAAGCCGGCCGCCGGTGAGACAGAATGCCCAGTCAAATGAAAATGTTTTGCAACCTGACATACAAAGTGCTATAATAGCTTGCAGGAAAGGTGGTGTTTGAGATGGCAATCAAGAGTTCCAATGTGGCTGCAAGAGTTGAACCGGAGATCAAGGAACAGGCGGAGGCGATCCTTGCGCAGCTTGGGATTTCCGCATCGAATGGGATCAACATGTTTTACCGCCAGATTATCCTGTGGAGAGGGCTTCCGTTCCGGCCATCAGTTCCGGCAAGCAGGCCGCTTTCGTTGGATGAGATGACAAGGGAAGAATTCGATGCCAGGATGCTTCGCGGGCTTGCGCAGGCTAAGGCCGGTGAAGGTGCTCCTGCGGATGAGTTTTTCGAGTCTTTGAGGCATGAGGTCCTTCAGTTCTATGTCTGATCAGTACAGGATAATCCTTCTTCTCGAAGCGCAGAAGGATATCCGGGAAATTGTCCTGTATATCGCGAAGGAGCTGGCGGCTCCCCAGGCTGCGCTGAACCTGCAGGACGAATTCCAGAAGGAAATCAGCTCACTGGCAAGAATGCCAAAGCGCATTAAGACGGTTGATGAGTGGCCCTGGAAAGATGCGGGAATTCGGAAAATGAGAGTTAAAAACTACTATATCTACTTTCTCGTGGATGATGTGGAAATGGCCGTCAAGGTTAATGCCGTGATTTATGTGGGAAGGGATCAGTATAAACAGATGGCTGATCGGAAGATGGAAGAATCGTAACAACCGAATAAAACACATCAGAAGCATCCTGGGGTAATCCGGGGTGCTTTTAATCAAGAATTGGAGCTGTGTAGCTTTCACGATACCGCAGATGTTAAGCGTCAATCAAAATGGACGATAAAACCACTTTAACAGAGGAGGTGAGGCAGATGCCAAGGGTGGTGGCAATCGGGATACAGAATTATGAGGAGCTTTGCAAAGGAAATTATTTTTATATAGATAAGACGGATTTTATCAGGGAATGGTGGAAGGGAGGGAATGCCGTCACGCTGATCACCAGGCCCCGGCGCTTCGGGAAGACGCTGAACATGAGCATGCTTGACTGCTTTTTCTCCCTGAAATATGCCGGAAAAGGGGATGAATTGTTTTCCGGCCTTTCCGTATGGGAGGATGAGGAGATGCGGGAGCAGCAGGGGGCGTGGCCGGTCATCTTTCTTTCCTTTGCGGGTGTGAAGGCGGCAAGGTTTTCTGACGCCAGGGCGGCCATCTGCCAGCTTCTTACAGAGTTATACTCCGATTTAGAATTCCTTTGCGGGGAGGATGGCATTACGGAGAAGGACAAAGCCTTTTTTGACCGTGTGGATTATGACATGGCAGATAATATTGCGGCCGCTTCTCTACGGCAGCTTTCCCGGATGATGGAGAAGGTTTACGGGAAGAAGGCGATCATCTTTTTGGATGAGTATGACACGCCGCTGAAGGAGTCCTATTCAGGCGTGATTAGCTGAAAGGGGGTGCGGGATGGCAGCTTTTTCTGTTTTTGCGGATGGCAGCGCGAATCTGCCGAAGAGGATGCTGGACGGGATCGATCTTCTGCCTTGTGAATATTCCGTTAATGGAGAGCCGCGTACATACTGGGGGGATGTGGACGCTTTTGATGCCCATGCCTTTTATGAAAGCCTGAGGGGCAGGCTGGACATCCGGACCAGTCTGCTGAATACGCAGCTTTTCCTGTCGTATTTTTCGCCTGTGCTGGAGGAGGGAAGGGACATTATCTATATTTCCATGAGCTCCGGCATCAGCGGAACGTATAATGCGGCTGTTTTGGCGGCACGGGAGCTGATGGAGAGGTACCCGGGGCGTTTTGTCCATATAGTGGATTCCCTGGGCTGCGGGTTCGGGAACGGGCTTCTGGCCGTGAAGGCGGCCAGGCTTGCCCGGGAAGGGATGGAGGTCCGGGAGGCGGCTTCGATCGTGGATAAAGAGGTGCCCCACACCTGCCAGTATTTTACGGTGGATGATCTGAATTTTTTGAAAAGGACGGGGCGCGTCAGCGGCATGACGGCCGCAATCAGCAGTCTGCTTAATATTAAGCCCATTCTGTATGGGGACAAGGATGGGCATATAGTTTCCTGCGGCAAGGTTCGCGGAAGAAGGAGATCCATTGAGGCTCTTGCCGGAAAATATAAGGAAAAAAGGCTGGATTCAGATGAGCAGATGGTCTGCATTTCCCATGGGGATTGTCTCGAGGACGCGGAGGCCCTGGCCGGGCTTCTGCGCGGCATCACGCCGGGAGTCTCCATTACCGTATGTCCGCATGAACCCTTTTCCGGCATCCATGTGGGACCGGGGATGCTGGGACTGTTTTTCCGGGGCCGTGAGAGGTGAAGGCGGGGCTTTTCCGGGAAATTGTTGAGATGGGTTCTTGGCGTTTTCCGGTGTTCGGAGAGGTGAAAACGGAAGTTATTTCAGATCCGTGAGAGGTGAAGCCGGAATTCCCCCCGGGTATTGGGGATGAAAAAACAGGGTTCTTAAATGCCGGTCGTGCCAGTGTGCTGATGAATTTCAAAACAGCTTGTATTATGACGGATTTTTTAGTACAATAAATCGAAAAATTGAGAGCTTCAGTTTTTTGCTGATAAAGTTCCATAAGCAGGAGGAAGACAACTATGAAGGTTTATGACACTGGTAACATACGTAATGTTGTCCTGATGGGCCATGGCGGCGCGGGAAAGACAACGGTGGCGGAGGCCCTGGCGTATGTGACAGGCACAACGACCAAGATGGGGAGCGTGCCGGATGGCAATACGATTTCTGATTTCGACAAAGAAGAGAAGAAAAGAAAGTTCTCCATTTCCACATCCCTGATTCCCCTGGAGTATAAGGGCGAGAAGAGTCCGCTCAAAATCAATATCCTGGACACGCCGGGCTATTTTGATTTTGTGGGCGAGGTGGAGGAAGCGGTTTCCGTAGCCGATGCCGCCATTATCGTCATTAACTGCAAGGCGGGTATCGAGCCCGGCACGGTGAAGGCCTGGGAGCTGTGCGAGCGTGTCAATATCCCGAAGATGATCTTTGTTACCAATATGGACGATGAACACGCGTCCTTCCGCCAGTTGCTTCTGGATCTGGAAAAGCGCTTTGGCCGTTCTGTTGCCCCTTTCCAGCTTCCGATTCGTGAGAATGAGAAGTTCGTGGGTTATGTCAACGTCATCAAGATGGCCGGCAGGAAGTTTGTGAAGGGCGGAAAGCATGAGGACTGCCCGATCCCCCAGGATGTGGAGAAGGACCTTTCCATCACGAGGAACGCGCTGCTGGAGGCTGTTGCCGAGACATCAGACGAGTATATGGAGAAGTTCTTCGGAGGAGAGGAATTTACCATTGAGGAGATCCAGTCCGCGTTGAGGGAAAATGTCCGGACCTGCAGCATGGTCCCGGTGCTTCTGGGCTCCGGCCTGAATATACAGGGCTTTGAGACCCTTCTTCAGGTAATTGACAAATACATTCCATCCCCTGCGGATTTCGAAACAGTGGGCGTGGATGCTTCCAGCGGCGAGCGCTTCACGGCGAAGTACAATTCGGACGCTTCCATGACGGCCCGCGTTTGGAAAACAACGGTGGATCCTTTCATGGGCAAATATTCCCTGATGAAGATCTGCACGGGTACGCTTACTCCTGGTACGGAGGCTTATAATGTTAATAAGGAAACCATAGAGAAGATCGGCAAGGTCTATGTGCTCCGGGGCAGCGAGGCGATAGAAATGCCGGAGCTGAAAGCCGGAGACATCGGCGCGGTGGCCAAGCTTACGGTTACGGAAACGGGAGACACCATGGCGGTAAGGAACGCTCCGGTGCTGTATCATGGCCCGCAGCTTTCCACGCCGTATACGTATATGGCTTACCGGGCGCAGAACAAGGCAGATGAGGATAAGCTCTCCACGGCGCTTAGCCGTATGATGGACGAGGACAAGACACTGAAGGTGGTGCCGGATCCGGAGAACCGTCAGACACTCCTCTATGGGATCGGCGACCAGCAGCTGGACGTTGTCGCTTCCAAGTTGAAAGAGCGTTATAATGTAGGCATTGTCATGGAGAAACCGCGCTTTGCCTATCGGGAAACTATCCGGAAGGTGGCGAAGGTGCAGGGCAAGTACAAGAAGCAGTCCGGCGGCCATGGCCAGTATGGCGATGTCATCATGGAGTTCGGTCCCAGTGACGAGATCGAGACCCCTTATATTTTCGAGGAGAAGGTCTTTGGCGGTTCCGTTCCCAGGAACTATTTCCCGGCGGTGGAAAAGGGTGTGCAGGAATGCTGCAAGAAGGGGCCTTTGGCCGGTTACCCGGTTGTCGGCCTGAAGGCGACGCTGCTGGATGGTTCTTATCATCCGGTGGATTCCTCCGAGCAGGCTTTCAAGACCGCCGCGTCCATGGCTTTCAAGGATGCCTTTATGAAGGCGCAGCCTGTCCTTCTGGAGCCCATCGCGTCCCTGAAGGTCACGGTTCCTGACGCGAATACCGGCGACATTATGGGCGACCTTAACAAACGCCGCGGCCGCGTGCTGGGCATGAATGCCCTCCACAATGGCAAGCAGGTCATCGAGGCGGAGCTTCCCATGAGCAGCCTTTATGGTTACAATACAGACCTTCGTTCCATGACGGGCGGCGCGGGCGTATATGAATATGCTTTCGTCCGTTATGAGCAGGCGCCGGGCGACATCCAGAACCAGATTGTGGCGGAGTCCGAGGCGAATAAGCAGGATTAAGAATCAGGAATAAGAATTCAGAAGTAGGATTAAGGCAGCATTAGAAGCCGGATTCAGGAATCAGGATTGATACAGGATTATTAAAGAATGCATCCGGGCTGTGGTTCGGACTGCTGCTCGAAAACGGGCCGGGGGTTCTGCCAGAGTGGAGCCTCCGGCCTGTTTCAGAATACAGAAGAAATCGGACAGGATAAATGACGTAGCTGATCATTTCAATCTGATGATGGTAGTCTGATAATAAAATTCTGATAAAGAATATTTGATAATGAAGATCTGATGATGGTAATTTGAAAATGAAAATCTGATGATGGTTATCTGATAACGCAAATCAAATAAGTCCGTTCGGATAAGATTGCGATTATAAGGGAGGGAACAACATGCGGAAGATAATGATGAATGCTTTTGTGTTCGGGCTTGTGGGGATAGGCGCCTTGTTCCTTGTCTTTTTCTTGCTGCCGGAGGGGGCCGGGAAGGCGGCAGAGGCGGAAACGGTTGTTTCCGTGGAGAGTGCGATGGACGGAGACATCCCGGGAGATACGGCCGTCGAAGGGCAGCAGGCGGCAGTGGATGAGGCTGGGCAAAGCAGCGTCTCAAAGGAAGAGCCGGTGGATGAGGCGGGTCAGAACAGCGCCTCAAAGGAAGAACCGGTGGATGAGGCGGGGCAAAACAGCACCTCAAAGGAAGAATCAGTGAATGAGGCGGGTCAGAACAGTGCCTCAAAGGAAGAGCCGGTGGATGAGGCGGGTCAGAACAGCGCCTCAAAGGAAGAGCCGGTGGATGAGGCAGGGCAGAACAGCACCTCAAACGAAGAGCCGGTGGATGAGGCGGGTCAAAACAGCACCTCAAAGGAAGAATCAGTGAATGAGGCGGGTCAGAACAGCACCTCAAAGGAAGAGCCAGCGGATGAGTCGGGTCAGAACAGTGCCTCAAAGGAAGAGCCAGTGGATGAGTCGGGTCAGAACAGTGCCTCAAAGGAAGAGTCGGTGGATGAGGCCAGGCAGGTTCAGGCAAATGGGGACGTGGTGCGGGACGAGGCTCAAGCCGGCATAGGAAACGAGGAGAAATCCGGATTGGAGGAAGGCGGCAACAAGGCAGCAGTCAAAATTCCGGAATCCGCATTATCAAAAACAACGCTTTCTTTTGTCACGACTACACTTGATCAGCAGACAGTGACTCAGGATGTCTTTTCGGATTATGACATTACCATTGTGCATGTCTGGGGGACGTTCTGCCCACCTTGTATCGCGGAGATGGGGGATTACGCATCCCTTTATGCGAGTCTTCCGGACAATGTGAATCTTATCGGGATTGTCTGCGATGTTTTTGATGGAACAGACAGCAGCGTGAAGGAAGCCAACAGCATACTCGGCAATGCCGGCGCGGAATTTATGAACCTGCGTACCAGTGAAAGCGTGTACGAAATAACGGAATCGTTTTATTATGTGCCATCCTCTTTCTTTGTGGACAGAGAAGGGCATGTGATTGGGGAAATGCTGGATGGCGCGGGAATTGGAGATACAAAACGAGAACTTGCCGCTTATCTGGACTGGGAGGGGCTGAGACAGTGAGCTTGCTACACGGCTGAGGGAAGGATGGGTTCAGACCTCCACACCTCCCGATCTTATCTATTGATTTGTGTATATGTAATTTTTCATGCTATTAGCGGCTTTTTTCCGCAGCTTCCTGGCGGGAAATGGGACATTTGCCAATTTTTACTGCCCGGCCCCTCCTCATCCCACAGATTTCGAGAACAATGCGGCGGAAAAGGCCGTACAGGCGGGCGGCCCCCCTCTTCCCGCAGATTTCGAGCAGGGGAAATAGTACTATTGGCAAAAGTGATGATGTATGAATTGCAACAATGGATGAAGGGGGTCTATATAACAGATATGCCTTTTCTTGACGGGACGTGCAGAATCAACTATTATATATCCGCAATTGAATCTTTGCCCTGATTCAAAGTTTTTGATAACTGTTCAGCCAAGCTAAACAGTTACGCCTCGGGCGTGGTGCTTACGTGCATTCCGAGTACGCCCGAGGCGTGCTTTTTGACACTTTTATACTTTGGCTTGATGCCGCAGGCATTGAGTCTTATTTGTGCCGCTCCAGCGACATAAAGGCATTATGAAAGGCTTGCCTTTCATAATGCTTCGCGGCAAGCGCGAGGCACTAACTGAATAGTTATAGTTTTTGATACATCCTGTTATAAATTCAGAGATTGAGGCAGTCTCAGAGATGTCGGGACGGCTCCGGAGGGGCAGGGCGCGGATGGCGTTTTGATTTAGAAAGGCGGCTTTAGATGACCACAATTGCGATTGATGTGATGGGAGGGGACAACGCCCCGGACGCGATTTTGAAGGGAGCCGCGGAAGCTCTCCGGGAAAACCCGGAGGTGAAGCTGCTGCTTTTCGGACCGTCCGATGTAATCAGGCAGAAGCTTCAGGATTATCCCATGGAAAGCGGGAGGTTCGAGCTTGAGGACGCGCCGGAGGTAATCAGCCTGCATGAAGCGCCGGTGCTGGCCATCCGGAGGAAGAAGGAGTCCAGTATTGTCAAAGGAATGCGGGCTGTGAAGGAAGGACGGGCGGATGCGTTCTTGTCGGCGGGATCCAGCGGAGCCATTCTTGCAGGTGGTCAACTGATTGTTGGCAGAATCCCGGGAGTCCACAGACCGCCTCTTGGAGCCTTGATTCCCACGGCAAAGGGCGTTTGTCTTCTGGTGGACTGCGGGGCAAACGTAGACGCGAAGCCGGAATGGCTTCTGCAGTTCGCTCAAATGGGCAGCATTTATGTCCAGGATATGCTGGGGATTTCCAAGCCCGCAGTGGGACTCGTGAACATTGGGGCGGAGGAAGAGAAGGGGAACGCATTGGTGAAGGAGAGCATGCCGCTCCTTGCAGCAGATGAAAGCCTCCGATTTATCGGATCCGTTGAAGCGAGGGATATCGTGGAGGGGGGATGCGATGTGGTTGTCTGTGATGCTTTTGTAGGAAATGTCCTTCTCAAGATGTATGAGGGAGTTGGAAAAATGTTCCTGAGGGAGATCAATTCCGCATTGAAGGAAAACGGTCCCATCACCCTTCTGGGAGCCGCATTGATCAAGGGACCTTTGAAGAAGACTTTGGGGAAGTTCGACTCCAAACAATATGGAGGGGCTCCCATATTGGGATTGCGGGGACTGGTTGTCAAGGTGCATGGCAATACGGATGGCAGAGAAATCACCACTGCAATCCGCCAGTGCGCCGACTTCGCTAACCGAGGCATCACCGACAAAATGATGAGGGCAATGTCTTGATTCGGCTCCGCCGAATCGAGACTAGCCGCCCGGCGACTGAGGGCAATGTCTTGATTCGGCTCCGCCGAATCGAGACTAGCCGCCCGGCGACTGAGGGCAATGTCTTGACCCGCTTGCGGGTCGAGACTAGCCGTCCATAATATTGATATTAGGCGATTTGGAAATCCTGATAGTCAGAAAGATGCCGCAGCAGGATTTCCGATATTTTCCACCTGTACGATTGCCATCCAATGCGCTATTTTGATGGTTATTCCGCAGCGCAGGGAATGCTGCGAAAAAACCTGAACAAAAAATGCCTGAAGGCATTTTTTGTTCAGACGCATCTCACAAGGATGCGCCAAATACAGTATAAACTATGGTGGAATATTTACGGGTTTTGCGGTATGAGGGATTCAGAATGGATGTTTTTGAGAAACTGAAGAAAATTATTGTCAATAACCTGCCAGGTGTTTCGGAAGATCAGATCACGATGGAATCAGATTTTGTCAAGGATTTGGAGGCCGATTCTCTGGATGTGGCCCAGATTGTGGTCGAGCTTGAGGATCAGTTCGGGATAGAAATTCCGGATGACGCGCTGACGGAGCTTCATACCGTGGGCGAGGCCGTGGAAGCCATCACCAAGGCCCTTGGATGACGACGGGGCTTCACAATGAGTGAAAAAGAAAAGCTGAAAAGACTGGAGGATGCCCTTTCCTATCATTTCCGGGATGCGTCATTGTTGAAGCACGCTTTGACGCATCCTTCTTATTCTAATGAAAACGGCATGCCCAAGGAGGCATCCAACCAAAGGCTGGAGTTTCTTGGAGATGCCGTGCTTGAGCTGGCCTCGAGCAGCTTCCTGTACAGCAAGGAACCGGTACTACAGGAAGGGGAGATGACAAGGCAGAGGGCCAGCCTTGTCTGTGAAGCCTCTCTGGCCTATGCGGCCAGGAATATCCGCCTGTATGAATACATTGTTCTGGGAAAAGGGGAGCTGAGGGAGGGAATCCAGATGCTGGATTCCGTTCTTTCTGATGCTATGGAGGCAGTAATCGGGGCGATTTATCTGGACGGCGGCTTTGATGAGGCGGAAGCCTTTATCCGCCGGGGCATCCTTTCCTTTGTGGAAAAAAGGGAATTGAAAAAGGATGCGAAGACGATGCTGCAGGAGTTTCTTTCCCGGGAAAAGAAGGTCCCCTCTTATACCTTGCTGGAAGAATCCGGCCCTGATCACGACAAATTTTTTCGGATTGCGGTTATGGTTTCCGGGATATGTATGGGCATTGGAGAGGGGTCTTCCAAAAAGAGGGCCGAGCAGGATGCCGCAGGACAGGCGTTGGAAAAGCTAAAAGGAGAATCCATTTACCAGGCATCGGGCAGCGTGGGGGGAGATGCTTTCGGAAACGGGACAGGACAGATGAGGGTGAATACCGCCGGAAGCTTAACAAACGGCCCAAAGGCAGAAATACCCGGAAGCGGAACAGACGGGTCAAAGGCGGACACCACGGGAATAAAATTGGGTAAGCCGGAGGGAGATGATGCCGGAATTGGAACAGATGGCGCGGAGTCGGACGAACAGGGGCAGGTAGCGGGCAAGCCGAAGGTGGACACCGCCGGACAGATGCAGGCCGATGCAAAGGCGGATGCGGAAGGGCAGGTGCCGGACACATGTATTTGAAATCCATTGAAGCCCAGGGCTTCAAATCTTTTTACAGCAAGACGGTTCTGGATTTTTCAAAAGGCATTACCGGCATCGTGGGACCTAACGGCTCCGGAAAGTCAAACATTTCTGACGCGGTACGCTGGGTACTGGGCGAGCAGAAGGTGAAGCAGCTCCGGGGCGCGTCCATGCAGGATGTCATTTTTGCAGGAACCCAGACCCGGAAGCCATGCAGCTATGCCTATGTTGCCATTACGCTGGATAATTCGGATCGGAGCCTCCAGATCGCCTATGACGAGGTGACGGTCACAAGGCGCCTGTACCGTTCAGGGGAATCCGAGTACATGCTGAACGGCACGGAATGTCGGCTTAAAGACATTAACGAGCTCTTCTATGATACTGGCATCGGAAAAGAGGGATATTCCATTATCGGCCAGGGACAGATTGACAGGATCCTCTCCGGAAAGCCGGAGGAAAGGCGGGCGCTTTTCGATGAGGCCGTTGGAATCGTCAAGTTCAAGCGTCGGAAAGAGGTTTCGCAGAAAAAGCTGGAAGCGGAGCAGCAGAACCTGCAAAGGGTCACGGACGTTCTGAAGGAGCTGGAAAGGCAGGTGGGGCCGCTGAAGGAGCAGGCCGAGCATGCCAGGGAATACCTTTCGTGCCGGGATCAGCTCCTGATTTATGATTCCAATATTTTTGTCCGGGAGATGGATCAAAATATGGAAGGCCTCGCCAAACTGGAGGATAATGAATCCCTGCTTCAGGAGGAGCTGGCGGAGGCAAGGAAGGCATCAGAAAAGCTGGGCCGGGAATATGAGGAGCTGGAAGAGAAGATTCGCGTTCTGGATCAGGGGCTGCAGGAGGCCAGGGATGAGGCCGGCAAGGCGGATCTCCTGTCCACGAACCTGACGGGGCAGATAAACGTCCTGAACGAGCAGATCAGCACGGAGAAAAATAACGCGCTCCATTACGGGCAGAGGATCAATGCCCTTTCCAAAGAGCTGTTTTCGTGCATCAAGGAAATTGAGGACAATCTGTCCGTCATCCGCTTCATCCGGGACCAGATCACCTTTATCAAGACAAACGGCGCCGGGGATGTGGAAAAGGAAAACATAGACATCGACCTGCAGCTTATAGAGGGGGCCGCCCGGGAGACGGAAAAGACGGTGGCCGCCTGTATGGGGGAGGATTTCCAACTGGAGATCAGGCCGGTCGGCGACGCGGAGAAAAGCCTGGACGGCCATTCTGACGGTTTCCTCAGGGATATTGAAAAGAAACGTTCGGAGCTTCGCGAGATTCAGGACAAGCTGGCGGCGCATCAGGAGAATATGCGGAAAATGCAGCAGGAGGCTGAGGACGGTCGCGCGCGTTTTGCCCGGATTCAGGATTCCCTGCAGCAAAAGACAAGGGAGAGGGACAACCTGAAGAACCGTCTGGAGACATTACGCAACCTGGCGGAAAGGTATGAAGGATACGGAAATGCGGTCAAGATGGTCATGGACCGGCGGGAACGGGTCCGCGGAATAGAGGGAGTGGTTTCGGACCTTATTGAGGTGCCGAAGAAGTACGAGGTCGCCATTGAGACAGCGCTGGGTGGCGCCGTGCAGAACATTGTGACCAGGGATGAGATGACTGCGAAGGACATGATCCAGTTCCTAAAGCAGAATCGTTATGGCCGCGCGACCTTCCTCCCCCTCTCCAATATCCGGGGAAGAAAGGACGAAAACTGTGAGAAGGCAGCCCGGGAAGCCGGGGCGGTCGGGATTGGATGCGATCTGGTCCAGTGCAGCGGGGAGTATCAGACCCTGGCAGTTTACCTTCTGGGACGGGTGCTGGTAGTTGATAATATTGACCATGCGCTGGCGATACAGCGTAAATACAGGCAGGGGCTCCGCATTGTAACGCTGGAGGGAGAGCTTCTGAATCCGGGCGGCTCCATTTCCGGCGGTGCCTACCGAAACAGCTCCAACCTCATGGGACGGAAACGGGAGCTTGAAGAGCTGGAAGCCGGGATATTGGCATCGGAGGAATCCCTTGGAAAGCTGAAGGAAGAAGGGCGCCGGGCGCAGGAGGTCCTGGCAGAGAAGGACCGGCAGCTTGAGGAGGCCAGGAAGACCCTGAACCAGATGGAACTGGAGAAAAACACCAAAGCCCTGAATATTTCTTCCGATATCAATGTGGAATACAGCTCCCTGTCCACCAGGACAGACTTCGTGACGGAGAACCTGCACCGCCTGAACGCTCAATTGGAAAAGGTATTTGAGGAGAAAGGGAGCATTGAGGACAGTCAGCATGATTCCGACCAGGTCCTTGCGGAAAAACAACGGAAGATTGGGGAGCTTAATGAACTAATCGAAAATGCCGGAAAGGCCAGGGAGGAGCTTGAGCAGAAGGCCGGAGTCATGGAGGAGGAAAAGCAGGGGCTTCTCGCGAAGCGCAAAAGCTTCTTCGGGAAGAAGGATGAACTTTCCGAAAAGCTCCTCGCCATGGAAAAGGAGTCCATGCATGTGCAGAATCGGAAGGAGAAATTCGAGCAGCGCATGGAAACACTCACATCCTATATGCTGGAGGAGTACAATCTGACCTATCAGGCGGCAAAGGATAAGTTTTCCGATGAGTTCGCAAACCTTCAGGAACTGAAGAAGCTGGCTGGGGAGATGAAGGGCAGGATCCGGAAGCTTGGACCGGTTAATGTCAATGCCATTGAGCAGTACAAGGAGATCAGCGGGCGTTATGAGTTCCTTAACAATCAGTACCAGGACCTGGTGAGCTCGGAGGAGAAGCTCCAGAAGATTATTTTGGATCTGGACAGGGGGATGCGGAAGCAGTTCAACGAGAATTTCGCGTTGATCAGGCTGAAGTTTGACGAGGTGTTCAAGGTTCTTTTTGGCGGCGGGCAGGGCAGGATCGAGATGGACGAAGGAGATGTGGACGTGCTCTCCGCCGGCATCCATATCATAGCCGAGCCGCCCGGCAAGAAGCTTCAGAACATGATGCAGCTTTCCGGAGGGGAAAAGGCACTGACCGCGATTTCCCTGCTCTTTGCCATCCAGAGCATGAAGCCCTCCCCTTTCTGTCTCCTGGACGAGATTGAGGCGGCGCTGGACGATTCCAACGTGGCGCGATTCGCGGATTATCTTCAGAATCTGACGGAGCATACCCAGTTCATCGTCATTACCCACCGAAGGGGCACTATGGAACGGGCTGACCGTCTCTTTGGCATTACCATGCAGGAAAAAGGGATTTCCGCCCTTGTGTCAGTTGACCTTCAGAAGGATCAGTTTGTGCAGGGGGCTTCGTGATTTCTGAGGGGCAGATAATCATATCAAAAGAAAAGAGTATTGAAAAAAGGAGGGATGTTCAGGGGATATGGCAAATTTTTTTTCAAGACTGATCAATAACCTGTTCCAGTCCAACGAGGTGGCGGATGATGCCTTTTATGACGAGTTGGAGGAGGTTATGGTCATGAGCGACGTGGGGATATCCACGGCCATGAAGATTATTGACGCAGTGCGCCATGAAGCCGGCCGGCAGGGCGTGAATCTTACGAAGGATGTGAAAAAGATCCTCAGGAATTATCTGTATGAGCTGATGAGGGTGGATGACAGCTTCTATGAATTTGAACGGCAGAAAAGCATTATCTCCGTTATCGGCGTGAATGGCGTTGGAAAGACAACGTCCATTGGAAAGCTGGCGTCCCACTTCAAGTCCTCCAGGAAAAAGGTTATCATGGCCGCCGCGGATACCTTCCGGGCCGGGGCCATTGAGCAACTGGTGGAATGGGGAAAGAGGACGGGAGTGGATGTGATCCGGCAGAGGGAGGGCGCTGATCCCGCCGCGGTGGTCTTTGACGCCCTGCAATCCTTCAAGGCGAAAAACGCGGATATTCTGATCATCGATACCGCCGGACGGCTTCATAACAAGAAGAACCTGATGCAGGAGCTGGCTAAGATCAACCGCATTATCGACAAAGAATTTGCCGAGGGTTACCGGGAAACACTGGTTGTGCTGGATGCCACCACGGGGCAGAATGCCATGAGTCAGGCGGAAATATTCAAGGAGGCCTGCCAGGTAACGGGCATCATCCTCACAAAAATGGATGGAACCGCGAAGGGAGGCATCGCCCTGGCCATACAGTCGGAGCTGGGGCTTCCGGTGAAATACATCGGTCTTGGGGAAAAGCCCGGGGATCTTCAGAAATTCTCCGCAAAGAAATATGTGGACTCCATTTTTGACTGAGCGGCGAGAAGCGTGAAAGGGGGCTTTTCCTGAACCCCGGGGCGCTGGATGGTTACAAATAGGGCGTCAATGCCTGCTCCTTAAAAAGTACAAGAAGGAAAAGCAGGAGGGGGCTGCAGGACAGGCTTGATAAGGTCGGGACAGTTCGTTTAAGGAAATGCTGATTACATCAGCATTTCCTTATGAGGCACACGAAAACGCAAAGGACTTTTGCCGCTGCGTAGTGCATTTTCGGCACGGGAAACGCTTGATTCAGCGTTTCTTTAACGTATGGCTTTCGGGCATTCATTCAAAATTCATTCAAAGGAAAAGCCTGTGAGGGAAAGTTCCCGCTCACAGGTTTTTCCTTTTTTTGCAAAGCCTCCGTGAGGAGCCATGTGGCCGGAGATAAGCTATTCATATTTATGGGTTTTGACGCGCTTCAAGGAAAAGCGCGTCAAAATCCTCCCTTCGGTCGGACAAATCCCTTCGGGATTCGCCAAGTACGGACATGAATGTTCCTGAAGGAACATTCATATCCTATAGGTTTTGACGCGCTCTGAGGAAAAGCGCGTCAAAATCTGCCTGCGGCGGACAAACCCCAGCGGGGTTCGCCAAGCACGGTCATGAAAAGCCTTGATGGCTTTTCATGACCTATACCCTTTGGCATAAACAATGCCTGGTGCCTGGTTCATTCCAAAAGGTATTCCCGGGTCACAAGCGTACAGTCATAACCAGCCACAACAGTCTCAACAGTACCAGTAGAAAAATTTAAGTTCTGATTGACAAACGTCTTGCCATAAAGTATGATTACATGATGTGCGAAAGCACATTTTTTCTTTGCTTACTTTTTTGTGCGGGATTGCGTAACGAATAAGAGGCAGGCAAAGATAAGGCGGCCGTATAGCTGCCGGAATATCATCATGAAAGGAGAGCAAAATGCCAACGTTTAACCAGTTAGTCAGAAAAGGCAGGGAAAGCAGCCGGAAGAAATCCACTGCGCCTGCGCTGCAGAAGGGCTTCAATTCCCTGAGGAAGAGGGCGACAACGAACAATGCGCCGCAGAAGCGGGGCGTATGCACGGCGGTTAAGACAGCTACGCCGAAGAAGCCGAATTCAGCCCTTCGTAAGATCGCCAGGGTAAGGCTTTCAAACGGGATTGAAGTGACTTCATACATCCCGGGTGAAGGTCATAACCTTCAGGAACACTCCGTGGTCATGATCCGCGGCGGCCGTGTCAAGGATCTTCCTGGTACCAGGTACCACATTATCAGGGGCACTTTGGATACGGCAGGTGTGGCCAACAGGATGCAGGCCCGTTCAAAGTACGGCGCAAAACGGCCTAAGGCAAAGAAGTAATTTGCTGAAGGATTTTTAGATTTGGTTACAACGGATTTGATTTGGCAGCTCTTTTAATATAAACATAAAGATTCAGCATGATTGTGGGGCAGGCCATAAAGTCCGAAGGAGAGTACCGAGGATCTAAATTGAATATTTAAGGAGGGAAGTAGCGTGCCACGTAAAGGACATACTCTGCATAGGGACGTTTTGGCCGACCCGATGTATAATTCCAAGATCGTCACCAAGCTGGTGAATTCCATCATGCTGGACGGGAAGAAGGGTATAGCGCAGAAGATTGTTTACGGCGCTTTTGACAGGGTCAAGGAAAAGACAGGAAAAGAGGCTCTGGACGTTTTTGAAGAGGCGATGAACAACGTCATGCCGGTTCTGGAGGTCAAGGCAAAGCGTGTAGGCGGCGCCACCTACCAGGTTCCGATGGAAGTCCGCCCGGAGCGGCGCCAGACGCTGGCGCTCCGTTGGCTGACGGAGTTTTCCAGGAAACGTTCGGAAAAGACACAGGCCGAAAGGCTTGCAAATGAAATTATGGATGCCGCGAACAACACTGGAGCGGCCGTGAAACGTAAAGAGGAAATGCACAGGATGGCGGAAGCGAACAAGGCATTTGCTCATTACAAATTCTAGTCAGGAGGAACGACTTTGGCTGAAAGACAGTATTCACTTGAGCATACACGAAATATCGGCATCATGGCTCACATCGATGCAGGGAAGACTACGCTGACAGAGCGAATTCTTTACTATACCGGGGTGAACCACAAGATTGGAGAGACTCATGAAGGTACTGCGACAATGGACTGGATGGCCCAGGAGCAGGAAAGAGGCATCACCATTACATCAGCCGCCACGACCTGCCACTGGACGCCCGAACGGGAGCATGTGAAGATTGAGGGCGCCCCGGAATACCGGATCAATATTATCGACACCCCGGGACATGTGGACTTTACGGTGGAGGTAGAACGTTCACTCCGCGTATTGGATGGGGCCGTGGGCGTTTTTGACGCAAAGAGCGGTGTTGAGCCACAGTCTGAGAATGTATGGAGGCAGGCAGATACATATCACGTTCCTCGTATGGCTTTTATTAACAAAATGGACGTTGTTGGTGCTGATTTCTTCCATTCGGTGCAGACAATTGTGGATCGTCTCGGAAAGAACTGTGTCATGACCCAGATTCCAATGGGCGCGGAGGATGACTTCAAGGGGATTATTGATCTTTTCGAGATGCGCGCTTATTTCTACAAGGACGATAAGGGTGAGGATATCGAGATAACGGATATCCCGGAGGAATTCAGTGAACAGGCAGCAGAGTATCATAACCAGATGGTGGAAAAAATCTGCGAGCTGGATGACAATCTGCTGGAAATGTATCTTGAGGGGAATGAACCTTCACAGGAGGAACTGAAGAAGGCTCTTCGGAAGGGTACGATTGAGGGAAATGCTATTCCCTGCCTTTGTGGAACGGCTTATCGCAACAAGGGAGTACAGAAGCTGCTTGACGCGATTATTGACTTCCTTCCTGCCCCGACAGATGTTCCGGATATAATGGGCACGGATCCCGAGGGAGCGGAGATGTCACGGCCTTCTTCTGATGAAGCGCCTTTCGCGGCCCTGGCCTTCAAGATTATGACGGATCCCTATGTTGGAAAACTGGCTTATTTCCGAGTTTATTCGGGCACATTGAATTCCGGTTCCTACGTTTTGAACTCCACGAAGGGAAAGAAGGAGAGGGTTGGCCGCCTTCTGCAGATGCATGCCAATAAGCGGATGGAGCTCGATGAGGTATTTTCCGGCGACATTGCTGCGGCGGTAGGCTTTAAGCTGACATCCACGGGCGACACGATTTGTGATGAACAGCATCCAATCATCCTTGAATCCATGGAGTTTCCTGAGCCGGTTATCTCTGTGGCCATTGAGCCGAAGACGAAGGTATCTCAGGGCAAGATGGCAGATGCCCTCGCGAAGCTTGCGGAAGAGGATCCAACCTTCCGGGTAAAGACAAATGAAGAAACCGGCCAGACAATCATTTCCGGCATGGGCGAGCTCCATCTGGAAATCATTGTTGACCGCCTGCTCCGGGAATTCAAGGTTGAGGCAAATGTCGGCGCGCCTGAAGTGGCCTACAAGGAAAGCTTTACCAAGGCTGTTGACGCGGAGGGCAGGTATGTCCACCAGTCCGGCGGTTCGGGCATGTACGGTGTCTGCAAGGTCAAGTTTGAGCCGATGGATCCAAATGGCGAGGAGACCTTCTCCTTCGAATCCACCGTGGTGGGAGGCACGATCCCCAAAGAATATATTCCCGCGATCGAAAAGGGAATCAAAGAGGCCGCGAACAGCGGTATTCTCGCAGGATTCCCTGTGCTGGGCGTACACGCGAATGTTTATGATGGATCCTATCATGAGGTTGACTCGAATGAGCGGGCTTTTGAGTTCGCGGGCTCCATTGCCTTCAAGGCGGCCATGCAGAAGAGCGACCCTGTTCTTCTTGAACCGATCATGAAGGTGGAGATCACCACGCCTGAAGAATATATGGGAAATGTCATTGGGGACGTTAATTCAAGGCGCGGACGCATTGACAGTCTGGAGGATATTCCTTCAGGGAAGCAGATCAATGCTTTTGTGCCCCTGTCCGAAATGTTTGGATATGCTACTGATTTGAGATCGAAGACCCAGGGACGGGCGAACTACTCCATGTTTTTCGAGAAATACGAGAAATGCCCGAAGAACATTCAGGAGAAGATACTTTCTGATCTCAAGCATTAATCTTAAACATTAATCAAACATTAATCAAACATTAGTCAAACATTAATGTAAATTCATAAATTCATTTATATAAGTCTTGCGAAAAGCAAAGACAAATGTTAAAATGCTAGATGCGGATTGTATCATGATGATGATTTGGTGTTAGGAAATCACTTCATGACAATCCGTTGATGTATTGCACGGAGCATGCAAGCGCATGCGTTAGTGCTTGACATGATTTTCGTTGTATTACATTTAATTCAGGAGGGTTTATCAAATGGCAAAGGCGAAGTTTGAGAGAACGAAACCGCATTGTAACATCGGTACGATTGGACACGTTGACCATGGCAAGACCACGCTGACTGCGGCGATTACGTCCGTTCTGGCAGCCAGGGGCAGCGGTCAGGCTGTTGCGTTCGATATGATCGACAAGGCTCCGGAAGAGAGGGAGAGGGGCATCACGATTAATACTGCCCATGTTGAGTATGAGACCGAGAAGAGGCACTATGCTCACGTTGACTGCCCGGGTCACGCTGACTATGTTAAGAACATGATTACCGGTGCGGCGCAGATGGACGGCGCGATCCTTGTTGTTGCCGCGACGGATGGTGTCATGGCTCAGACCAGGGAGCATATCCTTCTTGCACGTCAGGTTGGCGTTCCGGCCATCGTCGTATTCCTGAACAAGTGCGACATGGTGGATGATGATGAGCTCCTTGAACTGGTCGAGATGGAGGTCAGGGATCTCCTTACCGAGTATGATTTCCCGGGCGATGATATTCCTGTTATCAAGGGTTCTGCCCTCAAGGCTCTGGAGGATCCGAATTCTGACGCGGCCAATGCCATTATGGAATTGATGGATGCGGTTGACAGCTATATTCCTGATCCTGTACGTGATTCTGACAAGCCGTTCCTGATGCCTGTTGAGGATGTCTTCACCATTACCGGCCGCGGCACCGTGGCAACCGGCAGGGTTGAAAGAGGAACGCTTCGTCTTCAGGAGGAAGTGGAGATCGTTGGTATTTCCGAGGAGACGAGGAAGACGGTTATCACCGGTATCGAGATGTTCCGCAAGCTTCTTGATCAGGCTGAGGCTGGTGACAATGTTGGCCTTCTGCTCCGTGGTATTAACCGTGACCAGATTGAGAGGGGTCAGGTTATCTGCAAGCCGGGTTCCGTTAAGTGCCACACGAAGTTTACGGCTCAGGTTTATGTCCTGACCAAAGATGAAGGCGGACGTCATACCCCGTTCTTCACGAACTATCGTCCTCAGTTCTACTTCAGGACCACGGATGTTACCGGTGTCTGCAGACTTCCTGAAGGAACCGAGATGTGCATGCCCGGCGACAATACTGAGATGGAAGTCGATCTGATTCATCCGATCGCTATGGAAGAGGGTCTTCGTTTCGCTATCCGTGAGGGTGGCAGGACTGTTGGTTCCGGCAGGGTTGTCAAGATCATTGAGTGATTTATTTATGCATTTAAGACAGTGCGAGATTGTGACGCGTCTTTCTTAGTGCGTGTTTAAAGCTGAATAGAAAGCAGGCCGCTTATATAAACAGCAGCCTGCTTTTTTTGTTAACGCGGGGCTGCCGGAACGAAGATATTGCCTTGCGACAAGAGGTGCTTCGTGGATGAGTGGGGGCGCGGATTAATCCTTCCCTGCCCGCCCTATGATCTGTATTCGCGCAGGTATATCCGACATGCGGGAGGTGGATGAATTGAATGAAAAAATATTTTCTTCTTTGTGTTGCGCTATTGATTATTTTTGCGTCCTGTATACAAGCTGAGAATGAAGGCGATGAAGAATCTTTTGTGACAGATCATCCTTCTCAAAGTGAAGATGAAATTGAAAATGAACGTGACGAGATGGCTGTCGGCACCGCAGGTGGAAAGAAGCTTTTGGAATTTGTCGTGACTTCTGATCTTCATTTCACTTCTCATGATGTCGTTTCAATTTATCCTATGACGGAAGCTGTTCAGGAGCTTACGGATCTTTTCCTTGAATGGGTTATTCGGAGACGACCGAACGCTCTGATCATGTGTGGTGATAATACAAACAGCGGAAGGGAAGATGATTATCATCTTCTGCAGCAGAAGCTTGTCAGGGTGAGGGAGGCTGGAATTCCGATTATCCTCGTGCCGGGCAATCATGATTTCGGTAACGGGCATGGAGATTTGTTTGATAAATATGCGCGGGAATTGTGCGATTTTGAATCGGAGGATGCCGGATCCATGAGTTTCTCTGTCCGTATGCCCGGAATCCGGATCCTATCTATGGATGACTGTTCCCAAAATAAAGATTATTATGGAGAGTTTTCTGAGGATTCTCTTCGCTGGCTTCAAAGTGAGGCAAAGGAGGCCGGGGATTCTGATGAGTTTCTTTTATTTCTTTCACACCATAATGTCCTGCCCGGTGGAGAGGATGCCGTTGATAGCCAGTATGTAATCAGGAATCAGAATCTGAGGGACTTGCTGCCTGAGTGTGGCGTTCGTCTGTGCCTGAGCGGTCATAAACATTCTCAGGAAATCATGAGGTATGGAGGGCTATACGAGATTGTAAGTGCCACCCCCTTGGCGTCTCCACATTATTTCGGGCTTCTTTCTCTTTATGAGGATATAGTAGAGTACCATACCATGCAATTGGATTTTTCGGGAAGCATTTCAACAATGGCACGGGGGGATGCCGCAGGGAATTCGGCAGGCTTTGATTTTGGCCCGGTGCTTGAAGAAGAGGCAAGGAAGAACCATGAAATGCTTGAGACCATTCTGTCAAAAGCGGATTTATCCGGTTTTGATCTTCGTGAGAAGGCGGCCATCTCACGACTCTTTGAAGAATTCATGAACGCTCAGAACATGGGCGAAATCGCTTTGAAGAGGGATGAGATCATGGGGAACCCTTATTATGATGATTTTATAGAAGCTTTTTCGGATTTGAATTATGGACCCTGGATGAAACAAGTTTTGGAAAATACTGAGCTGCCCGGCAATACATTGCGAATTTCCAGGCATTAAATATCTATCCGGTAAGCTTAATGCCTTCGGATTTTTCCGGAAACATTTCAACAAAGGCATAGGGGATGCTGTTTGCATAACTTTGCTGAATTCCACGAAAAAAATATAGAAAAGCGTCATGAAGAGAATTTATCCGCAGGGAATCACTTCATGACTTTTTTTAGTTAGTCAGATTGCTGGAATCGACTGGAAGTCATTGGAATTAATTGGATTGCTGGAATCGACTGGAATTATGTCAACTGCAAAGTAAAAAATAAAAGGTTAAACTGACAAATAAAACAAATAAAAAAAGCGCGAGACGGGAATCGAACCCGCGACCTTCTCCTTGGCAAGGAGACGTAGTACCACTCTACTACTCGCGCAAAACTTCTTTAACTCTTGACTATTATATCATAAACCATCTATATTAGTCAAGCTAAATTTTGATGATGCCCAGAACCGGAATCGAACCAGTGACACGTGGATTTTCAGTCCACTGCTCTACCGACTGAGCTATCTGGGCAGCTCCTGAACCTCAAACCGAAATTATATCTCAGTTCGAAATCCAAGACTCATGTGTCGCAGCCATTAATAATCTATCAATCACCGCTGACAGAGAAGGATTCTATAAGATTTGAGGCTATTTGTCAAGCGTTTTAAATGAAAAAATAAAAATAATGAATTAACATAATCATATATGATTATATGTTTTTCATTCGGAAAAGTTTGGAAACAGAAAACATGCAGTAGAGGAGGTAGCTGCCGAGCCAAAGGAGCTTGAGATGTGTCTCTCTGCTCACAAATGCGTTCTCTTTAACGATCAACATTTGGCTCGGGGTGAACATCTTTAACAGGTCGATTTGCTCCAGCATAAGCACAGGATGTGTTTCCACCATATGGTCACAGTAGAAAAGCTTGCAGCTTATATTTTTTGTAGGGCATCCAAAGGGTTTTTGTAAATGGCATAGGAAGCAGCAGCCATTTTTGTGGCGCTGGTGCTTGGGGTCCTCGCAATAACCGTTTTTGTAATTACAGCATATCCCTTTTTCTTTATTATATTCATCGATGATATCGCAGGCGCGGTCATAAATGAAGGATATCCTTTCCATGCGCTTTTTTATATTCAGGGCACGGCAAACATCCTCTGTGCGTTTCGCGTGAACTGTGCTGGTGATTTCAAATTTGGCATAGCTGAAAAAAGGGGTCCTGTATCGCCTGAGATCGTGAAGGAATTGCTGATATTCGGCTTCATTGTGGATTGTGATTCTTATAAGTTTATTCTTTCTTGTCATACTGCTCTCCGCAAGATGTGGGCGCTTTGCTGTGAATGTTTTGCCGTCTTGAACTGCAAGACTTATGATGAATAAGAAATAAGAAAAGGACAGGAGTGAAGCCAATGAAAAGAAAACAATAAAAGCTAATAATAACGAAAAACCTCGAAAAGCCTTCTGAAAGTCCTTTCGAGGTTTTGCTTTATGAGCTGATGACGGGAATCGGACCCGTGACCTCCGCACTACCAATGCGACGCACTACCGACTGTGCTACATCAGCCTGCCCGCTTCATCAAAAGAATCTGCAAGAGCTTTTTTAATTTAGCACACTATTCAAATGCTGTCAAATATTTTTTGTTTTTTTTAAGAAATAAAATTCGATTTTTTACAATAAACACTCGAATTATTTTTTAAAATGTATATAATAGAATGGTTAAAGTGGGAAGGCAAGTTTTTGGGGGTGTACATGGACATTTTTTTGAATCCGGAGCTGGAGGTTCAGGAACTTTCAGTGGACAAGAAGACACACGGAAGGTTTAAATGCAAACCTTTGGCCAAGGGGGAGGCGACGGTCCTGGGGAATTCTCTTCGGCGAATTCTGCTGTCATCCATGCCCGGGGCTGCTGTCAGTGAGGTGAAGCTTGATAGGGTATTCCATGAATTCTCATCCATGCCGGGAGTGAGGGAGGATGTTTCCGAAATCATCATGAACCTGAAGCGCCTTGCCATTATCAATTCTTCTTCCAGCGATGAGCCAATCATGGCAACCATTGACTATGTGGGGGAAGGTATTGTTACGGCTGCGGATATCAAGGTGAGCTCGGAGGTTGAGATCGTTAACAAAGATCAGGTCATCGCGACATTATCCGGAAAAGACGCGAAGCTCTATATGGAAATGAAGATTACCAAGGGAAGGGGATATGACGGCGCCAACACCCGGGATAGGACCGAATTGCCTTTGGGGGTCATTGCGGTGGACGCGATTTATTCTCCCGTGCTTAAGGTGAATATTTCCGTGGAGCAAGAGGGACAGACGGAAAGTCTGACGCTGGACATCATCACGAATGGGACGATGGCTCCCAATGACGCTGTATCTTTTGCCGCAAGAATCATGCAGACACATCTGCAGCTCTTCATAGACATGGATTCTGCCGCGGAAAGCGGAATACAGATTCAGGGGACGGTTGACAACATCGTGAACGATATGAACAAGAGTATCGATGAACTGGAGCTGAGCGTTCGCTCGTATAACTGCCTGAAAAGGGCCGGTATTAATACGGTGGAAGAGTTGTGTGAGAAATCCATGGAGGACTTGATGAAGGTTCGCAATATGGGCAGGAAATCCCTGGACGAGATTCTTCACAAGCTTGACAGCATGGGCCTTTCCCTTCCGACGCACATTGAGTGAGCGCGTTAATGTTTCCGAACATAGTCGCAGGCTCGCTCCTTCCGGCACACACTGAGCGAGCCGTTGAAAGCTGGTTGAACGGTAAAAGTCGCTATAATCGTAGGCCGGGGAAATCATTTGGGTAAGGGCGAAGGGCGTGCATCATAAGGAAATGCTGATTTGATCAGCATTTCCTTAGAAATTAATATGGCTCAAAAACCACTGTAATAGTGGGTCGTGTTGAGGTTTGAAAGGAGTAGCAAGATGACATTTGGACTTGTGATCGGGCTTTCGGCAGCATTCTTTATGGCATTGATGGCTGTGATCATTGCGATTGTAGCTGCGGTCTCTTCCACCGTTTCTTTTGAAAAGCCGGAAGAGAGAGACGAATGAGCGGCAAGGAGCGCTCCTGTCTGACCACCCTTTGCTATCTTGAGAAGGAGGGGAAATGGCTCATGCTGCATCGGCCGGATCGTTCAGAGGATGTGAACGGAGGAAAATGGCTGGGCGTGGGAGGGCATTTTGAAGCCGGGGAAAGTCCTGAGGAATGCCTGCTCCGGGAAGTCATGGAAGAGACCGGCTACAGGCTGGAACGCTGGCGTTTCAGGGGGATTGTCACCTTTGTTTCAGGGAAAGGTGTTTCAGAATATATGTGCCTGTATACAGCAGACCGCTTTTCCGGGAATCCCGTTCCCTGTGATGAAGGGGAGCTGGTATGGGTTCCCAAAGACAGGGTTGCTGATTTGCCCATATGGGAGGGCGACAGGATATTTCTCAGGCTTTTGTCAGAGAATCGACCCTTTTTCTCGCTGAAGCTGGTATATGACAAAGAGGACAGGCTGCTTTCAGCGGTGCTGGATGGGTTTACGTTGGAAGGCGCGTAAGCGCCACGCCCGAGACGCAACTGTTCAGCTTGACTGTACAGCTGCGCTTTAGGAACCATAACGAGGTTTTCAGAACTTCTATGGAAATGCAAAGGAATTTTGCCGCTGCACGGCGCATTTTCGGTGCCGGAAACGCTTGAATCAGCGTTTCCCTAAAACCACAGTGGCCATAAACAGGGCGCTTATTAGTTACAGGATTATAAAAAAGGTGATTCCGCAATGTCTGAATTTCTTCATTCCCGCTACAGGGCACTATCGCCCTATGTGCCGGGGGAACAGCCCCGTGACAGGTCTTATATTAAGCTTAATACAAACGAGTCCCCTTTTCCGCCTTCAGACGGCGTTCTTTCAGTAATCAACCGCCAGGCGGTGTCTGACCTTCGGTTGTATTCCGACCCTGAGGCTTTGGTCCTGAAGGAAGCCCTGGCTTCGGAATATGGTGTTGGACGCGAGAATGTTTTTGTATCCAATGGTTCGGATGAAGCATTGTACTTTGCCTTCATGGCTTTTTCAGAGGATGGCATCGCGTTTCCGGACATTACCTATGGTTTTTACCGCGTGTTTGCGGATCTTCTTCATATTCCGGCAAAGCTGGTGCCTTTGCGGGAAGATTTTACGATACAGCCCGGGGAGTACGAAGATATCCATATGGCGGTGGTTATTGCCAATCCGAACGCGCCTACGGGGATCTTGCTGAGTACGGACGAGGTGGAAAGGATTGCGGCGTCAAACCCCGAACATGTGATCATTGTCGATGAGGCGTACATCGACTTTGCCGGAACCGGAGCGTCCTGCGTTCCTCTTATCGGAAAATACAGGAACCTTCTGGTGGTGCAGACGTTTTCAAAATCACGTTCCCTGGCGGGCGCCAGGGTGGGTTACGCAATCGGGGACGAGGCATTGATCCGGGATCTTGAGACATTGAAATTCTCCGTAAATCCATATAATGTCAATCGGCTAAGTATGGCTGCGGCGGCTGCGGCAGTCAGGGACAGGGATTATTATCAGGAGACAAGCAGTTGGATCGTGGAAAACAGGGATTTCACCGAACAGGGACTTCGGCGCATGGGTTTTGAAGTGCTCCCCTCCAAGGCAAATTTCGTTTTTGCCAGGACAACGCGCATGGACGGGGCAGGGCTTTACCAAGGCCTGAAGGAAAGGGGAATTCTGATACGTCATTTTGACAGCGAAAGAATTCGGGAATATAACCGCATTACGATCGGGAGCAGAGAGAACATGGAAAGGCTTCTGGCAGCTATAGAAGCCCTTTTGGCGTGATACCACGATCGGCAATTAAAATGGTTAAAATCACTTCGATCGGGCGGAAATTCGTCACTGTTCAGCTTGACTTGGCAGTGACAGAAATTCTGTGAAACGGGATGAGCGCGGGCGGCAGCCTGAGTGGCTGCCATCACACAATGAAAGGAGGAGCGGGGCATGAGGACGGCTGAGATCAATCGTGTAACGAATGAGACGGATATCCATATCTGGGTGGATCTTGACGGTGATGGGAGGGAATCAGATATCAGCAGCGGGATTGGATTTCTGGATCACATGCTGACCCTGTTCAGCCGTCATTCCGGAATCCAGATGAGCCTTTCCTGCGAAGGGGATACCTGGGTGGATGATCACCATTCCGTAGAGGATATCGGCATCAGCCTGGGCGAGGCCGTTGCTGAAGCCATGGAAGACAGGAAGGGGATTACCCGCTATTCCTCCTATATGCTGCCCATGGATGAGGCGCTGGTGCTGGTGGCGGTGGACATTTCGGGACGGGGTGGATGCTACGCGGAACTGAATTTTCCAACGCAGAAGGTCGGGACCTTTGACACGGAGCTGGTGGCTGAGTTCATGCATGCCTTTGCGGTTCATGCGGGGATCACGCTGCACATCCGGCTGATCGCCGGCAAAAACTCCCATCACATCGCCGAGGCCTGCTTCAAGGGGCTGGGCAGGGCAATGAGGGAGGCCGTGGCGGTCGATGAACGATTCTGTGAGCAGATCCCTTCAACCAAAGGAGTTCTATCCAGAGAATGACCCACGATGATCCGATCATCTTAATTATCGGGTATTCGGATAATTGAGCTTTCTAAAGAGGCCGTAGTATTTCAGGAGCGCCAATGGGGCGAAGAAGTCCGGGAGAGAATTCATGATCAGGCGAAGACTAGACGAATTATACGAACAATATGGATATCGGAAATTCAGGATGTCCAAGTTTGAACCATATGACCTGTATGCCGAAAACAGGGATTTCCTGAAATCATCCCAGATTATTACATTTACGGATCTGGATGGTTCGCTACTGGCCCTGAAGCCTGATATCACGATCTCTATCGTGAAGGCCAATCCGGGAAAAGGGGAGAAGGTATATTACAGGGAGACGGTATATCGTCCCAAGGACAGGCATTATCGGGAAATTTCGCAGGCTGGTGTTGAGTGCCTGGGCAGGATTGATGCTTATAAGGAAGCGGAGCTAATTGCCCTTGCCGCGAAATCCCTGGAGCTTTACGGCCATCGCTTCGTGATCCGTGTTTCGGACGCCGCCTTTTTGAAGGAATTTTTTCATGCCGGTGGCTTTTCTCCGGAAGAGGAAGCATCGGTTCTTTCTTGCTTTTCCTCCCGAAACGCGAAGGAATTGGATGTTTTTTTGGAAGCGCGCCAGGTCGATGCGGACGTTTCCGGGCGTCTTCGGAGCCTGATGGAGCTGTACATGCCTTTCAGGGAGGGTGTGGACGCGGCAGAAAGGCTGGCCCTGTCTGATGAGGGACGCCGTATGGCGGGACACCTTCGCTCCCTTTGCGGTATTCTGGATAATTTTTCGGTACTGCCTTTTGTCACTTTGGATTTTTCCCTGGCCACTTCCATGGATTATTATAACGGCATTATCTTTCAGGGGGCAGTGGAGGGAATTCCCTTTCCGGTTCTTTCCGGCGGGAGGTACGACAAGCTTCCCGAAAAAATGGGGAAAAGCCTGGAAGCCATAGGCTTTGCCTTGTATCTTGATCATCTGGAGAATTATCTGGAGTCCCCGAAGCATTATGATGTAGATTGCCTTCTGGTATATAAAGACGGGGATTCCCCGGAATTGATAGCGAAAGCCGTGGAAGGGATAGTTTCCCAGGGGAAAAAGGTCTGCGCTGTCTCCTCCGGGGGGGATATCCGCGCAAAGGATATCATTACGTTGGACGAGATGCTCGGACAGCTCCGGGAATCCGGGGCGGGTTAACAAATTATAAGGGGGAGCTTATGCTGAATATCGCGCTGCCGAAGGGGAGGCTCGGAGAACAGACTTATGAGAAATTCGCGCAGGCCGGCTTTGACTGCCCCCAGATTCTGGAAAAGAGCAGGAAGCTGACTTTTGAGAATCAGGAGAAAGGGCTTCGCTTTTTCTGGGTCAAGCCGTCGGATGTTTCCATCTATGTGGAGAGAGGGGCTGCGGACATCGGAGTTTGCGGCAAGGACATATTATTGGAGTATGAACCGGATGTTTACGAGCTGCTGGATCTCCGCCTGGGGATCTGCCGGATGTGCGAGGCCGGCCTTGCGGATTTTTATGAGGATGGTTCCAGGGCACTGAGGGTCGCCACAAAATTCCCGAGGATTTCCGCCGCTTATTATGAAAGCATCGGCAGGGAAATCGACATTATAAAGCTGAACGGATCCATTGAGATCGCCCCTCTCCTGGGGCTTTCGGATGTGATCGTGGACATCGTGGAAACAGGCAAAACGCTGCGTGAAAACAAGCTCTGCGTCAGGAAGGAGATCGTTCCGATCAGTGCCCGTCTGATAGCCAACAAGGTGAGTTTTGCTTTTCTGCATGATGAAATCATCAGGCTCAGGGACGGGCTTTCAGAACCCGGCGGAAAGGATACGCATGATTAGAATTTATGAAATGGGAAAAATCAGGGACGAGGACATTTTCTCACGGGCGGATCCGGTGGAGGATGTTTCCGAGCAGGTTTCGGAAATTATTCGAAATGTGCGTGAACGTGGGGACGAGGCCCTTCGGGAATATTCCCTTCGTTTTGACGGCGTTTCCCTGCAGGATTTCCTTCTCCCGGGAATCGGAATGGAAAAGTCACGCCAGGCAGAAGCCAATCTGGCGGAGGAACCAAAACCAACTCTGCCGGAGGAGCCATACGGACGCGAAAACGCGTCGGTTCATCAGGGATCAGGGCAGCCAAAACCCACTCTGATCGAAGAGGCGCCTTGTCCCTCAGGCGGTTCGCTATATCAGAATTCAGAGAGGCCAAAATCCACTCTGATCGAAGAGGCGCTGAGGGAGGTCGGCGATGAATTCATGGAAATCCTGCGGGAGGCCGCGGACAACATCTCCCATTTCCATGAGAATCAGCGAAAGCAGGGCTTCATTGACACTCCCAGGGACGGTGTGATCCTTGGACAGAGGATAATTCCGCTTTCCCGCGTGGGGATTTATGTTCCGGGAGGCACCGCAGCTTATCCGTCTACCGTGCTGATGGACGCGATTCCGGCAAGGATTGCCGGCGTGGAAGAAATCATCATGGTCACGCCGCCATCGAAAGACGGCAAGGTGAATCCCTATATCCTGGCGGCTGCCATGGTGGCCGGCGTGGATAAGATATACAGGGTGGGCGGGGCACAGGCAATCGCGGCTCTGGCCTATGGGACGGAGACAGTGCCGAAGGTTGACAAGATCGTCGGACCCGGAAACGCGTATGTGGCTGAGGCAAAGAAACAGGTCTTTGGCCAGGTGGATATCGACATGATCGCTGGGCCGTCGGAGATTCTTGTGCTTGCGGACGGAAAGTCAGATCCGGAATGTGTCGCTGCGGATCTGCTTTCGCAGGCAGAGCATGACAGGAACGCGTCCGCGGTGCTGGTGACGGATTCCCTGGAGCTGGCCGGGAAGGTCCGGGATGCCCTGGAAGTCCGGCTTGGGAGCCTGGAAAGAGAAGCAATTGCCCGGGTTTCCATAGAACGGAACGGGAAGATCATCGTTGCCCGGAACCTGGACGAGGGGATCGACGCAGCCAACCGCATTGCGCCTGAGCATTTGGAAATCTGTGTTGACAGTCCTTTTGATTATCTTCCGAAAATCAAGAATGCCGGTTCTGTGTTTCTGGGCAGGTTTAATCCGGAACCCATGGGGGATTATTTTGCCGGGCCGAACCACACGCTTCCCACATCCGGGACAGCGCGTTTTTACAGCCCTCTTTCCGTGGATGATTTTGTCAAAAAGATGCAGTACAGCTACTATACAAAAGAGGCGCTGGAAAAGGAGTACAGGAAGGTCGCCAAATTTGCCCGCAGCGAAGGGCTTACGGCACATGCAAGGGCGGTGGAAGCCCGTTTTGAATAGGCTTGCTGAGACGTTGTGGCAGGCATTATGGTAGCGGATAATCAGGCTGGATATTGTGGAAGTAAGCCTTGAGGCGAAAACAACGGGGTTTGAAAAATGACGGCTATTATAAATTATGGTGTTGGCAACTTGTTTTCACTGAGGAGTTCTTTCGCAGCCATTTCCGAGGAGGCCGTGGTTACCGGTGACAGGGATGTGCTGGCCTCTGCGGACCGTGTTGTGCTCCCCGGCGTAGGGGCTTTTTCCGACGCCGCGGCGAAGCTGAGGGAAGCGGGTTTGTTTTCTTATTTGCGGGAGCTTGCGGAAGGCGGAAAGCCCCTTCTGGGCATTTGCCTGGGAATGCAGCTTCTTTTTCACCATTCAATGGAATATGGCCGGCATGAGGGGCTTGCCCTGATTCCCGGAGAGGTGCTTCCTCTGGAAGGGCGGATTCCGGCAGAGCTGGATATTCCCCATATGGGTTGGAACTCCCTGCGCTTTGTGAAGAAGAGCCCCCTTTTTGATGGGATAGAGGAAGGCGCATACGTCTATTTTGTCCATTCTTACGCGGCGTCCTCCTGCGGGGAGGCCCTGGTGGCTGATGCGGAATACGGGCTGCGCATCACCGCTGCGGTTCAGGAGGGAAATGTTTTCGGCACGCAGTTCCACCCGGAAAAAAGCGGTGATACAGGACTCCGTATTCTCAAAAATTTCTGCGGCATCAGCAATAAGGCTTGTTGAAGTAGGAAAGGTGAGCCTTTTATGCTTCATTTGTGCTGATGGCGCGTCACAAATGGGACGTCAATGCCTGCGACATTCCTTGTGTCGCAGAAAAACCTGCTTCGATTGAGAAATACCTGTTCGAGGAAAGCAGAGTTCACAGCAGAAGGGGAGGAAACATGATCCTATTTCCGGCAATAGATCTTTATGAGGGAAAGGTTGTACGGCTGACGAAGGGGGATTATCGGGCAATGAAGGTCTATTCCGATGACCCTGCCGGAATGGCACGGAAGCTGGAAGAAGCAGGGGCTTCATGGCTTCATCTTGTGGATCTTGAGGGGGCGAGGGATGGCGGGACGCCGAATTTCCCCGTAATCAGGGAGATTTGTCAGAGCGTTTCCATCCCGCTTGAAGTAGGTGGCGGAATCAGGGATTTTTCCACAATGGAAAAATATCTGGGAATTGGAGTTGAAAGGCTGATCCTTGGCACGAAGGCACTGACGGATGAAAGCTTCCTGATTGAAGCATTGCGGAATTTCGGCACCCATGTGGCAGTTTCCGTGGATTCAAAGGATGGCAAGCCTGCCATTCACGGCTGGACCGAAGTGCTGGATATGGACATGTTTTCCTTCCTTGACCGTATAAGCGGGCTGGGCTGTGCTACGGCCATCGTGACGGATATTTCCAGGGACGGCGCGCTGCGGGGGACGAATCTTTCCCTCTACAGGGAGCTATTGAGAATTTCGGGACTGAATATTACGGCATCCGGCGGCGTGTCCTCCTATGAGGACATAAAAAGCCTCCGGGAAATGGGGCTGTACGGGGCAATCCTTGGAAAGGCAATGTATGAGGGGGCTGTCACGCTTTCGGAGGCCGTTCAGATTGCGGAAGGCTGACTTTCGCGCTGCCCAGGCAGCCATCAGTACCTGTTTCATCGGTGACAGTCAATAACAGAAGACCGGGCGAGTGGGGGCATAGCATTTATGATAACAAAACGTATTATTCCCTGTCTTGATGTGCGGGACGGAAGGGTTGTGAAGGGCGTTAATTTTGAGGGGCTGCGCGATGTGTCCAGCCCGGTGGAGCTTGGAAAATACTATTCGGACGCAGGCGCGGACGAGCTGGTATTTTATGACATTACCGCCTCTCATGAGGGAAGGGAGCTTTTTACGGAAGTGCTCCGCGAGGTGGCTTCACAAATCTTCATCCCTCTGACTGTAGGGGGCGGAATCCGTTCCGTTTCGGACTTTGAAAGGGTGCTGCGCTGCGGCGCGGACAAGGTTTCCGTTAATTCCGGTGCCATTCAGAATCCCGGACTGATTGATGAGGCTGCCAGGAAGTATGGGAACCAATGCGTGGTGTTGTCCATCGACGCGAAGCGGGTGGATGGACATTTTCATGTCTTTCAAAACGGCGGACGTATTGATACGGGCAGGGATTTGTTCGAATGGGTCCGGGAAGGCGTGGAGCGCGGGGCAGGTGAGATTGTTCTGAATTCCATTGACACGGACGGGGTAAAGACGGGCTTTGACCTGGAAATGCTGAAGGCGGTTAATGAAATTGTGAAGGTGCCTGTCATCGCCTCCGGTGGCGCGGGAAGTATTGGCGATTTCATTCATTTATTCCGGGAAATTCCAGGCATTTCAGCGGGGCTTGCCGCAAGCATCTTTCATTTTGGCGAGGTCCTTATCTCTGATCTTAAGAGGGATCTCCTGGCTTCCGGCGTGCCGGTGAGAATTTAGAAAAGAACAGGAAAAGGGAAAGTATGTCATTTGATATTGACAGGATACGTTTTGATGAACGCGGGCTGGTGCCATGCATTGTTCAGGATTATGAAACAAAACGGGTTTTGACGCTGGCTTATATGAACCGTGAGTCCATGGAGATCAGTCTGCAGAGAGGCCTGAGCTGTTTTTGGTCGCGTTCCAGAAAGGAACTCTGGCTGAAAGGAGAGACTTCGGGGCATTTCCAGCATATCGTATCCCTTGAGGCGGATTGCGATGCGGACGCGGTGCTGATACAGGTCGTGAAGGATGGGCCGGCATGTCATTTGGGAACGGATTCCTGCTTTGATACGGATATGCGGAAAACGGATTTCCCGCAAGGCACGGCATAGCTTGCCGACAGGAGGGCTTGCGGGGCAGGGATTAATGGATTTTCCAGTACTGTTTTCAGTTCCGATGGGAAATCCTATATGCGAGGGTGCGCATCTGAGACGAATGCAGAGAGGCGGTTTTGGGCTTATGGCAGATGGGGAAGGCAAGAGGGAGGAGTTCTCCCTGAATACATTGTATGAGCTTCTGGTGGAAAGGAAAAAGGAAATGCCGGAGGGCTCCTATACAAGTTATCTTTTTGAAAAGGGACTGGACAAGATTCTGAAAAAGGTGGGGGAGGAATGCACAGAGGTCATTGTCGCCGCGAAGGGGCAGGATCGGAAAGAGACCATTTATGAAATAGCCGATCTCGCATACCATGTCCTTGTTTTAATGGTGGAAAGCGGCATCAGCCCAGAGGATGTAAAGCGGGAGCTTTCTTCAAGGCATGTTATTGACCACAAGGTAAAGCAGGAAAAAATGGCTTCTGATTCTTTCAAATGATTTTTTCAAAAATGAATTGAATTCCTTTGAAATGAATTCTTTGAAATGAGTTCTTTGAAATGAATTCTTTGAAATGAGTTCTTTTGAGTTCTTATGAGTTCTTATGAGTTCTTTCAAATGAACCGGTCTTTTCCGCGGAATTCCCTGTGGCGCAGAAAAACCTTTTGATACCATTGGCGATGCCGCTGATGCCCGGCATTAACTATGTTTGACGCATAGTTAATACATGCTTTAATAATGGAGGTAACACGCAAGGATGACGGAAGGAAATCACTTGTCCGGTGAAAGGCGGGCGGTACTCGTTCTGGCTCTTCTTCCGGCAACCGGCAGCGCCACGGGAAAGCAGACGCCAATCGATCCGGAGGATGCCTTTTTTTCGGAACTTCGAGGACTGTGTGAGTCCTGCGGCATTACGCCCGTAGGAGAGCTGGCGCAGAGACTTGCCGCGGAGGATTCAGCTTATTACATTGGCCGCGGGAAGGTAGAGGAGCTGAAAAATCGGATTTTTTTTGATGACGCGGATCTTGTCGTATTTAATAATACCCTGTCGCCTTCTCAGCTTGCCAATCTTTCGCATGATCTGGAGGTGGAAGTGATTGACCGGACAACCCTCATCCTGAATATTTTCGCGGAACGAGCCCGGACCATGGAAGCCAAATTGCAGGTGGATTACGCGAGGATGCAGTATATGCTGCCGCGGCTTGTCGGGCTTCGGCAGAATCTTTCCCGCCAGGGCGGAACGGGAGGCTCCCTGTCCAACAAGGGATCCGGGGAAACGCAGATTGAGCTGGATCGACGTCATATATTGAACAGGATGGCATCCATTCGGCGGAGCATGAAGGAAATAGAAAAAAACCGAACCATCCAAAGAAAGAGACGGCAGCGCTCGGGACTTCCGCTCATAGCGCTTGTCGGTTACACCAATGCGGGAAAGTCTACTTTGATGAATCGGTTTCTGGAGCTTTCGGCTGCGTATGGGAATCCGTACAGTCACGATAGCGCACCGGCTCTGCGGGAAACAGGGCAATCAGGGCAAAAAGATCAATCCAGGCAATCTGAGCGGCAAAGCTTCACGATGAAAACGATGAAAAGGGAGAAGCAGGTTTTTGCGAAGGACATGCTTTTTGCCACATTGGACACGACAGTGCGCAGGATCACGCCGGAAAATGGCAGGCCTTTCCTGCTTTCGGATACGGTGGGCTTTATCCGAGATCTCCCCCATGGGCTTGTAGATGCATTCCGTTCCACTTTGGAAGAGGTCGTTTGCGCCGATCTGATTCTTGAGGTGGTGGATGGCTTCGACCCTTCCTGCTCATCCCATATAGAGGTGACGGACAAGGTGCTGGAGGAGCTGGGGGCCGGTGGGATTCCCCGGATTTATGTGATGAACAAGGCTGACAAGGCTGACAGGGCTGGGGAGGCCGGTGCGGGACTGGGGGCACCGGATAACATACTGTTTTTACATGACAGGGTGCAGATATCCGCCGTAAGCGGCGCGGGCATTCCGAAGCTTTTGGGGATGATTCAGGAGAGGCTTTCGGAAGGGTATTACCCCTGCAGCCTCATTATCCCATACTCGGAAGGGGCCGTGGAAAGGATCCTGAGGGAGCAGGCTGTAGTGGAAGAAGTCCGATATGAAGAGGATGGCATTCATGTGCGGGGGCGCCTGGGACAGGCAATGCTTCAAAGGTATAAGGCCTACATCCAAGTATGAAAAGCAAGCTTTTCATATTTCATTTGTGTCGCCCCAGCGACACAAATGGGACTCAATGCCTGCGGCATCAAGTCAATATATGAAAAGCAAACCTTTCATGATCGTTTGTGGAGCAGGGCTCCCTGGCTGTATTACGTTTACCCTTGGAAAACAGAAATAGTTACCGGGGCTGTATCAGAGGGTATCCAGAGGGATGGACTTCCAGACGGCTTTTCCATCCGATGCGCTTTCCAGTATATTTGTATGGGTAAAGCCGCATTCGATCGCTTTTTTTATGGCAAGGTCGAAGCAGCCATCCAACAGCTCCTTCTGGTGCGCGTCAGAGTTGATAATGATTTCCCCACCGAATTCCCGGAGGGAGCGCAGCAGCCTTGTACAGGGATAGGCCTCTTTTTTCCGGCCCCTGTTGACTGCCCCCATGTTCAATTCGAAGGGCAGGCCCCGCTTCACAAGGTATTCCATGGCCTCAAGAGCCGGGTTCAGATAAGCCGGATCGTCCTCATTCAGGAATTGTCCGCCCTGTTCCGCCGGCATGTCATTAAAACGAGTGACAAGGTCGAAATGACCGATGAAAGCGGGCTTTTTGTCAAGGCCTTCCCTGCCATAAGCTTTCGCGAGTCTTTCCAGGATGGATGCTTCCAGTTCAAAATAGGCTTTTGCAAGACGGTAGAAGTCGCCGGAAAAATAAGTCTCGGCGGTCTGTCTGATGATTGCGGCCGAGCCGTCTACGCCGCAAAGATGGCCGTCCAGCGGGGGGAGATCGAGATAGTGGCTTGAGAGGATGAGATATTGAGGTTCCGGGGTGAAGGCTTTTTCGAAACCGCCCGTTGTGGACATATCTCCGTAAAGGGTATCCAGCTCAATGCCCAGCAGGATGTCGAGACGATCTTTGTAGCGCTCCTTAAGGGTGAGGACTTCTCCAGCGTACCGGGGATAATCTATCCGGATTTCCGGATCCACGTGGCTGGAGAAGCCAAGATGACGGAAGTCCAGGGACAGGGCATGTTCGACGATATCGCCGACAGTGTCCGTCCCATCGCAGAAACAACTGTGGGTATGATAATTTGCTTTCAATGACATGCGCTCCCTCCGGTATTTTTTCAATCTGCGGCACATTGGAAAAGAATAGGGTAAGGTATATACGAAAAAGTATATAAGTTAAAACATAATATTTAAAATATATAAAGAAAAGTATATAAAGGAAAGTATAACAGAAGCTATCGGCATTCGCAAGGAATTGTCAGGGACGGGAGGGACTGAGCTATCTGAGCTTTGTCTCCCTATTTTTCTTGACTTTTTTGAATAGGGGAAATAAACTAATTTGTCACGGCTGGATGGTGGAGCCATGTAGCTTGCGATATTGCAGTTGTTGTCAGGAATTAAAGAAGTCAAAAACCACTTTAAATAGAGGAGGGCCGGATGGGGGATGTGTTCGGATTTTGCCGGCCATTCGCTCGGCCTGAATCTGCTTGGACAAGGCGAAGGTTCAAGTATGAAAGGGCAAGCCTTTCATACTTCATTTGTGCCGCTGAAGCGACACAAATGGGACTCAACGCCTGCGGCATTAAGTCAAAGTATGAAAAGCAAGCTTTTCATACTTCATTTGTGCCGCTGGCGCGTCACAAATGGGACTCAACGCCTGCGGCATCAAGTCAAAGTATGAAGAAGGAGAACGGGAGAAGATGGAAAACGCAAGGCTCGAGGAGTTAAGGAAACGTCTGGAGGATAGCCTTGGCAGTGCCGCCAACATGGAGGCTCTGAACGAGATCCGCGTAAAGTTCCTTGGAAAAAAGGGGGAGATCACCCGCCTTTTGAAATCCATGAAGGATATTTCCGCTAAAGAGCGGCCCAGATTTGGGCAGATGGTTAATGATCTCCGGGCAATGGCAGAGGCCGCGCTGGAGAAACAGCAGAAGGAGCTGGAGAAAAAACTTCGCGAAGCGAGGATTCAGTCAGAGGCTATCGATGTTTCCCTTCCGGCCAGGAGGATGGAGTATGGCCATTCCCACCCCAATACCAGGGCGATGGAAGAGGTGGAACGTATTTTCATCGGCATGGGTTACGAGGTGGTGGAAGGCCCGGAAATCGAATATGAGGAGAATAATTTCGAAAAGCTGAACATACCTAAGGGGCATCCGGCCAGGGATGAGCAGGATACCTTTTATATCAGCGGGAACATTCTCTTAAGGACCCAGACATCTTCCGTACAGGCCAGGGTCATGGAGGAAGGGAAGCTGCCGATCAGGATGATTTGCCCAGGCAGGGTCTTCCGTTCGGACGCGGTGGACGCCACCCATTCCCCGTCCTTTCACCAGATCGAGGGTCTGGTAGTTGACAGGCATGTAACCTTCTCGGACCTGAAGGGGACGCTGGATGCTTTTGCCAAAGAGCTGTTCGGCCCGGAGACAAAGACAAAGCTCCGCCCTCATCATTTCCCTTTTACCGAGCCTTCTGCCGAGGTGGATGTGAGCTGCTTTAAATGCGGGGGCAAGGGCTGCCGCTTCTGCAAGGGGGAGGGCTGGATCGAGATCCTGGGCTGTGGCATGGTGCATCCCCACGTCCTTGAAATGTGCGGCATCGACCCATCGGAATACAGCGGTTTTGCCTTTGGGGTCGGGTTGGAAAGAATAGCCATATTGAAGTATGAAATTGATGACATGCGCCTTCTTTATGAGAATGATGTACGATTCCTGAACCAATTTTAAGATTAAAAGATTTATAGACAGGGAATGAGGTATTTTCCGGTGTCCATGGGATGCCGGGAAGTAAGAAGTGAAAATAAAAATAAAGAAGAGCCTTACTGATGCAATAGCGCATTGGTATGTCACTGAATCAGAGTAGCAAAAATCCACTCTGATAAGGAGGAATTATGAATACATCATTCAATTGGCTGCGGGAATATGTTCCGGGACTGGACGTGTCCGCGCGTGAATTCGCGGACGCCATGACGCTGGCGGGCACAAAGGTGGAGACATGGACCCGGCTGGACAAGAACCTGGAGAAGATCGTAACGGGGAAGATTTTGCGGATAGAGGCGCATCCGGATGCGGAGAAGCTGGTTGTCTGCCAGGTGGATACAGGGAACGGCGATCCGGTGCAGATCGTGACAGGCGCGAAAAACATGAAGGAAGGCGATGTCGTGCCCGTCGTGCTTGACGGCGGACGGGTGGCCGGCGGACACGATGGGGGCCCGATGCCGGAGGAAGGCATTCCTATAAAGGCCGGAAAGCTCCGGGGCGTCCTTTCCAATGGCATGCTCTGCTCAATAGAGGAACTTGGATCGAGCCGGGAATATTATCCCGAAGCCCCGGAGGAGGGCATTTACATTTTCCCGGAGGGGACGGCTGTCGGGCAGGATGCCGTCGATCTCCTTGGGCTTCGTGATACGGTGTTCGAATATGAGATCACTTCCAACCGCGTGGACTGCTACAGCGTCCTGGGAATCGCACGGGAGGCGGCGGCCGCTTTCGGGAAGGAATTCCATGCTCCAAAGGAGAAGGAGTCCGGGAACGGGGAGGATGTCCATGACTACCTTTCGGCGGAGGTGCTGGACGAGGATCTCTGCCCGCGTTTCACGGCCAGGGTGGTCAAAAATATCCGCTTTGCCCCATCTCCGAAATGGATGCAGCTAAGGCTGGCTTCCGCGGGGATCCGGCCAATCAACAACCTTGTTGACATTACAAACTATGTCATGCTGGAATATGGCCAGCCCATGCATGCCTATGATTACGACCTGGTGCGCGGCCACAAGATCATTGTGAAAAGGGCACAGGATGGGGAGATCTTTGAAACGCTGGATCAGCAGGAGAGAAAGCTGGATCATACGGTCCTGACCATCTGCGACGCGGAGGGGGCCATCGGCATTGCCGGCATCATGGGCGGGCAGAATTCAAAGATTACCGATAATGTCAAGACCATGGTTTTCGAGGCAGCCTGCTTTGATGGTGCTAATGTCCGGATTTCGGCAAAGAAGATCGGCGACAGGACCGACGCGTCCTCCTATTTTGAAAAGGGCCTTGATCCGAACCTTGCGGAAAGGGCGGTAAACCGGGCCTGTGAACTGGTGGAAGAGCTTTCGGCCGGAGAAGTGGTGGGCGGAATTGTCGATGTCTATCCACGGAAACGCGAGGCTTCCGTCGTGAAATGCACGGTTTCCGAGATCAACGGCCTCCTGGGCACTGAGCTGTCCGGAGAGGAGATGAAGGAAATCCTGGAAAGAGTGGAGCTGTCCACGGAGCTTCGGGATGGAGAGCTGACCGTGACCGCACCCACCTTCCGGCAGGATATGCACAGGATGTGCGATGTGGCTGAGGAGGTCGCCAGGTTTTACGGTTATGACAAGATCCCTTCCACGCTGCCATCGGGCTATGCTGCCGGCGGACTTGCCCCGGACCTCCTTGTCAATGAGCGGGCGCGGCATCTGGCGGAGGCGCTGGGCTATTCCCAGGCTTATATGTATTCCTTCGAGTCGCCGAAGGCCTGTGACAGGCTGCTTCTTCCCGGAGACGCGCCGGAGCGGAGGCAGGTCAGGATTTCCAACCCTCTGGGCGAGGATTTTTCCGTTATGCGCACCCTCAGTATGAACGGCATGCTGACAGCGCTGTCAACGAATTATAACCGGAGGAACAAGGAAGCCCGGCTTTATGAAATTGCCAATATTTATATACCGGGCGAACTCCCGCTGAAGGAGCTTCCGGATGAGCGCATGCAGTTGACGCTGGGATTTTTTGGGGAAGGGGACTTCTTCACGCTAAAGGGAGATGTGGAGACCATCCTTCGGAAGCTTGGCTTGAAGGGCCGTTTCCATTATGACGGAAAGGGCTGCGGCCGGAGCTTTCTGCATCCGGGACGTAGGGCGGATATTCTCTATGATGGAAAGGTCCTGGGTTATCTTGGGGAAATCCATCCCGAGGTGGCGGAGGAATATTCCATTGGAACGAGGGCCTATGCGGCCGTGCTGGACATGCCGGTGATTTATCCATTGGCGAATGACGCGGTCAAATATGAGCCGTTGGGACGATTCCCGGCGGTAAGCCGCGATTTTTCCATGCTGGTTCCGGTCAATGTCACATCGGGGGAGATTGAGGATATTCTGGTGCAGCGCTCGGGACGCCTTCTTGAGGACGTGAGGCTTTTTGATATTTATGAAGGGGCGCAGATTCTCACCGGATTCAAATCCATGGCTTATACGGTCGTTCTCCGGTCCAAAGACCACACGTTGACGGATGATGAGATCAACAGTACGGTTCGGAAGATCCTGAACGGTCTGGAAGGTCTGGGAATAACGCTTCGGAGCTGAGCATGCGGGCGGAAAAAGCCAAATATCCGCTTGACCCTGGCATAGGGCAGGCGAAAACGGATACCCGGGTGGTCAGGGCATAGGGCGGCCGGAGCCGGACAGCCGGGTAGTCCGGGCATAGGGCGGCCGGGACCGACAGCCGGGCAGTCCGGGCATAGGGCGGCCGGAGCCGGACAGCCGGGCAGTCCGGGCATAGGGCAGCAGGAGCCGGACAGCCGGGTAGTCCGGGCATAGGGCAGCCGGGCGACCCGCTCATAACGCGGCGAAGAGTGAAAGTGATAGACGGCTTTTGAAGCCGGGAAGGCGGGAAGAGAGATTGACGCTGAAGATTGGAAACCTTGTCCTTCAGGGAAATGTCATCCTTGCCCCCATGGCCGGGGTGACAGACCTCCCCTTCCGGATTTTGTGCAGGGAATACGGAGCCTCTTTTGCCTGTACAGAGATGGTCAGCGCAAAGGCAATCGTTTACCATAATAAGAGGACGGAGGAACTGATGGAAACGGGGGCGGGGGATGAGCCGCTCGCGGTTCAGCTCTTTGGCAGCGATCCGGATATCATGGCGGAAGCTGCCTGCATGGTGGAAGAAAATTTTGCGGTGATTGATGTGAATATGGGCTGTCCTGTTCCCAAAATTGTAAAGAATGGAGAAGGCTCCTGTCTGATGACGAGGCCTGAGCTTGCCGCCAGGATCCTCCGCGCCATGGTGAAGAGCTGCGGGAAGCCTGTGACTGTGAAGTTCAGAAAGGGCTTTAGGGAGGATTCCGTCAATGCCGTGGAATTTGCCAGGATGGCGGAGGATGCGGGGGTGGCTGCGCTGACAATACACGGCAGGACCCGGGAGCAGTATTACAGCGGAAAGGCGGACTGGAACATTATCAAAAAAGTAAAGGATGCGGTTTCCATCCCGGTTTTCGGAAACGGCGATGTTTTCTCCCCGGAGGACGGCAGGAGGATGCTGGAGGAAACGGGCGTGGACGGCATCGCCCTCGCGCGCGGCGTAAAAGGGAATCCCTGGCTTTTGAAGCAGATCATTCACTATCTTTCCACAGGGGAATTGCTTCCGCCCCCCTGCCTTGAGGAACGTAAGGCAGTCATGCGGCGGCATATGAAGCTGATGGAGGATCATAAAGGCGCATATATAGCGACGCTTGAAATGAGGAAGCACCTTTCCTGGTATACTGCCGGTCTGCCGGGGAGCAGCCGGCTGAGAGACGAGTTGAATCATGCCGCGACATTGGAGGAGCTTCGACAGATTATAGACAGCTTGGAATAAGCTGTATAGATCGTGATACCGCGGTTATTAGTCTGCAATTAAAATGGCTAAAAAACTATTTTAATAGAGGAGGCCACTGTGAAGGAAGGACTGGAGTTATACATTCATATTCCGTTTTGTGAAAAAAAGTGCAACTATTGTGATTTCCTGTCTTTTGCCACGGGCGGCAAGGAGTCTTCTCTTGAGCTAATGGCATCTTATATACGACAGCTTTGCGCGGAGATTTCGACCGTCTCCAAAAGGAATGCTGCATCTCTTTTCACGATTCCGGCAGAAGATTCCGATGCAGGGAAGTCCGCGTCGGATTATGAAAAGGCGTATTTGGACGGATTTGCCCAGGGACCGGGCGCGGGCCTGCCACATGGCATAGGTTCGCCTTTGAGGGCCGGAGCTTCCAGCGAGGTGAGTCAGGAATGGGAAACAGAGCTTTCGCATCCTTCGGATATGGTAAATGAAGCTGCTTCGATTACCGTGCCTTCCGGGGCTCAGGTTTCCCAGGAATCATTTGGGGAGGAAGCCATGCCCGGCTCACAGGCGGCGCTTGCGCAGGGCAAAATTGCCGGGGGAAACGCTTCCGGCTCCATGGAAGCGGGTGCTGCTTCCGGTTCACAGGGGGCGTCCCCTGGCTCAGGAAAAGAGGGAACGGAGGCGGCATCCGGCGCGATAAAGGATGCCGGTTTGTCTCAATCAGCTCACGCAATTTCCGGGATTGTCGGCGACATACCGGTTTCCAGTGTATTCATCGGTGGAGGGACGCCGTCCCTTCTGTCTGAGGAGATGATTTCCTCCCTGCTCCGTTCTGTCAGGGAAAACTTCCGAATCCTTCCGGACGCCGAAATAACAATGGAATGCAATCCCGCCTCAGCCATCCAGGAGAGGCTTGCCGCTGCCAGGGAGGGAGGAGTGAACCGCCTTTCCATAGGATTGCAGTCAGTGCTTAATTCCGAACTGCATGAGCTGGGAAGAGTGCATATTTTCGGGGATTTCCTGAAAATGTATCAGATTGCCCGAATGGAAGGCTTCAATAACATTAATATCGATTTGATGAACGGCATTCCGGGACAGACGGATTCTACATGGAAAAAGACTTTAAAAAATGTCATCATGCTGAAGCCGGAGCATCTGTCCATTTACAATCTGATCGTGGAGGAAAGGACCCCGTTTTTTGAAAGACAGAAAAACGGCCGGTTGGTATTGCCCGATGAGGAGACCATGGCCGAAATTGATGCCTTGACGAAGAGCATTACGGAGCGGAGCGGCTATCTTCGTTACGAGGTGAGCAATTACGCGCGGAAGGGGTATGAATGCCGGCATAACCTTGGCTACTGGTCAGGAATTCCTTATATCGGCTTTGGCCTTGGCGCATCGTCGTATCTTGGCGATGTCCGTTTTTCGAATATCTCAAACCTTAATGATTATCTGAGCCTTGACATGGCGGAAGAGGCCGGAAGCGGTTTCCGGACATTAAGGAAGGACATTATGAGGCTGTCCAGGAAGAACAGGATGGAAGAATTCATGTTCCTGGGTCTCAGGAAAACCGAAGGCATTTCCGAGCAGGACTTTCAGGAGAATTTCTCGGTGGATGTCGCGGACATATACGGTGAGAGTTTGCGGCGCTTTGTGAAGGACGGGCTCATGCTGCATGACCGAGGGCATTACCGCTTTACCGAGCGGGGGATGGATGTCAGCAATATCCTGCTCGCCGAATTCCTGCAGGAATGAAGAAAGGGAGTCTTCAAAGAGGAAGTGTCAAAGGATATTGTGGGTTTTTCCTCAGCACAAAGAATGCTGCGGAAAAATCTGAACAAAATATGCTTTCGGGCATATTTTGTTCAGGCGCATCCCTGCGGGATGCGCCAAATACGGTATTAACTATGCTTGATGCATAGTTAATACCTCCAGCAAGTATTTTTAAATCAAAATAACTATTCAGCACCCTATTTGAAGTCGCCTTTGGCGACTTCATGCGTGCGTTCAGAGGCGCTTTGCGCCTTGTATGCCCTCTGGATTTCAGAGAATTCCAAAGGAAAAGCAAGCTTTCCATTTGGAATTCTCTGAAATCCAGAGGGTGATGAATAGTTACAAATCAAAGGGGAGGGAATCCATGGCAGAGACAAAGAAGAATCTCCTGACTCGTTCAGGGCTTAGCAAATATGAGGCGGAGCTCCAGGATCTGAAGGTGAACCGGCGCAAGGAAATCGCGGACAAGATCAAGGAAGCCAGGGAGCAGGGGGATCTTTCCGAAAACGCGGAATATGATGCCGCGAAGGATGAGCAGAGGGAGATCGAGGAACGCATAGTTCATCTTGAGGCTCTTCTTAAAAATGCCGAGGTCGTGGATGAGGCGGAAGACGGCGTGATCAATGTAGGCTGCAAGGTCAAGCTTCTGGACGTTGAATATGATGAAGAAGTGGAATATACGATCGTCGGATCCACGGAAGCAAATTCGCTTGGGGGTAAGATTTCAAATGAGTCCCCCGTGGGGAAGGCATTGCTTCACAGGCATGCCGGCGAGGTCGTAGAGGTGGAGACGCAAAGCGGTCCTCTTAAGTTCAAGGTTCTGGAAGTGATCCCGGCCGCGGAATAAGGGATGGCAGAAGGGGGAGTTTTATGGCGGATAATGAAAGAAATACTGCCGAAAGGGGAGTACAGCCTTCGGATATGAACCATATTCTGAAGGCAAGGCGGGACAAGCTCTCAGAATTGAAAAACATGGGGATGGATCCTTTTTCGATTACAAGCTATGAGCAGACCCACCATTCCGAGGAGATCAGGTCGGATTTTGAGAATCTGGAGAACAAAACTGTTTCCGTGGCAGGCAGGATCATGTCAAAACGCGTCATGGGGAAGGCAAGCTTTGTTCATATTCAGGACCGCCAGGGAAGGATTCAGGCCTATGTGACCCGTGATTCTCTGGGAGATGAGGCGTATGCCCTGTTCAAAAAGCTCGACATCGGAGACATTATCGGTGTCAGGGGCTATGTTTTCAAGACCAGGATGGGGGAAATATCCATTCATGCGGAATCAGTGACATTGCTGGCAAAGTCCCTCTATCCGCTGCCGGAGAAGTTTCACGGACTTCAGGATACGGATGCCCGGTATCGTCAGAGATACGTGGATCTTATCATGAATGAGGACAGCAGGGATACCTTTTACAAGCGTTCCCAGATTCTGCATGAGATCCGTGTTTTCCTGGCCGGACGGGATTTCATGGAAGTGGAAACCCCGATGCTTGTGGAGAATGCCGGCGGCGCCGCGGCAAGGCCTTTTGAGACGCATTACAATGCCCTGAACGAGGATGTCAAGCTGAGGATCTCCCTGGAGCTTTACCTGAAAAGGCTTATCATCGGCGGCTTTGAACGTGTTTTTGAAATCGGCAGGGTGTTCCGTAACGAAGGAGTGGATACCAGGCATAATCCCGAATTCACGTTAATGGAGCTTTATCAGGCCTATACGGATTATAATGGGATGATGGAGCTCACGGAGTCCATGTTCCGTTACCTGGCAGAAAAAATCTGCGGCACGACGACCATTAGCTATCAGGGGACGGAAATTGACCTTGGGAGCCCTTTCCGCCGCATCAGCATGAGCGAGGCGATCAAGGAAGAGACCGGCATTGATTTTGAAAGTATTTCAAGCGATGAGGAAGCCAAAAATCTGGCAAAGGATAAGGGCATAGCTTTCGAGAAGCACCATAAAAAGGGCGATATTGAAAACCTCTTTTTTGAGGAGTTTTGCGAGGCAAAGATGATTCAGCCTACCTTTGTCATGGATCATCCCATTGAGATTTCCCCTCTGACAAAGAAGAAGCCGGGGGATCCTTCAAGGGTGGAGCGTTTCGAGCTTTATATTTATGGGCGGGAGATGTGCAACGCCTATTCCGAGCTGAATGACCCGATTGACCAGCGGGAACGTTTTGCCGCCCAGGACGCCTTGGCGGATGCCGGGGATGAAGAGGCCAACCATACGGACGAGGATTTCCTTCACGCGATGGAAATCGGCATGCCGCCGACAGGTGGAATAGGATACGGGATCGACCGTCTTGTCATGCTGCTGACGGACAGCCAGTCCATACGCGATGTGATTGCCTTTCCCACGATGAAGTCAATTAAGACCGGATCTGAGGGAAATGGTGTAAGCTTTGAAGCCTCTGAGGAGGCTGTTGCAGCATCGGCAGATCCGTTCGCAGCACCGGCCGAGCCCATCGATTTCAGCAAGGTTGAGATCGAGCCTTTGTTCAAGGATTTCGTTGATTTTGAGACCTTCAGCAAGTCCGATTTCCGTGCCGTGAAGGTTCTGGAGTGTGAGGCTGTACCGAAGTCCAAGAAGCTTCTGAAGTTCGTCCTGGATGACGGAACAG
>CAMKKZ010000031.1 GCA_946413525.1 uncultured Oribacterium sp.
AAGAACCGTCGTCCGAGCCGCCAGAGTTCCCATCCTCGGAAGAACCGTCGCCCGAGCCGCCAGAACTTCCGTCCTCGGAAGAGCCATCGTCCGAGCCGCCAGAATTTCCATCTTCTGAATCATTGCTCGAACCTTTTCCCTGATCCGATTCATTCGAATCCGAATTTTCGTTGTCAGACGGAAACGCGGAGAGCGGGACGACATCATCCTCAATAACCGTCAATTGCTCCATGGACTCAAGAATATCTGCTGCCTTTTTCGCATTACGTGGTTCCGGTACGCTCATTACATCCATGCATCCTGCCAGACTCACATTAAGAAGCAGCGTGGCTGCCATTAAACCAATGACATGAACCTTTCTCTTACTCTTTTTCATCTCTTTGCCCCCATTCATCTGACATCCCGCCCGGCATCCAGCCGGATGCTCCGTTGTATGTCTTCCATTTTTCGTCTTTCCTTTTCCTCCGCCAGACGGCCAGTACCCCCGTACCGTGCCGCCCCCATTATGGGCTTATGTTTAAAAGCTTTCGCCACACTCCAAAGGATAATGGCTGTTTCTTTTTGTTTTTCCTTCTTTTTTGCTAATCCCCCTTCTATTGCCAGAAGCATAACAATAAGCCGTGTCAAAAGCCGTGATATTCACTCTTACGATTTCATATTTTTTTATTTTTTTTTAAAAATTTGCGTTACGAACGAAATTGTCTTCGCATGCACAACATGGAAACGGTCATATATACTCGTTAACGCTGGCTTTTGCCTATGCCGATTTTACAGTTCTGCGAAACTCAGAAGGATTTACGAAGTAGTTTGGAACGGCTCTGATGATTTTTTTGCATTATAATTGATAACCTCGCTTTGTCGCCTGTCAACGGTGCCGCCATAACCCATAGAGCAATGATCGTCTATTGCTTATATACATTCATAGTCATTCCATATTATACTCACGAACGCTATGATTTGCCAGGTCATAAAAAGATATTGCATTGTCTGCGTCAGTAATCACCCCAGTTCTCTGGCAAATTTTATCGCTCGTGAGTATAACGAAGAGACAATCAGTCTTCTGTCCCGATGTAACGATAAAAGCGGAATTCCGTTGTAAACTCATTCGCGCCGTCCAAAAGATAAAGAAGGCCGCCATCCCCATTATTATACTGGGTCAGCGTCAAGACCTGCCGGTCCTCCTCCTGACGCGCGGAAAGCAGGAAATCCCCAATATTATACTCATCGGCAAAGAACTCCGGCAAAGCCTTCTGCGTCTCCGGCTCATAAGCCTTCAACATAAGGAGGTTCGGCGCCCCGTTGTCCGCGCTGTCATAATCATAGGAATAATCGTCAATCCAGACCTGGTATGTCTCATACTGCTTGAAAATATTGATCTCCGGCCCGTCAAATTTCAGGACGGCCGAAATCCCGCCGGAAATCTCGTCATAATAGACCCATTCTCCATTCTCAAGAAAGGCATTCAGTTCATCCTGATCCCGCAGGGCAGCGCTGCAGCGCTCCGCCTTGAAATCATGCCCGGTCACATAGACCGGCTTCGGAGTGCCGTCGCTGTATTCCCTGTGCAGCCAGTTTTCCTCACCAAAACTGTATTGCCCATAATATCCATTACCCGATACCGTGAGACGCATGGTCGTCACCCACTGGGGGGATACGTTTACGGCGAGACTTTCCCCCTTGTCAAGAGCCCCCTCATATACAGTTTCTCCGGGCACAAAGACTCCTGTCCCCGCCATGACCCATCCGGCGCCTTCTTCTTTCATAGGGCGTTCTATCGATAGCTGCAGGGCGTCCTGCCTTGCCGTGATTACGGCCCAGCACCAAAGATCCGGCTGATCCGAAGCAAGTTCCGGTATATGAGCCTGCTCCGTCACATCCTGTGCCAGGGCTTCCTCTTCTGTCTTGAAAAATTCTATATTCAGCATAGTTACCGGACCGGAGCCATCTGCCGGCAGATTAGAAAGGAAGGTCCATTCCACGGGATCCGTCGGGCTCCCGTTATGCCTTACGGTCATGACATATTCCGTGCCCTCACTGTCCACATAGCCTCCTTCTTCAAAGAGATAGGTCAAACGGCAGATCTCATCGTCCGCGCTGGCCCGGAGCAGCCGGATAGGCCGGACGTTCGTATCCCCATGAAGGAAATACAGAATATCCCCCTCATCGCTTTCCAGCACATCCCAGTACGGCTCAAGCGGATGGCGCATATCCGCATACGCGACGCCTGTTTTTTCCAGAACAAAATCCTCCAGCTCGTTTCGATAGACGGGGGTAATGCCCGTCTCCAGCTCGCCGCCCTGAATCTCCTCGATACGCCGGTACTGCTCATCCGTCAGATTTACCGCGATTCCCGCGCCATTATACATAACCTCCCGCCATTGGATCTCTTCCGGACGATAAAATGTCGAAACAAAGAAACCGTTCAGGTCAAAATCCAGGTTTGCGTCAATTTCCCTGATCTCCTCCTCCGTGAGATTCCTCCCTTCTCCTGACAGAGCCGCGTAATCTTCCGCCGCAAGTCCCCCGCTTCCTTCGTCGTCCATCCTCAATGCCCCGGAAACCTCCCCGGGCTTCTTCCCAGTTTCTCCCGGATCTCTGTCCGTCCTCCTGTCCTCACTTCCCGCGCTTCCGGCTCCCGATTCTTCTGAGCCTTCTTCTGAATCAATGAGTTCCTGCCCTCCGTCTTCGGAATAGCCTTCCTCCTCCCCATCAGCGGAATTCTCCCCGGAACCTTCATTTGAATATCTTTCGTCTTCATTGCCAAAGAAACCGTATCCGCCATCCTTGTTGAAAAGCCCATAGAACGGGAGTTTCTCCGGGATGTCATAGCCCCAGGCACGGGGCATGCCCACCCAGTCCACAAAGTCTTTCGGTAATGCTCCCATACGTATGCCCGGGAAATAAAAATAGAAATCCTTTCCCGTTTCCAGCCCATAGGCTTCGGAATAAATGTACTTCGTGCCGTCAAGGATTTCCTCGGAACCGTCCGCCGGTGTCAGATACGTAAGGCTGAGCTTTTCCGCGCGATATTCCTTGTCCCCGATTTTCTGCACATTTCCAAAACGTCCTTCGAATTTGGAAATGTAAACCGTGCCATAAGGATAGCCCTCGCCCGTTTCGCCCATATTGCCATCGATGAATTCCCCGTCAAAACTGCCGTCCTTATGAATGTTTAATTGGGTCTGCCATCCTCCAACGCCGCTCGCAAAGACGAAGGACTGCTCTCCCAAAAGCGAGAAGAATATCTCATCCGCTTCCGTTGAACCGGATTTCTCCGCTCCAGATGCCGACCCAGCCGCATCCTCATCCTTCCCATTCGCACTTTCCGTTCCGGATGTCTCTGATGTTCCCAATGCTTCTGATTTCTCTGCTTCCTCAGCATTTTCCGTTTCGGAAGCTTCGGCTTCTCCGACATCGCCTGAGTCTGCCGTTTCCGCTATTCGCTCCGTCTCAGTCTTTCCTGCTCCGTCCTCATCAGCTTCTTCCTTCGCCTCGGCCTTGCCCGCTGCCTCCGCCTCAGCTCCTTCCGACGTCGCAATCTTTCCCGCTTCCGCGGTCCCAGAGCCTTCCTCTGTCTCACGATTTCCCGCTTCCGCGGCCCCGGAGCCTTCCGCCAAATCGCGCTTTCCAGCTTCCGCTGCCTCAGCCCCTGCGCCTCCCTGAACGGATTGCCCTTCCTTCTCTTTAGCCCCCTCAGATTCAAAAACCTCGGAAAGCTCCGGTATATCCATATCCGATGACGCGCCCTGTCCTTTAGCGGCTCCGCTGCCTCCGGAAGCCACGCTGCGCCCCGAATCCCCCGTACTGCTCTTCTGTGCGGCGCATCCGCTCAGAAGCAGCGCGGCGGCCGTAAGCATTATCATAAATCTTCTGTTCATCTTGCCCCCCTTGTATGAATTGTTTTATAAATGTTTTCGAAATCACAGACAAAATTCGAAGCCATCCGGTTTATGCCAAGTCACAGGCAAATTCCAACATCTGTCTCGTTCATGCCAAATCACAGACAAAATTTCAAAAATGCCCGATTCGCGCCAATGATCATTCTTCCTCAGATGACAGCGGAGAGAAATCCCCGACATAATTAAACACCCTGGTCTGCCTGTCCAGATAGCCCTCCCTAACCTCCCTGGCGTTCCGTTCCACCTCTTCATGAAGCATTGCGGGAGACCAGATGGCATCAGCCTTTGACCAGGTAATGACCTGCACCACTCCATCCCCCGTTGCAATCGTAATCGTGCGAGGAACTGGACGCTGGATTCCGGCAGGGGTCTTTGACGCTCCATCCGGAGAAGAGGCTTTTTTTGCCGCCCTGGAAACCTGCCCGGCCTGATCAACCTGTCCAACCTGTCTGGTCTGTCCAGCCCGACCGTCCTGACCGCCCTGTCCAATCCGTCCGAATCTGCCGGGAGAAGCTCCCCCCGTTTTCTTCCATGCAGCCAGCACCTGCGCCTGCTTTTCAATATACGCGTCCGCCGTCTGGGCCTCCTTCGTATAGACCACGAAGATATTGTCGTAACGCTGCACCTCCTCCGCATGACCCCTCAGGCGGTACGCGTCAAATACCACGATGATCTCGTTTCCGGCAAAACCCTGATAATTGGATAATACTTCAAGCAGCTTTTCCCTGGCCGCGTCAAGATTCGCCTCTGCAAGCTCCTTCAGATCCTTCCAGGCAAAGATAATATTATATCCGTCCACAAGAAGATAATCCTTTCTTCCGGCTTCTGAATGACCTGTTCCGACTTCGCCCGCCCTCCCTCCTTCCCTCTGCTCTCTGGCCTTCCTCAGGTTTTCTTCCTTCTCCTTTGCCCGGACCGTGCGTGCGGCGGCCTCGCTCACCTCCTTAGACCGGTCCCTTATATTCCCATAAGTATTAATGAAAATATCCTCCAGTTCCTGATCCCCGATATATCTGCCCCCTTTCCTGTAGGCGTCCTTTCCGTCTCTATCGCTGCCAGCGGATAATTCAAAATCATCCTTGAAATCCCTTCGCTCCCCGTTTTCCAACGTGGATGAAGCGCGCAGCGGCGACTCCACGTGCATATACCGTTCCACCATGTCATAAGGGACAAGGAAGCCTGAACCGTGGGCACAGAACACGGAAGAACAAGGATTCAACAGATCCGCGTCCGGGTCATACGCCCTCAAGCTCAATAGCTCTTCCTCATTATGACAGGGTCCATAGGGTCCAGGCTCGACGTAAAGCCTCCCCCTGCCATGGCTGTAAACCGCCAGTTCCTTTGCGTAATTTCGAAGGCCGGCCACAGGCGCCCTTCCGCGCAGGACAGCCATACCCTCTCTTCCCTTTTTCGCGGCGGCACTGCCCGGAGACTCGTACATTCCCCCAAAGGCTGCCATCCCGCTGCCTGAGTATACGCTGCCTGAGAGCGTACTATCCGGGAATGCGCCGCCCCCCTCAGTTCCATCACTATTGCTGCCTTGTCCGGGCAATTCAAAGCTGCCATGCATGTTGGAAATATCCGTCATCGCCCTGCCAAGCTGCTCCAAGGGCAGCTCGAGGGTAAAACGGTAATATGGTTCCAGCAGCATACAGGTCGCTTTCCGAAGGCCTTGCCTGACCGCGCGGTACGTAGCTTCCCGGAAATCTCCTCCCTCGGTATGCTTAAGATGTGCCCGGCCGGCAATCAGCGTGATCTTCATATCCGTAATTGGGAAACCCGCAAGCACGCCGATATGCGTTTTCTCCCTCAAATGCGTAAGCACAAGACGCTGCCAATTTCTGGCAAGCATGTCCTCCGGGCAGTGCGCTTCAAAGCGAAGGCCGCTGCCCCTCGGCAAGGCTTCCATAAGGAGATGCACCTCCGCATAATGGCGCAGAGGTTCAAAATGGCCAACGCCCTCCACGCTGCCTTGAATCGTTTCCAGATAGAGAATTTTTCCTTCTCCGAAAGAAAGACGGATTCCAAACCTTTCCTTCACAATTCCCTGGAGAATTTCCGTCTGCACCTCCCCCATCAGATGCACATGTATTTCGGAAAGGTCCTGATCATAGGAAAGGCTGAGCTCCGGCAGTTCATCTCGAAGGGCGGAAAGCTTCTGGTACAGCCCAAGCGAATCCATTTCATCAGAAAAAACTTCATAATCCAATACCGGCTGTATGCCCGGTTCAAAGGCGCTTTCTTCGGCTCCGAATACATCCCCGGCCTTCGCCGATGTCAGCCCGGCCACGGCCACAGCTTCGCCCGCCTCACCGCTTTCCACAGCTTCATATTTTGTCCCGCTGTAGACTCGGATTTGCGTCACCTTCTCCCCCGGGAAAAGCTCCATCCGGTTCATAAGCCTTCCGCCGTCAATCTTTAAATGCGTCATGCGTTTCCCGGAAGCGTCTTTTGTAATCTTGTACACCCTGGCGGCAAATTCCTCGGAACGAGGCGGCTCTTCCAGAAAAGCCTGCAGTCCTGACAGGAATTCCGCGACCCCCTCCATGCGAAGGGCGGATCCGAAAAAGCAAGGAAACAGTCGACGTTCCCTGATCAGCCTCGAAACGTCCCCTGTCCTTATAACCCCGTCTTCAAGGTACGATTCCAGCAGCTTCTCATCCAGCAAAGCAATATTCTCGCGCAGTTCCTCAGGCATTACGGCTTCCGGACGCGCTTTCATCTCCTCACCCTTCTCCATATTCATCTTCACAGATGGATGGACAGGATTGACAGAATCTGCGCAATTTACAAGTTTGACAGAATTAACAGAATTTGTGGGATTTACAGGTTTAACAAGATTTGCGGGATTAATGGAATAACTCACGCTGCCAAAGTCCAGCACTCCCGAACCAAAACGATCCTTCAGCTCGCGAAAAACGCTTTCCCTGTCCACCCCAGGCATGTCCATCTTGTTCACAAAAAGGATAACAGGAACCCCGTAACGGGAGAGAAGCTCCCACAGGGTTTCCGTATGGCCCTGAATTCCGTCAGTACCACTGACAAGCAAGATAGCCGCGTCAAGCACTGATAGTGTGCGCTCCATTTCGGCTGAAAAGTCCACATGTCCAGGCGTATCAAGAAGGGAGAGATGCATGTCCCCAAGATCAAATACAGCTTGTTTCGAGAAAATGGTTATGCCTCTTTCCCTCTCCATTTTTTCCGTGTCCAGATAGGAATTTCTATGATCCACCCGTCCCAATGAGCGGATCCGCCCGCTATGGTAAAGCATGGCCTCAGCCAGAGTTGTCTTCCCTGCATCCACATGCGCCAAGATTCCTATGACCATTCTCCTCATAAAAAGCCACACCCTCCTTTACGCTGCCTGCAATTTCACAATTCCAATTCTTATTGCGCCAATTGACCTGCTTGAGTAATAAAAGCGCTAATCTTGTTTTTCTGCCTTCCTTTTGATATAATGCGCACGTGATTATAGGGAACAAATTTTTAAAGTATTTCCCATAACAAAATATTGCCATTAAACTTTACGCAATGCCGCATCGCTATGTCATTAAATCAGGGTGGAAAAAAATCACTCTAATAGGGGAGGAAAAGCCATAATGTACGTTGTCTGTTTGGATTTGGAAGGCGTTTTGGTACCGGAAATATGGATCGCTTTTTCCGAGGCAAGCGGCATACCGGAGCTTCGCCGCACGACAAGGGACGAACCCGATTATAATAAGCTCATGCAGTTCCGCCTGAACATCCTTGATGAACACAAAATTGGGCTGGCAGAAATCCGGGAAACCATCGCGCATATTGACCCCATGCCCGGCGCGAAGGAATTTCTGGATAAGCTCCGTGAATTCACCCAGGTGATCATCCTGTCAGATACCTTTGAGCAATTCGCCGCCCCCCTGATGAAGAAGCTGGGCTGGCCCACCATTTTCTGCAATTCTCTGGAACACGATGCATCCGGGAAGATTACCGGATACAAATTGCGCTGCCCCAATTCCAAGCTTACCACTGTAAAAGCGCTGCAGTCCGCGGGACTTACGGCCATCTCTGCCGGCGATTCCTTCAATGACCTCGGCATGATCAAAGAAAGCAGAGCCGGCTTCCTGTTTCGGAGTACTCCGGCCATCATTCAGGCTCATCCCGAGCTTCCTGCTTTCACAGAATATGACGAACTGTTGAAAGCAATCCAAAACGCAATCGATGAGCCCTGACGCAGCTTGCAACCTGTACCGTAGATAAACCCAGGTATTAACTATGCATTAAGCATAGTTAATACCGTATTTGGCGCGGCGCATTTTCCGCGCCGGAAACGTTTAAATCATCGTTTCCTTAGTACACCCTGTCCCTTCTCTTTTGAAACCTCCGAATACGATATCAGGCTTCCTCAGGCCTTGTCGCGCCGCTCTTTTCCTCACTTCCCTTGTATGAAAAACACATCATTGTCAAATCATCAAACTGCGGCGTATCGCCCACGAATTCATCAATTTCCATTCTCAAAGCCCGCAGAAAATCCTGAAGATTCAGCCTTTCCGAGCCCCCGTCCCCAGAAACCGTCCGAAAGCTCTTCTCCAGGGCCTCAATCATTCGTTTTTCCCCAAAAAGCTCATGATCACTATTGTTTGCCTCCGGAACCCCGTCCGAATACAGGAAAAGCATGTCTCCCGGGCGCAAAAGCCAGGTGGCGTTTTTGTACTTCATGCCGGCCATCGCCCCCATAGCAAGGCCGTGGGGATCACGTTCCATCACAAAACCGCTGCCCTTCCGATAAAACACCGGATATTCATGCCCCGCGCAAGCGGAGACCATCTCCCCCGTGGAAATGGTGAGGATTCCCAACCAGACCGTTACAAACATGCTGTCCTTATTTCCCTCGCAAAGGCGGTTATTAACGTCACAAAGAATCTCCGCCGGGCTTGCATATTGTCCGGCTATCGCCACATTTTTGATCAGCGTTTTGGAAATCACCATGAATAGCGCCGCTGGAACGCCCTTCCCAGACACATCCGCCACCACCAGGGCCAGATGGTCGTTATCAATGAAGAAGAAATCGTAGAAATCCCCTCCCACTTCTCTGGCCGGATCCGTGACCGCGTACAGATCAAACTCGCCGCGATCCGGAAAAGCGGGAAAATGCGTGGGCAGCATATTAAGCTGAATGTCCGCCGCGACGGAAAGCTCCGTGTCCAGCCGCTGCTTCTCCGAAGTAATCTGCACGATCTCGCTGACATAGCCCTTCATTTTCTCCGACATATTTGCGAAAGCCCGCGCCAGCACCTCGATTTCATCACCGGTAAGCAGGACATCCTCCACCTGGAAGCTCATATCGTCCCCCTGCATCTCGGAAACACACAGCGTCATTTTCTTGATTGGGTTGACCAAATGGTTTGAAAAGGCCATTGACAGTATAGATGTGAAGAGGAGCATGGCTACAGCTATTCCCATCGTTGTCAGGACGGTCCGGATCTCGTTGCCGCGAAGCTCGGCAATGGAATTCTCCATGACAGCCCCTGTCTGATCCGCCAGTAGGTATGCCGTAGCGTTCAGATCCTCCTGTGAAATGCTAAGAAGCTGCGTCCAGCCCAATGTCGGAATCGGAGCATAAGCGACATAGGTCTCCCTGCCGTCCACCTTCAGGAGGGAAAAGCCTATCCCACCCTCAAGAGCCCTGCTGACCAGACTTACAAGATCCGCGTTGCTCCCTTCCAGAAGGCTTTTTAATTCAATGCCATCCATGCCCAGCTCCCCGTCCGGGCGGGAAGAATAAATCATGTTCCCATTTTCATTAATCAGGCAGGTTTCGGTATATTCGCCCAGCTTCGCTCCCTCAATAATGTCCGCCAGGGAATTCAGCCGAACCGAGCCGCCGCACACAGCGGCCAGCTCCCCGTCCACATACACCGGCACGCCTGCCATCACTTCATACTCATTATGATAATTGTCCAGGTTCACCGGAGTGAAATACGTCTCCCCATGAACGAGAGCCCCCACATACCATGGCCTCCTGTCAGCATTGTAAAACCGGGGTTCTCCGTCCGGGCCGACCTTGTCCTCCGGCGTCCTGTCCACGATAATGCTGGCGCCCCCCGGCAGGGAGACCATGCAGTCAAGCAGCGTTTCGCCACCCTCTACCATCTCCAGCATCATGTTTCGAAGTCCCCCGATACGCAGGATCTGTTCCTTCAGCCCGGGATCCTCCCTGTCTGCATAATCGGAATACATTAGCTGCAGCGTAAGCTTCCCGGCATCAGCCTGGGAGGGCAGCGGCACCTCTACCGGGGAATAGGCTGATGGCTCCTCCAGCACCATCCGGACCTGCCTTGCCAGGATCTCCAGATCATGTTTCATCGTCCAGAATTCTCCGTCCAGTATCCTGGCCTCGGAATACACATATTTCTGGAAGCTTTCTGTTGCCATTTCCTTCATTGTGTCCGACATAGTATCCATTATGACCGTATGCTGCCTTCGATTCGTTTCTTCCATCAGGTCGGCATAATGGCGCACCTGATATATACCGATAACAGCGAACAGCACCAAGGCCACGGAAATCAAAATCATGTTCATTCTGAATATCTTGACACGAAGGCTCTCTTTCATGAATCCTTTCCTCCTGCATCGGGCATTGCCTGCCAGATCCATTTGCTTTCACCTGATGTCAAAGCCATGGAGTATTGAATAGTGACAAATTATAAGTTCCTCAGCTTGCCCCGGAGGACAGAACAATGTCCTCAAGGCACAGGGATCCCCAGCCCGCCCAGAATGGGACAAATCGTTCAACACGTTCCCCGGGAATGAACAGATGCTCCGTGGAGAACAATGGAACCCAGACAGCCTCCTCCTGTATCAGGATCCTCTCGAGTTCCGAGTATTCCTTCATACGTTCCCGCTCATCCAGTATCGAACGCGCCGCCTGGATACGCGCAAAAATCTTTTCATTGCTGTAATTGCCGGACCGTGACCTTGTCTTGTCCCGGCCGCCAAAAAAGGTATAGATAAAGTTATCCGGGTCATTAAAATCCGCGCTCCACTCGCCGGTGTAGGCCATAAGCCTGCCTGCCCTGCGAAGGTACATGCGGCTCTCCTCATCATAGCTCACGACAGAAGCATTAAGCCCCACCGCCGATAGATCCTGCCGGATCATCTGAAGCATCCTAAGGGAACGGATGTCGGACTGGGAATTGGCCGCCAGCTCAATGCGGATGTCCGCCGCACCCGGCACTTCTTTGATAAGCCTTGCGGCCTCTTCCGGATCATAGCTGAGCCACCCCTGGTTCTCCTCGCAAAAGCCGATCAGGCCCCGCGGAAAAATGCCGTCCAGAAGCTTCCCATCCCCATTGAAGAGCTCATCCAGTATGCGCTGCCGGTTGATTGCCATCTGCACGGCCCGCCGGACGCGGACATCGTCAAGGGGAGGCGTCTCGAGGTTCAGCATCAAATACTGTATCTCGACGCGGTCGTACGCAATGATGCGTTCCGCCCATTCGCCGGATTTGTAGCTTTCCACCATGTCCGGATTCACCCGGTTCATATCCAGAAGGTCCAGCCTGCCCTCCCGGAACATTTGATCCACCAGGGCAGGGGCAAGAACCAGGATTTCCGCCCGTTCAACGCTTAGCGTCTCACCCTCAGTACAATGATAATAAGGATTCTTTTCCAGCATGATCCTGGAGTCCGTGAACTCCGTCACCATGTAAGGGCCGGAGCCGATCGCGTTTTCGGGCGCAAGGCCGAAAGCATCCCCGGACTCAAGTACGCATCTCCTGCTCAGTATGCTGCACGAGGGCGTTGCCAACTGATAAATGAATCCCGCAAAAGGCTCGGACAGTGTGATTTCCAGACTCTTCTCATCCAGGACGCGGATTCCCTCCAGCTTATCGGCCTCCCCTTCCATGACGGCTGACGCGCCCAGGATCATATCGGCAAAATCCGTCTGCACGCTGCCGGGCAATGACAGCATCCTGGTGAAGGTAAAGGCAACATCGGAAGCCGTCACCGGCGTGCCGTCAGAAAAAAACGCGTCCGGCCGCAAGATGAAACGGTAGGTCAGGCCATCCCCGGATACCGTCCAGTCTTTCGCCAGACCCTTCGAAAGACCGGTGGAACCGTCTTCATTAACCCGGATGTCAAACAGCCGCTCATAAATATTGAGAGGAATCATATAGTCCTCAGAATTCCTTTGCACATCCATGGTGCTGACCGGATCTGAAAGCGCGATCCTGACCAGACCCGGAGCCGCGTTTTCACTTATGGAAGCATCGGGGGAGCCTGACAGACGCGTGCCCGGGTCCTGCCACGGAGCATCGGAACCGGTGGAGATACCGACTCCCTGCAAAGCACCGGAGCCGCCCGAAAGACTGCCTTCCGGCAATGCACCGGAGCCGCCCGAAAGACTGCCTTCCGGCAAAGCACCGGAGCCACTCGAAAGACTGTCTTCCGGCAATACATCTGAGCCGGGCATGGGAGCAGATCCCGATAATGCATCCGTCCCGGACGAGGCGGCACAGCCAGCCAGAATCGTACAAAAAAGCATAAGAACCAGAAAAAGCTGTCGTTTATTGTACATATTCTCCCACCCTTTTTTCTATCCCGAAAGCTCAAAATCACATAATACCATGCAAGGATACGCTCTGAGTTCCTGCACGCTGAATCGTCCGCGGAACAATGCGGCTCAGGAGCCGCTGCGCCGCGTTAAAGCTGCTCCGCGTACAGTGTGAGCTGGGGCACCAACTGTTTCTTTCTGGACACAACGCCTTTCAGGAGAGCCGTGAAGCTGTTTCTCGCCTGCTCCTCATCCAGGCCCTCAATGCCCTCTGCCCGGTCGCTCTGGACTGAAAAAGCCAGATTCACAAGCTTTCCCGAATCAATTCCCACGGCAAGCAGCATTGTGTCCTGATCCAGAATGTTCGTCAGCATGACAAAGCTCATGTTCAGCTTTTCCTTCCCCACCGCCTCATTTGCATAGCGGAGGAGCTTCGGCTTCATCTCTTCCAGAAGCTGCTGATTCAGCGAAGTCACCTGGCTGACGCCGAATTCCACCTTTCCGGCCTTGAAACGCTTGAAATCCTGATAGAAAATATCCTTCTCCGTCTTCCCCTTAAGGTTCGATCCCGCGGAAAACATCTCCATGGCATACTTTTCGATGTTCACGCCGGCAATACCGGCCAGGGATCTGGCCACCTTCTCATCCAGCGGCGTGCAGGTCGGGGAGCGGAACAGCAGTGTGTCCGAAATAATAGCCGACATCAGAAGCCCCGCCGTCTGGGGGTCGATGTCAATGCCATTCTCCTGATACATCTGATAGATGATCGTGCTCGTGCATCCCACGGGCTGATTTCGGAAATACACCGGTGCCAGGGTCTGAACCGTGCCCAGACGATGATGATCGATGATTTCCAGTATGTTCGCGTCTCCGATTCCCTCCACGGCCTGCCCGGGCTCATTATGATCCACAAGGATGACCTGCTTCCCATGGTTGCCAAGGAGGTTTCTCCGGGAAAGGAGCCCCAGGTAATGCCCGTCCTTGGAGATGACCGGGAAATCGCGGTGCCGCTTGCTGGCCATGACGCTGCTGATGTCGTCCACGAAATCGTCCTCCTGGAAGGTGATGAGGTTCCCGGTCTTCATCAAATAACTGATCGGAACAGCCTGGTTGATCAAGCGGGCCGTAGTATACGTGTCATAAGTCGTGCTGATAATAATCGTGCCCTTTTCCTCAGCCAGCCTCTTGATGGTGCCTGAAATCTGTGAGCCCTCGCAGAGGATAATGCAGTCCGCCTCCTTGTCAAGAGCCATCAGCAGGCTCTCTGCCCGATTGCCCAGGATCACGATATCATGCTTCTCAATATAATCCCCCATCAGCTCCAGGCTGGCCGGCGCAATGATCACCTTGCCCTCCTCGCAATACCGGGTACCGTCTCCGGCGACCAGCGTGCCCTCCAGCGTTTCCACAATGCCGTTAAACTGCGTATGCGCGTTGGAAATGATATGCATATCATACACATTCATGCATGACTTCGCGATATCCCCAACCGTAATAATGCCCTCCAGAGCTCCCCGTTCCGTAATCACGGGCAGGGTATTAATGTTTTCATAATTCATTATATTCCAGGTGTCCTTAAGGGAGAGATTCCTCTGCTGACCCTGAACCTCGTTGTACTCAAGGTCACACACCTGGGTGCGGACTGTCCTGAGAAGCCTCGGCTTCTCAGCCTTGAAATAATTCAGAACGAAGCTGGTTTCCGCGTTCGGCTCGCCTGCCCGGCAAGCCACATAGCGGTCGCTGTCCGTAATCTTGTTCTTAAGCCCGGCATAGGATATTGCGGCACAGATGGAATCCGTGTCCGGATTCCTATGCCCGGTCACCAGAATTGGCCTTTTCACGCCATCCTTCTTTTCACTCACCTTCACTTCCACCATTCATTCACCTCCCCTATTAAAGTGCTTCTTGACCACTTTCATTCCTGACAAACATCTGCGATACCTCAGTCTACAAGGCTCCTCTATTAAAGTGGTTTTTGGGCCATTTTAATTCCTGACAAACGGCTGCGGTATCGCAAGCTAAATGCCTCCATTATTCAAAACACCGTAATTCCATGCCCGCCTATCCAACAAGGCAAAGAACTGCCGCGCCAATCAGCCTCCTCACTCATTCCATCGGCATAATGAAGCCCGCAGACGAAACGCGGAAGCATCTCGCCTGCGGGCATGTTCAAAGCCGGAAGTCCATCGTAACGCTTCAGCCTGACTGAATCGTCACAATCCTTTACGTATGCACTACCACGGCAAATCCCTTTTCAATGTGTTCATACACGGTTTTCGCAAAGCTGTAGGGAAGATTGACGCAGCCATGACTCCCGCTGTTCCTGTAAATACTGCCTCCAAAGGACCCTCTCCAGGGGGCGTCATGCAGGCCGATGCCGCCATTGAAAGGCATCCAGAAATTTACAAAAGAAGCATATCCCGGTCCCCGAAGAGTGGCGTTCCTGGTTTTGAACGTGACCGGGAAAATGCCCGAAGGCGTGCCCCTCCCGAGAGAAGTATTGCCTGTTACACACGGCGCGTCCGCTATGATTTCCCCATTCTCATAAAGGAATACATGCTGCTCGGCCACATCGACTTCCACAAAGACATTGCCCAGCTCCTGGTTTTCCGTTGCCGCGGTCTGTGAATAAACAGGCTCAACAACCTCCACGACCCCGTCCTTAATATTCTGGACAAGCTGCGCGGTCGTTCCTTCCCTGTCAATGGTGAAGCCGTACGGGCCCTTGACCGTGAATTCCTTTCCTCTCAACTGAAAAGCCCGCTCGGAATTGTACGTGTCCGTGCGCTCCGCCAGCTCATCCACAAAGGCCCGGACAGCCGCCTCGTCAATATTGCCGGAAAGGTCAACCCAGTCCCGGATCCTGCCCCAGTCTATAAGCTCCACGCTGCCCCGGATGTCCAAAGAAAGCTTTGTCCCTTCCATCAGGTCCAGCTTCTTGATCCTGTCCACAATACCGCCGGAACGCTCTGTAACGACCGCCTTCTTGTAAAAGCTGTCGTCAAGCTGAATGGAATTTAAGCCCGTGCCCACAGCCTCGATAACACGGCGGCAAATCTCCTTCGTATCTTTAAGTTCCGTGCCCTCCGTCTCCGGCACCACGGAAAAACCTTCATCTGTTTTTTCAATATGGGCATTTTCCGGAGCCACCAAAAAGGCTCCGCTATCCTTCAGCACGGTCTCAACGATGCTGGCTAGCTTTTCCTCGTCAAAGCTAATGTTAAACTTCGCCTCCTCGTCCACGCCCCTCATATCGCTCCTGACAGCCAGATTTATCGCTTCCGCATAGGAAGTATCCGCATTAACCGAGAGATTGATGGCCGTCAGGGGAACCGACAGCTTCTTACCGTCCCGGGTCATGAGCGTAAGCTTCTGATGTTCCTTGAGATACTGCTTTTCCAGCGCGTCCTTCGCGTCGATGAATGTCATGTTGGACACATCCATTCCGTTAATGGAAGCATCCGGAAGATAGCGGCTGCCATAGGAAACATAGGTACTGCCGCAGGCGCAGGCCAATCCAACGCATGTTGCAATGGCAACAATTCTCTTTTTCATTTTTCCCATCCCCACAAAAAAACACAAAGTCCCAACGACAACCTCTTCACCCTGTCCAAGGCCGCCCCCGGCGACTGCCCAAAGGGCAGTCCTGAAATTTAATTGGCATATTTCTGAATATAGGAAAGCCTCCCATCCCCGTCTACCTCGACAATCATATAGGTCAGCTTGTGATCCGACTGTCTGGGGTAGCTGATTGAACCGGGATTCACACAGACCACCTCGTTCACCGTTTTTAAATACGGGCGGTGCGTATGCCCGAACATGGCCACGCCGCAGCCCCGGGCGCGGGCCTCGTCCGCCAGGAAGCTCACATCCATTCCGACCCCGTAACGATGACCATGGCTGAGGAAACAGTTCTCCTTGCCAATCCGGACGATTAGCTCCTTTGGAAGGGATGTGAAGAAATCGTTATTACCTTCCACGAAATAACATCTGACCCCTTCCCCCGCGGCCTTTCGGATCTGGCTTTCCGTACCTTCCGCGTCCCCGAGATGAATCAGCATCTCAAATGGCCTCTCCTTCGTAATGATTTCCAGAAGCGCATCATCCTTCCGATGGGAATCACTGACAAGAAGTACTCTCCGGACCCGGTTGCTGTCCGCGGAGGACTCCCCATTCGGAATCTTTCTTTTTTCAAGCTTCCAATCGGTCTCCCGCACAGATTGAAGCAGCCGCCGCATTTCCCGGAGTGCCTTGCCGCGATGGGAAATTTTGTTCTTTTCTTCCATGTCCAATTCCGCCGAGGTTTTTCCATAGGCGGGCAGGTACAGAATCGGATCGTAGCCAAAGCCATTCTCCCCTGCCGGCTCATTCGCGATGAACCCTGGGAAGATTCCCTCCGTGTGAAAGACCCGTCCATCCGCAAAAGCCGCGCAGATATCACAGGTGAAATGCGCCGCCCTCGCCTCTCCCTCCACGCCGCTCAATCTCCGGATGATTTCCCTGTTTTTGACCTCATAACTGGTATCCTCCCCCATGAAGCGGGCAGAATAAACCCCGGGCTCCCCATCCATATAGTCCACACACAATCCGGAATCATCTGCCATGATAATGTCATCCTGCCGGAGGAGGCCATGCTCCCGCAGATATTCCCTGATTCCGACAGCCTTGAGCTCGGAATTCTCCGAAAAGCTCTGGCCATCCTCCACAGGCTCAAAATCCACCCCAAGCTCCGCTTTGGAAACAATCTCGGCGGCAATGTCCTCCATGATCTTGCGGATCTCCGCCAGCTTGTTCCTGTTGTGTGTAGCAAAAATTATTCTCAATGAACCACCTCTCTTTCCCTCCGGGCGCAGCCCTCAAAACTCAATGAATGAAAGGCAAGCCTTTCATTCTTGCGGCAATGGAGCCCCGCCCCACAAAAATTCATGAAAGATTCCTTTCATAATTCATTTGTGCCGCTGCCGCGACACAAATGGGACTCAACGCCTGCGGCATTAAGTCAAAGTGTGAAAGGGCAAACCTTATCCGCCACCTTTCCGCATTCTTTCAAGGCCGAAACCCATGACAGCCCTGGCGAATCGTTTCATCTGCCACCTTTCGGATGACAATCCTTCAATCCAAAACCATGCCGGGGGAGTTTATCCGGCGTCAATGGATACAGCACCCGGCCCCGCAAGAAGAAAAACTCCGTGGTTGAAGAGGAGTCAGTTTATCCGGCGTCAACGGATACAGCACCCGATCCCCCTTCCGAAGAACTATCGGAAGCATCGGATGTCGCCTCGCCTTGAGGATCCGCCGTACTATCCGCGGCTTCCCCTCCCACGGGAGCTTCCTCGACTGGATTCCCGAAATAGGAATAGAAATACGCCTTCATCATGCCATTATAGACCTTTCGGTTCTTTGCGGACTTGCCCAAATACTTCTCCGCATCCTCCCAGGCGCTGATGATATGCATATCCCAGCCGTCCAGCCCTTCATAAGCCTCCTTCAGCTCCGTATAGAGCATGGGCAGGTTCCTCTTGTCCTCGATCCTTTCCCCGTAAGGCGGGTTGCAGATCAGGATTCCGCGGCTCTTCTCATGCTGGAACTTGCCTATATCCCTCTCTTCAAGGCGAAGTATCTTCTCCACCCCCGCCCTTCTGGCATTCTCCCCCGCCACCCGGATGATATCCGGATCGATATCATAGCCCCGAATATCCGGAACGGATGCAGCGGTGCCCTCCAGCATGGCATGATCCGCAATGTCATTGGCTTCTTCAATGGCATTGTACCAGTAACGCCTATCCACCAGGTTTTTCCAGGACTCAGCCGCGAACGCCCGATCCATCCCGGGGGCAACGTTCGCCGCCATCATGGCCGCTTCGATCAGGAAAGTGCCCGAACCGCACATAGGGTCGGCCAGGGGCTTTGTCCCATCAAAACCGGTAAGCCGCAAAAGCGCGGCCGCTAGCGTTTCCGTAATGGGAGCCTTGCCCATTTTCAGGCGGTAGCCGCGCTTGTGCAGGGAATCACCGCTGCTGTCCAGGCAGACGGAGACCTCGTCCTTGTACACGAAGACCCTGACAGGGTACTTTGCCCCGTTCTCGGGGAATTTCTCCATATGGTAATGCTCCGACATCCGGTTCACCATTGCTTTTTTCATTATGGACTGTATGGAGCTTGTCGCAAAGAGCTTGGACTTTATGGAGCTGGCCTTTGTCACCCAGAAGCTGCCATCCGCCGGGATGAACTCCTCCCATGGGAGCTTCCTGGTTTCCTGGAACAGCCCATCAAAGCTAAAGGCCTTGAAGGAGCCCACCTTCACCAGCACCCTCTCACCTGTACGGATAAATACATTCGCCCTGGCGATGGCATCCGCATCTCCCGTGAAGCTCACTCGTCCATCCGTAACTTTGGTGATTTCATAGCCGAGCTCGATGATTTCCTTTTTTGTCTCGGCCTCCAGGCCGAAGTGGCATGGAACCACAAGTTCATATGTCTTCATCAATATATAATCCTCTTTTATCGGAATAGGCTTTAGCCGCCCTAAGCTTTAACATGGCAAACCGCCTGCGGAGCAATTCGGCTCTTCTACCGGAATAGGCTTTAGCCGCCCTATGTTCTGACATGGCAAACCGCCTGCGGAGCAATTCGGCTCTTCTATCACAGAAGCGATACTAACGGCCTCCGAACATTCCTTTGAAAAACCAGAGCAGCACCAACACTACCAGGATAGGAAGGATGACCGGCGCAATGAGGGAAAACAAACCGCCGATGATCCACCCGATTAAATTCAAGACCACAAAAACCGAAATCACTACAGCAAAGCAGCCAAAGCCGCTGAACTGAATGCCGTGTCCGAATGGCAGCTGACGTATTGCGAAAAAATTCCGAAGAAACGACCTCCAGCCGGAATTCTCATTTCCGGAACGGCCTCCTTCGACCGTATCCCCGGAAGCGGTTCTTGTCCCTGGCGCGTCATCGCCCCCCATTCCAGCCTGCCACGGCCCCCTGTTGAAGAAGTCCCAGGCTGTCCTCTGCTTCTCCTCCTGAAATCTCCCATCCTGGAAAGGATCCTCTGAAAAACCATTCCCGAACGAAGCATCGCCGGAAAATGGGTTCCGCCTCTCGTTTGGAATATCCGCATCCTCGTAACGGAAGGTATTCTCTCTGGCTATGATGTCTCCCCCGGCAAGAGCGGCGTCCATAATGGTCCTCGCCAGAAGCCTTGGATCTCCCAGCTCTTCCATAACCTCCGCTTCTTTTTTCCCTGCCGCAAGAGCGTCGTCAATATAGGCGGAATAATAGGCAAGCTGCTCACGAATGACATCTGCGGAAACATTTTGATTCAGCTCGGCATTTAAAGTCCTCAGAAATTCGTCCCTCGTCATTTTTCCTCCCCTGTCAGAGTGGGTTATGCCGCTCTGATTCAATGTCAAACCAATGCGGTATCGCATCAGCAAGGCTCCCCTATTAGAGTGGTTTTCCACTTCATATGTTTTATAGTATAACAGAATCCGCGCCTCGAATCTATAGTTTCATGGCGCGGATTCTAAAAAGACTATTGATTTTCTTTCGCAAGGCGAATTCCCAAATCCTCGAGCTGCTGCTGATCAAAAACAGGCGCAGGCGCGTCCATCATCGGATCAGATCCATCCTTGATCTTCGGGAACGCGATCACGTCCCGGATCGTGTCCGACCCCACCATCCACATGGCCAGGCGGTCAAGGCCATACGCAAGCCCCGCATGAGGAGGCACCCCGTAGTGGAAGGCCTGCATCAGGAAGCCGAACTGTTGATCCGCCATTTCCGGCGTAAACCCAAGCTTCTCCAGCATTTTCTCCTGCACGTCGGCCTGATGTATTCTGACGGAACCGCCTCCCAGCTCCGTGCCGTTCAGAACAATGTCATAAGCCTTGGCGCGGACGCTGCCCTGATCCGTGTCAAGCATCGGCAGATCCTCTTCCATCGGCATGGTGAAGGGATGGTGCATCGCCTGATACCTTCCCAGCTCATCCGACCACTCAAACATGGGGAACTCGGTCACCCAGAGGAACTTCCAGGCTTTTTCATCAATAAGGGAAAGATCTCTGCCCAGGGCAAGGCGGAGTGTCCCCAGCACGTTCCATACAGTTTCCCGCTTCTTGTCCGACACGAAAAGGAGCAGATCCCCGGGGACGCATCCCATGGCCCCCTCCAGGGCTTTCAGCTCATCCTCCGAAAGGAATTTCGCGAAGGATGATTTCCTGCTGCCATCCTCCTGCAGCGAAAGCCATGCCAGCCCCTTCGCGCCGGCCTCCTTCGCCATTTCCGCATAGGCGTCAATCTTCTTTCTGGGCATATGAGCCTGTCCCTTAACACAGATGCCCTTTACCCATCCCCCTTCCGCGGCGCAGTCCCGAAAAACGGAAAAGCCGCAGTCCTTCACCACATCGGTCACATCCTGAAGCGGCATGCCGAAACGCATGTCCGGCTTGTCGCTGCCATAGGTCTCCATCGCGTCAATCCAGCGCATCCTCGGGATGGGCAGAGGAATTTCCACATTGCAGATTTCCCGGAAAAGATATTGCAAAAGCCGCTCGTTCACCTCGATCACATCGTCCACATCCACGAAGGAGAGCTCCATGTCAATCTGGGTGAATTCCGGCTGCCGGTCCGCCCGGAGATCCTCATCCCTGTAGCACCGGGCCAACTGGAAATAGCGGTCCATGCCCGAGACCATGAGGAGCTGTTTAAGGAGCTGCGGAGACTGGGGCAGTGCATAAAACGAACCGTGATGCAACCGACTGGGCACAAGGAAGTCCCTGGCCCCCTCCGGGGTCGACTTGATCAGCGTAGGGGTCTCAATCTCCAGAAATCCCTCTTCCTGCAGGAAAGACCGAACCTTGAAGGCAATCTGCGCCCGGGTCATGATCTTCCTCGCGAGCTCAGGGCGCCTTAAGTCCAGATACCTGTAACGAAGCCGGACCTCTTCCTTCGTCTTAATCCCGTCTTCGATTGGGAATGGCGGCACCTCCGACTCGGAAAGGATGCGCAGCGCCCGGGCGGAAATCTCAATGGCCCCCGTCTTCAGATCCTTATTCTGATCCTTGCCCCGGGATCGTACAACTCCCGTTACGGCAATAACAAATTCTGAACGAAGCCTGCCCGCCTTCTCAAAAACCTCCGCTCCGCAGTCGCATTCCTCAAAAACGATCTGCAAAATACCGGAACGATCCCGGAGATCCGTAAAAACAAGCCCCCCTTTGTTCCTGGATTTCTGCACCCAGCCCATCATCGTCACTGTCTTCCCGATACTGGACTCATCAAGCTCCGTGCAGCGGCACGTCCTCTGAAGCCCCTTCATCGACTCAGCCATCCCTTATCCTCCTCTATTAAAATGGTTTTGGCCACCCTGTTTTCACGACACGCCGAAGCGTCTTTTATAGCAAATCGGATTCTCCCCATACCAAAGTGGGTTTTTGACAACTCTATTTTCATGGCACACCGAATCGGCTTTTATAGCAAACCGGATCCTCTCCCCTATCAGAGTGGGTTTTGGCCACTCTGAGTTCATGACAAACCGATGCGGCATCGCATCAGCAAGGCTCCATACCAAAGTGGGGTTTTGACAACTCTGTCTTTATAACAGACCAAAGCGCCTTTTATGGCAACCCGCTTCCAAACATATATCTGATATACCAGGATTCAGTGCCATGAATATCGGGGATTATCCCATAGAAATTCCGGCACCCCTTCAGTGCCGTATTCCTTACACGAAAAATTCAACAAATTCCGAATACCCCTCCTTCGAGAGCGATTCCTTCTGGAACTTCCTGTTCTTGTTCATATGCGTAAGGAGAATCGTCTCCCCTTCATTTCGGCGCCGCATGGCTTCCCGCAGCGCCCCGGCTGTCCTCTCCCTGTCCAGTTTCTTGTCCAGGAGGAACGCCGTTTTCTTTGCACTGAGTTTCTCCCCTGTCCCGTCCTCCATCATGATCGTAATGATGCGTTCAAAACCGATGGAAAAGCCCGCGGCCGGCGTATCCTTTCCAAGGAATCGCCCCACCATTTTGTCGTAGCGGCCGCCGCCTCCCACGGAACCGGAAAATCCCTCCGTCCTGATTTCAAAAATAGGTCCCGTATAATAACCCATTCCGCGCACCAGTGTCGGGTCGAACTCCACCCGCACGGGGACATCCTCCGCCGAGCGTACCGAAGACATTATAAAGGCAAGGTTCGGGCAAACGCTTTCTTCAATGCAGCCCTCCAGCTTCTTCCCCAGGTCAAGCACGTCCCCGGGTTCGGTGCCCGGGTTCCCGGCGAGTTCCAGATACTTCTCAATCATGTCCTCGCTGTATCCGGCCGAAAGAAGCTCTTCCTTCACGCCCTCCTTGCCGATCTTGTCCAGCTTGTCCAGCGAGATGCAGACCTTTTCAAAATCCTCCTCCGGAAAGCCGGCAGCGCGCTGCATGCCCCGGAGAATCTCCCGGTCATTGAGAACGATTCGGAACGGGTGCAGACGGCCAAAGCCAATCCTGTTAAGGACGGTGGAAATTGCCAATATCAGCTCAATCTCCACCAAGGGGGAGGCATCGCCAAACACATCAATATCACATTGGAAAAACTCCCGGAACCGGCCCTTCTGGGGCCTGTCCGCGCGGAACACCGGCCCGATCTGCAGAGCCTTGAAGGGATTAGGCAGCGCGGCCTGATTTTCCGCGTAAAACCTTGCCAGAGGCACCGTCAGGTCATATCGGAGGCCCGCGTCCGCAAGCCCCTCCTTATCCCCCGCGCCATAGGCGGCCTCCAGCTTTTCCCCGCGCTTGAGAATTTTGAAAATAAGCTTCTCATTATCCCCGCCCTGCTTGCTCAGCAGGTTTTCCAGATGCTCCACCACGGGCGTTTCTATTTCCGTATAGCCAAAGGACCGGTATGTCCTCCTGATCTCTTCCAGCACATACTGCCTCAGCTCCATCTCCCCGGGCAGGATGTCCCTCATCCCCGTCACCGGCTTTTTCTTAAGTGCCGTACCGCCAGCCATCTCTCCCCTTTTCCCCTTTCAGCATAACCTGGCGCATCCGCCATATCTCCTCATTCTTTTCCCGCAAACTCGGACAAGCCGCAGCTTTACAACACAAATCCGGCATAACATGTCGTCCGCAAGAATGAAAGGCTTGCCTTTCCTTCTCCGGCGCCATCGCTGCGGACAGGCTCAGTGCTTCAAAAGATAATCCCGTACATCCTCGTCCACATCCAAAGTGGCAAAGTAATCCGCCGCCGTCTGCGCCCTCCGGATCAGCCGGACGCTGCGGTCCGGGCGGAGCAGCAGCTCCGCGCACCAGAGCTTCCCATTATAATTATATCCCATTGCAAAGCCATGGGCGCCGGCATCGTGAATAAAAAGATAATCTCCCTTCTCGAGCATGGGCAGCATCCTGTCCACGGCAAACTTGTCATTGTTCTCACAGAGCGAGCCCGTAACGTCATACATATGCTCGCAGGGCAGATTCTCCTTCCCAAGGACAGTGATGTGGTGGTATGCCCCATACATTGCCGGTCTCATCAGGTTGACGGCGCAGGCATCCACGCCGGCATAATGCTTATAAATGTCTTTAAAATGAATCACCTTGCTGAGCAGTGCCCCGAAAGGTGCCAGCATGAAGCGGCCCAGCTCAGTGAATATCCTTACGTTTTGAAGGCCTGCCGGAACGAGAATCTCCTCATACGCCCTGCGGACGCCCTCGCCAATCACCCGGATGTCATTGGGACTGTCCTCCGGCCGGTAGGCGATCCCTATGCCCCCGGAAAGGTTCACAAAGGAAATATCCACCCCGCACTCCGTACGGACCCGGGCCGCAAGCTGAAAAAGCTGCCTCGCCAGAGCGGGATAATACTCATTCGTCACGGTATTGGAAGCCAGGAAGGCATGAATGCCAAAATTCTTCACGCCATATCCTTTCAAAATGCGGTAAGCCTCGAAAAGCTGCTCTTCCGTCATCCCGTATTTGGCGTCCTGAGGATTGTCCATGATAGTATTGGCAATGCGGAAATAACCGCCCGGATTGAAACGGAGGCAGATTGTCTCAGGGATATGGCCAAGGCATTCCTTCAGCTCCTCAATATTGGAAAAATCATCAAGGTTGATGATGGCTCCCAGCTTTTCCGCGAAAAGATACTCCTCCGGCGGCGTATCATTGGAAGAAAACATGATGTCCTGCCCCCGGATCCCGCAGGCCTCGGAAAGCATCAGCTCCGTCATGGAGGAGCAATCCATGCCGCAGCCCTCCTCATGAAGGATACGCAAAATGGAAGGATTCGGCGTAGCCTTGACCGCAAAATATTCCCGAAAGCCCGGGTTCCATGAAAAGGCCTCCCGCAGCGCGCGGGCGTTCTCCCGTATCCCCTGTTCGTCATAAAGATAGAAAGGAGTGGGATAAGTCTCATTGATACGTTTCACCTCTTCAAGGGAAATAAATGCCTTTTTCAAAAATATTCTCCTTTCCTTTTTCCTTTTCTATTTTCCATTCTTCTAAGTATGAAAAGCAAGCTTTTCATACTTAGCGGTAATCCCTGAAATTGATGACCTTGCCCCCTCTATGATGACGGGTCGTCAGATAGAAGAACAGTCCCACATTCAGGAGCGATAGAAGAATCGCAATCTTCGATCCGAGATCCGGCACAGTAAGGAACATATACGCATAAATCAGCACTTCCAGCCCCGCAAGGTACTTTGCCTTTATCGGAAAGAAGAAATACAGCATGAATGTGGCATCCGGAAACGTCAGCGCATACGCCAGGAAAATGCTGAACGTCATATATGTGGGATAAAGCTGCAAGGGGTAATGTGTGAGCAGATAAAACAAAATGCTGGTAAAAATCAGGAGCAGCACTCCCATAAAAAAGAAAAAGTTATATTTAAAAACTCCCCATACAGTCTCCAGCGTCTGCCCCAGGCTGTAATACACGAAAACACCGATCAGCATCCAGAAAATATTGCTGCTCGGATAATAGAACAAGAACGTTACCAGCCTCCAGATATGTCCGTGCAGAATTGCCTCCGGATCCAGGTCAAGATAATAATAGTAAAGCATCGGATTAAAGCTCTGGATCAGGAAGCCCACCACATACATGACGCAGATATATTTCATCAGATTTGGGATCGCATAGCGTCCCAGCTTTCGTTCCAGCTTTTCATAAATAGTCATACGCATCCCTCCGGTCCAAAATATTCTGTTTTTGATCAGATATGTAATGCCGCCCCTATGGCGCCGTATTACACATCATGGAGCTTCGTCTGCACGGCTCATACGTTATTTCCCTGACATCGTCCGGATTCCAGATGCCTGGAACTCCGTACGCACGGCTCAAGCCTAAGCAGGCAGAAATTATAACATATTTCCTTTCCTATTGGAAGTGAAATAAGAAACTAAAATTTTGGCAACAAACAAAATGATTCATTTACTAACCCCGCTTCGAAAGAAGCAAACAAAATGATTCATTTACTAACCCTGCTTCGAAAGAAGCAAACAAAATGATTCATTTACTAACCCGCTTCGAAAGAAGCATACAAAATGATTCATTTACTACCCCGCTTCAAAAGAAGCAAACAAAATGATTTATTTACTAACCCCGTTTCAAAACACATCCAAAAACAAAAATCTTATCATGAGGAGGTAAAGATATGTTTGGAATTCCTTTATTAACGTTAACGCTGCTCAGCATGTTCAATTTCAGCGGGAGTCCTGATGCCCGTGTCTTGACGTACATGGTTAGCTCATTCTCAGATCATGTTGATATAGTCTCGGCAGATCAGGTAAATAGAGAGAATTGGGATTGGTTTATCCACCACGATAATTGGTTTTCAACAGACGATCGCCTGACTGACGATATCTTGGAAAACACGCGTTCGTCCCGGATGAAGATGGCCATCGAAAACGATGTGCTGACTGTAGACGGCGAAATCAATTTCAACGGCAGCGAAGCGGAGATGCCGGAAGACAGGCTGAATCTCAGTTTCCAATCCCTTGCGCAGTACCTCGGGAACCATGACGATGTCAAAATCGAACTTGTTGGCGGTATTTCTGACAATACGGAAAAGCGTTTTGACTTCCTTTCCAACTGCCTCGTTGAAAACGGCGCGGCCAGGACACAGATCATACGTCTATATGATGCCAACATAGCAGAAAATACGATTCTCATCAGGCAGCATGAAGAAACTGCGGCAGAAGCGGAATCCATCAGGGAGTCCGAAACTGCTGTCGTTCCCGAGGAAACAGGTGCGGGATCAACAGAAAGCATTGAAAAGGGCGAAACCGCGGTAGAAAGCGGAAACGCCGCCATTCCTGAGAGTGAAACCGCGGAAGAAAGCGGGAACGCCGCAGTTCCTAAAGAGACAGCGGCTGAAGGCCCCACCACAAACGGAACGGCATCCAATACAGCGGAGGAAACGAGCGCTTCATCCGAAGAGGGTCCTGGAAACCTCGTTACCATCTGATACTTTGCCCGTATTTCGCAACAGGGAAGTTCTTAATACGGGGTGCTTTCGTCAATGTTTCGTTATGTAGTTACGTAGTATGTAAGATGTAAAATGATTTTGAATTTGAAAAATGAAAAAAGCGAAATGTAATCCAAAAAGAATACAGGAGGAAAAAAAGATGAAGAAGTTTAATATTGTAAATATCACGAAAACCCTTATCGCTGCCCTTGTTTTCGGATCCGTATTCCTGGCAGCCCCGAATAACGCGTTGGCGGGACATTTGATGGAAAACGAAAAGGGAGTATGGTATCAGAAGGATGATGGAACTTATCTTTGTAACGGAACCTTCAGAATAGGTTTGCAGGACTTTACTATTGACAGTGATGGTTACATTGTGAAAGATACCTTTGTTTCCGACAATTACCTGAAGGCTCAGCGCGTCCAGTCCCTGAGTGAGCTGGCGACCTATCGTTTCAAAGACCTCTCCATTTGCAACGGGAGAGTTGATGCCACCAGCCTCGAGGCATGGAATTTCAATGATAATTTCATCAGCAGCGTGACGGAAATCAGCCCTAACGGTTTTTCTGACCAGAATATTGAATGCTCCACAAACAGCTCAGGCCATTGGATCGAAGGATACACCAGCGATGAGAACGGCGAAAGGTATACCAATTCTTCTGAGGAAAGCGTCATTAAGAAATACCGCGAGGATATGACAAAGATTACGCCCAATTATACACATGGCAGGTCCGTTGATGCTATTTCAACACACGAAAGAATGTATAACGAATATATGAGCAGTACTAAATAAAGGCAGAACCGGGGACGGTTCCATGTTCCATTTCCGGAACATGGAACCGTCCCCGGTCGAATATTGCCTTAGGAATCACCGCGTCAGGCCGCTTGTTCTGCGGGCATGTATTCGTCTTCCATCAGGTAATAAGCGCGTATGACCTGGGCAAAACGCTTCTCCACATCCTCCGCGTCATAAAGTCCGTCATCATATTGCAGAAGCCCGACCAGGGTCAGCGGGTATCTCACCGGCGGGTTTTCCAATGACAGCGGCTCATTCGCGCGGAGCTGGCTCGTACTCTGGTAAACAAGCTCAACCTTGTAATACTCCTTGCCATCTTCCGCTTCCCATTTGGAAAAAACAAGCTTGCAGCCGATAGGTGTTTTCCTTTCAATCGTGTCAGGAAGCTCATATTCATCGCAGCCAATCGCGGAGAGGACGCTCACGATATTGGAATCATGGCCGCAAAGGAAGCTGAATACCCTTCCCGTCTCATCCATCTCGGAAGCGATCTCCTCAAGGAGCGGGTACGCCACATTTACAGAGATCAGCGAAGCTTTGAAAAGAACATCCACATACGCGTCCTTGACACGGGAAATCGCGGCCCAGTCATCCTCGTCCAGTTTTTTCCCAAAGGCCGCCTTCTCCTTGTCCGCTTCCTCATAATACTGAAGAACAAGGGCGTCGCTTACCGTGGTCGCGGTCTTCAATGAGCCGGACATGGCCGGCTCCTTGCCCTCTTCAAGAATGATTTCTGTATCGTCCGTGGCAAAACCCGACAACTCCCCTTTTTTGTAAGCCTCCCCGTCTTCAAGGTCGATCACGTCGCTTATCAGGGAAAAAGAATCTTCCAGATCCCCTACGAAACCGGGCAGACCCTCGTCCCCGCCCATTTCGTCAATCTCGGAAAGCGCGTCCTTCACATATTCATCCGTCGCGAAATGCAGCTTCGGCGTAAAGGTCTCGTCCATTTCATTAAAAAGGTTATGTGTCTCGATATGAACCTGCGCGGAGGGCAGCATCCCGCTGGAAAAATAGCGGGCAGTGGCAATGGTACGCTGTTTGGAATTGGCATAAAAGCGGATTTTCCCCTCTTCTGGAATGTAATTCTCAGGAATAAGCCCTTCATGCTCCATCCATTTCCGAAAATACTGCCCCATCATGACTTCCAAAACGCCGCCCTTCAGGGAAAGCTCGCTCGATGGAGATGTCCAGCCAAACCATTCATGAGGCGTAATCCTTCCAAGGACGGAGTCCTTGTCCGAAAGCGGAGACCGTATATTGTGCCGGCTTAGGACAATGACTTTCTTCAGCGTATACTCATCCTCCTTGTCATCCATTCCGGCATCCGAATGGGCCACGCTCTCCTCCGCAGCCGCGTTTTCTTTCACAGCCGCGTTTTCCTCCGCAGTCGCGGTATGGTGCGCAGCCCCGGCAGAAATCAGGGCAGCACATGACAAAACACAGGCAATTCGTTTCCAACAAGCTTTCATTTCACTCCTCCCTTATTATCAAAGTGGTTTTTTGAGCCTTTTTTCCGCGTACTCTAGCCATTAAAAAATTTTCTGCGTGCTTTCCATTAAAAAAATTCAAAAATATATACATACTTATCCGTTTCCACCACACAGTCCGCCCTGCCCTTTCCGCTATGAACCTCCGCCATCGTGTACTGCCCCAGAAGCATAAATACGATGTAGATCACATTTTGAAAGTTTGTCTCTATCACTTTTTCATCCTGTGGGTATGGAAGTCTTGCAAAGAGGACCGTGAAGCGATCCCTAATGGCATCCGTATTTCCCTTTCGGATATCCAGCACAAAGCTTCGGATGTCCAGGGGATTCGGATCCTTCTCGGCGCAGAGATAGTAAGGCGCAAGACTTTTTTAAAAACCATATTTCACTTCCTCGTTCGGATATCCCAGCGCATAGCTCCGACCTTGACCCATGGTCTATCTTACCATAAATCACCGGCTCCAACAACAAAGAAAAGTTCCTGGATAAAGCCCTGACGCAGAAAGATACGCAGTCTTAATCCTTGTGGCAAAATGAATCCGGGGGTTCATGAAATAAAAATCCCTGAATACGATTTGGGAAAAAAGAAAGAGCCGACTGTGTAAAGGTCAGCTCTCCTTTCTTATATACCGCTCAATAAAATATGTCCATCCAGATGGAATTTCAATTTATAGGATTGTTCTTGTTCGCTGTGAAAATTTTTGCGTTCCTGATGATCTTATCTGCTTTCATGGACATCCCCTTTTTTTGTATGACTTTAAGAACATGGTGATTCGCATCTACTTTATCGCAAGGGGAGGGTTTTCATATCCGGCTGCTCTCAAATCACTCTGGCCTGAATGCCCTCTCCTCAATAATATATTTCAATTTTTTGATTTTTTCAAGGCAAAACATTCAAAATGTACTCTCCATTTCTTCATCTATCCAGGTAGTTGCGAAAAAACGAATTATCACATTACCTTCCACTCATCCAGGTTTCTGTCTTTTGAGTTAAAATTCACTCCAATCTTCAGTAACTGTCTTTTATCCGCGGCATAGGGGCTGGCATAGCCTGCCTCCTCTATCTGATTTAATGCTTCATCAGCGCTCTTATCCCGTTTGAACTCAAAGATATATACATACTTATCCGTTTCCACCACGCAGTCCGCCCTGCCCTTTCCGCTATGAACCTCCGCCATCGTGTACTGCCCCAGGAGCATAAATACGATGTAGATCACATTTTGAAAGTTTGTCTCTATCACTTTTTCATCCTGTGGGTAGGGAAGTCTTGCGAAGAGAGCCGTGAAGCGATCCCTAAGGGCATCCGTATTTCCCTTTCGGATATCCAGCACAAAGCTTCGGATTTCCAGGGGATTCGGATCCTTCTCAGCGCAGAGATAGTAGGGCGCAAGACTTTTTAAAAAACCATATTTCACTTCCTCGTTCGGATATCCCAGCGCATAACTCCGAAATTCCTTATCAAAAGCTTTTATCGTCAGATAACCGGTCTGGTAAAAAAGCGGAACCGGATTTTCACTTTCCACTCTGTAATCCGTAAGCGATGCTTCTTCCTCATAATAATCATTGCCGGAAAACTGCTTCGCGTCAAAGCCCGTCTTCTTTAAGCGGTCAATCAAAAAGGTGGGGGTGCCGGTTGAAAACCAGTACATACCAAATTCGTTTTTCGAAAAGGCGTTAAGCAGGCTGAAGGGATTATATACGCTCTCCGCGTTTTGCGAAAAGCGGTATCCGTCATACATCCTCTTTAGCATCTGAAAGCACGCTTCCACATCCATTTCCTGCGCCTTGGCCAGCGTTTCAACCTCCGGCAGGAAGACCGTCTCAAGCTCGGATTGCGTAATGCCGCAGATTCCGCTGTATGCCCGATCCAGGGAGATATCATTCAACTGGTTCAAGTCGCTGAATATGCTCACCCTGGAAAACCTGGTCACGCCGGTAAGGAAAACGAACTTCAAATATCGGTCATAACTTTTTAAAGTAGAGAAAAATCCCTTGGACACTGCCTTATTGTGTTCCAGAAGCTCCGGATCTCCAAGCTCGAGCAGCGGCTTGTCATATTCATCAACCAGAACGACCGCATTCCTCCCCGTGCTTTCAGCGGCTTTTTTGATAAGATACTGGAATCTAATTGACAGGGCACTGTCCGCCTGCTCATCTCCATATATATCTTCCCATTCCTTAAGATGCGCATCTAAAACCTGCTCAAGCGCGCTGTCCTCCTTAAAGTTATTCTTATTAAAATCAATATAAAACACCGGATACTCCTGCCACGCGTCCGGCTCGTCCCGCTCCATTTCTTCTATCTTAAGTCCAGAAAAAAGCTCCTTCTTCCCTTCAAAGTAGGCTCGCAAAGTCGATAAGAACAGGCTTTTTCCGAAGCGTCTGGGACGGCTTAGAAAATAGGGTTTACCAGTATGGACCAGCTTGTAAATATACTCTGACTTATCCACATAAACATAAGCATCTTTTATCAGACTTTCAAAGTCCTGTATTCCCAAAGGCAGCTTTCGGATTCCGTTCTTCATTGTTTTTGTCACCCCTTTATAGAACATTTTACAAAGTTACTGCCCTTGCCCCGGAGGGGCGAGGGAGCCCGCACGGCTTTCTGTGCATCAGAGGAATCCGGGAGGATTCCTTCCATTGTGGAATGTGGAACAGGGGACGGTTCCATGTTCCACGTTCATAGCAGAATTATTATACCAAACAAAGAAAAACGCCTCCAGTTTTTTTGCCTGAAAGCGTTCTTTTGCCTCCTGCTCCAGAAACGCCCCCATGCCCTGTTCCCGTATCATCCGCAGATTCTCCAACGGAGACTCCCAATGCGGATACTGCGTTGTATAGCGGCTCTCCTTCTCCATCACGTCTTCGCAGGGATAGCCGGGACATTCATCGCAATATGTATAGCCATTTGCTCTGCGCTTCCGGCACAGAATGATTCCACAATGTTTAGCACAAAATTCCAGCTTGTTCTTATCCGGACCATTACAGCCAGGACAAGGGTTGTGCTCAATAAGCGCCTGAGAACAGAGCAAGCTTGATGATACCATATCTCAGGACGCTTGTCATTTAATCCGCAGAGTATAATTTCATTCTTAACAATGGACCGCCATGCTGCTGTCCGGGCTTTTTGCGTTCTGTCATAAAGATGCCCCATCCTGTCTAAAATCCGCACTTGACAAAGGAACCGGTTTACGGCAAACTGCCGACACTATATAATAACGAAAATCAGGGAAATGCCGGCATAAGCTTGCCTTTACGCTGCATGGCATGAATTCTTTTGTAAATCATCTGCGAGGAGGTGCGGCATGAGAAAACTGCCTATTGGCATACAGGGATTTGAAAAACTGATTCGGGAGGGATTTGTCTATGTAGACAAGACAGAGTACATCTACAGGCTTGCCGGCGGGAGCGGAATGTATTTTCTGAGCAGACCGAGACGGTTTGGAAAGAGCCTTCTTCTTGTCGCCATGAAGGCGTACTGGCTGGGGAAGAAGGAGCTTTTCCATGGTCTCAGGATAGAAGAACTGGAAAAAGATAATCCGGATGCCTGGAAGCACTATCCAGTATTTCATTTCGATTTCAACGGTGAAAGCTACCTGAACAAGGCTTCCCTGGAAAATATCATCGATGAGCATCTGCGACGCTTTGAAAAATCTTACGCGGTTGAAGACGGGAAGGGAACGCTGGGGGAACGGTTCCGGCGCCTGCTGTCCGAAGCAAAGAGGCAGACCGGCCTCGGCTGCGTCGTCCTTGTGGACGAGTACGACAAGCCGCTTCTTGAAGTAATGGAAAACCCGGAACTGGAGGAATACAACAAGGCGATTTTCAAAGGCTTTTTCAGCACACTCAAGGGCTATGATGAGTACCTGCACTTTGTATTCATAACCGGGGTGACCAAATTTGAAAAGGCCAGCATCTTCAGCGACCTGAACCAACTGGAGGACATTTCCTTTGACGCGGACTATGCGGGTATATGCGGGATTACGGAAGAAGAAGCGGGTGAAAATTTCCAGCCTGAAATAGCCCACCTGGCTGCGGAGCGGGGCCTTTCGGAAGAGGACTGTCGAAAAGGTCTGGAAAATACCTATGACGGATACCGCTTTTCTCCCTCGGCGGATCTGAGAGTGTACAATCCATTCAGCCTGCTCAACGCGCTTAAGAAGAGGGACTTTGCCTACTACTGGTTTTCCACGGGCACTCCGACCTTCCTTGTGAAGAGACTCAGGAGGGACACCTTCGATGTCCGAAGGCTGGCGGACAAAACCATACACGCGGATGAAGGCAGAATCTCCGACTACCGGGCAAGCGATCCGGATCCCGTCCCGCTGCTGTACCAGACCGGCTACCTGACGATAGCGGACTATGATGAAAGACGCGGGCGGTGTACGCTGGCCTTCCCCAACGATGAAGTCAAGTACGGATTCCTTGACTGCCTGGTTCCGGAGTACGCTCCCGCGGCCACAAGTTGGAAAGGGGCGGATATATTTACACTGGACGAGCATGTGGAAAACGGGAACCTGGACGGAATACGCGACGTGTTCACAGCACTGTTCGCGAGCATCACGTATACCACAAATGATGCCCCCTTCGAGCACTATTTCCAGACGGTTTTCTACCTGGTATTCACACTGCTGGGCAGATTTGTGGACTGCGAAACGCATACCTATACGGGGCGCGTCGACTGCGTGCTGGAGACGGACAAGTACGTGTACCTATTTGAATTCAAGCGGGACGGCACAGCGGAGGAGGCACTCCGGCAGATCGGGGAAATGCGCTATGCTGACATCTACGCCGCGGATCCCAGGAAGCTTTTTAAAATCGGCGCAGCCTTCGACTCGAAAAAACGCGCGCTCAAGGATTGGAAGGCTCTGTAACAGATAAACTCCGCCATCCCGACTAACGGACGGCGGAGTTTAATTGTTCTTTACATTCTCATCTATCAGAGTGGTTATTGGCCGCTCTGAGTTCTGACATGGCGAACCGCCCGCGGGGCAAATCGGCTCATCTATCAGAGTGGGTTTTTGCCGCTCTGAATTCTGACATAGCGAACCGCCTGCGGGACAAGATGGCTCTCATATCAGAGTGAGTTTTGGCCACTCTGAGTTCATGACCAGGCGATGCGGTATCGCATCATTAAGGCGACTCTATTATTAAGTTCATATTGCCTTATACATCATAATGAGAGCTTCTTTCATCTTCTCCAGTTCCCTCTCCGGGTCAATCCCGCGCTCCGGGATGTAAGCAAGTCCGACCGCGTATCTCGTCACTGCCGCAAGCATCAGGTGAAGCGTGGTACTGAACATCTCATCCTCTGACTCATCCGTGCGGAGGGTGTGATCCTGCAGTGCCCTTTCGTAGATCACATGGAATTCCGGCTTCAGCCCTTCGATCATGTCCCTGTACTGCTTCATCACTTCCGGATCGATGTGCTCCGACTGAATGTAGATATTAAAAAACTGATTGAAGCGCAGCAGATCACGTTTGTTCCGATACAATTCGATAAAGGATTCCAAATAAAACTCAAAAATCTCCGCCGCAGTCATGCCTTCATAATTACGGCCAGGCCTGTGCTCCTGATTCTCACGGATGGTCTGCCCCCATATCCACGCAGCTACAGCGACCACAAGCTCCGGCTTTGTACTGAAATAGCGGTAGAGCGTCATCGTCCCATAACCACACTCCCTGGCGACCTCGATCATGGTCACAGATTCAATATTCTTCTTCGTAAACAGCTCATAGGCTTTCTCCAGAAAACGCTTCCTTTTGATCGCCATCTGAGCCGCGTCTTTCTCCTTGTTTCGCATGAACACATTCCCCGCCCTTTTCCGAAAATGGGCATAGCAATCCAATTTTCATTATGATAAATAATCTATTGTACAGAACATTGTTTGTCAATAGCTCTTACAAAAAACCGTCATTTGCCCACCGCCCATTGTATATATTATATAGTAAATTCGACCTCGCCCCATCCCGCCGCCCACATTTTCCCCTTTACACGCTCAAACTCATAGTATATATTTATCTGCAACACTTATCACAAATATGTTTATGCTTGATTTTGCCAATCTGTTTTCCGGCATATCGAATCGCCGGCGGGGCAGACCGGCTCAACATAGGCATGGCTGTGAGCACTCAGGCCGCTGTCGGAAAAGACGCGTAGACGCAGAAGTACGATGCCGGCGAAACAAAGGATTCCATAGCAGGAGGAGCATGTATGGGAAAGTACACTGAAGATTCCAAAGAGATGCTGACGCTGATCGGCGGAAAATCCAACATTGCCGCAGTATCGCACTGCATTACCCGGATGCGTTTCGTTTTGAACGACCCAAAGATTGCCGATGTGAAGGGGCTGGAAAAGATGAAGGTCGTCAAGGGGACCTTCACGCAGGCCGGGCAGTTCCAGGTCATCATCGGAAACGACGTCGCTGATTTTTACAATGACTTCACGGCGGTGGCCGGCGTATCCGGCGTTTCGAAAGAACAGGTCAAAAGTGCCGCCAAGCAAAACCAGAACCCCCTGCAGAAGATCATGACCGCCATCGCGGAAATCTTCGCGCCACTGATCCCCGCCCTCATCACCGGCGGCCTTATCCTTGGCTTCCGCAACATTATCGGGGACATCGACCTGGATTCCGCCCTTCCCGGCATGCAGTCCCTGGCCGGCTCGAGCCAGTTCTGGACGGGCCTCTACAATTTCCTGTGGCTGCTGGGCGAGGCCGTATTCCACGTGGGCATCCCCGTCGGCATCTGCTGGTCCGTTACGAGGAAGATGGGAACGACGGAAATACTCGGCATCATCCTCGGCCTCACGCTGGTGTCCCCGCAGCTCCTGAACGCCTACGCGGTGGGCGGCACGGCAGCCGCGGACATTCCCGCTTGGGATTTCGGCTTCATGAAGGTCAACATGATCGGCTACCAGGCCCAGGTCATCCCCGCCATACTCGCGGCCTTCACCCTGGTCTATCTTGAGAAATTTTTCAAGATGATCATACCGTCCGTGGTACAGATGATCCTGGTCCCCTTCTTCAGCATCCTGCTGGCGGTCATCGCGGCCCATTTCGTCCTGGGGCCCATCGGCTGGAGGATCGGATCCGCCATTTCCTCCGTCGTTTACTCCGGCATTACCGGATCCTTCCGCGTGGTCTTCGGTGCCATTTTCGGCTTCTTCTACGCGCCGCTGGTCATCACCGGCCTGCACCATATGTCCAATGCCATTGACACCCAGCTCGTCGCGGACTTCGGCGGAACCATGCTCTGGCCAATGATCGCGTTGTCAAACATTGCCCAGGGCTCGGCAGTCCTTGGCATGGCCTACCTCCAGAAGAAGAATGCCCGGGCACAGGAGGTCAACATTCCTTCGATGATATCCTGCTACCTTGGCGTCACAGAGCCGGCCATGTTCGGTATCAACCTGAAATATGTCTTTCCCTTCTTCTGCGGCATGACGGGATCCTGCATAGCTGCCATCCTGTCCACCGCCATGCGCTGCACCGCCAATTCGATCGGCGTGGGCGGACTGCCCGGCATCCTGTCCATGCAGTCCCAGTCCATGCTCCCCTACGCCCTCTGCATGCTGGTGGCCTTCTGCGCCCCCTTTATGCTGACCGTGGCCGTTGGGAAAAGAAAAGGCATTGACCGGCAGGCCGAGGAAGAGTCCGCTGCTGCCGCCATTGAGGAAGCGGCGGAAAAGGCCCTGGCTGAAATGAATGTCGAGAGCGTCAAAGCCTGCGTTTCCGGCAAGGTCATCCCTCTTTCCGAAGTCAATGACGGCGTATTCTCCCAGGGAGTCATGGGCGACGGCGTCGGCATCATCCCGGACGAGGACGTTATCCTGGCGCCCTGCGACGCAAAGGTCAGCACTCTGATTGAAGATTCAAAGCACGCGGTGGGACTGCAGCTCGGAAACGGCGTTGAGCTTCTCATCCACGTTGGCCTGGATACCGTTTCCATGAAGGGCGACGGCTTCCGCTATTTCGTGAAGGAAGGCGACATTGTCAAGGCAGGCGACAAGCTGATTCAGTTCGACCGGGAAAAGATCAAAGCGGCCGGACATCCGGACACCGTGGTCTTCCTCGTAACCGAAAATGCCGGAAAGGAAATCAAAATGCATTCGGGAATGAATGTCGTGGCCGGCGAGGAAGCCGTAATGAGCCTTAATTAAGGTTGAAAAGTTTATGGAAAAGTCTATGGAAAAGTTCGCGGACAAGACGGTTTATCAGATTTATCCGAAGTCCTTTTATGACACCAACGGGGACGGCATCGGGGACCTCCCGGGCATTACCAAAAAACTGGATTATTTAAAAGAGCTGGGCGCGGATTACCTTTGGATCACGCCATTCTTCGTATCCCCCCAGCGCGACAACGGCTACGATGTCGCTGATTACAGAAACATTGAGCCGATGTTCGGCAGCATGGCCGACCTCGATGAGCTTGTGTCGGAGGCGGACCGCCGCGGGATCGGCATCATGCTGGACATGGTTTTCAACCACACCTCCACCGCTCACGAATGGTTCCGGAAAGCTTTGAAGGGAGATCCAAAATATCTTGATTATTACATTTTCAGGGACGGTCCGGAGGGGCAGCCTCCCACCAACTGGGAATCAAAATTCGGCGGCCCCGCCTGGGAATACGTGCCCTCCCTCGGCAAATGGTATCTGCACCTTTTCGATGTGACGCAGGCCGACCTTAACTGGGAGAACCCGGAGGTGCGGGAGGAGCTGAAGGACGTGATCCGTTTCTGGAAGCGGAAGGGGATCCGCGGCTTCCGTTTCGACGTGGTGAACCTCATCTCCAAGCCCGCCGTTTTCGAAGACGACACAGAGGGCGACGGGCGGCGCTTCTATACGGACGGCAGACATGTGCACGAATTCCTTAAGGAGCTGGTAAGGGATTCCGAAATCGGGGACATGATCACCGTCGGCGAAATGTCCTCCACCAGCCTTGAAAACTGCATCCGCTATTCGGGGAAGGACGAGCGGGAGCTGTCCATGTGCTTTCATTTCCAGCACCTCAAGGTGGATTATCTTGACGGGGACAAGTGGCGGCTCAAAAAGCCGGACCGCCATGAGCTGAAAACGCTCTTCTCCTACTGGCAGCGCGGCATGCAGGCCCATGACGCCTGGGACGCCCTTTTCTGGTGCAACCATGACCAGCCCAGGATCGTATCCCGCATGGGGGACGATGAAAAATACTGGAAGCAGTCCGCCAAAATGCTGGCCACCGCAATCCACCTTATGCGAGGCACCCCCTATATCTACCAGGGCGAGGAACTGGGGATGACGAACGCTTATTTTGAGTCGATCGACGATTACAGGGATGTGGAAAGCCTGAATTATTTTCGCATCCTGAGGAAGCAGGGCAAAACGGAACAGGAAGCCCTGGACATCCTTGCCGCCCGTTCCCGGGATAACGGCAGGACGCCCGTGCAGTGGGACGGGACGCCCAAAGCCGGCTTCACCGATGGGACTCCCTGGCTCCGTGTCCCGGATCGGAAAAAGGAAGCCAACGCCGAGGCGGAGCGGTCCGACCCCGACTCCATCTTCCACTATTACCGGAAGCTGGCCTCGCTGCGAAAACAGCTTCCCATTATTCAGAAGGGCAGCATCACCTTCCTTGAAGAGGATAATGACGATGTCCTGGCATATTGCCGGGAATATGGTGATCAGCGCCTCTATGTATTCTGTGCCCTGACGGCGGAGGGGACGGAGGTAATCCTGCCCCCGACGGCAGCCCGGACGGAACTGAGCCCGCTCCCGACGGCGGACGGAAACGATGCGTATCAGCCACAATCAGCGGGCGGAAACAATACAAGCCTGCCCCCGACGGCAAAAGGAACGGGAAAGAAATTTATTATAAAGAATTATCCCGATGAACCACAGGAATCAGACGGCCGGCTTCGCCTACGGCCCTTTGAAGCCGCAGCCTTCCTGCAGGGCACATAATGAGGAACAAGTGAAACGGGGAACGGTTTTATTTTCCGAAACGGAACATAGAACCGTTCCCCGTTCCTCTTTTTATTCCCTGATCCGTTCCGCAAACTCCTTTATTAAAGTGGTTTTGTGGCCATTTTAAATTGCCGACAAACAGCCCCGGTATCGCATGCTACATGGCTACTCTATTACAGTGGTTTTTGAACCATTTTAATTCCTGACAAACAGCCCCGGTATCGCGGGCTTTACGGCTCCTCCACAACCTTGAAGATATCTGTTCATCATCGGCAAGGTTTCCACATGGTGCAATTGCTCATTTATTATCATCATTTGATAATTTGTAACTATTCAGCACCCTCTGGATTTCCGAGAATTCCAAATGGAAAGCTTGCTTTTCATTTGGAATTCTCGGAAATCCAGAGGGCGGACAAGGCGCGGAGCGCCTCTGAACGCCCACATGAGCAGTCGCCAAAGGCGACTGCGAATAGGGTGCTGAATAGTTACGATAATTTCAAAACAGTCCCGATCTTACTAATATTCTCCTATTTCATACGCGAACAATTCACCGTCCTCTATTTCCATTATCACAGGATCACAGTATGTTTCGTTTCCGAAAATATCCTCTATTACAAACAAATAATAAAATTTGCTGTCAGCTATTTCCTCATCCAGCATATCCGTGTCATCACTCCAGACAATGCTTCCTGTGATCTGTTCCGTTCCTTCATCATCCTCATCCGCATTCATATCAAAGGAATAGAATATGAACTCAATTTTATCCCCGGGGCTAAGTGGATGGATATTTCTCCCGCTCAGGTTCGTGTCCTCATATTCCCCATCGTAAGTCCCGAGAACTCTGTAAGCCTCTTTGTCAAATTCGTATACTGCCCTTAAATAAGTCTCTTCACCGTTTACCTTCACCGGGATAATATAAAGATAGTAATCATCCGTACTGTCTATAAGCTCCGCGCAGACATACTCACCTCCGATCGTCATCCATGTGCCATGGAAATTATCGCTGAATTCCCCTTTTTCATAATCCGCGTTGAGATCATTGTCAGAACCCAGATACAGGCAGTTATCCTCATCCTGCATGAACAGGATCGTAAATCTTACATTTTTAACGATGTCAAGCCCGGATGTGAGCCTCATATTCAGCACATTATCATCATCAAAGTACTGCTCATATTCAACCTCCTCATCCCCTGGCTGTACAGGATGAAGGCTCAGAAAAAGATCCACGCCAGCCTCAATATTACTGTTTCCGCTGTTTCCGAAAAGACCACTTACGAAACCGCCGGAGGATCCTTCCCCTTCATAATCCCCGTCCTCACCGCTGTATTCATATTCATCCCCATGCCCAGCCGATGAGTAAAAGTAATCAAAAAATCCGCCGGAAGACCCCTCATCACTGCTGTATTCTTCATAAGCTTCAACCCAGGTCGTCTCCCAGGAATCCTGATCCCAGTCGCCGTTTACTACGCTTGCATATTCAAGATAAGCCGTATTATCACTTATATCCTCATAAGCCTCGTAAATATCACTGTCAATGTACTTTGGATAGAATACTGAAAGGCCGGAGGCTCTGGATCTGTACGCTCCATGTGACTCATATACCACTACCTTTTTGATTGCGTTCAGGACATCATCCGAATATTCTGTAAGTATTCCCCCGGTTTTATTCATGAGGTCGCCCAGATCCACCATGTCATATGTTCCATCCGCCCCGCTTCTTTCACCATAGCTTTCCGACTGGGTTGCTCCCTGTACCACACTTCGGAAGTCTGACACATTCTGGGTGCACATTAAGATTTCACCGGAGTAATTCCTGAAAGCCTCGGAAAGAGCCGGAAGTTTCGTCAGATCGAGGACGGAAAGAGTGGCCATATCTTCCTGTCCGATGGAGGCGCACTTCTCCATGTAGCTGTCAACTATTTCCCGTCCAAGATCTTTGCCGCTGCAGGCTGTATTCCCTGATAAATAGTTGATCCATGCGACATAATCCCATCCGGTTCCAGGCTCCGTTTCCTCAGATGCCACCATATAATGGGCATATCCCTGAAATACCTCCGCGGTTTCCAGAGACGACATGAGACAGGCGTCAAAACCCACCACTTCAAAAGGAACCCCGGCATTAACGATAGCTGTTTCAATTTCCCTTAAGGATAATGAGTCGAAGTCATAAAGCTCATCAAGGCATATGCCAAAAAGGCTTCCGCCGCCATGATCCCATAAAATGAGCATATACCGATCTGCGGGATATTCTGCCGCGCCCCATTTAATAAAATCCTCCAGGGTATCCGCGTCCCCCATGGATGAGGAAGGACAAGTCTCATCAATACACATTTCGCCGTCTTTTACATGAAAACGTGAAAGCTCCCTGTTTGATATTCCTCCCATCTCCCACTCACGGGCTCCTCCGGTTTCAATAAGGAAATTCACATTTTCACTTAAGTCCGCGTAGCAGATCTCGCTTAAATTAAAGCTTGCAAAGCCGGACTGGCTTTCAAGATCGGTACCGCACAGATACATCATCACGGTCCAGGTGGTTTCCGGATCACCGTATGGCTTACCCCCCTTATCCTCCCTATCCTTCTTACCCTCATTTATGGTATTTTTTTCGGAAACCTGGCTTACGTTTTCTTCAGCATTCTGATGCTCGGACTCCGTTTGAACTTCAAAATTCCCATCCTTTTCCTCTTCATCATCCGGGGAACACATGACAAGAAGAAAGAGACCTATGAACAGAATCAAAAAAACTCCCGCTATTATTGATATTACCTTTCCCACTATTTTCATTATAAGATCCTTTCTTCTGTCTGCCGCTTAAATCACGCGCAGACCCGTATTTCCATCATTTCAAACAGACTTTTTGGACCATCCCATGGCTCACCTCCTTCCACATTCTATATCGTCATGCCACCCGAAACCCACATATCCTTTCATACTTTGACTTAATGCCGCAGGCGTTGAGTCCCATTTGTGTCGCGCTAGCGGCACAAATGAAGCATGAAAAGCTTGCTTTTCATGCTTTCTTCTCAAAAATATATCTTCAAACGCAAAAACCGCCGGACAAAGGGTACAATTTACTGAAATCCCTGTATCCGACGGCTATCCATTATCCTCATATCCACTCGAATTCTTAGCTCTCTCAAAAAGGCATAACGATACGATTAGAGTATACCAAAAACCTTGTCGGATTTCAAAAGAATTCTTATGAACTTTTCGTGAACAGCACAGGCGAGAACCATTGCCGCGCCTGTTTTTTGCTTCTATGTTCCGCTCATCCCTCAGCTTCCGGGATCCCATGCCTCACAAAGCGGGCTCCCCGTTTCCGGGTCAAGGAGCAGGAGTTTGCAGCCCCGGGCCGGAGTTTTCGACAAGCCCAAAAGCACCGCGGGATCGGTCTTTGCGCAGTCCTCCGCAATCAAGGTCTCCTTAACGCTCGTCATGACCGGAATCCCATCCTTTGAATTTTCCAAAGTGACATAGCGGGCAAAAATGAGCTTCGCGCCGGCCGGAGCCGTTACCCTTCCACCGGCAAGGGACGGAATGAGGACAATTTCTATTTCAAGTTTCCGGGGATCCGTACCCTTGTGGTTCCCGTCTCCCTCGACCTTGTACCAGACATAATAGGTTCCGGCGTCGGTGGCTGTGGGGATGGATGTGGTATAAGGTTGTGTAGCTTCGGTTGCGGTGCCAGGAGCGTACTGCATCTCGCCTCCGGTTGCTGTACCCGTGATGGTAACAAGCGGATTATCCGTACCGTCATAGGCACGGTTATTCGCAGTAACTGTAGCCGGGACAGCGTTCGCCTTGCTGACCGTCACGCTCACGTCCACATTTTCTACAGTATTATAGTTAGACGAAGTCGGTGTAAAGTTCGCCTTGAATGTTGCAGCCGGGATAACGACGTTGCCCACGCTCTTCGTGCTGTCCAACCATGCCCAGGTTCCCGGCGTGTTGCCTTCCGGATTCTTCCCTTCCAGAGAGACATCTGCCAGCGTTTGTCCGTAGGTCGCGGTCAGGCCTGTAGGAGCATTCGCGGTTGGATCAGCCTTGCCGATCGTGTATTCCACGCTGGCGGTCGCGCCGCCTACTGTGATACTGGCCTTGTAATCGCCTGCATCGGTGGGTGCGGTCTCCGTGGCCGTTCCATAGCTTCCGTCGGTCTTTTTCCGGTACCAGACCTTCGCTCCGCCCCGGATGCTGCTGTCATCGGTGATGGTCGCACCGTATGGAGTCGTCCCATCATAGGTACCGCCACTGGCAGCAATGGTCAGAGTTGCTACATGTTTATTATCGACCGCCGGCAAATCGCAGCCGTCCGCCGTGCAGGTCGCCGTAATGGTCGCACCGCTGACGCTATAACTGAAGCTGTGCGTGTGGGAAGTCTTCAGCGAAAATGTATTTGATCCAGATGAGAAGATTACAGATGACAGATTGAGCTTTAAAGCGGGGCGGACACCAAGATTGCCTGACACATTGTTGCCAACCGGGTAAACATAGCCGACATTGCCGTCCACGTACGCCGCCATGTCTTCGCCGATGCCGGGCGAGCGCAGCCACCAGCCATCGGTGAAGCCTGACTTCAGGATCTCTTCCGGAAGCGCTTCTGCTTCTTCTGTGCTTAATAGAAACATCTGTGCATCATTGGTCGTTTCAGATACCTCTGTCGATTCGAATTTATAAGTTATCAGGGTAACCTCTTGTATAGCAGCTGCCACACCATTGAAATCCGGCTTCCCCTCTCCAGCAGTTCCTGATACTATTCTTCCCAGATATTCTTTCACATATGAGTTATTATAACTGTTACCTTGACCATCTGAAGGAAAAACTGACCTGCCGAATTCCGTTCCAGCCGCAAGCAGCGTTACCGTACCGGCATCCACGGAATCATCATCGATGACATACCAATCACAATTATTAAATCTCACGGTGGTGGTAGTATTCACAATGTAGAAACATGGAAACTTTGCCGTATCTGGTGAAAACTCCCTTGTTTCCGCAGAAAAACTGACCTTTGACAGATCGAGCCTTAATGCGGGGCGGACACCGTAGGCATTTGCTATATTAGGTGAGTTATTATCGATACCGCCGCCGCTGCCGTCTCTGACTCCTTCCAGGTATAATACTCTCCTAGGACTCGTATCCGTTGAGCGAGTCCACCACTCTCCTTTCGTACAGTTTCCCCCAGTGAAATCTATCTTTTTTACCTCTTCGGGAAGAGCTCCGGCCTCATCATAACTGAGAAGGAACAGCTTAGCTTCCGTAACATTAACATCCGTCAGATCAGTATCCGCAATAAACTTCGCCATAGATTTAAATGAACCGGTTTCAGTCAGCTCATCCAGTCTCTTCTTCACCGTCGAATAGATGTAACTGCTGCTTGATGCAGTAGTATCATCAAACGCACAAGTACCAAAGCTCGTATCAGCCGCAAGCAGCGTCACTGTCCCTGCATCTGCCGCCGTTGAGTCGTCTGCTATGATATACCACGGTATCCCTTTGAAGGACACCTGCAATGCAGTCAGGGCATCACCGCTCTTAGTTTTGTTAGCCTCCGTGGTTACATCATAGGCGGCATACGCTTTCGTATCATCCGCATATACCGTAAAACCCATCTCCGGCACCAGCCCCATTACAAGCGCAATGCCGAGAAAGATATTCTTTAACTTTTTCAATTTTTTCTTCACCAATTATTTCCTCCTTTGTTTTGTTTTCCAACAGCGGCGGACACAGTTCCCGGAAGCTTATCCGAACATTCGGATAATTTTCGAAACAATGAGTTCAGGTCTTTGTCATATCAATATTCCTGTATTTCTGTGTGATGATCGTGACGATAACCCCCAAAGCGAATGAAATCAGCGCCGCAATAACATATCCGCCCGCTTCCGGTCCGAGGATCGTTGCTCCCAGAAGGGAACTGCTTTTCCCGACCGTTCCGCTCACTCCCGGAGCAAACATCAAAACCATCATGAGCAAAGCACCCATTCCCGCGGCAAGAAGCGACAATCTTCGGATCTGCTTTTTCTCCCGGTATAATGAACTTTTCCGACGGATCTCAGACATCTGTTCTTCAATACTTCTCATATTCACCGCCTCCTTCGGTTCTATATTACCCATTCACTATATATAATGCAGATTTTTTCGATTTTTCTCACCTTTTCTCAAAAAAAGTTAAAATAAATTTTTGAGCAATAAAAAACCACCCTGAGAAGAGTGGTTAGATTGCCCACCATTGGCACCTTTTTGTATTACTCACTTTGATATCGCAATTTGCGACATCAAAAATTCTCTGAAAACAGTAGCGTTTTTCTTTAGAATATGGTAATCTACGCACAGGCTGTCTTGAGAATGCCTTCTTTAACTACATCTGATGCTGATCATCTGTCAGTTGTTTCACTCCGTCTGAAGCTTCCTGTATGCCAGAAAAACAAGAACCGCCGTGATAAGCGGCAGGCAGAAGCCTATTGCGGAAATGATGCCGCTCTCCGATGCCAGAAGATTGTAGATGCCGTGAAACAGCATACTTACGGAAAGCGCTCCAAGTATGGTCGAAACACCGGATATCTTATAATGCCTTGCCAGCACAAGCCCAAGGGCAAGCGCACAGATACTCACTATGTGCATCACGCCTACCGCAAGCCCCCGTATAAGCAGGAATCCCAAGCTCTCCGTGCCGATTGTGAGCATGGAGCAGACATTCTCAAAGGAAGCAAACCCCGCTCCCACACCGACGGCGGCAGTAAAAAGCCTGTCATCATCAGGTGCGAACATCAGGGCATAGAATAATAGTGGCAGGAATTTCATAGTCTCTTCCACTACAGGTGATATGAATATCGCAGTATCCTCCGTCCCATAACCAAAAGCAACATCTATAAAACCGCTGACATACGCCCCGAGTAGGCATGCCGCCATACCGATCAGAAAAAAGACAACAAGCCTGCGGGCATTATCCCGTACCAGGAAAACAGTCAGCAGCAAAGGCAGCCCTATACATATCAGGATATTCTCTGAAAAGATCATTCTGCCTTCACCACCTTCCGTACCGACAGATACCACAACGGCATCCCAAGCGTCTCCAATGTCAGGAACAGGTTATACCAGTTCCCTCCGCTCATGTATTTTGCCATTATCATCCATGTGACAAGGGCAAAGGAGAGGAACACCTGCGCATATGGCAGATTCCCCCTGTATGCGCTGATAAGCTTATAAGCAAAGAAGACGATTCCCGCTATCAGCAGGGCATACGCACACAGAGCCGGTATGTTCTCAGCATTTTCCGGAACTATGAATGTAAGCCCCTGGCATACGATGATGGCGGTACATAATACGCCAAGTACGATCCATTCCGGCTTGCCAAATGCCTGTGACCACCTGAGCGAGCGGACGATGCTGTAGAACAGCCACGAAAACACGGCACCCGCAATGATATCCTGCACGATCTCGCCCGACCACAGTATCCACAATACAACATTGGATACTGAAAACAAAAAGGTCCCGGCAAGATAACTCATCGGAAGGCGTGTACGACGTTTTACAGATGAATTGATCGCTGCCGCAGTGACTAAAAACTGTGCCGCTTCCCCTATTTCGTTGGCAGCAAAGGGCATCCTCGATTCAGGACGCATCAGATCATATATAAGCCAGTACAGATCAGTAAGAAGCCATAGTGCGAAGCTGAAGGACAGAAATACTGCGGTAAGGCTTCTTCCACTCTCGCCGATCAGCTTTACGGCCAGCGTCAAAAGTACAGCTAATACCACGATCTGCATGGATACGGATATGAGGGTGATCTGTATTATTGTCATATATCCTGTTCCTTTTCCTTATACTTTTTATAATGCTGACAGAGAAGCGTAACTACTATCCCAAGGACAAAGAACAGTATCGAGATCAGCACATATCCCACCGTCGGAACCACAAGTATCATGCTTCCGTACTGCCTAACGGGTGTCTGCTCCGATACCCGTTCAAGAGCAGGTATATTGCAGGCAACGGTTACAACAAGCATAACACAGATGAGACACGCTGCGACCTCACCGATGATCTTCCTGCGTAGCTTCCTTAAATCCGTATAGATCTCCCTGCGCCTGTTTACTTCCTTTATCTGATCCTTAATATCGCGCATCGTCTATCCCCATCCCTTCCAAAGTCTTTTTAAGTGCTTTCTTTCCCCGGTCAATGAGGTTATAGAGCTGACGGAGCTTTATTCCCATCGCCTGGACGATTTCTTCATGTGTAAGCCCCTCGATATATAAAAGCATCAGTGCCCTGCGGTAATCTGCCTTCAGAGCCGAAAGAGCCTTATAGAGCATCCTGTTCTGCTCATCCTTAAGCAATGCCGATTCCGGCGTGTCCATATCCGATACCATTCCCTCATCAAGAGGTACAGCCTCCATCTTATGTTTACGGATATGCATAAGCGCGTTATTCCTCGCAATCGCATAGAGCCAGCTCTTGAAGCTTCCGTCTTTCCTGATTTCAAAGTCCGGCTTATCGACCGCAAGCTTTGCAAAGGTATCCATTAAAAGCTCCTCGGCATCCTCTTCGTTCCTGACATAGCTTAAGAGGAACAGGTAAAGACCATCCCTGTAGGCGATCAGCAGAGCTTCCAGATCCCTGTCATCATATTCGGTTATATATCGCAGATATACCTCTTCTGCGTTAGGAAGGTCGTTCATACGCCTGCCTCTTTTCTCAAAGTTTGTATTTTTTCAAAAATAAAGCAGCTTCCCCGGATTCCCACTTTGGGAAAGACAGGGGAAACTGCCCGTTCTTCTGGTTATTTTATACGAAAAAATGGCGCAGTTATACCTTACTTACTTACTTACTTACTTACTTACTTACTTACTTACTTACTTACTTACTT
>CAMKKZ010000032.1 GCA_946413525.1 uncultured Oribacterium sp.
GATCGGAAAGCTGAAGGGCGGGAGCCTTGAGAAATCGGAGCTGGCCGGGATGATTCGCGGCTTCGGGAAAGACGCCATGGGTCAGGATAAGCAGGATATGGCGCTGTTTAGCATTGTGGCAAAAGAGGCAAACCCTCCCCTCGTAATGGAACAGAATGATTTCAATACCTTTGACCGCGTTTACAACATGGGGCTTGACGGTGAAAGAAAATACAAGGGGCCGGATCCTCTCCCGATAGAGAAATTTGAAAAAGCATTATCGCTGGATCCGGAAGCGGGGCGGAAGGAGTTTTTCGAGAAGTTTCTGCAGTACTACAAGGAGCAGGTACGGCAGATGGAGATGTATGCCGACGCCGCCGAACGCATGCACCGCGTCAGGATGGAAAACGAAATGAACGCGGAACCGCTGAATAATGTACGCATTTTTTCGCAGAATAAGGAAAAGGAACTGTCGGAAAAGTACTTCGCCGCAAAGGAAAACGTCGAGCGACTGAAGGATGGCATCGAAAATTATGAAATTACTACAAAGAAGAGCGATGGTGAAGAGATATTAAATGCAAAATCCGCATCAAAGGCCTGGGTTGAAAATTATTTTTACAATCCCGAGCTGGCAAAGGAGGTGAATGCCAATGCGGGTATGAAGGGCCCGTCAATGCGCGATCTGGAACAAACGATGCTGTCAAACTTCACGGCGCTTGACACGGAAGCCTACACCTTCCGTGACCAGCAGAAGCTGGAGAACCATACGTGGTCGTTCCTGGGCGTGAAGTACAAAAACAGCGGCAGGTATAATGATATCCTGAATTCCATGGAAAATTTGGAGAATATGCGCAAGAATAAGGCCAATGCCCAGAACATGGAGGAATACAAAAAGGAATACGCCCTCCTTCGGGATTTTTGCGAGGATTATATCGTAAGCCACAAGAACCCCTGGACGAGGGCCGGGAAGGAACGCCTCCAGATGGTGAAGGAAACCTGGGAGGGAATGAGCAACGTAAAGGCCGAGAACTTTGACCATGCGCTGCAAGGCGCCAGGGAAGGACAGAAGCTTGGAAATCTGTTTGTCCATTCCGGGGAACGCAAGAAGGTTTCCCTGCAGGAGCTGATGGCAAAGGATTCGGAACGCAGGCAGCGCCTTAACACGGTGAGGGCCGAAAGAAGGGCCGCCATACGCAGGGAGAAGGAAAACCAGAGGATGGCGGGCCGGGCCAGTGTGCTAAACATGTAGTTGTAAGCCCTTAGAAAAACTCTGCCTATGGCCTTAATGATCCTATTGATGGGAGCCACCCCGTGGATAAGTGTATTGTTCCCCGCACCGCCAGGATATGGCATGCATAGAGGGGGCAAGCGGTTCATCAACAGGGAAGTGGCAGGAAGAAAGGAAAAAAGAAGAGAAATTCAAAACGAAGAGAAATTCAAAAGCGAAAAGAAAGGCAAGGGAAAAATGGCAAAAACACTGGAACAATTGCAAAAAGAATATCAAGATATAGCAGGGAAGATTAAAAATGGGCAGAAACGCCTCAAAGAACTGTTCACGCAGAATCTCACCGTAAGGAATCCTTTTTACCGGGAGAAAAAGGAGGAACAGGGGCAAAAAGAAGAACCGAAAGAAATCACCTTTAAGGATAATGCTGACGCGAATAAGTTCCTTGACAGGATCAGGACATCAGAGGAAAGTGGCGGTCTCCTTTTAGAGGAAATGTGCCGGACGGGCGATGAAGATATGCACATGAGGTTATTCCTCATGGCGAAGGGTTTTACGCCGCAGGATATTGTTGAGCTGATGATGAATCCGGACTCAGAAAATAGCAAGAAAATGGAGGAACAGATCAGGGGCTTCCGCCAGGAATATTTCGACCAGGTCATTGACAACGATGTGGAAAAGATTGCGAAGATGTACGTAGATGCCTGCAATAACATAAAGGACATGGATATGGAATGGCTCAGGCAGGCCAATACGCCCGAGAAATGCCTGGATATCCTTCCGATGCTCTCGGTTTTCTCGCCAGCCCAGAGCATTATGTTTCAGACTTTCAATCTGGGGGCTGACATGAAACCACATAATATCAAGATGGTGGAAGCCATCAAGAAGCAGTCGGAAGAAAACGGGCTTGATTTCTCCAAATTTACTGATTCCATTCAGGCCCTCGACGCGATTTACCAGAACTTTAATAAGTCGTTTACTCAATTTGATAAGGTTAACCATCGTGCCACACTGGCTTTTGTCGCGCAGTATAATGGCACGATCCCCAAAGGAAGCACCTTGGGAAGCATTGGACATTCTGGCGTTGGCAGCCTTTCCACGGAAATTAATTTCAGGAACAATTTAACTGGCTTGGGTAATAGAAGTTTCAAGAATACCGAATTTGGCAAGAGTATTGACGCCTTTGTGCAGGGTCAGGAGGGAGCGGTTCCGCCCTTCCAGATTTTCCAGGAAGTAGATTTAAAAAGGATCGATCAGATCGGGGAAGATATGAGCTGGGGGACATTTTCTAATGATGTTGATGAGGATGCGATGGAGGCTCCATCCAAGTCATATGAGAAGGAGCCCGAAAAGTGGAAAAATGAAATGGAGAACCAGTTCAAGGAAGGCATGCTGATGAATTGCACGTCTGTAACCCATTGCATTAATCTCGCACAGGAGGGCAAATATGACCAAATTTCCGGAAAGCAGGGCGATGGGGAAAGGATGATCCAGGTAATGAATGGGGACTACTCGCAGTACGATCAGCTTTCCGATCTTTCAAAAGCCGCTGTATCCGGGCGTTTGACCATGGAACATCCGGAGCTTTTCCTGGGCACCCCGCAGCAAATGCAGAAGGCTGCGGAGGAAATGGGACTGAGCTTGGAAAACCCCGTCTATGCTTTCGCCATGGATGGCATGAAAAAGCTTGAGGGCCCCGTGCATGCGGAAAGGATTGCCGAAATGCAAGCGTTCTATGCGGCGAACAAACTGGATGCTGCCCTGAAGGGCGCACCGATTGAAAACAAGAAGAACCTGGCGAAGACCCTGTTTATGATGCAGCTTGGAGACGGGGATGCTGCTTACAGTGAAAACCCCCGGAGGAGGAACGCCTCGATGCTGGAAACGCTGGCGCAGGGGGGGGAGATACACTTTGTGTTGCCTAAGATGACTGAGCAGGAAAAGTCCGACCTGAAGAGCTCCATGCCGGTGGGAAATACGTCGCTGCCAAACGGCGTCACCCAGGGCGTTCAATATGGAAGTGATAATGCCATGAACGTCCGCGTCGGGGGTGCCATAGGGCGTTCCGTCCCCCAGGAAGGGATGGAGGTCGACCTCCGGGGCATGAGCGCCGCTTCATTGAATGCCTGTCTGAGGGGACTGGATGAGAAAATATCATCTATGAGTGACGATGAAGTGGACAAGATGATCGGAAAGCTGAAGGGCGGGAGCCTTGAGAAATCGGAGCTGGCCGGGATGATTATCGGCTTCGGGACAAACGCCATGGGTCAGGAAAAGCAGGATATGCGGCTGTTTAGCTTGGCGGCAAAAGAGGCAGACCCTCCCCTCGTATTGGATCAGAATGATTTTAATGCCTTTGACCGCGCTTACAGCATGCAGCTTGACGGCGAAAGAAAATACAAGGTGCCGGATCCTCTCCCTATAGAGAGTATAACTAGATTTGAAAATGCATTATCGCTGGATCCGGAAGCGGGGCGGAAGGCGTATTTCGAGAAATTTCTGCAGTACTACAAGGAGCAGGTACGGCAGATGGAGATGTATGCCGACGCCGCCGAACGCATGCACCGCGTCAGGATGGAAAACGAAATGAACGCGGAACCGCTGAATAATGTACGCATTTTTTCGCAGAATAAGGAAAAGGAGCTGTCGGAAAAGTTCTTCGCCGCAAAGGAAAACATCGAGCGAATGAAACAGGGCATCAAAGACTATGAAACTGATATACAGGGTGGTAAACATCTTTTTAAAGGAAAAAAAGCAACAGGGGCCTGGGCTGATAATTATTTTTACAGTCCCGATCTGGCAAAGGAGGTGAATGCCAATGCGGATATGAAGGGCCCGTCAAAAGAAGAACTGGAACGGTCGATGACTTCCAATTTTACAGCGATTGACGTCGAAGCTTCCACCTTCCGTGAGCAGGAGAATCTGGAGAACCATAAGTGGTCGTTCCTGGGCGTGAAGTACAAAAACAGCGGCAGGTATAATGATATCCTGAATTCCATGGAAAATTTGGAGAATATGCGCAAGAATAAGGCCAATGCCCAGAACATGGAGGAATACAAAAAGGAATACGCCCTCCTTCGGGATTTTTGCGAGGATTATATCGTAAGCCACAAGAACCCCTGGACGAAGGCCGGGAAGGAACGCCTCCAGATGGTGAAGGATACCTGGGAGGGCATGAGCAACGTGAAGGCCGAGAACTTTGACCGCGCGATAGAAGGCGACCAGCAGGGCAAGAAGCTCGGGGATCTGAATGTTCATTCCGGAGACCGCAAGAGGGTTTCCCTGCAGGATCTGATGGCAAAGGATTCGGAACGCAGGCAGCGCCTTGACACGGTGAGGGCCGAAAGAAGGGCCGCCATGAGCAGGGAGAGGGAAAACCAGAGGGCGGGCCGGGGCAGAACGGCAAGCATGTAGATGTAAGCCCTTAGCACAATTCCGTCTATGGTCGTAAGAGGCATGTATTATACTTTGACTTGATGCCGCAGGCGTTGAGTCCCATTTGTGACGCGCCAGCGGCACAAATGAAGTATGAAAAGCTTGCTTTTCATACTTCCACAGGGGATATAAGGACAATTACAGGAAAAGGCGGTTCCGTAAAGGTGGTTCCACATGGGGATTTTCTATCCTTGAAAAATATCGGCGTAGTCATGTAGGAGTGGCTACGCCGTTTTTTCCTTTACCGGCGTTATAAATTCTCCGATACAGTTCCAAAGAATCATGGTTTTTTCGGCTCATTTACCGGATGTTCCTCAGCTTCAAGCCTGTAATGCTTCCTTGATAGAACTCCGCACTAGGGACTTCTTCTCGTGAAGGGCAAGAACAAGACGGTTGTTGAATATTCTCTTGCAGGATATAACAATCCGATAGGTGTTGCAGATTGGGAGAATCAGCTTGTTAAGAGTCTTCCTGAAGACTTAAAGAGCAGTCTGCCGACCATAGAGGAAATAGAAAAAGAACTGGATCAGTAATTTGTGCAACAGATGTTGCACAAATTCGGGCTTGTTTCCTTGCTCTCCGTTTGAAAATTGTCGATTAAAAACTTCTGTTTCATAAAAATACCTTAGTTCAACATACTAATGGAGCTGCCTTTTCTTGTAGGCATTGGCTGAAAAAGTCACGCAAAAGTATTTGGGATTTTTTATCCTTTGGCTTGGAAAAGTCACGCAAATTTATATGTTGTTAATAATATCTTTGAAATTAGATTTCACATATCACGTATTTTGTTACTTATAAATGTTATCATAATGCCAAAAATTAATTTAAGGGGGGAATCATAGCGTTCAAAAAGTAATCCAACAGAAAAATGGTATAAGGTAGTGAAAGGAAGGGGGAGTTATGAAAAGGTTGGCGTTTCACAGGGCCGTGGCTTTTGCTTTGGCGTTTATAATGACATTTTCCCATGTTCCGTTTCAGGACGTTGGGGATAATGGCAGCTACAACGCTTTTGCAGCCGAGGCGGGTAATTCAGAAGAGGTGAAAATCGAGGAGGAATATCTTGCTGCCTCGGAGGGCGATGAAAGTGCGGGGCTTTTGTTGTCATCCCAGGAGGACTCTGGGGATGCTTTTGATGATGGTATTTCTGAGGAAGATTCCTCAGAGGGTACTGAAGTTGAAGGTGAGTTGGCAGATAATTCAGTCAGCGATTTGACGGATGATTCAACAGAAGCTGACACGGCTGATACAGCGGAAGCTGACGCAGATGATTCAGTAGAAGCGGAAGCCGACACGACCGATACAGTGAAAACTGATGCGGACGATGCAGCGGAAGCTGACCCTGACGATGCAGCGGAAGATGATGCAGACGATTCAGCAGAAGTGGAAGCCGATACGACCGATACAGTGGAAGCAGCGGAGGCTGACTCTGACGATTCAGCAGAAGCGGAAGCCGATATGGCCGACGCAACGGGAGTCGATGCGGATAATGCGGCAAAAGCTGAGATGACCGATACAGCGGAAACTGACACGGTTGATGCAGAGGAAGCTGACGCAGATGATTCAGCAGATACTGTTGATGCGGTGGAAGCTGACGCAGACGATTCAGCGGAAGCGGAAGCTGATACGGACGATGCGGCGGAAGCTGACGCAGACGATTCAGCAGAAGCGGAAGCCGATGCAGACGATTCAGCGGAAGCAGAAGCCGATGTGACCGATGCAGCGGAAACCGATGCGGACGATGTGGCGGAAGCTGACACGGTCGATTCCGAGGAAGCCGATACGACCGATGCAGCGAAAGCTGACACAGATGATTCAGCAAAAGCGGAAGTCGATGCGACCGATGCAGCAAAAACTGATGCGGACGATACAGCGGAAGCCGATGCGGCCGATTCCACAGAAACGGAAGCTGATGCGGCCGATTCTGAAGAAGCGGAAGCTGAAGCGGCTGATTCCGCAAATGCCGCGGGAGATGGTTCTGATAATGAAACGGAATCCGAGGCCGTCCTTTTTTACGACGAGGAAGCCGAGGAAGCCGGTCTCATGGAGGATGTCGGCTATACCTATAATTATGAGGAGGAGACCAGCACCCTTTACATTAACCTGAATAACGATTTCAACGAGGACATCGTGGTGCTGGACAGCCTGACGGACCGTCTGGGCGACCGGCTGCATGTCATCCTCGATTTGAACGGGTACACCCTTCGGCCGATAGGCAAGAAGAATCATACCGGTATCACTGTATTCGGCATGCTGACCATCAGGGACGGCTCGGATGAAGGAAGTGGAAAGGTGGACGGGACCGGCCTTTCCAATGTCAGGGGAATTGAGATTGCCGAAAGGGGCGTGCTGCGCCTGGAGGGCGGCACGATTTGCAACTTCCATTCCGGCGGTAACGGCGCCGGGATTACGATCAACAAGGGGGGCCGCCTCGTCATGGCGGGGGGCAGCATTGTCGGCAACGTGTCTGATGAGAACGGCGGCGGCATTTTTGCCTACGAGGCCCATTCCATTAGCTTTGAGAAAGGCGACAGGGAGAACATCATCGCCGGGAACAAAGCGAAAAACGGCGGCGGCATCGCCTTTGCCACGACCGGTACAAAAGAAAAAACCGAAAGCAACGAGGATGAGGAAGAGGATGAGGACAATGTCTGGGAAATGAGCCATGTCACGCTCTACCTTAACAGGGCGGAGGTGAACGGCGGCGGCCTTTATTTCGACGAGGGCATTGAGGCGGAGATGAATGGTCTCCTCCTTACCGGAAATATCGCGGCGATGCATGGCGGGGCCGCTTATTTCCGCATGGCTTCCACTTTGACCCTTAATAATACGAGGATTGCCGGGAATACGGCGGAGACCGGAAACGGCGGTGCCGTGCACATGGCGGCGGAGTCCTCGAAATTCATCGCGAATGACTCCGTAATCGGCGTGGACGTGACAGCGGAGGAAGAGGAAGCGGACGGGGATAAGGGGGAGGATGCCCACGCGGATGTCGAGCCCCTTAGCGATTCAGTGGAATATGGCGCGGACAAGAAGGCCGTGATTGACGATCCTACGGACAGCGAGGAGATTCTTTCCGCTGCCGAGGAGTCAGCCGGGCGTGGGAACCTTGCGGAGGCTTCCTATGGCGGCGCCATCTACCTTTACAGGCAGGGGCAGATTGAATTCAACCGGAGCGCCCTTTCCAGGAATATGGCCTACAGCCATGGCGGAGGCTTCTACCTTGCCAGTGAGAACAACAAGTTCAGCAGCTTCAAGGCAACGGGGAGCCGATTTGAACGGAACGTCCTGGACGGCCTCGTGACCGGGAACCGCCTTGGGGCGACCGGCTGGATTGGCAGATATGCCACCATCGATATCTCGGACTCCCTTTTCAGGAAGAACCGGGGCGCAAGCCACGGGTCCGGACTTTACATCGATTTTTATAACCGCGGCATTACCATCGTAAGGACCAATTTCGAGAAGAACCATTATGGGAGCTCCTATATGCCAAACGCCGGATACGGCGCCGGCATGTATATTGAGGACTCGTCCCAGGGGGAGATGCTGCTGGAGGACTGCAAATTCCTCTATAACCGGGCCGATACGGACAACTGCGGCTCCGCCGGCGTCCGGGCCGGCAGCACGCCGAAGCAGCTTGTCCGCTGCGAATTCATCGGGAACCGCTCCCATGGCTCCGACGCGGGCGGAAGCTTCGGGGGCGTGACGGAGATGACGGACTGCCTCTTCGAGGGGAATGAGTCCTGGTACCCGAGGCGTAACGGCTATGGCGGAGGCTTCACTTCAAGCGGTTCGAAGCTTACCCTCAAGGGCAATACCGTGATCAGGGACAATTACTGCAGCTATTTCGGTGGCGGCTTCTATGCCTCAAATACCGAGATTCACCTGGAGTCCGGAGTCCGGATCCTCAACAACCGTTCCGCGAACCACGGGGGCGGCTTCCTGGCCTCGGACGGGGCGACCACCTATCTTCATGACGGGGTGGAGATTACCGGGAATACATCCGGGAATTACGGCGGAGGATTCTATTCCGGTTATCTGGTGATGGACGGCGGCCTGGTCAGCGGGAACACCAGCTCTTCCTACGGGGGCGGCATTTACGTGGACAGGGTCGCGGAAATCAGCGGCGGCGAGATCAGCGGAAATACATCGAACGGCAATGCGGGCGGCCTGGCTCTTGGCATGAGTTACGGGAACAGCTTCCTTTCCGGCGGCCGGATCGTGAACAATGTCGCGAAAAGCAGTTGCGGCGGCGTCCAGGCCTTCATGCACCAGAGGAAGAGCTATCTCCTTACGATCACGGGGGACGTGGAGATCAGCGGCAACCTGGCGAACAATGTGGCCGGGGGCCTGGGCCTGACCTGGAACCCCCACTGTATTATCGAAGGGGACGCAAAAATCTGTGACAATACGGCGCTGAGCAATGGCGGCGGCGTTTACCTGGACTGGCCGGGGGACAAATCCACGGCAGAATCCAACCCGCCCCTCGCGTATGAGTGGGGCCTCCATATCAAGGGGGGACAGGTTTATAACAACCATTCCTATGCCTCCGGGAACGATCTTTATACGTATAGCCGGCAGCATTGGAATTACCCAAATAATGTCCGTACCAATTTCCTGCTCGAGGCGGCGGAAGGCGGCGCCTGGTATGACGAGAAGAATGAGACGTATATAACAATTCCGGAGGGCGGCTATAATAACCTGGAGGAGAACGCCATTTACGAAGACCCGGAAAATGAGGACGGGGACGAGGCGCGCCGGGAAAAGAAATGGGACGGCATCGCGGTATATAATTACTTCACCTATATGAAGGAGGTGGAGAGCAGGGCGAAGATCCTGGAAACGGAGAAGGAGTATCCTTCCGTGCAGGCTGCGTTTTCCGCCGCGGAAGACGGGCAGACCGTCGTGATGCTTATGGACAGCGTGGAAAACACGGTTGTGCCGGAGGGACGGAAGCTGACGCTGGACCTTGCCGGGCATGCCCTGCGGGCCGTAAAGGCGACAACCGGCACCGTGATCACGGTGGAAAATAATGCCGAATTCACCTTGAAGGACACGAGCGAGGAGCAGACCGGAATGGTGGCTGACGGACGGGGAACGAAGATCGTCCTGCCGGAGGAGACCGGCAAGACCTATCCCTGGAATTACACCTTCGGCGGCGGCCTTTACGTTAAGAGCGGGGCGAAATTCACGCTGGAAAGCGGGACGATCACCAATAACAAGGCTTCCTATGGAGGGGGCGTATACCTTCAGGACGAGGCGGAAATGCTGATGACAGGCGGGCTGATCAGCTCGAACAACAGCGTCGGCGTTTATGTTTTTAATCCGAATGAGCTTTGGGGCGATCCCGTGAAGGACAATGCCTCCTATTATCCGGTGGCCGGAATGAACTACTGGAGCCTTGGCGCGAAGTTCACCATGACGGGCGGCGAGATCAGCGGCAATGTCAACAGGGGAATCGCGTTTTCTGGGGCATCCTCCCTTGTCACCATAAGTGAGGGCGCCCTCATTACAAAGAACAATTCCGGCGGCGGTGTTGCCGGCTCCTCCGGGAACGGCGGCACCAGGAACCGGGACGGCGAGCTAAATGCGCAGCTTAATTTCGTGATGGACGGCGGCGAGATCGTGGAAAACACGGGCTATGACGGGACCGGCTGCTATTTCAGCAATGTCGTTGCCGAGATTTCCGGCGGCTCGATTTCCCGGAATACCTGTGACTCGAATACAGGCCGCAGGGGCGGCGGAATCTATATCGTGGACAATTCCTGCCAGGTCACCCTGAAGGGCAATGTCGTGGTCACCGGGAATACCAGCGGCTATGGCGGGGGCATTTGCGTGAACGGGGCCACTGCCGGCTTCCTGATGGAAGGCGGCGCCGTCTACGGCAACAAGATCATCAACAGCTACAATATGCGCGGGACGGACATCTACCTGTACAAGGGGGCGAAGAACGTGAGCTTCCCCGACGCGGGCAGCATGGTCATGCCCGAAGGGGAAGAACCCTATAACTGCTGGCGGGACGAGGTCAGCGGCGCGAAGTACGACCTTCTTTCGGAGGATATTCCGAGCATGGAGGACAAGACAAGGGACAACGCCCTTTGCCTCATTGCGGAAAGGGATACGGCCATCCTGAGCTCGGCGAGGATCGGGGAGGCTTATTTCCCGACCCTGCAGGCGGCGGTCAACGCGGCCCTTGCCGTAGAGGGGGAGGAGGAGCCCGTAATCTACCTTCTCCGGGATTTGAAGGAGAGCGTGCTGCTGAGCGGCAGCAGCAGGAATCTCACGATAGACCTTAACGGTTATGACATTCATTGCGATCGGGGCCAGGTATTCTTCCTTGACCGGATGGAAGGGACCCTGACCGTACGGAGCACGGTGGAGGAAGAAGACGCCAGGAAGGGGCAGGACGGCCAGAAGGAGAACAGCGGCTGCATCCTTGGCAACGGATCCTCTGCCGACAGCGAGAGCATGCGTGCCGTGACCATCACCGGCGGGCATTTCGTCCTGGAGGACGGCGTGACGATTAAGGACTTCCACTGCACTTCCAGCGGCGGCGCGGTGTCCGTATTCCCGTCCCAGACGAGTGGTTATTATAATGGTTCATTTACCATGAAGCCGGGCAGCCGGATCAGCGACTGCTCCACCAACGGGCACGGCGGCGCGGTATATGCCTCCTTCTATAATAACTGGAGCACGGTTTCAAAGATCATCATCGAGGGCGGCATTATCGAGAACTGCTACGCGAAGTCCTACGGCGGCGCGATCTGCGGGGGCTTCAACGGGAAGACCTATTCCGAGGATAAGTTCGAGGTACGGGTTTTCGGCGGGAGCAAAATCCGGAACAACCGGGCGGAATCCTATGGCGGCGGCATCTATGTCGAGAGCTGGAACAATAATGAGAACACCCTGGAAGACCATCAGGAGATCATTCAGATATATGACGCGGAGATCACGGGGAACCGGTCCGAGAATTCCTCTGGCGGCGGCATCTATCTTTGGCATGGCTATCCCGAGATCGGCCGCGCGGACGTAGCCAGAGAGAAGACGCTGATCAGCGGGAACTGGGCGCAGTATGATGAGGGCGGCCTTTGCGTCAACACCTATAACGCGACAAGGGACAGGGCGTTCCTTAGCAATGTGACGATAAAGGATAATGAGGCCGGCCGGAATTACGGCGGGGCCTGTATCGTGGTGCCCTCCGTCATAGAGGGCTGCCTGATTGAAAACAACAAGGCCAGCAGGATTGATGGGAACACCGGCGGCATCTACCTTTCCACCCCGGCCAGCGACGACGAATCCCTCCGCACGGTCATGCGGGACACGGTGGTGAAGGGGAATTCTGCCCGGTACTGCGGCGGCATGGAGCTGGGAATCCTTGCTAACGGGAGCCTCTTTGAGAATGTGCAGATCCTGGAAAATGACGGCCTTGAATACGGCGGCGGCCTCAGGATGGGTTATCATCAGAGCCATGCGGAGAACACGAAGATTACCTTTAATAACTGCGTATTCAAAGACAATATCGCGAATTACAGCGCAGCTATGTGGATGTGCTGGTGGAAAGCCGCGGTCGAGCTCCATGACTGCGAGGTTTCCGGGAATATTTCCAGGGACAAGAGCAGCACGGGCGGCGTCGGCGTCAGCTACAACGGTACGCCGAACATGGAGCAGTACGGAACCCTGATCCTGAGCGGGAACACGGATATCCATGACAATGTGGGGCGGGGCGTAAGCTCCAGTATACATACCATCATTAAGGACAACGTGCAGATCCGAAACAATGACGGCACCGGAAACGGGGGCGGACTTTACCAGTCCGGTGGCTGGATGGAGCTCCTTGGCGGGACGATCCGGGACAATACGACCACCGTGAATGGCGGCGGCGTATGGCTTTATTATGAATGGAACGTGGCCAACGTTAACACGGTGAAGAAGATGAGCGTGCTGGACGGCACGGCCATCTACGGAAACAAGGCAAACTACGGCGGCGGAGTCTTTGTCGCCGGCCGGTCCACGCTGACCATGAAGAGCGGGACGATTCATGACAATGAGGCGAAGCTTTTCGGCGGCGGCGTTTACGTGGAGTACTATGACACCCTTTTCCAGATGGACAACGGGCAGATATATAATAACAACGCGACTTATGGGAAGGATGTTTACGGCGCGTACCATGGCAGCTACAGGACATCGGAGGTCCGTCTGATCAAGGCCGCCGACATGTTCCTGGATGATTCTGAGGAGTCGGCAATGCGGAAGGGGATCTGCTGGATCGACGAGCGGATCGACAGGACGATCGACGACAAGATCCAGGGCGTGCTGGCCTATAACCTGCCCCTGACCCTGAATTTCCAGACGGTGAAGCCCTCAGCGGCCGTGAAGAGGCAGGACGGGGATAATTACATTATCTATAACTCCGTCCAGGATGCCATTGCCGCGGTGATTGCCGGGGAGCACGGCAGCTTTTCGGGCGCGGAAAAGCCGGAGGTCATCCTGGTGGACGATGTGTCCGAGAACGTGCAGATACCCGGCGCGGCAGACCTGGTCCTCAACCTGAACGGCTATACCCTGCGGGGCAACGGCACCTCCGCCATTTCCTGCTACGGCGACGTGCGCATTATTGACGAGAAGAAAACGATAAGCGATGGTTCAAAGAGCTACGAGGGGAAGGCGGAGAGCATAGGCACCATTACCGGGACCTCCGGGCAGGCCGGCGGCGGCGTCCATGTCGTGAACGGAGGCACCGCCACGCTGTCCTCCGGGCAGATTAGCGGCTGCAGCGCCGGCGCCCAGGTCAATTCCTATATGTACGGCGGCTCCGGCGTCTGCGTGGATTCCGGCACCTTCATCCTCGAGGAGGGCGGCGCTATCCGTAAGAACACGGTTTATTATTACGGTGCGGCTGTGCTGGTACGGAACGGCTCCGGACGCTTCGTCATGAACGGAGGCCTGATCGAGGAGAACACCTCGACCGCCGGTTATGGCATTATCCTGAACTACGGTGGGAACGTGCGCATTACCGGGGGCAAGATCCGAAACAATACGGTGGGAAGCCTCGGGACCATTTTCAACTATGGCTCCGGCGTTCTGAACATCGGCGGGGAGAGCGCGGAGAAGAAGGTCGAGATCACGGACAACACGGTGGCATACCGTGGCGGCGCGCTTTTCATCGACAACGGCACGGTCTACCTCAGCAATGTCCTGATGAAGGGCAACGTGGTGACCTGCGCGAGGCAGAACAGCGTGAACGCCGTGAACGGCTCGGGCGGCGCGATCTATCAGGGCAACGGCGCCCTCTACATTAACGAGGGAACCGAGATCCGGGAGAACAAGGCGGCCCGTGGCGGGGGCATTTACCAGAACTATGGCAATTGCTATATGATGGGCGGCCTCATTACGGACAACACGGCGGAGCTGGGCGGCGGCATTGCCCAGTACCCGCTGAACACCATGAACATGATCATTTCCAAGGGGAAAGTGGCGGGCAACCATACCACGCTCTACGGGAGCGGCAATGACATCTATTCCTGGTACGAGGGGAAGGACGGCAAGTTTGACCATCCGGAGCTTGTGAAGGATAAGCCGAAGCTGACCATCATCCCCGCGGAGCAGATGGGCGACGAGGCCTATAATGCCTGGAAGGACGATGTTTACAAGGGGACGACCCGCACGGCTCCGACCATCAGCAACACGACGGATCCGGATGCGGGCGGCCAGTACATTACCGGCAGCGTCCTCTCCTCCACGAACCTGCAGCTTACGGCGGCCTATTATGACACCGAAGTGGAGAGGGAGTTTGACAGCGATGTCTATATCCAGAATTTCCACTTCCAGGCGGAAGAGGGCAAGACGGGCAGCGGCATTGCCGACGGCACGGCGAATGAAAATGCTGAGATAGTGGCCAGGGAGAAGAGGGCGAAGGAAATGGAGGGCGCGGAGCTTGTCACCGAGGGCGAGCATGCCGGCATGTACCTTTATAACGGCGCCTATTACGAGCCTGACCAGATGGCGGAATGGGTGCCGGGCTCCGATGGGAGCACGGAGAACCTCCTCGTGCGCAGCTTCGACAGCATTTCCTATTCCTTCCTGGTCTCCCTCATTGCCCAGAAGGGCGCCGATAGCGGGAAGAACAGGGTGGTGCACCCCTGGATTGAGATAACCCTGCCCTGCGACACGACGGAGGCCGAATTTGACATGAGCAGCGTGGGGAAGATTTTCAAGGGAGCCCCTTCCTTCAATATCCGCGAGGTGGACGGAAAGACGGTGCAGACTATTTCCGGCTACTGGGAGCAGGAGATGAAGGACGCGGAGAACGTGATCAAGTCCTTCTCCATCAAGATTTACGCAATGAAGAACGGGGACACGCTGAAGCCCCATTTCCGCGCCTTTGTCGAGGGCAACGAGGAAAATGAGACCAGCGTGAAGACTGCCGGGAATGGTACGGACAATACCGGTAATGCCGCGGGGAACGGGGATAATAATACCAATCCTGCGGATAATAATAATACCAACCCGGCGGATAATAATACCGATCCCGCGGATAATAATACCAACCCGGCTGATAATAATACCAATTCCGCGGGCAAGACCGGGTCTTCTTCGGAAAATGCTTCCGGCAGCGTTCTGTCAGGGGAGGCATCCCTCATGGCGGACGGGGACGGCAGTCCTGCAACGTCCGGCGGGGATCCCAAAGCGGACGGCAATCCTACCGGGAGCGGCGCGGCGGACGGAAAAGACGGCCAGCCTCAGGAAGATGACGAGGAGAAGCCCGTCACGGAATTTGACTCCCCTGTCATTACTATTTCCGCGGCTCCGAAGTATAATGCCGCGATTGATTACAACAGTCACTTGGGCTATGATGGCTATTTCGACATCGAGAATGGCACGGAGGTTTCCGAGGAGGATTATCTCCAGGCCAAGGCCGGGAACGGCAGGAACATCGTCCACGGCATGATGGTCGGATATGGCATCATGGTAAGCCTTTATAACGATAACGCCACCGACGGGCTGAAGGGCATCGAGCTTCCGGACAAGTCCCTGGAGTTCGACGTCAGCCTGAAGGGGAAGCTGTATTATAACGGAAACCCGTTGTTTGGCCCCAATTCACAGTATGCCCACCTTGCGGAGGGCACGCCGATCATGTGGGCCTACAAGGAGAACATGAACACGCCGGGCGGGAAGCCCATGAATGAGGTAAACATCTATTCCAGGAGCATGGACTGGAATGATGAGGACGATGTGGTCAAGGATACCCGTTTCGCCTACGATGCCGCCCCCTTCAACAGCGGAGGGGATGAGAAATCCTGCTACAGCGGCGGATCCTGGCTGATTACCGGGGAGCAGGCCGCCCAGGGCGAGAAGGAGCTTTCGTTCCATGTGGCTGTGTCCAACTACGTGCTGAACGGGGATTCCCGGCCGAACCAGACCTCGGACGGCGTTACCGACAGACGTTTCAACACGCCCCAGGTGAAGCCCTTCACCGCGGGCTATGTGCAGGTGCTTTTCCCCTACGACGAGGAGGCCATCAAGGAAGCCTACCGGCTTGAGTATAATGAGTACATCGGCGGCTACGTCGCGGTCGGCATGGAGGCGGCCATTTCCCACTTTAATGCCAGGGGGAAGAGCGGCAGAGTGGCTTTCTCAAACGAGGATCCCACGACGGCCGGCCTTGAGATGCTGAATACGTATTATGAGAAGGCGGATCCGGTGGATCTCCTCAAGCCGGAAGGGGAGAACGCGGCCATCGCGACCTGCGAGATGCGTTATGGCGACAACTATTCCTTCAATGACTTTGCCCGTTATATTTATGATGGCTCCGGCGGTCCCAGGAGCAGCATCAGCAAGACGGCTTACTTCCTGACGGGGAGCCGCGGGACGCTGACGGGAAGCGAGGGGAAGGGTTCCACGCCCATTAATTCCACGGTTTACGCCGGGGGCACGGTGTCATTCTCCAGCAGGACCTATCATACGGACGACATTACGGATCCGTACCGTTACATTGACGGGAAGGATTTCAATACCAATACCGACAACCTGGTGGAATATGACTACATGACGGCCATGAACCTCCTGCAGAAGTTTGACGCGGAGGTATACCATCCGGCCTACATGAGTGAGTACATCGACAAGGAGTTCACATCAAATGCCCAGGTGAACAACAGCTTCTCAGGGAAGGCCAGAGACAAGAAGACGAACGTGCAGCCCTTCCAGATCGTGACATCAGAGGCGCAGGCGGAATGGGATACCGTGGTCTACAACAAGCCCATGAACTACCGGCTGAGCATCCTTTACGCGGCAAAGCCCGATAATGAGGACGGCACCCCCGGCGGGAACTGGGTGAAAATATACAATGAAGAGGAGGGAAGCGATGATGGCGGCGCCGCGGACATGGACAAGTACCATGAGGAGAACATGCTCTACTTCCGTACGCTGCAGGAGCTTGAGGACAGCGGGAGGACCTGCGTGGCCATCCTCTTCGAGTTCCGTGACATGGCCATCCGTACCGGCAGGAGCGTCAGCGTGAACACCTATCTTGACGTGACGGATGATTTCACAAAGACCGGGAATACCTACATTACCACCAACGATGCCAGGGCCTGGGCGACTTACCGCCGTTTCTATAAGGAAACCTGGAGGAAGCCGGGCACCAGGGCGGAGAACATGAGGGCGATATTGTACAACTACAGCTATATCAAGGATCCGGATTATGAGCCGTACCGGATCATTGAGGATTTCGGGGAGAGGATGGCGAACCGTCAGCGTTACGGCGAGGACGAGTCCTCCGAGGGAGCTGGCGACAGCCTCCGGGACCGTACGTCCTGGACCAGGAAGACCTACACGAAGTCGGATCCGTCGAACCCGGAGAGCGAGACGGTCTGTACCGGGGAAAGCACCTTCAAGGGCTATACCTATTTCATGCAGGAATGCCACAAGGATTTCAACGGTTACAAGAAGACCCAGTACAAGAACGGCGTCCGCGTGGGCGGAACCCACAATGGCTGGGACAGGGGTAACGTGCTCCTGCTCTATACGCTGGATACCAGCATCGTGATCGGCAATACGGATATCCCGGTAGGGTCCAATGACCCGCAGACCACGTATAATGTGTCAAAGGGCGAACGGATCGTGAACTACAGGGTGAAGCCGGAGATCCATCTTTCCAGCGGAGCCACCTCCACGGAGCTTGTGAAGAACGGCTCGCAGTCCGTGCGCGTAACCATTGAACTGGAAATCCCGAAAGGGCTGAGCTATAAGCAGGGCTCCATCAACTATGAGTATGACGGCAGCGGCTATACCGCCGACCAGATGGAATGGGATGTGGAGCTTTCCGGGGAAATTGGCGAAAACGGCACGAGGCTTATCACCCTGAGCACCTACGTTAATGATATCGAAAAGAAGCTGCCGATGATCACCTTCGCCTGTGATATCGGCAACATGAAGAAGGAGTCCGAGGATGTCGTGTCCGGACAGGCTCTTAATGTGATAGCAAGGATTTACGCGGAGTATCAGGAAATTGACCGACTGGCCGCGGAAGCGCATACTTCCGGCGCGGCCATCAGCATCATCAAGGATGGGAATGACGGCATCAAGAAGGACGTGGACGAGGTGCTGGTGGAAATCGGCGAGGACATTGTTTATACCTTGCAATATATGAACGGGGCGATCACTTCATCGAACATTCGTTTCGGAGACGTGCTGCCTTATAAAGGCGACAAACGATCCACGAATTTCACTGGCGCGTACCGGGTCAGCGGAATTGACATTAGCTTCTCTGACAAGGCAAGCTATTACAACTACCTTGGCATGAAGCTTGAGGAGGATGGGGACGCGGAGGCCACGCAGACCGGCGGGAGCGGCAACGGAAACGGGTCTTCGGCCAGTGGTTCCGCCGGTAACCCGGGTTCACCTGATGAAAACCAGGAAAGCCCGATCCGCGGAGGCATTTATTACAAGACGGCGCAAACGGTGCCGCAGAAGGAGGATGATCAGAAGGCGCTGATGAACGGCATGAAGACGGCTACGGAGCTTAAGGACGGCGAGAACGGCGTCAGCGTGGAGCAATTTGAGAATGGAGACGAGGAGCTTGGGATTGCGCCGTTTACCGTAAGGTATACGATTGACAGCGACACCCTTCTCCTGCAGAAGGCCAGCACGCAAAACGGGAATGCCATTTACGGCTTCTTCCCGAATCTGAGCGGCACGGGCACAATGGGGGGAGAAAAGCAGGGCGTGGTTCTGCGCATCGTGCTGAGCTCCGTTTCAAAGGATCTCGCGGAAGACAATGGGCACCAGTTCCTTACGGACGGAGCCGCGGTTCAGACCGGCGGGAATAAGTATACGAACAACTTTATTTTCTGCAGCGGCAGCGTGGAAGACAGTGCTGAGAACGTGCTCCGGTCAAGCAATGTCAGCGTTACCACGGTTGGCCGTACCATCAGCGGCAAGGTCTGGCTGGACAAGGATCATGACGACTATTATGTGTCCACCGGGAATGACTCACTGATGAAGAACGTGGACGTGAAGCTGTGGAAGTGGGATCCGGATACCCAGAGCTACAGCCCGGCGAAGGATATCCTTAACAGGAGTCTTGGGACGCTGAAGACGAATGACAAGGGCGAGTACTCCTTTAATAACCTTGCGCCCGGCGAGTACAAGGTGGAGATTTCAGATCCCGATAATGATTATGTCAGCAAGAAGGATGAATGGACAGGGACGCCGCGTCCCCTGAATTTCAACGAGCTGGCGCTGACGAAGCAAAACGACAAAGCCGCGAATACCAACAGGGGCATTTACGCCGGCAGCGAGGCCGTGGATCCGGGCAACAGCCTTGTGGCCAGGACCAGGCTCATACGGATGCCTTTGAAGAATGATATTGGTGGCGCGCTCTTTGTCAGCGGGAACTGGAATTTCGGACTGTATTACATGTATCCCGTGGTGGAGAAGGACTGGATGAACATGGTCTTCGCCCCATCGGAGGGGACGGTGCTTTCCCTTACCCTGCAGGGTACGATTGACTATCAGAGCGGCAGCGAAACCCCGGCCAGCGGGGATGCGGGCACGGAGGGAGCCGGTGGTGAAAAGGTCTACGAGAACGTGTTCACCATGAAGGCCAGCGGCCTCGCGTTTGCCGTGAGCCGGAAAGGGCTGGGCAACTGGGCCGGAGGAACTTTTGTCCAGACGCTCCATACGCCTGAGGCGGGCGGCGTATCCTATCCGTGGTACAGTTGGACCGTGGATCTCCAGAATGAGCGGAAGCTCCCCCTGCCGGTCATGGTTTACAGGGATGGGAAGGCATACGATGTGCATTACTCCCTTTCCGAGGACGTTTCGCTGGGGACGACGGACAAGGAGTCTGCCTACACGATGCTTGTCCAGAACCCGGTGGTGTCTGAGGATGGCGCGGTCCTAGGCCTGAAGGCCGTAAACACAAGGTATCTTTCCGGCTTCGAATTCACCAAGGTGGATTCGAGGACGAAGAAGCCGATTATCGAGGTGGATCCGGAGACCGGTGAAAAGATTTATGATCATGACCTGCAGGACGTGACCTTCAAGCTGTACCGGAGCAGGAGCGACGCGGATGTAGTTGATCCCACTTACCCCGGGGTGAATCCCGCCCATGCCGACCGTCTGGCGGAAAGGGATGTCATTCCGATGATCCGTCTGGAAGATGGCTCTTACCGGCCGAAGCGGGGCGGGGATTCCACAGGTGCCGTCAATGAAATGACGATAACGCAGAATACCGGGAAGCTTGCTGTAAGCGATCTCCCCGCCGGCGCGTACTGGCTCATGGAAACAGCCGCACAGGACGGCTATGCCCTGCCTGGCGGATACTGGAAGATTCTCATACTTCCGAAGAAGGAGGGGGAGGACAAGGATTCCCTGGTTATCTGGGGATCGGTGAAATCCCAGCCGATGGCGGAGGAAGGCACGAGAGGCTCGTTGAAAGGCGAGACTGCCGTGAATGATGATTCTGACATCAAGAAGATGACTTTTGACGGCACAGGCTTCCGGCTCACGAATAAACCGGGACTTGTCATGGCAAGGACCGGCGGACGGGGCAGCAGGGCCTTCCTCCTTCTGGGGCTTTGTGCCATCCTGGCCGGCGCGGCAGGACTCCTCATTACGAGGAGAAGGCGCCGGGCTGCCTGAGCGGCAGGACGCCTCATTACGAGGAAAAGGTGCCGGGCTGCCTGGGCGGCAGGACGCCTCATTACGAGGAAATGATGCCGGACTGCCTGGGCGGCAAGACGCCCGCTCAGGCAGATGTGCGGGTTTTAGCCACGGGCGGTTCACGATGTTCTCCGGCGGCATGATGAACAAGCTCCACGTGCCATGTTTTTAGCCACGGGAGGTTTACGATGTCCTCTGTCAGAGTGGGAAAGACCACTCTGACAGAGGGACCGTATAGCCTGCGATACCGAGGCTGTATGTTAGGAATTAAAGCGGTCAAAAAACCACTTTAATATAGGAGCTTAAAGCTTGAAAGGGCAGGAGGGGTTTGATCGAATCCCTCTTGTTTTTTTTGCAGCTATACATTTCCTTTGTTTTTTTCAAAATCGCTATTATCCTTCCTGGATACGAGGGACATTCAAAATGGCCAAAACAAAGTGGTCGTTCGTTCAGGGGGCAAGAGAGGTTCGTAAATAATTGTATCGATTAAAATCGGTTTTGGTCTGTTTTGGTCTGAGAATACTCATGAGAATCCATCAGCAAATGGTCAGCAAATTGTTACTCTTCAAACTTCTACATCCCCGGATGATACTTATTGAATGATGTATATGTAATTTTCCACGCCCCGAATGGCTTACTCCCGCGGCCTCCTGGCAGGGGAAATGGGACTTTTGTCGTTTTTTACTGCCCAGAACCCTCTCCTCTGGCGGATTCCTGGCAGGGGAAATGGGACTTTTGTCGTTTTTTACTGCCCAGAACCCTCTCCTCCGGCGGATTCCTGGCAGGGGAAATGGGACTTTAGTCTTTTTACTGCCCAGAACCCTCTCCACCGATGGATTCCTGGCAGGGAAATGGGGCTTTAGTCGTTTTTTGCTGCCCAGAACCCTCTCCTCTGGCGGATTCCTGGCAGGGGAAATGGGACTTTTGGCAAGAGCAATGGGTTGTGAACTGTAATAGTAAATTGTCAGATGTGGAATTATCTAGGCTTCGCTGCATTGACATAGTAAGAAGAATTTACGTATAATTCAGGTGCGGAATCAATAATTCTTGTGGGCAGGCATTGCCGGAGGTGTCACGATGGACGAGGGATTGAAACTGAACCCGGACGAGGCGGTGGTCAGGAGAAGCGAGAAGATAGGGTATGGCAGAAAAAAGCCTTTCGAAATACCCGGAAACCGAGACGAGCTTGTACTGACGAATCAAAGCCTTATCCTGATCAAAAAGGGACTGCTTGGCGGTGTGAAGGATTATGTGCGTTTCCCGCTCAGCGAGGTTATGATCGCGAACGGGGAGGCCCAGGCTCATGTGGGGAAGGCGGACTTTATGACGCCCACACTCGACGTGTATTTTCAATCCGGGCAGGAGAGCTTCCGTTTCGAATGGGAGAACGACGCCAGGGACTGGGCGGACAGCATTAACGAGATACTGACGGGCAAGGCGCCGGAAAAGAAGGATGACATGGCCTGGGTTGCGGAAACTTTGGCCATGGCGGACTCCGTGGCCGGCTCCATTAACAAGGTCAGGAACGCCCTCGGCATAGGTCAGGAGGAAGAGGCTTCCGGCATCTGCCCCGGCTGCGGGGCATCCATTTCGGGCATCCGCGGCAAGACCATTCAGTGTCCCTACTGCGGTACATATTATACCTTTTGACATGGCCGGGTAAAAACGTATTCTCCCCTATTAGAGTGGGTTTTTGCCACTCTAATTTCATGACAAACCGATGCGCTATCGCATCATTAAGGCTCATCTATCAGAGAGGGTTTTCTGCCATTCTGAATTCTGACATAGCGAACCGCTTGCGGGGCAAACCGGCTCATCTATCAGAGTGGGTTTTGTCACTCTGAATTCTGACATAGCGAACCGCCCGCGGGACAAATCGGCTCAACCCGGGTGCGTAGTAATCCCTTATTGCTGATTCCTACGAGCCGCACATTTCGGGGCCTTTTCCCGTGTGCGTGGGAATCCCCCCGCTGGATGCAGGAAAACACACTGTATCTTTATGGGTCTTTTCTCATGTGCATGGAAATCCTCGCTTGGGTTCCTACAAGGGATTTGCCTGTTCTGTCTTTTCCCGCGTGCGTGGGAATCCCCCACCGGATGCAGGAAAACACACTGTATCTTTATGGGTCTTTTCCCATGTGCATGGGAATCCCCCTGGGGGGCTTGCGGGGAACGGGGCATAAAAGTATAATTTCTTTTTGTGAAAAATGGATATGGATTGGATTAGATCAGATTCGGATCAGGAAGAGAGGTAATACTTTATGCATATGGCGGATGCCCTGTTGTCGCCGGCTGTGGCCGGAACGATGTATATTGCTTCCGGGACGGCGGCAGCTTTTTCCGTCCTTTCGCTCAAGAAGGACGAGGAGCCCCAGAAGCTGCCGGCCATGGCTGTGACGGCGGCTTTGGTTTTTTCGGGTCAGATGATTAATTATACGATTCCCGGCACGGGTTCTTCGGGACATTTGTGCGGGGGGATGCTGCTTTCGGCGATCCTGGGCCCCCAGGCGGGATTCCTGTCCATGATTGTCGTCCTGGCCATACAGTGCCTTTTCTTTGCCGACGGGGGGCTGATGGCTTTGGGAGCCAATATCTGGAATATGGCATTCTATGGGTGCTTCATAGGATATTATCTGGTATGGCGGCCGATCATCCGGAGCAAATTGTTTGGCAGCGGCAGGGCGGCCATGCGGGCGCGAATTATTGCCGCGTCCATTATCGGCTGCGTGCTGACGCTTCAGATGGGCGCCTTTTCCGTTGTTCTGGAAACATGCCTCTCCGGCATTGCGGACCTTCCCTTCGGGGCCTTCGCGGCCCTGATGCAGCCGATTCATCTTGCCATCGGCCTGGTGGAAGGCCTTATTACGTCGGCGGTATTGTGTTTTGTGTATGAATCCCGCCCGGAGCTGCTCCGGGACGTAATGGACGCCGGCGAGGCGGCTCCAAAGGGAGGGAAATCCCTTCGAACCACGGTTGCCGTGCTGGCGGCAGCCGCGCTGGTCATTGGCGGCGGGCTGAGCCTTTTGGCCAGTTCCCACCCGGATGGGCTGGAATGGGCGCTTTTCGGAAATGAGGATGCCGGCTATGCTGCCAATATGGGGCTGGATGAGGAGAGCTTTGGCGTAGACAGCAAGGCTGCGGAGGCAGCGGGAAACATTCAGAAGGCCACCGCAATTCTTCCCGACTATTCTTTTTCCAACAGCGAGAGCCCTGCGGGCACCAGCGTTTCCGGCCTCGTGGGTTCGGTAATGGTCGCAGTTGCCGCCATCATGATCAGCATGGCCGGGGGCTTCTTCAGGAAAAGGAAGGCGGCCCGGGTGAGAGAGTATTCTGATAAAGAAGGTGGCCCGGATGAGAGAGTAATCCGATGAGGAAGGCGGCCCGGGTGAGAGAGTATTCTGATAAAGAAGGCAGCCCGGATGAGAGAGTAATCCGATGAGGAAGGTGGCCTGAGTTACAGGGTAATCTGATTAAAAACAGTGCAGACAGGTGGTGAAAATGGATCCGACTGTGAAGGAACGGGAAAAGAGAAAGAGGATCCTGAAAATATCAGATGGAGAAACCGCTGAGGATTCTGATGAGGGAAGCAGGAAAAATGGGTCCTGAAAATATCAGATGGAGAAACCGCCGAGGATTTTGATGAGGGAAGCAGGATAGAGAAAAGAAGCAGGGTCATGATGTGATCCGGACCGAAAGGGCAGTGAATTTTGGTGATTGCGAATGGATAAAACGAGGAATGCGCTGAATGAGTTTGGCATGATGGATGAATTTGCCGCGGGGGATTCCCCCATTCACAGGCTGAATGCCACTGCCAAGCTTTTGTGCACGGTTTCCTATATTCTTGTTGTGATGTCCTTTGGCAAGTACAGCCTGAGCGCCCTGTCCGTCATGATATTGTGGCCCGTCCTGCTGTTCCAACTGAGCGGCATCCCCATGGGAGCATGCTTTTACAAGCTGCGCATGATTCTCCCGCTTGTGATGGCGGTAGGATTATTCAATCCATTTTTTGACCGGGGAATTATGCTTACTCTGTGGGGCATTGGAATTTCCGGGGGCGTGGTCAGCATGCTTACGCTGATGCTGAAAGGGATCCTGTGCCTGATGGCCTCGTTCCTGCTGGCTGCCACAACTCCCTTTGACAGTATTTGCGCTTCACTTTCAAAGCTTCATGTTCCCGGAACCCTTGTGACGCTTTTCCTACTGACCTATCGTTATATCGGGGTGCTGGGCAGGGAGCTTGCGATAATGTCCGATGCCTATCACCTCCGGGCTCCGGGCCAGAAGGGCATCCATGTATCCGCCTGGGGCTCCTTCCTCGGGCAGCTCCTGCTGCGCAGCATGGACCGTGCCCAGGAGCTGTATTCAAGCATGCTGCTAAGAGGTTATCACAAGCATTTCCACTATGCCCCTACAAGGCCCTTCCGTTGGAAGGACTTCTTTTTTCTGTTTTCAGGTATTTCTTTCTTTCTCCTGTTCCGCATGGTGGATGTGGCAAGCATCCTGGGTAGTCTTTTTGTATCGGTTCGCTAAGCTCGATGGCCTTTTTGTATCGGTTCGCTGACCTGGGCGGCCTTTTTGCAACGGTTTGCTGACCTGGATGGTTTTTGCAACGGTTCACTGACTTGGGTGGTCTTTTTGTATCGGTTCGCTGACATTGGTTTGGTCAGGTAAAAGGAATGATAGAATTTCAAAATGTAAGTTTTTCCTATGAGCATCCGCATAAGGTAATCAGGGATTTGTCCTTTTCCATAAAAGATGGGGAGTGCGTTGGGCTGATCGGGGCGAATGGGGCCGGCAAATCTACTGTGATGAAGCTTTTGCTCGGGTTGGTTCGGGGGGAGGGGAAAATCCTGGTGGATGGTCTGGAGATGAGAAAGGAAAACCTGGCACTGATCCGAAGGAAGCTGGGCTTTGTACTTCAGAATTCAGACAATCAGATGTTCATGCCCACGGTATATGAAGATATGATTTTTGCCCCGCTTAATTATATGGTAGGGCGGGAGGAGGCGGAGAAGAGGGTGGATGCCGTGCTGGGGCGTCTGGGACTTGGGCATCTCAAGCACCGCCACAATCACAAGCTTTCCGGCGGTGAAAAACGGATGGCCGCCATAGCGACCATCCTCGCGATGGAGCCGGAGGCAATTCTGATGGATGAGCCGACATCGGCTTTGGATCCTTATAACCGCAGGATCGTAATCAACATAATCCGGGAACTGGCGGAGACCAGGATTATCACATCCCATGATCTTGACATGATCCTTGATACCTGCACAAGGGTCATCCTCCTTTCGGATGGCCGTGTCGCCGCCGATGGCCCTGCTTCGGAAATCCTCAGAGATAAAGAGCTTCTTGAGAAAAACCACATGGAGCTCCCGCTTAGCCTCAGCAGGCGGGAATGAAAGGAACTGTCCTTTTTTTTACAAAGAGTTGAACGGGATAATGAGGCAGAGGGTATGAAGTTAAATAGAGAAAAAGAAGCCCTGCGGCAGCTTTTGCTGAAAAGAAGGAGGGAGCTTTCCCGGGAATACATGGAGCGGGCTGGCGCGGAGATAGTGTCAAGGCTTTTTCTGTACCCTGTATTCCAGCAGGTTGACAGTGTTTTTTCGTATGTGAGTGTGGCAGGTGAGCCGGACACAAGACAGCTTATTGAATGTGCCTGGCAGATGGGGAAGCTGGTGGCGGTCCCCCGCATTATTCCCGGTCCGGAGCGGAGGATGGAAGCGGTTCCCATACGATCCTGGAATGATCTTGTACCAGGGAGGATGGGCATACCGGAGCCGAAAGCGGAGCTTCCCGCAATAGACGGCTATAAGCTGAGCCTTGCTATCGTGCCCTGTGTTTCTGCTGACAGAAATGGCGGGAGGCTCGGACATGGAGCCGGTTATTACGACCGCTTCCTGAAGGGGCAGTCCATGTACAAATATTGCCTCTGTTTCGAGAAAATGATATCCGAGAGCATTCCTATGGAAGATACGGATATCCCCATGGACAAGGTCTTTTCGGAAAAAATGTCAGTTTTCCCACGGAATTTCAGAAAGCATGTCGGTCTTCCGTGAGAATCCAGATAGTATATCGGTCTCCCGTGAGAATCCAGATAGTATATCGGTATTCTGAGAAATTTGAGATAGTATGTTAGTCTTCCTCAGGCTATACATATATAGGCGGTATGTCTTTTGTCCGTACTTTCTGAGGCTAAGAATCATATCAGTGTGAAGGGCGATATGGATGAGATGGATCTGACGGCGGCGGAAACCAAGGCGACCTACCAGGAGATTCAGGACTGGGCGAAAGAGAAGGTCACAAGATAAGTATCTTCCTCTTTCCGTTCTTCCATAACCACTTCATAGAATACGAGATCTTTGGGGTCCGGCAGTTCCACGTCAAGATGCTCTGCATCAACATAAATGGCACGTTTATGAAAAGTGCTCATAATGCCTTCTATGAGATCTTCAGGAAGATGAAACTTTGGACGGGAAAGTACTTCCCGATATTCCTTTTCTATCGCCTCATTTAGAATGGGTATGATTGGCCCGTCAAAGGCAAGTTCTACGATGCTCCCCGGAACAGAGTGTGACTTCAGAACTGCTGAGACGAGGACATTCGTGTCGATAACCACATAATACTTCATAGGCGTTTACTTCCTTGCTTCTGCGATTTCGGCGTTGATCTCCTCGAGAGTCATGTCTGAGATGCCATATTCCTCTGCGATCCGACTGGCCCTTTGAAGAGCGCGGATACCGGGATTGGTTTCTTCCTCTATTTTCATACTGAAAGGAATACCGTTTTCCTGGTTCAGCCTTGAAACACACATCCTCAGATATGCGGGAAGAGAGAGCCCGAGACGATCAAGGATCTGAACGGCACGGAGCTTTTCTGTATCTTCTGTTCTGAATTGAACTAACGTGCTTGCCATCGTATTATCCTCCTTTCTGATAATGGTTTATGGTCATATCTTAACCACCTATAGCATACCCTGGAAGGAAAACAAATGCAATCATATGATTACAAATGACGAAGAATGGGATGGCCGCATGTGCGTACGAACGTCGATTACCTTCCGTTTGCCGATCATTGATAGCGATATGAGCATGCCAATGGGAAATGGTTTGGACAGTGATTCACATATTGAGACTATATTGTTGCTACAAAGGTCGAACTCGTAGAAATCCTTTATTTTGAGCACTTTTACGAGTATTTCACCTTCGGTGAGACCGACTGGTCGAAGCACGGAAAACGCCTCGAAAAGTATGTCCGGGTGGAACTGCATTTTCGCAGTGAGTAGATGTCTTTTTTACATTGACAAACAGGAAAATCTCTGCGTAAACTGTGAATACAGGTGCGAAACAAAAAGATTTCGATTTCGGAAGTGACATTATGAACTATATTGAAAGACCCGAATATATGCAGAGGATATATGCAGCGGAATTATACAAATTGGCAATTTATCGAACGCTTGCATATAAGCCGTCATTGAATCAAAGTGGCAAAAACCATCTCTGATGCGGGAGGGAAGGGCTGTGTGAAAGGGGGAGGTGAGGGCCTGGATGGGTACAGGGGAAAAAGATTTATTGCTTTCCGGGAGTCCCAAGACGTACATTGCAATTGACCTTAAGAGCTTTTATGCTTCGGTCGAATGCCGGGAACGCGGGCTTGACCCTATGACGACGAACCTTGTCGTGGCGGACGCGTCACGGACGGAAAAGACGATCTGCCTGGCCGTCTCCCCTTCCCTGAAATCGTACGGGATACCGGGGCGTCCGAGGCTGTTTGAGGTCGTTCAGAAGGTCAAGGGAATCAACAGGGAGAGGAAATATGCCCTGAAAGGGAAGGATTTTTCAGGGGAGTCCTATGTGGATACGGAGCTACGTTCCAATCCTTCGCTTAAGCTGGGCTACATTACCGCCGTGCCCAGGATGAAGCTTTATATGCAATACAGCACGCAAATATACAGGATCTACCTTCGTTATGTTTCGAAGGAAGACATCCATGTCTATTCCATTGATGAGGTCTTTATCGATGCGGGCGGCTATCTCGAAAATTACGGCATTACCGCCCATGAGCTTTGCATGAGGATGATCCGTGACGTCCTGAGGGAGACGGGCATTACCGCGACGGCGGGGATCGGGACCAATATGTACCTCGCCAAGATCGCGATGGATATCGTGGCAAAGCATGCGCCGGCAGACAGGGACGGCGTGCGGATTGCCGAGCTGGACGAGCTTTCTTACCGTGAACAGTTATGGAATCACCGGCCTCTGACGGATTTCTGGAGGGTCGGGAAGGGCTATGCAAGGAAGCTGGAGGCCAGGGGGCTTTATACCATGGGCGACATCGCGAGATGCTCCATCGGGAAGCCGACGGATTTTTATAATGAGGAGCTGCTCTATAAGGACTTTGGCGTGAACGCGCAGCTTCTCATTGATCATGCCTGGGGCTGGGAGCCATGCACGATCAGGGAGATCAGGTCGTATCAGCCGGAAAATGAGAGCATGGGTGCCGGGCAGGTCCTGAGCTGCCCCTATGACGCGGGGAAAGCGAGGATCGTCGTGCAGGAAATGGCCGACTCCTTGTCCCTCGAGCTTGTTTCCCATGGCGTGGCCGCGGATCAGATCGTCCTGACGATCGGTTACGATGTCGAAAACCTTATGGATCCTGAGCGGAAAAAGAAATACAGGGGGGAGATAACGACGGACTTTTACGGAAGGCAGGTGCCAAAGCACGCGCACGGGACGGAGAACATTGGTTATACCTCTTCGACAAGGGCGATTATCGATGGAACGATGAGGCTGTATGACCGCATCATTAACCCCGGGCTCCTCATACGGCGGATTAGCATTTCCGCGAACCACATTATCCCTGAATCGGAAGTCGAAAAGAAAGCGGAGCCCGTCTTTGAACAGATGAGCCTTTTCGTGGATTATAAGGCGGAGGAGGAAAGAAAGCAGAAGGAGAAGGGGGACCGGGAAAAGGAACGCAGGGTTCAGGAGGCGGTGCTCGGCCTCCGGGAAAAATTTGGAAAGAACAGCATTGTGAAGGGGCTTAACCTCCGGGAAGGCGGGACGGCCATGGAGCGCAATGGGCAGGTGGGGGGCCACAAGGCATGAAGAAAAATTGATGCAATCGTATGCGCCGAATATAGAATCACAGAGAGTGCCGGAGAAGAACGGATTTATGCGAAAGGGTTTTCATAAGAATGCTGTGTACAAGAATGGGAAGAAGAATGGGAAGATTTACGACCTTTTGCTAAATTGTATTGAAAATAAAAGTCAATCGTGACTTCGTGAGGCGCGGTAAGGCAGGCGAAAGCCAGTTTGGACTTCGTGAGGTGCGGTAAGGCAGGCGAAAATCAGTTTGGACTTCGTGAGGTGCGGTAAGGCAGGCGAAAATCAGTTTGGACTTCGTGAGGTGCGGTATGGAAAGAACAGTGCTTTATGTGAATGCTTGTGTACGAAAAGATTCCAGGACTATGAAACTGGCGGAAAAATTGCTTTTGAAGTTGGGCAGGCCCTATGACGAGCCGGTATGCCCCGCAGGCGCTTCGCTATGTCAGAATTCAGAGTTGCAAAAACCCACTCTGATAGATGAGCCGGTATGCCCCACGGGCGGTTCGCTATGTCAGAATTCAGAGTGGCAAAAACCCGCTCTGATAGAGGAAATCCGTCTGGAGGAGATTGTCTTCCCTGTCGTTAATGAGGAATATCTCAATAAGCGTGACCGGCTTTGTTTCGAAGGAAGCTATCAGGACCCGATGTTTGACCTTGCAAGACAGTTTTCGGAAGCGGAGACCATTGTAATTGCAGCCCCATTCTGGGATCTTTCATTTCCGGCAATGTTAAAACAATATTTCGAGCAAATCAATGTCGTAGGAATCACATTCAAATATTCTGAAGACGGAATCCCAATAGGGCTTTGCAAGGCAGGCAGCCTCTTTTACGTGACCACAGCAGGAGGGTATTACGTTCCGGAGGAATACGGCTTCGGATATATCAAGGCATTGGCTCAGAATTACTATGGAATTCAGGATGTCCGGCAGATTGCGGCCTGCGGCCTTGATATCAAAGGGGCCGATGTTGACGCCATTATGAGAGCTGCGGAGGACACCCTGTCAGGAATGGACCTGAGCTGACAAATTCCCGTGCTGATGCAGGTGGTATTACGAAATACAGGGGAATCAAATGGAAAGTGGTGAAAGGAGAGGGAAAATCGGAAAAGATGGCAAAGAGAGGCAGGCAGAAATGGCGGAATTAGATGGCGAACAAAAAGAGGGCGAAGAAGCGGAGGAGCATAAATACCGGGATCGCGAGACTCAGATATACAATGGGCTACTGTTTGGGCTTGGACGGCATCGGGAATATTACGATTTTGAGCGGGGGTATAAACTGAATAGGAAGCCCCGGGAGATTGACTGTGTCATCATCCGGAAAAAGAATGCCGGGCCCATGCCAAAAGGAAACGGGATAGAAAAGATTTTCAGGAGCCATAATATCGTGGAATTTAAGAATGCGAGAGAGCCGCTGAACATCGACACGGTATGGAAGGTGATAAGCTATGCGGCGCAGTACAAAAGCGAGGGGAGATGGATGGACGAGATTCCAATCGAGGAGGTGACGATTACATTCCTGCGCCTCAGCAAGCCGCGGAAACTTCTGTCCTATCTTAAAGAGCATGGGTATGAGGTGAGGGTGGAGCGGACGGGGATTTATTATGTAAGCGGTTTGGTGGGAATTAGTATGCAAATCGTGGACGGGACGAAGCTCGAGGGAGACAAGTACTTGCCGCTGAGGGTGCAAAGGAAGAATGCGGACAATGGAGACATCTCCAAATTTCTTGAAATGATAGGAAGGCTGAAGGACGATGCTGACCGGGAAATGGCGGAGGGCATCCTTTCCGTCAGCATAGAGGAAAACAGGGAGTTATATGCCCGCTTGATGAAAGAGGGGGACAAAGCCATGAGAGAGAACATACTGAGGATATTGAACCTGGATGAACAATTCCATGAACTGCAGGAGGGGATGAGAATAGCGCAGGACGAAAAGAGGAAGGCGCAAGACGAAAAGAGGAAGGCGCAAGACGAAAAGAGGAAGGCGCAGGAAGGAGAACGTAAGGCGCAGGAATTGCTATCCGAGGAAAAACAGGAAAATACCAGAATGAAGGAAAATATGACCTTATGGATGCTTCGAAAAAACATACCGATAAATGAAATCTGCGAGGTCACGAAAATGGACAGGGAGAGAATAGCGGAAATTGCGAAGTCCATTGGCGTTTCATGTGTGTAATTTTTCTTGCAAATCGTCATCCTTTTCAGTATAATGACAATATGATTCTATGTTCCCGGCGTAAGCTGAATTTGCAATGCGCTTAACGGGAATTCATCCAATTATGGATACTTCGGCATGGTTTTTGACGGCAGCAGGGAAGGTGCGTCAAAATCCGCCTGTAGCAGACCAACCCATCATCGCCGGGCGTCTGGCCTTGATTGCATTTACAGATCCAGACATTGCCCCTTAATGGGTTTACAGGGAACGGACCTGAATGTTTTTGATAAGACATTTGGAACGTTCATATTCCATATTTTGGAAGCAAGGAGGCGCCAATTTCCCTGTACAGGCACGTTTTACCGAAGCTCCAGGAAATAACAGGAGGTTTACAGAATGATGGAAGAGATGAAAAAGAAAATGAGGACGGAAGAAGGCTTTACATTGGCGGAACTGTTGATCGTTGTGGCTATCATAGCCGTGTTGGTTGCGATTGCCATCCCGGTTTTCTCAGCACAATTGGAAAAGTCAAAGGAATCCACAGATATGGCGAATATCCGTGCAGCATATGCTACTTTGGTTGCACAGTACCTCGAGAATAATACCGCAAATAGCATTAATGTTCCTGCGAAGCAGAGCGTTGAGGGTTGGCAGAACACTGGTATAAATGTACTGGAAACAATGGTAAGTGGTACAGTTGTTCCTGTAACGGTAGACGCAAAAATAACGGGGAACTATACTGTTGCAATTGATGCGAATGGCAATATTACTGTTTCATAAGAACCAAATTTCGTCACCCCGTCCTCTCCGGGAAAGGGAGTAGGGTGACGAACAAAGGCCCTGTCCAATCATGCGTACAGGGCTTTTCCTTGGCATAAAGAAGAGCACCCTCGCATGCTTGAGAGTGCTCTTCTTTTAGTTCTCAGGCCTTCCCATAGGCCAGAATATTATTTCTGTGTTTATCTTCAAGCGAAAGTAATGGTCGGAGTTGCAGCACCGTTAGTAGCATCGATGGTGATGCCAACTGTATAGGTACCACCGGCTTTAGTGCTTGCAGGGATTTCTAATGATGCCTGAGCATCAGCACCACCGCCTTGATAAACGATCTCAGGCTGCTCGTCCTGCCATCCGGCTTGACCTTGCCTTGATTCAACATCAATCGTAAATGTAGCATCATGCTCGGTAAGATAATTGGTCACAACCTCTGCATAAGCAGAACGAACATTGGCAGCATCTGTAGATTCACGGCTGCGCTCCAACTGCGTTGTGAAAACCGGGATGGCAATCGCGACCAACACAGCCTTTGTGATGAAATCGGTCTACCAGTCTGTGAGTTTTTGATTTTGTTGCAATTAATCTATTCTCCATCAAATCTACAGCGAACTCAATCCACATCCATTTTGCGCAATATTGCGTTTTTGCCCTTTGCCAAAACTGCGCATAATGCCATTCTATGCGCATTTTGCCAAAGTCTGCGCGAAAAGCCCCAAAGGTAGGAAAAGCCGTGTCACTTTGTCTTAATGGCTTTGCTTCGCCATTTCTTTGGCCTTCTTGATCAACTGGTAGACCCTGCGCTGGGACAGGTTTAGTTCCGCCATGATGTCCTCGATCTCGTATCCTGATTCGGACATCTCGAATGCCTTGGTGAGGCGCGGGTCGGCGGCGTTCCACTCAGCCCGGATTTCCTGATAGGTGATCCTGTTCAGGGCAGATTCAGAGGTGCTGTCATGGGCCGCGGGGGCGTGCCCCTTCTCCACCATTTCGTTCCAGGAAATCTCCTGACTTTCCCGATCCTCAGGCTTTCTGCCAAACGGACACTCCCGGCACTTATTCCGCTCGTCGCAGCGGATTGGTTTGCCGCGTTTGCCGATGACCATGCAGCGGCTCTTGCGGACGCCGTCACGGTGCTTTGCGCGGAGGTCGCCCAGGAGCAGGTCGTAGATTTTTGCGCTGGTTGGCGTCAAATGGACGCAGACCGGCTCCGAGCCGATGTGCCAAGTCTTGCACTCAGCATAAGTGATGTGGAGGGCTTCCAGATTTTCACAATGCTCGACCTCGATGGGAGCCAGGTAAATAGGCTCCCCGGCGGCGGTCATACGGCGGATTGTCGTAATCTCCTCGTAGGTGTAGTTGTCAGGGTTCGCGGTGAAGTCGTAATTACTGAAATTGACTGCAGTTTTCTTAGCCATCGTAGGGCTCCTTTCTGTTTGCACAGAACGGAGCGGACTCCAATGGCAATGTTAAGTTTCTTCATATCGGCCACTCCGTTCGTTATCGGTAGTGGCCAGCCGCGCAAGGACGCTGGCTTGTCTTTCTGGTATCACCCACGTCGGCCCTTACGCGCTTTGGCTCCGGAACCTCCGCACCTCGGTGGGTGATGGTGTGACTAAGGCTCTGTTCCCCAGCCCGTCGGCCGGGTAATTTTGCCGGACGGTTTTGTGCCATGTCCTGGGCATGTATCTCTATCCTCCAATGGAGGTCAGAGGCCGGTTTTGACGAATATCCCTCCTATATACCTAAAGAGAAAAGAGAGCACTTTTGACGAAATATTTTTTAAATTCTCAAATCAGCTTCGATTTCATACAATTCGCTGAAAACTTCCGAGTAGTAGCAGGGGGCATAAATCCTCCACGCTGGTCGCCCCATACTTCGCGAAAACAGCATTGACGGTATCTGCACCGACCTGACCCTCGATATAGGCTGCTGTGTTTTCAATACTGATCTTCCATCTTTCTGTACTGACCATTACTTTCTCCTTTCCCAGAAATCCGCCGTTCCGCTATGCTGTCACCTCCGATGCTTGTGCCTGTGTGTCGGATGCTAATTGGCGTTATTTGATACAATCACATGTGGATATTCAACACAAAAAGTGGTTTAAAACCTTGTTTTTTACAAAGAAAAAGACACTTTTTTATTGCAGGTAAAAGACGCTGCGCGGGGCTTCCTCGCATTCCGAAAATAGGGATGGGAAAGAGGAGGATTCAGATTCTTTTAAAATAACGATATTATCGTTAATCAGATAACATCGTTTTACGGATATTATCCGAATGTAGATAATTTTCAATTTGACCCGACGGGTGTATCATATGTCTCTGAAAAAAAGGAGGCATAAACATGAAAGAAAGTTCGATTTTAGAAATCATGAAGGCCGAGATGCAAAAATTCAACGAGCCGGGGCAGCGAGCCGTCATGAGAAAATATGACCGCCTGTTTGACGGCATCTCAGAACTGCTGGATGATTTGATGAAAGAGCAGTTTATCCTTGCTTATCGAATCGGCTACCGGCACGGCAAAGGGGAGATGAAGGACCGCCTCGAATCACTGTCATACAGGAAAAACAAGGCGGCCCAAAAAAACCTTTGAGGCCGATCATTAATTCAGAACATTGCGAGTAAGAATGCTCCTGCACCGTTAATAAAATCGACGTATAATTTTTTTAACTTATTCCTTTGGCCAGCGGCAGTGCTTTTGGCGATGCCCTGCTTCCGCGCCCCATCGCTCCGGTTGTATTCCTGGGTGAGGAGATCGACCGCGGCTGTTTGCAAACCGAGGCTGTTATTCAATTCGCTCTGGATACTGGGCGGCAAACCATGACTCTGCAGATCATGCGTCCGTACTCAGAAGGGTGGTTTTACGCCATGCCCAGGGCAGTCTTTAAAAAATAGCATAAAAAAGAGCCGGGCGGTGGCCGCTCTCATGGCCACCCGCCCGGCTCGTATGTCGCATTCGCATCGTGCTCAGTGCAAGGTTATCAACTAACTTTTTTGATTCCGATTTGCTTCCCACATTTCCAGCATTTCAAGAAATAATCAGGATGCCAGTTTTGTGGAATTTTGTCTTCAGGTAACACTACTGATTTCGTAGAGGAGTTTGAATCAATCAAACGTCCTTTGCATTCGGGACAAAACAGTTTCTTGATCTTAGACATTCTTGTCACCTCCTTAAGTGTTCAAAAATCTGTCGATGGCATCCATTACATAATGCCCTAGAGCCAAATGAGACCTAGCATCATTGATAGTTTCATAGAGGCGGAACATTGCTTCCTTAAGCACGGAACAGGCAAAATGAGAGCAGATGATAGGCTCTACATCTTTTTCCAATTTGAGGAAATATATTTCAAGAAGGTCGTCATGTTGACAAGTCTTGTTATTGTAGCGACTAACTGACATTATGTATATTTCTCTTCCGCTAAAGCTATCAATAATGGCATGAAAGCAGTTTCCCTTTATTTTGACTTCGCCGGGATCAAAGAAACGGGAATCATATGAGGTTTCCTGGTAATAATGGAAATTACCATCCGGATCTTCGGCTGTCTTATCGCCTACACGAAAGAGCGGATGCTCAAATAAATACGATGAATCCATGATCATTGGAGGCATCATAGTCCATTCAAATGAGTGGTTTTCTGTCTCTAATGTTAGCTTATCAAGAAAATTCAACATCTTTCGTTCATTATCAGTTATCACTTCTTCTGTAGAAAAAACTAAGGCATCTAAAGTTTTTCCCAACTGTTCGGCAGCACTGCAAAGAAGGTCAACCGCAAAGCTGCCTTTGGTGTCATCCTTCATGAGGCGGGATAAATAGCCAACGCTTACACCTGCGGTTTGTTCCAGGGAACCAATTTTGATGTCTTTTTCCTTTGCGAAACGGTAAATATTGTCGATAAGACGCTTTCTGTCAAAAGTCATAATATTTTCCTCCTGATGTTCAATATAATATCACTAATTGAATAAAAGGTCAAGTTATAAATTATAGTTGGACATTAATTCAATTATACGGCTATATCTGCCAAATATTCAATTATTATTCTTGAAATTAACCGGAGTCGCTCAAATGCCTGCATTGCTCTGTTTATTCATAGCTTTTTTCCTTTCTCAATGGTTAGGATTTGACCAATATATTAAACAAATGGTAAGCTTGAATGAAAAAAAATATATTATATTTTGGCAGTGTAAAATGACGCGTTCGCGAGAAGATGAGAAGTCAGTTGGCGGAATTGGTCGGAGTGACTGAGGTGTCCATGTCTCGTTATATCAAAATGACAGGGTGCCGAAAGGACCAATCATCGCTAACATTGCGAATGTGCTGCACACTACCACAGACTATTTGCTGGGCAAGGAATCAAACGAGGATTCAGACTTTGTGTTTTACCAGATGCAGCGTACGATTGCCAGGCATAGGGCAAATTGGAGCCGGAGGCAAAAAGCCGACCTGGTCAATACTCTATTTGATGTCGACTAACATTCGAAAGGAAACTGCTGATGATTCGACATGGGAAATTGAGCGATGAACGTTACGAGGAAATAAAAGAAGAAGTCACCTATATGTATGAGGAGACTAAAATTGATACATATCCTATAAATCCTTTTAAAATTGCAAAGAAGCTGTACTACATTCTCCATCCATATTCCACGTTGGACGGGGATGAGTATCTGGATGCGATAGAAGAGAGCGATGAAGGGTTTTCCAAAGTGGAGTGGGATTCTGCTATGAGGATGTACCGCTATGTGATTTATTACAATGACATAGAGCGCAGCATCAGGAACATCCGCTGGACCATTTTTCATGAGATTGGCCATTGTTTTCTTGGTCATCATGATAATCCTACCGGCAACGAGCGCCAGAAAGAGGATGAAGCAAATTTTTTTGCCAAGTACGCCATGTGTCCTCCGCCTTTGTTGGAACGTTCCGGGTGTAAATCCCCACAGGATGTGTACGCCAAGTTTGGCGCATCAGTTGAATTTTCAGGGTATGCTTTCAGTTATTTCATGAAATGGCTTCATTATGGACCGCGCGACTATCTTCCATATGAGATCAAGATGCTGAGGATGTTCCGTTTGGTTGTTGCATAAAAATAAAAAAACGCTTGTTTTTATTTTTGGAGCGTTATATAATTTTTATCACATACTTTTTAACGATTTTGAGAGTCGTAACAAGCGTTGACACGGCAAGTGAAGCACTGGCGGTATCCCTTGCGGAAAAGGCACGGGTGGATCTTGATTATATGGCACAGCTTACCGGCAAGCCGAAAGAAGAGATCACGGAGGAACTGTCCGGGGTTATATTTAAGAATCCTCTGATTGACCGTTTTGAGCCTGCGGATGAATATCTGTCCGGAAACATAAGGGAGAAGCTTTCCATAGCGAAAAACTATGCGGCTGAAAACCCTGAGTATGCGGTGAATGTGGCTCATCTTGAACAGGTGATGCCGAAAGACCTTGACGCATCTGAGATCGAGGTGCGTATCGGTGCCACATGGATCGAGCCTGCTGATATCGAGGACTTCATGAGGGAGACCTTCCAGACACCGGGATATCTTTTTAACCGGAATGTCGTGGGCATCCAGTATTCGGATGTGACAGGCCTTTGGAATGTAAAGGGCAAGAATGCGGATTATGGCAACACGCTGGTGAACATGACTTACGGAACCGGCAGGGCGAACGCCTATAAGATACTCGAAGACAGCCTGAACCTGAAGGACGTGCGGATCTATGACACGATCACGGAGGACGGAAAGAAAAGAGAGTCCTCAACAAAAAGGAGACCACCCTTGCCAGTCAGAAGCAGGAAGCTATAAGGGAAGCTTTCAAAGACTGGGTATTTCGTGATCCGGAGAGGAGGGAGCGGCTTGTAAAGAAATACAATGAGCTGTTCAATTCTGTAAGATCCCGTGAATATGACGGGGCGCACCTGAAGTTTCCGGGTATGACACCGGATATTGTGTTAAAGCCACATCAGTTAAATGCCGTGGCACACGTGCTGTACGGTGACAATACGCTGCTCGCCCATTGTGTCGGTGCCGGCAAAACATTTGAAATGACTGCATCGGCCATGGAATTAAAGCGTCTGGGGCTTGCACAGAAGTCGCTCTTTGTCGTGCCGAACCACCTGACGGAGCAGTGGGCATCAGATTTCCTACGGCTGTATCCGGGAGCAAATATACTTGCTGCAACGAAAAAGGACTTTGAACCTGCGAACAGAAAAAAATTCTGCTCCCGAATTGCCACAGGTGATTATGATGCGGTTATCATCGGTCACAGCCAGTTCGAGAAGATCCCGCTTTCACAGGAAAGGCAGGTTGCAATCTTAGAGCGGCAGATCGACGAGATAGAGACTGCCATAGCTCTTGCAAAGGCTGAAAAGGGCGAGAGATATACCATCAAACAGATGGAAAAATCAAGGAAACAGCTCCTTGTAAAGCTTGAAAAACTCAATGACCAGAGCCGCAAGGATAATGTCGTAACCTTTGAGCAGTTAGGCGTAGACAGGTTGTTTGTGGACGAAAGCCATGCATTCAAAAATTTGTTCCTATATACGAAAATGCGTAATGTTGCGGGAATCGCCCAGACAGAGGCGCAGAAATCACAGGATATGTTCAACAAGTGCCAGTATCTGGACGAACTGACAGGCGGTAAAGGAGTGACTTTTGCGACAGGGACCCCGATCAGCAATTCAATGACGGAGCTTTATACCAATATGCGTTATCTTCAATATGGCACTTTGCAGAAGCTGGGTCTGGGACAGTTCGACTCATGGGCGGCTACCTTTGGTGAGGTGCAGACAGCCATCGAGCTCTCACCCGAAGGGACCGGCTACAGGGCAAAGACAAGGTTTTCAAAGTTCTTTAATTTGCCGGAGCTTGTATCACTTTTTAAGGAAAGTGCAGATATACAGACACCGGATATGCTGAACCTGCCTGTACCAGAGGCAGTACGGGAGTTTGTAAATGTCGCTGAAAGACCGGCTTCCGGCTATGCCGTAAGAGAAAGCGGAACACCATACCATGCCAGCAGATCGTCTATCCGTCAGAAGCTGAATGCCTTTCAGGAGAAGGTAAAGAAAGGCGAACCAAGAGAGGCGGTCACAAAGCAGAAAGCGGTGCAGCCCGCCGGAGAAGTAACTGATATTTTGAGATTTTGCAATCAGGGCGGAGCTGATACCTGGCTCCGCTCTGATTAAGGAGGACAGATCAATATGAGAGAAAATACGATAACAGTAAATTCCGCTGCGGAGCTTCGAGAGATTATATGTAGCAAGGCAGGAGATGGGAAAATACTTACCATCACAATAGAAGCAGCCCCACCATCTGAAGGAAATGAAGTTGTGGACATCCCGGCAGATGAGATGCTGCAGGGTGATTCGCATACATTGGAAGGTACAGATGGGGAGGCTGGCTATGGGGATAAAGAGTCTTTTGGTTTTGGCGGCGGTTCTTACTGTTCTGATACTGCTTGCAAGGGTGCTTTCCTTAAGCATGGAACAGGGGAAGGGGAGCGTGTCGATGGATGAGAAAACAAAAGGACAGGGAAACCTGTATGAATTAAAGCAGGTCAGCGTCAGGATCCGGCTTTCCGAAGCACAGTCTCTATACAGCACGGAGCCGATAAACACACCTGATGCGGCAGTAAAGGTCATGGCAGAAGCTTTGGCGGAGATGGATCGGGAGTACTGCTGCGTTATCAATCTGGATAATAAGAGCCGGGCAATTAATTTCAATGTGGTCAGTATCGGGGACGTGAATGCTTCCATCGTTCCGATTCAGAATACTTTTAAGGCGGCAATCCTCAGCAATGCCACCAGTCTGATGCTCCTGCACAATCATATCTCCGGTGTGTTGGAACCAAGCGGAGATGATATGATTGTGACAAAAAGGATAATCGAGGCAGGCAGGATAATGAATATCCCTGTGGTGGATCATCTCATAGTGGCAGGCGGAAGCGGACAGTTTTACAGCTTCCGTGAGAACTACCCGGAGATGTTCGATGTAACGGTTTCAGAAGCCGTCAGAGAGGCTCATAACAGAAGCAGCGCATCAAATGTGGCAGAGGGTGGTAACAGCCGTGAAAACGCCTCAAATAAGGTTGTAAAGGATAAGGCACAGGCGTCAGAAATATCTCTGCCGGGGATGTCGAAGCAGGAGATATTCATTCGGGAGAAGCTGCAGGAATACAAGCCACTTGCCAAGGTAGAGGAGCTTGTGGAGGAGAACTACAATCAGATCGACAATCAGTTGAGCAACACGTCGCCCGGTGACAAAACAACGGAGAAACGAAAGAAAGAGATAAGAAAGAACCATGCAGAGCACAAGGCATCAGACAAGAGATGCTCGATGAAGAAGCGGTTGCTTGAGCGACAAAAACAGGTCGCACAGCAGGCACCGCCGAAAGAACCTAAAACAAAGCATAAGATCCGGGAATTATAGTAGAGATACCTCCGGTCATCAGAGATGGTGGCTGGGGGTATTTTTGCGCTTGGAATCTGAATTTCCGCAGTAAATCGAAATTACTGCAAAAATGGTGTAAAAAAAGACAATTTCATACTTAAATGTTGTTTCACCGAAATGGTGAAAATGCAATAAAGTGTGAAATAATGATAAGCTGGTCAAGCCTAAATGCCGAAGAAAGATTTACGAAGCAAAATCCGAGAAAATATCACGGATAACTTGACATAAATACTGGTAAGCGTTATTATGAAGCTACAAAATGGTGAGAACCATAGGTATTCGTATATGGAGGAAGATGCCATGTTATGTCAGTTTTCGGTTAGGAACTATAAAAGTATCAGAGACGAAATAACATTTGATATGCAGGCTGCTGCAATTTCAGAACATACAGATCGGATTATAAAAGATGCTGATGATCAATTATTTCTGCCTGTGTCATCCATTTACGGTCCAAATGGTGGAGGTAAGTCTAATGTCCTGGAAGCCCTTCAAACACTTGGAACTATGGTGTTAAGACCGGTTTATGCTACAAAGCAGAATGGCAGCGCTGATTATAAATTCAATAAATACCCTGTTAAGCCATTCATGTTCTCAGAAGAAGGAAGAAATAACCCTACAGAATTTGAGATATTTTTCAGAACCGGAGTAGCAGAGTATAAATATGTTCTTCATATTCAGGATGGTGTTGTGGTGAATGAAAGCCTGGATCGAGTGAAACTAGAAACGGGGAGAAAATCGGCACTTTTTAATCGTAAAGGTGATGAGATTAATCTTAAGGGCGTATTCGCCAAGTTAAAAATCAGCGAAGGTCTTTCAAAAAATCTTCCGTTACTTTCCTACCTAGGTATTACCTATATGGATAATGCTGTTGTAGCTGATGTCATGAATTGGTTTGAGAACGGAATAGACTTTCTTAATTATGGTAATCCTTTTGAGGAATTACGGACGGCAATTGCATCTTCAGAAGAAATCAAGCAACTTGTATTAGATATGATCAGGGAAATGGATCTTGATATTGAAGATTTCAGAGTGGAAGAAAGGGAGAATGGTCGGATAGAAGTTTTCACGCAGCATATTGTTGACGGATTCACGGAAGAACTTACGTTGTCAGAAGAATCAAGTGGAACAAAAAAGCTATTTGGTCTGCTTCCTTTCATAGCGAAAAGTCTTGTTCTTGGGACAACGCTGGTAATTGATGAGCTGGATGCTAAAATCCATCCGGTACTTTTAAAATACGTGATCATGCTATACAACAATATGACTATCAATAAACACGGAGCACAGATGATATTTACATCTCATGATCTTTCTACTATGAATAATGAGGTCTTTAGAAGGGATGAAATATGGTTTGTTGCTAAGGGAAATAATCAGAATTCTAAGCTTTACTCACTTGTTGAATTCAAGACAGGAAATGGAGAGGTCGTCCGAAAGGATGCAAAATATGATAAACAATATCTTGAAGGCAAGTATGGCGCGGATCCCTACCTGAGAAGAATTATAGATTGGAGTGTTGTCAATGCCTAAAAAAGTTGGAATAGAGAACTGGAGGAAAAAACGCCGACAGGAATATCTGGAGATGAAAGAATTCAGATACTATATTTTTTGTGAAGGCGAGCAGACAGAACCTCTATATTTTAATGGCTTCAAAAAGCTTATTGAAGATAATCCAATCTACAGGGACATGGTTTTGATTCAAATAGAACCTTGTGGTGCCGAGACTATGAGGGTTATCAGCCAGGCCGAGAGATATGTTAAAGATAACCATATTGAAAAGGGCCAGATATGGTGCGTTTATGACAAGGACAGCTTTCCGGCAAAAAATTTTAATGGGGTGGTGAGCCGAGCAGAGTCGCTGAATAGGGATAACCCATTGTTACAGTATCATACAGCATGGAGTAACGAATGCATTGAGTTCTGGTTCCTTCTCCATTTTGCTTACTATACTTCAAATAACCATAGGACTGAATATATCAGCTTTCTTAATGATAAGTATAGGGAGCTTGGGATAGGGAAGTACCAAAAGAATAACAGTGCTACATTCGATATTTTAATGAATAAAGGTAATCCTAAGCTGGCATCGAGATATGCTAGAAGAATCATTGAGGAGCATAAGAATCTTTCACCAGCAGATATTGCACCGGGGACAAAGGTTTATGAGCTTGTGGAGGAACTGGCAAAATATCTTCCGGAGGACGATCGAAAAAGATTTTTGTGAAGAGAGGGAAAATAGGGGAATATGAAGGATTGAATAACTCTCATGTGGTTATTTTTGATATTCATTCTGAGTATCGAGCCGCTTTTCCAGATGCTAGTACAGCATTTCATAATTAACTGTGATTTAAAACGTTACCCCAATGGTGT
>CAMKKZ010000033.1 GCA_946413525.1 uncultured Oribacterium sp.
GTAAACCGTATCAAAATATCGCTTTGGATGGCAACCGTACAGGTGGAAAAAATTCCAGAGGGCGCTGAATAATTACAAATGCCATATGTACAGGTGCCATATGTGCAGGCGTCAATACAAAGCCCCGGGAGTCAGATCCAGAAGGGCCTCTTCCTCTCCGGAAGCAGCCTGCGCTCCGTCCCCGGCTCCCAATGCCGCGGCCATTCCCGCATCTCCTGCCTCATTTGATTCCGTCTGTGAGCCCCCGGCATCACTCTCCGCCGCCTGCTGCTCCATGCCATATGCAGCCGTAGTCTCCGGGCTTGTTTCTCCTCCGGGACCGCCATAATTCTCCTGAGGCAAGGCGGAAGCTTCCTCAGCATTGCCGCCTGACGCCGCATCTGCCGTTTCTGAAACATCTGAGCCGGAGCCTTCCCGCGCCTCCTCCGGGGCAGCTGCATTCTCCCCCATTTGCGCGCCGTCAACTCCCACTGCGGCGTCTCCCGAGGGGGTACTCTCTCCCGACAGAGAATTCTCTCCTGAAGAAGGCTCCTCTCCCGCTGATTCCTCTTCCGTTAATGCGGAAGGAGCGGAATTTCCTGATTCCCCGGCAGGCTCTGAAGCTTCCCCCGTGCCTCCCGCGTCCGCATTTCCCGCATCCGGCAAAACCGCGTCATTTGAATCCTCCGGACTGCCATTTTCCGTCTCATCACTCCGGACTTCCCCATCGCTGCCGTCAGATGCACTGAAGTCCATAGCGCCTCCGGATCCGCCAATCTCTGAATCAGCCGCGCCGAGATCCGCGGCATCCCCTGTGCTGCCGCCATCCACCGCGTCACTGCCATCCGCATCCGGGTCTTCACCGATGCGCTCTATTCCCAGGTCTCCTGCATCTCCCGCGTTCTCTTCCCGTACAGAGCTGCCTTCCCCGGCGTTCGTGTCCTCAGATCCTTCCGCGGCCTCACCGGAAGATGCGCCCTGGCTTCCCACCGCCAGAGTCAGATTCTCTGCGGAAAGAACGTCAGCCGCAGAAGCGTCACCAGCCGCCGATGCGCCCTCTGACGCCATTTCGCCATTTTCAGTCGAGCCGCCCTCTGCCGCCACAGCGCCATTTTCAGCCGATGCGCCCTCTGACGCCGAACCATCATTTTCTTCCATGGCATCGTCAAGCGCTGAGGGGTCATTATCCTCCAAAGCCTCAAATGCCTCTGAAGTCCCATTATCCACTGTGCCGCCGTCCCCCGAAAGCGCGAGCGGCAATCCCGAAGAACCGGACTCCGCGTCCGGCTCCCCATAATCATCAAATACAAGCACATCCGAATCTTGCTGCGCGTTGATCACCTCCCAGGAGCCATCCGCCTCAAATGCAAGAATACGTCCGGGAGCATTCCCGGCCGCCGCGCCCTCCCTGGCTCCGGCAGCAAAGCCCCCCTCTGCCGCTGTTTCCGAAATCCCGGATGAAAGCCCCTCGGAAAGTCCTTCAGAAAGCCCTCCTGCTTCATTTCCGCCATCCGCAAGCGCTTCCCCGCCTTCCTCAAGTATGCGTTCATCCTCCGGCTTCACATAAGTGATATGCCCTATATTCGCTATGGTTGACACGCCCTCCACAAAGGGGTTCCCGTGCCATTCCACCCCTCCCCCGTAATTCACATGGGAATCAATGGTCACATAACCGTACAGAAGGTCAAGCGCCATCTGCGGCTCCGCGTACAGATAGCGGGTATTGGTGTTTTTAAGCCGCCCCTGGACGATTTCCCTGGACATGACCGTGTTCCTGAGATGGTACAGCTCCCGAATCATTTCCTCGTCCGACATGTCCGGGGAAAGCCGCTCAAGATACAATGCCGCATGGGGGCCGCAGTTCACGTCAATGGAAAAGATCGCGGCGGAAACGGCGATGCTCCTGCTTTCCAGATGAAAACCCGCCCTGTTCAGCGCCGCCTCCGTATTGTCCCAGTACAGATCGGCGAAGCGTTCCAACTGGTCGGATACCGCCGTTTCAAAGTCCGCCTTAAGGGCGGAGAGGAAAGTATTTCCGATATCCTCGTTATAAACCAGCCTTTCGTCCCCGGCCTCCAGGGAAAGGTACGGCGCAAAGCCGGCCCAGAGGCCCGGATGCTTCCGATAGGCAAAATTCATGAAGTTCACCAGATCATAACGGTAATCGAACTGGCAGATGCCATACGCCCTCCCGTTGTCGCCGGCAACGATCGCCCCTATATTTGAGAAACCGGAGGTTTCCCCGGCCGTGGAAAGCATGTACAGCTCGGCAGGCTGCCCCGCGATCATCAGCCCGGAAATCGCGCTGCTCAGGCTCCTGTCCTTGTTCCATGAAAAAGACTCCCTGTCCCCGTCCGCGGAAAGGACAACCCTATGCCCCTGATCGTTGACAAAATAACCGTCCGGTGTCGCGCGTCCCGTGTAAAGGACGCCATCCTCATCAAAATAATATGAATACTTCCGGCCTTCCTCATCCTCAATATCATGCCATCCCACATACTTCCGGCCCTCGAGGAGGTAATATTTCCGGCCTTCCTCATCCTCGATCCATCCATGCCTGGCAATTCCCTCAGGGTCAAAGAAAAACTGTATCCCGCCCTGCTCGAGCCAGCCCGTGACAGCATAACCATTCTTGTCAAAATAATACAGATGCTTATTGATCAGATAGAAGCCGCCATGGATATCCTTCCCGCTGACCCTTAAGCGGATTCCCTTATCATCCCTATAGAGCCCGTCCGGCTCCGTTTTCGTTTTATCTGATTTCTCAACGCCCTCGGATCCCAATGAGTAGGACTGCCCGGAACTCGAACCTTTTGAACTCAAACTGTTTGGATTCGAACCGTTTGAATTCAAACTGTCGGAATTCGAACCCCTGGAACCCGAACTGTTGAAACTATCCGTCTTCTCCGCGCCCTCGGATCCCAAACCCTCAGATCCCGATCCTTCGGATTCCGATTCTTCAGATTCCATTTCCTCGGATTTCAGTTTCTCGGATTTCAGTTCCTCAGATTCCAATTTCTCGGATTCCAGTCCTTCGGATACCAATTCTTCGGATTTCTGTCCTTCGGATACCGAAAACGCCCCGACGGAATCCTTCTTCGTATCCGCCTTTTCCGCTAATGTTGATGGAGTCGCCTTCCGAGTCTCCGGGATATCCGAAGCCGTCAAAACGGAATATTCACTGTTTTTTACCGGAGCAAAATCTTTTTCAGGAATATTTACGCATGAAGAAGCGGCAGCAATCAAAGCGCATGCCCCGAACGCCGCCTCCGCCATCTTAATGGATTTCTTAATGTTCAAAAGCCGCTCCTTCCCAATACAGAGCCGAACCATCCTTTTCAGCGCCCATCCACTGACGGCGCTGCGGTGCCCATTATAGCAAAGAAAAAAAAACTTTACAAGCTTTGCGAAACTATCCTCAAAACCGAAAAACCGCAATTCCTACAATTCATTCGTCAATTTTTGTAAATAGTTCTATTTCCTCTGCCCCGAATCCGTACCAGAAATGGTTCCGGGCAGGGAAAATCCTGAAAATCCTCATTTCCCCTGCCAAATTTCCATGCCAGAAAGGTTTTTGGCCAGGGAAAATCACGAAAATCCTCATTTCCCCTGCCCGAAAGCCATGCCAGAAAGGTTTTTGGCCAGGGAAAATCACGAAAATCCTCATTTCCCCTGCCCGAAAGCCATGCCAGAAAGGTTTTTGGCCAGGGAAAATCCTGAAAAATCTCATTTCCCCTGCCTGAAATCCGTTCGGGGCAGGGAGAACTACATATACATAAGTTAACGAATAATATCAGGGGGTGTGGAGGTTTGAACAACCCACAATTAAGGCTTATTCCCACCCGTCTTTATAATGCACCCTGCACCTCTTTTTGGAAAATGTGATGCCGTACCGTCCTCCCTGAACCATATACGGCTCCCGACAGATCCTTGATCACCTCGCCCGCAAGGATAAGCCCAGCCGCGGCCGGCACAAAGGAATTACTTCCAGGCACCGGACGAGTCCTGGGAGCCTTCCCATCCCTTTCAGACTGGAAAGAACCGGGATTGCCATGTCGATCCGTGACCTCCCCCTTTTCGCGTCTGCCGGCCAACATATCGCCCTCTGCCCCCTCCTGAATTTCCATGCCTTCGGCAGCTTCGATTTCCGCGCCCCCGGCAGGCTTTACGGCAGGCTCCCTCGAATAAACCACTTTAAGGGAAGGGATGCCCCGCTTTTTCAGCTCCCTCCGCATTACCCTCGCAAGGGGGCATACGGAAGTCCTGTAAATATCGGCCACCTCAAAGGCCGTGGGATCCATTTTGTTTCCCGCTCCCATGCAGCTGATGATCGGGATTCCCGCCTTATTGGCCTGCACCGCAAGGCAAATCTTCCCTGTAATCATGTCAATGGCATCGATCACATAATCATATTCAGAAAAATCAAAGGAGCCGGCGGTTTCCGGCGTATAGAGTATCTTGTAAGTACGCACGACCAAGTCCGGATTGATATCCCGAATTCGTTCCGCAGCCACGTCAACCTTATATCGTCCGATGGTGCTCCTCGTCGCGATGATCTGCCGGTTCAGGTTGGACAGACAGACCTTGTCGTTGTCAATCAGATCAATCGCTCCAATTCCGCCCCTCGCAAGGGCTTCCACGGCATAGCCCCCAACGCCCCCGATGCCAAACACGGCGACCCTGGACGAAAAGAGACGTTCCATCCCCTCATCCCCTATGAGAAGCCGTGTCCTAGAAAACTGATCGCCCATCCCGGCACCCATTTCCCGCATAACCGCATCCTCCATAATCTTAAGCCCCTCAAAAATTAAGGGCTCCCTTCCCATCTTCCTGATGATATTCTGGCAAGAATAACAAGAATAATAACAAAGGCGATGACTGAATTCAAGTCATCGCCTTTTCCATATCCATTAACCTTTGTTCAATGTCATAAAACCATATCGTATTTTTCAACATCCAGGAGGGCTGCTCCGTCCGTTTCAAAAAAGATGCCGTCCGCTTCCTGCGGCGTATAAATCGTAAAGGTCAGCGCCTGCTCCCCGTCATTCACGAAGGCTTCCACGGAAAAACGGTCAATCAGGATCCGGATCTTGATTTCCCCCTCCCGGTACCCAACATGCACATCCCTGTCGGAGACAATATAGTGATTGAGCCCGGAAAAGCTTCGGTCAAAGCTCAGCATGCTGTCCCCCGGCCTGTAGGAAATCGAGGTATAATGCCGGTCGTCGGCGGCTATCCTTACACTGAACAGACGATAAAGGGAGCGCCCCGCCGGACGTACCCTCAGGGTCATGTCCACGCACCTGCCCTTAAGGCCCGCAAGTCCGGCATGCCCGTTCAAGAGGACATCCCGGTAAAAAACCCTGCCCCTCCGGCACGCTTCCAGCTCCCGGATCGGCCTTTGCAAAAGCCTGCCTTCCTTCACCGTAAGCTCCCTCGGCACCGTCAACTGTCCGAACCATTTGATCCCCGCGGGCTGGCTGTGCCTGGTCTCCGGCGTCTGCATCCACGCGATCATGATCCTTCTTCCATCCGGCGCGGTCATCGTCTGCGGGGCATAAAAATCAATCCCATAATCCAGGGAAAAAATTCCCTTCCGTTCAAAAGTGTGCTTTTCCCTGTCATAATTCCCTGTAAGATAGGCCGCATTGTTCCCGCAGTGAAATTCCAGCCCCTCCGCGGAAAGCTTCATAGGGGAAATGAGGATAATGTCCGTGTCATCGATTCGGAAGTAATCCGGGCATTCCCACATATAGCCATAACGCTGCTCGCTTCGGTCAAGAATGGAAACAAATTCCCAATGAAAGATATCCCGGCTCCGGAAGAGGGCTACATTACCGCCCTCCTCCCTCGTGCAGCTTCCGACCACGGCATAATAGCAGCCTTCCTCCTCATCCCGGAAAATCTTCGGATCCCGGAAATCCACCGTGCTCCCTCCCTCTGGAAGCATTTCCGGCGTGATCACCGGGTTGTTTTCATATTTGACATAATCGGTCCCGTCCCCGAAGGCCAGGCACTGAACCTGCCGGTCTTCCCGGCCCCCATCCGGCCTGTCCACGATCTGCACCCCGGTATACATCAGAAGATGCCTCCCATCGGGAGCCATCAGCCCGCTCCCGGAAAACACCCCCGCGCAGTCATACTCCTGATCCGGAGCCAGCGCGGCAGGCAGACGCTTCCAGTGCAGGAGATCCTCCGAAACCAGATGACCCCAGTGCATGGTATCCCACTGCGTCGAATAAGGATTATACTGGTAAAACAAATGATATTTCCCATCATAATAAGAAAAACCGTTCGGATCATTCAGCCACCCGACGGTCGGAGATATATGATAAGACGGCCTCTCCAAATCGGAAATCAGCCTGCCGTATTCCTCCTCATAAGCCCTGGCCTTTGCCAGCAGATTCATTGCCATATCAACTCCATTCCTGATTTGCAGCAAGTATTCATCAAGGCCGAATAGTTGCGGTGGTTGAAGATAACGCGAACTGTCCAGCTTGACTGAACAGTTACAATAACGCAACTATTCAAGGCCTTGCCCGACCGCCGTTGTCCTTCCCTTCCGTATGCCGACGGGAAGCAGAAGCTCCTTTTTCAGAACCCCCTCCCTGATCACGTTGTCCTTCCCTTCCGTATGCTGACGGGAAGCAGAAGCTCTTTTTTCAGAACCTCCTCCCCCTTAATCATGTCCGTGATCATCCTGCATGCCTCCTCCGCCAGCTCATTTATGGGCTGGCAGATTACCGTAAGCTCGGGATAAAGGAACCTGGTCAGATGGGTCCCATCGTAAGCGACGATCCTCAGATCCTCCGGCACCCGCCTTCCGATCGAAAGCGCTTGCCGCAGGCTGGCCGCGGCATAAAGATCCGTGCCAAAAATCCCATCAACCTCCGGATACTCTTCAAACATCCTGGCGACGGCCTCATCATAATCATCTATCGAACTGTATTTCTGCCTTTCTGAATAAGAATGGCAGGGAATACCATGTTCCTCCACCACCTTTCGGAAAACGGTGTGGCGCCGGCTGGAAGGCGTGGCAACCCGGTCCTCGGCATCCCCGAACTGGACAATGTTCCGGCAGCCGCAGCCGATAAGCTCCAAAGCCGCAAGCCTGCCACCTGTTTCATGATCAGCCGCGACAAAAGGAATTTCTTCCGAAAGCCTCCTGTCGAAGCCGATGACGGGACGGTGCAGGGACCGGTACTGATCCGAGGCAAGGGACATATGGGCACCGAAAATAATGCCGTCCACCCTCTGGCAACGCAGCATTTCCAGATACCGAAGCTCGTAATTCTTCTCATAAAAGGTATTGCACACCATGGTCTGGTAGCCCTTATTACATAAGGAAACCTCGATCGCGTTGACCAGCTCCGAAAAAAAAGGATGGCTCAGCATCGGTACCATCACCGCGATAATCCCGCTTTTTCTGTAATACAGATTTCTTGCCATTTCATTTGGAGTATAATTAAGCTGTCTGATGGACTGCATGACGCGTTCCCTCGTTTCCAGCTTGACATACCCATTTCCGCTAAGGACGCGGGAAACCGTAGCGGCACCGACACCGGCATGCCTTGCCACATCATGTATTGTCACCATAACCCCCATACTCCTGTCACTGTAAATAAAAGTTCCCCCGCAAAACACTACCATTGGATTGCTCCAGGCTGCGCGTCCGGGTTGCGCCCATTACCCATCATGATTTTAATCATAATGAGACAGGGGGCGGATAAATCGCTCCCTGCCCAATTAATTAATATACAGTGACAAAGTTTTTTTTTCAAATCAATCTTTTTATTGCACTCGTTTTCTCCCCTGTCAAAGTGGGTTTTCACTGCTCTGAATTCTGACATAGCGAACCACTTGCGGGGCAAATCGGCTCATCCCTTGATCCCGGACGACGCGATACCTTCCACATAGTACTTCTGCATGAAGATGAACATGATGATCATGGGAATCGCGGAAACGACCAGGGCCGCCATGATGGCGCTGTAATGCACCGGGCTCGTGCTGAAGAAGGACTGCACGGCCAACTGGATCGTCCTCTTGTCCGCCCCCGTCATGACCAGGAAGGGCCACATAAAGTCATTCCAGTGCGCCACGAAATCAAGAATGAACACCGTGGCGTAAACCGTCTTGGAGATCGGCATAACGATCATGAAGAAGGTCCTTACAGGGGAGCTTCCGTCTATTGCCGCCGCCTCGATCAGATCATCCGGAATGTCATGGAAAAAGTTATAAAACATATAGATTGAGAAGCATTTCGCGATGAACGGGATGACCAGCGCCCTGAGGGTGTTGACCCATCCGAGCTGTGACATTTCAATATAGAGGGGCAGGAGGATGGCCTCCATCGGAAGGACCATCAGCGCCACCACAAAGCTCAGCATGAACTTTCGTCCCCTGAAATTGAATTTCGCCAGGGCGTAACCGCAGACAGAATTGACGATGAGATCCAGGACAAGGATCAGGGCAATGTAGAGCAGCGTGTTTTTAAAGACATTCGCCATGTTAATGCGGCGGAAGACCTCGTAATAGTTGTCCAGCGAAGCCTGCTGGGGCAGAAAGGTGGTAATTGAATTCATGTTGGCGAAGATTTTCGCTTCCGGCTTCAGCGAGGCGGACACCATCCAGATGAGGGGGGAAACGAAAATGATGCCGATCAGGGCATTGCCGAAATAGAACATAAATTTGCCAAGGGCAGCCGAACCGCTTTTTGATTTCATTCCTTTCCTCCTTTCTCAGTCCGCGTTCGTGATCCTCTGAAGGATCAGGGACATAACAACGACGATGACGAAGAATACGGCGGCTACGGAACATGCATAGCCGAAATTCCCCTTCTGGAAGCCCTGCGTATAAATATAATAGACCATCGTCTTGGTCGCGTTCTGAGGGCCGCCTTGGGTCATGACATAGGGCTGCGTGAACAGCTTCATGGCCTGGATCATCGTGATCATGATGACGTATTTGATCGTGCCGCGTAAGTTCGGGATCGTCACGCTCCAGAACTGCTGCCACTTGTTCGCTCCGTCAACGGAGGATGCCTCATACTGCTCCTTCGGGATTCCCTGAAGGCCGGCGAGGAAGATCATCATCTGATAGCCCGCGCCCTGCCAGGCCGACATGAAGATAATGGCGTTCATCGCGGTCTTCGTGTTTGTCAGGAAGTTGATCGGCTGCAGGCCGAGCCCGACGAGGGCGGAGTTGATAAGTCCCGTATTGGGATTCGAGTTATAGAGCACCGTCCATAGTACCGAGATGACGACCATGGAGGTGAGCTGCGGGCTGAAATACATTGTGCGGAAAATGGATACGCCCATAAAGCGCTTGGACACAAGGAGCGCCAGAGCCAAGGCCAGGGCGCACTGCACCGGAACGACGATAATCGTGAAATAAAACGTGTTCCTGAGCGCCTTCCAGAATTCGGCATCCTTGAACAGCTTGGTATAGTTTTCCAATCCTATGTAAACAATGTCATTCGGCCGCATTACCTGGTATTTGAAAACAGAGTAATAGGCGGTATAAATCATGGGGACGACAAGAAATGCGACCAGCAGGATCATGGCGGGCATGGTAAAAATGTAGGCTGCCGCCCGCTCATCTTTTTTTCTGGCTGATAGATTATTTGTTTTTGCCATGGCAGATTACTTTATCCCTTTCATAAAACGCAGGCCGGGCAGCGCGGATACCCCCGCAGCCTGCCCGGCCCGATCCGGGCTTTAGCCCCCGGCATTTAATCCGGTTGTAACTTTCCGAATCCGATTTTCCGGAATCCGCTTTTACGTTCCGAATCCGATTTTCCGGAATCCGATTTCACGTTCCGGATCTGTTTCCGACCTTAGTTCGCGTAATACGTGTTGTAATCTTCTGTGAATTTCTCGGAAACACCATCCAACTGTTCCTTAATGTAAGTCTCATCAACTGTTCCGTTTGAAGCTGCCTCGGCAAGGATGTTTGTCATGGCCTCTGCATAATCGGTGGAGAAAGTCGCGTAAGACGGAGTACGGGGCCTCGGGACGGCTGTGTTCTGAAGCTGTTCCACAAGGAGAGCTCTCGGGCCTTCTTTATAATCTTCCATCGCGGCCTCGTCATAAGCCGTTGCCCTGGTAGCCGGCTTCGCGATCGCTGCGGCATAGGTGGCGACATTTTCCGTGCTCATAAGCCACTGAAGGAACTCGCCGGCAGCTTCCACATTCTTGCAGTCCTTCGTGACAGCGGCAGACCAGTCGCCGCAGGGGGAAACGGCCTTCTTGGTGTCGTCAGCCACAGGATAATAGGTTACGCCCCAGTCGAAATCGGCATTCGCCTCCAGGGTAGCAACCTCCCAGGAACCGCCGATCATCGTGGCGCAGGCCTTGTTCAGGAATTCATCCGTGATGGGGTCAACGTTGGCATAGCCCTTCGCGATGAAGTTGGCAAGGAAAGCCGTGGTCTTCACCGCCTCATCGCTGTTCACATAACCCTCAGCCGTTGTGCCATCCTCAGAGATATAATCCTTGCCCTCGGAAATGTACATCGGCTCCAGAGCGTAAGGAAGTCCCTCGCCGTGATCCATGACGATGTGTGTTCCCACATAGCTGTCCGTCGTGCACTTTTCCGCGATCTCGTTCATCTCGGACCAGGTGATCGGGTTCTCGATGGTCCTGGAATCCAGGTCGTCCACGTCAATTCCCGCTTCCTTCAGCATATCCTTATTGTAATAGAACGCCACCGAAGACTCCGTCGCGGAAATGGCATACAGCTTGCCGTCATAGGTGCACTGCGCGACCGTGGAGGGCGTAAAGTCGGACGTATCCGGGAAATAATCGGAAAGCGGCACGATAATGCCATTGGCGGCATAATAGGAAACCTGCGGTCCATCGACAAACAGGATGTCCGGAAGGTCATTCGAGGTAACCGCCGTGGCCACCTTGTTGTCATACGCGTAGGAGTCCGAACGGTCGATGGCTTCCCTGGAAACCTGGATGTCCGGATGCTCGCTGTTCCAGGTGTTCAGCCTCTCCACCCACCAGTTCTCCACCGCTTCCTTGTCGGAAGGCTGCCAGATCGTAATGTTCACGGCGTCCCCGCTTGCCTCCTGGGCCGCGCCGCTGCCTGCCGCCCCGGCACCAGAAGCCGGCGCGGGTGTGTCCGAACCGCCGCAGGCCGCGAGACCCACTGCCATCACTGCCGCCAGTAACAGACTGACTGCTTTTTTCATGATAATCCTCCTCTCAATTTTGCCGCCCCTCTTAAAGTATTCAGGCGGCGGCTTCACAGCGTTTGTGGAACCCGTTCCATATTACTCTTAAAAAAAACCGCAGACCGTGCTGCGCCATTAAATACTTATGCAGTTGTTTTATGTGGAACCCGTTCCATATCGGTTTTTATAATATAGCTTATGGTCAATTTTGTCAACTATGCATTGCAGAATAATTTAAAAAAGGGAAAATTGTATAGAATATAGAAAATTATTTGTGCACTTTTTCCAAACCATGGCTGCCAGTTAACGTTCACACATCAATACTTATAGGTTTTGACGCGCATCTCCTTGGAGCGCGTCAAAAGTGATTCCCGGATTGTTCCGCGCTTCGCGCTTCCACAATCCGGACCGATATTCGCATTTCGTGGGGCCCCTCCCCCACTACATGCTCATATCGGGGCGCGGGCCAAGGCCTTGCCTCCACTGGCAAGCAAGCCTGCCTGCCGTGTAGGCAGGCTTTTGACCGCTGAATCATAAATAGTTGTAACTATTCAGCACCCTATTCGCAGTCGCCTTTGGCGACTGCTCATGTGGGCGTTCAGAGGCGCTCCGCGCCTTGTCCGCCCTCTGGATTTCCGAGAATTCCAAATGAAAAGCAAGCTTTCCATTTGGAATTCTCGGAAATCCAGAGGGTGCTGAATAGTTACAAATAGTTCTGCATCGTGCCGCTTGTCGCAAACAATCTGGAAAGATGAAGGGATGAGAGGAACGCCACGGTCCCGCTTCCAAAAAAAATATAAAGGATCAGCCACTGGCCAAAGCTGTCCGACAGTACCCGCCTGAACAGAAATACCGGAGGAATCAGGTTCAGCATGATGATAAAGACGGTAAAAATGCCATTACGCATAGCCAGAAGGAAGGTACGCTTAACCACTTCAAGAGGCTTCCCCTCAAACCAGGCAAGGCCGGCAAAAGCATGCGTGAAGACCACAAGCCAGAACCACCCGACCGCAAGGATCATGACGATCAAAACCATACGGAAGCTGACCTTCCATTGAATGGCGCACCAAAGATCCGCCAAAAGGAAAAGACCGAAGGCAAGCAGCACAAGAAATACGCAGGTGGCCTTCCGGAACAAGTTCTTAAAAGCAGAAAAAAAGGTGCTGATAATGCCATTGTCATCTCCCTCGGAGGCCATGCGGAGCGTCACGGCATACATGGCTGCGGTAGACGCACCGACAGTGAGGAGCGGAATGCTGCAAAGAAACCACAAAACACTGAGAATCACGAGATTCAGGAACCGGGTCAGAAACCTGGTAAGCATCGTATCCTGCTGCAAAAATTTCATATTTCCCCCAATCCCATGAATATACCAAACATGCCTGAACGCATATTTTTCAGGACGCATCCCTCATTGCCGGGTGTCCAGACTCAATCTGGCTTTGCCGAATCAAGTCATGTCCCTGTGGGATGCGCCAAATACGGCATAAACTATGCCTGATGCGTAGTTTATGCCTGCATTAAAAGATCAAAAGCTTTGGCCGCTAAAAGCTATGGCCACTCTGCATTCCTGCACAGCAGGCCGCTCACATTATCCTCGCCACGCCGCTCCTCCTGGCCTCCTCCGCGACGGCCTCCGCCACGGCCTTTGCGGCCCTTTTGTCCAGAGCGCTCGGGATAATGTAATTCTCATTCAGTTCCGATTCGCTCACCAGGTCTGCCAGTGCCCGGGCCGCGGCGATCATCATCGCGTCCGTGATCTCCCTTGCCCTGACGTCCAATGCCCCGCGGAAAAGCCCGGGAAATACAAGGACATTATTGATCTGGTTCGGAAAATCCGACCTCCCGGTTCCAACGACCCGGGCGCCGCCCGAAAGAGCCTTTTCCGGCATGATTTCCGGCGTGGGATTTGCCATAGGAAAGACAATGGCATCCGAATTCATGGAACGAATCATGTCCTCCGTGACAATGCCCGGCGCGGATACGCCGATAAAAACATCTGCCCCCTTCAACGCGTCGGCCAGGCTGCCATGCATCCCGTCCAGGTTGGTTTCATCACAAAGCGCAAGCTGGGCACCGTTCATGGCCGTGTCCCTGTTCAGGATGCCATTCCTGTCGGAATAGATGAGCTTCCTGACGCCGTATTTCATGATCAGCTTCCCAATGGCCGTCCCCGCTGAGCCTGCCCCGCTGATCACGACCCGGATATCGGAAATATCCTTTTTTACAAGCTTCAGCGCGTTGATCAGTGCGGCCAGAAGCACCGTCGCCGTCCCGTGCTGGTCGTCATGAAACACAGGGATGTCCAGCCTTTCCTTGAGCCTTCTTTCCACCTCAAAGCACCTTGGCGCGGAAATGTCCTCCAGGTTAATGCCTCCAAAGCCGGGCGCTATGCGGCAGACGGTTTCAACGATCTCATCCACATCCTTTGTCGAAAGACAGATCGGGAAGGCATCCACATTCGCGAAGGTTTTGAAAAGCACGGCCTTCCCCTCCATGACAGGAAGGCCCGCCTCCGGCCCGATATCCCCCAGGCCCAGAATAGCCGTGCCATCCGTGACCACGGCCACCATGTTGCCCTTTGCGGTATAACGGTAAACCTCTTCCCTGTCCGCGGCAATCCTCCGGCATGGCTCCGCCACGCCCGGCGTATAGGCGATGCTTAGATCCTCCTTCGACTGAACCGGCACCTTCGACACAACCTCAATCTTTCCATGGTGCACTTCATGAAGCTCAAGAGCAGCTTTGTTATAATCCATATTCCCTGTTTTCCTTCCTTTTTCAATCCAATCTATTTTGAAACTATTCAGCTCTTTCCATCCTTCTCTTTAAATGCATCTTTCAACGGGCCGAATATTTCAGTATAGGTCTCTGTAAACCGCTCAAGGACAAGCCGCATATTCAGTTTTCCGTCTGCCAGAAACTGATTCCTTGCCAGGTCGCCCTCTCTCACAAAGACGTTGCTCTTCAATTCTTCATCAGAGAGGAAGAGATTGTACAACATCATTTCAAAGATTCTGTTTGCTATGCGAACTGTATTCTCTCAGAGAGATCAACCATATAATGTTTAGACGGAATGCACACTGCCGTGGTATTGAATATCTTCATAGGCGTCAACCTTCCGGACGAGTCACCGTTACCGATTCCCTGACTCATCTCTTGACAGCATTTCCTCAACAAGCCCTGCCGCGTCTCCAACATAATCATTGCATTTGTTTTTAAAAAGACCTCTCAGCTTTCTGCATTCCAGGTATCCGTTTTTTTCAAGAAAGGCCCTGGTAAACTCTTCCGTCATTTCAGGCCTTTCCTTCTCCAGAATCGCTTTTCCGGCAAGATAGGCTCCGCATTTACCGCCGTCTGAACGAGGTGCCGGAGCAGCCACAGCATATTCAGCAAAGGCCTTTGCTACGCTTTGTGAGCAATTGTTGCCATTCCTGTGATATGAACGCGCAATGTTTTCTTTGTTGTTTTTGATTTCTTCCATAATCCCTTCCTGAATCCCTACCTGCTCGCAACCCCTTATCCAGATACTTTTTCCCATATGCACTTTGTCAGGTCTCCAGCCCCGCCAGTTCTTAGCGGAGTTTCGGTATGCCATTGACGCCGCCTTTGCCGGCTGATTTCTATCAGGTCATCAATTGCAATATCCGGATCGAATGTGTGGAATGCCATGCAGTTACCCTTCCGAATGGCAAAGGCTATGTAAAAACAATATTCAGTTTAAAATATATGCATCCTTGTGTTCTTTTTCAACCTGTCAGGGCATATAGTAATTGGTCAGAAAATATGTTCTGTCCCAGTCAACAATCTTCAGCTCAGACTCCCTGGCCGTATGGATGTCTTTTTCATCGAGTACCATCACCTTCTTGTCGCTCGTATCATAGATTGGCCACACATGCTCCTTGCCATCGGGAGACAGATCTGCGGCAAGCGAGGGATCGCCGGTCTTGGCGAACTGAACCCACATCCTTCGCATGGTCTTTGAAAAGGCTTCATCAAACGCCCTTCCTGAAAAATCCCTTATCTCCGGATGCTTGAATAAGATCGGCACCTCTATCATATGCCCGCACTTAATCAGCGGCAAAGCGGATTCAGGCGTAAGATAGTAGGTGTATGACCTGCCGCCGGCTTTTGTCTGTTCCTCCGACAGCCTGATTTGCGGCGCGATAAACATGATCTGGCTGAAGAGCCGGACAGTAGGCTCGTAGCTTTCGCCCTTAATGTCATTGCAGTAGCTCTCCACCAACGCCTTCTCCTCGTCTGTCAACTGGTCGAGCTTTTCCGCTTTGCGCCCACCGGCCCATGCATTCCAGGCATCCTCTCCAATAACGCCCAGGAAGGTATTCATTTCATCCTTGTTACAGCCCTGAAGGAACGTGATGTCCTTCGCAGCGCCGTTCGCGTAGGCCTCCCATGTATTTAAAGGCAGGGATTTGCCGTCTCTCTCCGGGAATGTACGTATGCCGAGCACCTGGTAAAAACCGTACAGACGTGCCCAGGTGTCCGCAAGCTCCTCAGCGCTGACCTTCATAAGGTCGGCAACGGTCTTGCAGCCGAGCGTCTCCATCAGCTTGTCCGTGCATGCAATGGCCTGTTCCGGAGTCCTCGTCTGGGTAGGGGAACCGCTCTGCGCGATAACGCGCTTGAAATACTTATGTGAGCCTTTAACCAACGGAAGCAAGGTGGTGCTTGCCCCGCCGGCAGACTCGCCCCAGATGGTCACATTGTCGGGGTCTCCGCCGAAACCCTCAATGTTCTCATGCACCCATTTCAATGCCATGATCTGATCCATAAGCCCCAGATTCGACGCGTCCTCATAGTCCTTGCCATCCGGCAGATGCGACAGATGGAGAAATCCTAAGAAACTAACCCTGTAAGCGATGGTAACAAGAACAACATCCGGGTTCTCCTTCACAAAGTTGTGGCCGTCATACTGCGGATCGGTCGTTCCGCCCACCTCAAAACCGCCGCCGTAAATCCACACCATTACCGGCTTCTTCCCTGCGGCTGTCTTGTCAGCCGTCCAAATGTTCAGGTACAGGCAATCCTCGCCCATACCATATTGGACAGCGGAATCGCCCGGCGCCTGAACAGGAGCTTTGCCGTAGTTATAGGCTTCATAAACGCCGTTGTCCGGCAAAACGTCCACGGGTGCTTTCCAGCGCAGACTGCCAACAGGCTGTTTGCCGACAAACGGGATGCCCTTGTAGGCAACCACACCATCCGTTTCCTTACCGACAAAAGTACCGTTTTGGCACTTAACTGCCAGAGTCTTGTCAAAATCAGAATCTGTAATCTTTTTATTCTCATTCATAGTCATATTTTCCTTTCTGCTGTTCCATACCGTCTTTCCAGGCGAAAACATTCATCACAGATCACTTGTATGTCCTAGTCTGTCATATGCAATAATGATTTTTTGCCAGTACAAATATAGCATAATCTGCTGACTATAGTATGCTTGCCTTGGTATTCAGTTTTATCCGGCCAGGCATTTCCGATAGCTTGCTGATTTCTTCACGGATTGAGCGAATACAGGAAAGAGCCGTATTCGGAACGAGAAGGACATCGGCGATATAGTCTCGCAGTTGCACAAGGTCTGTCGTGGCATCCGGGGTCATAATGATTTCGTAGGAATCCATTTATCAGAGGCTCCCTTCAAGTTCTTCAAAAACCTCAGTGAATGGGCGGCCTTCGCCGCGAAGCGACTGCCCGGCCCGCAGCTGTGCGTCAGTTTTACGCTACGGCTCCACTGAGTTTTCCACCCATGTGGGCGACTGCTCGCAGCTGTGCGTCAGTTTTTCGTTCAGCCCGACATCGGACATGGCATCAAGTGCCTTTGGTTCCTTCGGAATAGTAAGAGAGAAGGGCACGCCTTGTCTGAATATGATTTGTCGGTAAAGAGAATTGATCACAACAGATACGGGGATACCAAGTTTCCGGAGAATCTCTTCCGCCTCGTTCTTTACATCGTATTCGACACGGGCACTTACGGTTGAATCTTTCATGAGAACACCTCCTCTCAAAATCATTGTACTTCATAGTCTTGTAGATTGCAATACAAAACAGGATGAGGTGATGAATGGCGTAGTGAATTTCAACCGGGCGCCGTCCCGGGGCGGTAAAATGCGTTGTCCTGAGTTTCCGAAGCACAAACGAGTTGATACGTTCCGCGTCCTGGACTTTCTTATTTATTCCTTTTTCTATTCCTTTTTCGCAAAAATATCATAAAAGCACCGCACATTGCGATCTGCAAGATTGTTGAACAGGGGGTAGCAAGCCCTATGTGGAACAAGGAGACCGGATCCCACTTGCTCATGACGAAAGATACCGGTACCCTGACCAGAAAAGCGCCTATGATTCCCTGTATCATAACAAATCTCGTATATTCCATACCGTTAAAGAATCCGATAAAGCAGAACAAAAAGCACGTAAGCAGGCAGTCTATGGCATATGCCCCGGCGGCCAATCCCATACAATCCTTGAGTTTTTTCTCAAAAATGATATAATCAACACACTGTTCTTGCTGCTGTTCAGGCAGCCACAAAATACCGAACCCCGGAGGGGAAATGTAAAATGCAAATGAATATATTTCAGTTTTCAGGAAATCCGACTTGCCATGCAGGCAGTCCGCCACGTCAAAAATCGGAGCCGCCAAGCCCCGCTCTTACAGGGGATGCCGCAGCGCTTTCAGGAGGCACAGCGCAGTCGGGCGGCGCGACACGGTCAGGAGGCACAGTGCAGTCGGGCGGCGCGACACGGTCAGGAGGCACAGTGCTTTCAGGAGGCACAGCGCAGTCGGGCAGCGCAATACAGTCATTAAAAAATAATTCATTGGGAAGAGTTGTAGCCGCCGCCATACTCCTTCTCTCTTCACTCCTTTTCCTCTGCTCCTGCGGCAGGGAGGAGACTCTGGGAGGACATGAGGAGACCGTGGCCCCCGAGGTCATGGAAAGCATGTTTTCCGTGCTTCAGGATGATATCAAGGAACAGAGGATGGAGGAGGAAGCCCGGGAAAGGGAGATTGAAGCCGTGCTGTCCTCGTACCAGAATCTTGGCATCGTCCAGTGCAGTTCTTATATCAACTTCCGCTCAAAGCCTGACCAGACCGACATCCGGAACATAATGGGAATGCTGAACAACGGGGCCGCCGTTGACATCCTGCAGATAAATCCCGAGGGCGGGGAAGGCTGGGCATATGTCCGTTCCGGAGGGAAGGAGGGGTATGTCATCAGCTCCTGCCTGATCCAGGGGGAGGAAGCCAAAGCCCTGGCAAGACAATCCATTAAGATGCGGGTGACGGTGCTGGCGGACCGGCTTCGGATCCGCAGGACGCCGGAAATTGCCGACGGCAACACGGTAGGCTCGGCGGCCAAAGGCGAGAAATATTATATGCTCGGCATGGCCGGCGAAGACTGGGTTGAAATTGTTCCGGACAATATCGACGGCGTGGATCACGCCTATATGTCCGCCTCCAGCGAAAACGTGCTGATCAGCGAGGGCCTGGACGAGGCCCGCTCCCTGGATCTCCGCCAGAAGGTGCTGAACATGTATGACATGCTGGGGGTCTCCAAAGCGTCCGATTATGTCAATATCCGAAAGACGCCCGAGGAGGACGGCATTAACAATATCGTCGGGAAATTCCCGGGATTCGCTGGCGCGAACATCCTGGGAGAAGAAAACGGCTGGTACAAGATCCAGTCCGGCAAGGTGACGGGATATGTCCGTTCCGATCTGGTGGCCACCGGGGCGGAAGCTGAAACCCTGGCAGTGGAAAATGCCTCCGTCATGGCCATCGTGAACACCGAAGCCCTGAACGTCCGCTCCGAGCCGACCACTGAATCCCAGGCTTGGACCCAGATCGCGAAGGGACAGCGTTACATGGTGCTGAACCAATTGGACGGATGGGTACAGCTCGAGCTGGATTCCGGCGACGACGAGGACGGCGAGCAGGGGGCCTTCGTATCCACAAGGGACAACAACGTGTCCGTGACCTATGCCCTGCAGCAGGCCATCGAATATTATCCCGCCGTGGAAGCGGCAAACGCGGCCGCCGCGTTCCGGAACAAGATCGTGAACTTTGCCTGCCAGTTCGTCGGGAACCGTTACGTATGGGGCGGGACCTCCCTTACCAAGGGCTGCGACTGCTCCGGCTTCACCCAGTCGGTCATGGCCAATTTCGGCATCTACCTGCCCAGGGTCTCCAGCGACCAGGCCAGGTCCGGCTCCCGGGTCACCAGCTCAAGCATGAAGCCCGGAGACCTCGTATTCTACGCCAACCGGCGCGGCTCAATTAATCACGTTGCCATCTACATAGGGAACGGGCAGGTCATCAGCGCGGCTTCCCGGCGTCTCGGAATCCGGATCACGGCCTGGAATTACCGTACGCCCGTAGGCATCCGGAATGTAATTGGGGAATAAAAAGCAAAAAAACGGGATATGACTCAATCTGGCAATGCCTGATTGAGTCATATCCCGTTTTAAGGTATGCGTCCGAACAAAATAAGGCTCCATGCGTGTTTTGCTCGATTTTTTCCGCGGCATTCCTTGTTCCGCGGAAAAGCCCGGCTATTTAATTAACACCCCGTTTGCCGCAAGGCACGCATGAAAACGTGTGGCGCATGAAAACATATGACGCATGAAAACATATGATGTATCGTTAATCAGCGCGATCATGCCGGTCTTGTCCACATAGCCCCGTCTGGAAATATCCTGAAAACCATCGTTTCCCGGATTCAGATACATGCCCAACGCAGTCACCCCCTGCCCATCTTCTGTAAACCGCCAAGGAAGAATTCTCGTAAATGCCCAGGTTCCCTGAGCATTTACGGCAAAAGACGCGGCACTTACGCGCATTCCCATGCGTCTTTTGCTTGTTTTTCTGCTTTGTTGTGCGCCGCTTGCAGCAAGCGCAAGCGGCTACCTGAGTAGTAACGGATTCTCCTCATTCTTCTCGACCTTATGCCAATCCTGCGCATGCTCTCAATAGATGCAATTTCGCCAGCACCCCCCTACGTCACCTTACGCCAGCCCTGCGCACACCTTCGTCAGCTTCTCCTTCAAAAGCTCATAACGCTGCTTTTTCTCAGCTTTTCCAAAATGAAGCTCCCTCTTCTGCTCCGGACAATTTCCATAATCCAGCATCCTGCCGCCAAACTGCTCGCTGGTCAGGTCGAACACGCAGTCCCCGACCACGTTGAAGCAGTGAAAATTCCCATCCCCCAGCGGGACGCCGAGCACCTTCCCTCCAAAAAGATCCTGCATGAGAAACGCCGTAATCGAGCACTGCCCCAGAGTCCTGTTCCCGGGCGACCACTCCCCCCTCATTCTCGGCGCGCAGGTCTCAGCACACCAGACGCCTGACAGAAGATCGTAATAATCCCGAGGCGTCCTGCCCTGGGAATCCCTGATATCGGCAGCCTGCCACCCATAAAAGCTGTATTCCTTATCCATTTCATAATATCCTTTATAAATATCCTTTATATCGCCCTACTCATCAGGGTCATCATAATTCATTCTGATAATAAAATATTATACTTCGCAGCCTGAAACTGCTGCAAAAGCTTAAAATCACTGTGATATTTCCAAATAAATAAGGTATAAACCAGCCGATTTGGCCATAATGGCATTGACGAAATACCATCGCAAAATGGGGAGGCTTATACCATGCATAGCATAACAGAAATATTCAATAACGACAACCATCTCTCGAAAAGTATTAAGGGATTTTTCAAATAGACAATGGAAAATTGAAGATTCTGCGACATTCTTTGTACCGTGAAAAATCCGCCAAATAATCAATCGGTATTATCCTTCTCGTATGCAATGGATGATTACGTTTTCAATAGTCAATGCCCTTAAGTAGTTCCACTTCTCCTCATCATCTTCATTGTGTATTTCATAATCAATGGTCACATCTGCCGCGTCAATATACAACGATCCCTCTGTTTCCGCTTTCATCTTGATCGGCAAAAATCGAATATAACCTGCATAGTCGCTACTGTTTGATTTATGAAGTTCAACTTTAATCTCATCCACACTAAAGGGATTCATGTAAAACTCTTCACTATCAAGCCATGCATTAATATATCTGTGCGGAAAGAATTCATTATTATCGCTTTCCGCAGTCTGCAATTTCACTCTCAGCCAGTATAAGCCTTCTTCCATATTTACAATGTTCAAATCATTAATAGCGTCGAGAAAGGATAAGCCTTGATTAAGTTCAAATACTATCGACCTCAGACAATCATAATTAAGATGTACACGATTTGCAAACTGCACGACGCTATCAATCTCGCTTCTGAACTCTTCTCTGAGTGTGTCTGACAAATATTCCTGAATATCCCTGGCGTCAGGATAGTCGAATCGAATACGATAATGAAACCTTCCAGGACGATTCACCATAAATTCATTCAAATCTCTCAATTTATTACACGTTACCACAAAAAGCTTTTTTCCGGGAGAAACCCCGTCAAAAAGGGACAGCAAAGTATTCTTTGGATCTTCTTCATGATATTCATATTGCTTTACGGCATATGTCTTATCAAATTCATCAAAAAGTAGCATGATCTCTTGATCGATCCTGTCTATAAAGGAACTGACATTTTCGATGTACTTATCCACGATGATAACCGGAATGCCATATTTTACCGCTTTCTTTCCCAGCAGTCTGGCAAAAAGTGATTTACCGATACCCTTGTCTCCACACAAAATAACGCCTAAATTCCTATTGGATATTTCAAACGAATTCAGGACTTTGTCTGCTTTTTGAACATGTATTCCATAAATCTTTTCATCCGTTATGGCAAACTCCGGATACTTTTCCAGGCAAAATCCCTTGCACGGATTATATCTGATCATGTAAAATCCCGCAGGAATTTTATTATAGCATTTTAAATCATCCGGATAAATATCATATTCTACGCCGGTATTAATTACTTTCATCTTATCCCCAGTACAGCCTCCTTTTCTCCAGTTCAATAAAAGCCTTTTTCCCTTGAGCTTTTTCCCATCCTGTTACAATCGAAAAATATGCCCGCGGCACAGCTCCTTGCCTATTGTAAGACTCGTATCACCATTTGTCATGGAACCTGTAGTATACAAGCACATCTATCAGAGTGGGGTTTTACCACTTTGAATTCTGACACAGTGAACCGCCTGCGGGGCAAATCGGCTCATCACTGAATACTCTTGTGACATTCCATTTGAGGGAAGTTTTTCCGATTTCAGATGGGGGAACGCAAATTGCCTTTGCCAATATCCTTTACTTTTTGCAGCATATTCATTCTATGCGTTTTATTACTTCAAAATTCAAAGCTTTTATGATATATTATGAGGGATCTGCCATATTATGGGCCAGGTTAAGCAATGCTTTATTTGATCACATATTTTCGAGGTGGGAAATCATGCCCGGGAAAGATCGCAAAGGATTCAGGCAGAAGCTCAAAATGCTGTATATCATAAAGATATTCCAGGAGGAAACGGATGACCAGCATTCCCTGACCATGCCCGAAATCATAGAAAAGCTCGCCCATTACGGCGTCAATGCCGACCGGAAGACCCTCTATCAGGACTTCGAGGAACTGAGAAATTTCGATATCGACATTATCTCCAATCACACCGGGCGAAGCTGCTCCTATCATATCGGGAACCGCTATTTCGAGCTACCGGAGCTCAAGCTCCTGGTAGATTCCGTACAGTCGGCAAAATTCATTACCGACACGAAATCCGAGGGCCTGATCAAAAAGCTTGAATCCCTCGTGAGCACGTATCAGGCCAGCAAGCTTCACCGCCAAGTCATCATAACAGGCCGTGTCAAAATGATGAATGAAAGGATCTACTACAACGTAGACACGATTCATGACGCGATCGATGCCGGCCGGCAGATACGTTTCCAGTATTTCCAGTGGAATATAAAAAAGGAAATGGAGCTTCGCAAAAACGGCGCATGGTACCAGGTCAGCCCCTGGGCTTTGGTATGGGATAATGAATATTATTACCTGGTTGCCTTTGACAAAAAGGAAGATATGCTGAAGCATTACCGCGTAGACAAAATACTGAACATCTCCGTTTGCGACGAGGAACGCGAAGGCCAGGACCTCTTCCGGCAGTTCAATGCCGCGAGTTATTCAAAAAGCCTTTTCGGCATGAACGGAGGGGAGGAGAAAACCGTCATTCTGGAAGGGAAGAATGACATGGTCGGCATTTTGATTGACCGCTTCGGAAAGGACATTCCTATCACCCCGGTCAACGAAGGCTATTTTCGGACCTCCGTCACAGTCATTGAAAGCAATCATTTCCTGGGATGGATCATGTCCCTCGGAGGGGATATCCGGATCATATCCCCCGAGGATATGGTCAGGAAAATGGCGAAAGAGGCACGCAGGCTTGCCGAGCAATATCCTTTTACCGAAAAGGACGAGAAGCCCTCCGAGGATGCCTCCGTTTAACCCTCATCTATCAGCGTGGGGTTTTGCCACTCTGAACTCTGACATACCGATGCTCCTGCGGGGCAAACCGGCTCAAATATCAGGATGGGGTTGCCACTTTAATAGTGAAGAATCGAAAAAAGTAAAAGCATTTTAATTCATTTTTGCAAGAAAGGCTGGTAGCTTATGGATAATGTAAAAGATTACCTCAGGAAGGATGTTTTCAAGCTTGGCTTCGGCCTGATGCGCCTTCCAAGGCTGGAAGATGGCACAATAGACGTGGAGCAGACCGCCAAAATGGCAGACCTTTTCCTTGAGGCCGGCGGAACATATTTTGACACGGCTTTTGTTTATGAGGGATCGGAAGAAGCCATCCGGAAAGCGCTGGTGGAGCGGCATCCCCGCGAGAGCTATACCCTTGCCACAAAGCTTGCGGCCATGGATCTTTCACTGGATGAGGCCGCATTAAAGAAGGAATTTGAAACAAGCCTGCAAAGGACCGGGGCCGGCTATTTCGATTTCTACCTGCTCCATGCCCTCCAGAGGAGCAATTACCGGAATTATGAGGACAAGCATCTCTGGGAATTTGTGAAACAGCTCAAGGAGGAAGGGAAGATCCGCCACTATGGCTTCTCCTTCCATGCCGACCCCGAGCTTCTGGAAGAAATCCTTAACGCGCACCCCGACGCGGAATTCGTCCAGCTCCAGATCAACTACGCGGACTGGGAAAACCCGGGCGTCAAGTCAAAAACGAATCTGGAAATCTGCAAGGCCCATGGCAAGCCGGTCATCGTTATGGAGCCTGTGAAGGGCGGGATTCTGGCAGATCCCATCCCTGCCGTGAAGGAAATATTCGACAAGGAAGGCACCGGCGCGTCCTATTCAAGCTGGGCCCTTCGTTTTGCCGCGGGACAGGATAATGTCATGATCGCCCTGAGCGGGATGAGCAGCCTTCAGCAGATGGAGGACAATCTGAGCTTCATGAAAAACTTCCAGCCCCTGAACGAACATGAACTGGAGCTGATCAAAGCCGCCCAGGAAGCGATCAACCAGGACCGCTCCATCCCCTGCACATCCTGCCATTACTGCACAAAGGGATGTCCCATGAACATCCCCATCCCTGAAATCTTCACAGTGGAAAACAGGAAGGCGGGAAGCCCCAAGTTCCGCACTGTGCGGGAATACACCATTGTGACCCAGGACAAAGGCAAGGCTTCCGACTGCATTTCCTGCGGCCAGTGCGAGTCCGTCTGCCCACAGCAGCTTCCGATCATATCACTTTTGGAGAAATGCCGCAATCTGGAATCCTTATAATCAGTCCATGTGCCAATTCTTATTATAGGAAACGCATTTTCTAAATGCGCAGAGAAAAAGTTCCGGGAAAGCTCTTTTTACAAGTGTAAGCAAGAATGGGAAACGAAGAAAAAACTCATATTTTCTTCGTTTCCCATATTATCCCCTCATATTAAAATGATCTTCTTGAAATGGACTTCTTGAAATGATCTCCTTAAAATGGGCTTCCAGGCTTTTTAATTACTGCCAAACAGCCTTGGTATCGCAAGCTATACGGCTCATCCATTAAAGTCGGTTTTTGCCACTCTGAATTCTGACATAGCGAACCGCCTGCGGGGCAAATCGGCCCGCCTGTCAAAACGGGTTTTGCTCACTCAGATTTGATAACAAGCCGATGCGCATTGCGTCAACAAGGCTCGTCTATATCACCCCTGCATTATGCAGGCATCATACAAGCTTCCACCTTGCAATCTCCGCTTCAATTTTTTTCGCCACCTGCATCATGCAGGCATCATGCAAGCTTCCACACCACGGTAACGGTATCCTCCGCGTCAATATTATCCGGCTCAATATCCATATCAATATCATAAGCGGAGAATTCACTCATCTCGTCAGCTTCAAAGGATCCCGAAAAACGGTTCATGGGACGTGTCACAAAATCCATCTCTCCCCAGGAATAATCTATCGTAAGAAGCTCGCCCAGCCTGGTCCCCGCTGCCTCCGCGAGCACTTCCGCCTTCGATTTGGAATCCGCCACCGCCTTTGCAAGCAGCTGCTTCTTTGCGTCCTCCAAATCCTTCACCGTATATTCCACATGGAATTCCGCGCTGGCAGCCTTCCATTCCACTGAGGCCAGAACCTTGCCCAATATATCCCTTTCCTTGCTGAACTCGATTTTCAGGGAATGCATAGCCTTACATCCGACCAGACGCTTTTTCCAGACCTTGTCTTCCTTGTCGCGGTAATTCTCCTGCTCCGCGTCAACCCGAAAAAGGACTGTTTTTAGTTCCTCTGGCTGGAATCCGAGTCCCACAAAGGCGTTTCTGACCGTCTTTACATGGCCAATGGATTTCTGAAGGGCACCCTCATAGGTCACGTCCCTGTCACAAAGGTCAATTTTCAGACGAATGGTATCCGGCTGAAGCAAAAGCTTTCCCCGTCCAGTTACTCTAATAGTTCTCTCCATATTCATTCCTTTCTGCTCCTGGCCTGGAACATTGCATGAAGACACAGCCCGCATATCTACGCTCCGTATTCCCCATGGCCGCATTGTTGCCTGAAACTGTCGATGCATGGCCGCATGGCCTTGTCGCCACATGGCCACATGGTCACATGACACTGTCGCCACATGGCCGCATGGCTGCATGACTGTATAGGCACTTGACTGCATAGAGTTTCATTGTTGTATGGCTTCATTGCCACAAACCCTCCCAATATACAGGTGTACAAGCAGGATATTGGGAAGTTTTGCGATAGTATACCATTTAATCTGTCCAAAAAAACTCTCTTTCATCACCCGGGAAAAATTTTTTTCTCCATTGATATCCAGAACCCATCCCCGGATTAATAACGCCAGATCGATATCATTAGGTTGATTTCCCCGGACTGGTATCGCCAGACCAATATCCCTGGGTTGATTTCCCCGGACTGATATCGCCAGACCAATATCCCTGGGTTGATTTCCCCAGACTGGTATCGCCAGACCAATATCTCTGGGTTGATTTCCCCGGACTGATATCCCCGAAGCTTTTCTTATCTTTCCTTTTATGGCATTATTTGATACAATACATTCGTTACGCAAGCTAAGGAGGCTTAGAATGATTAATATTTTAGATCTTGAAAACGATACAAGAAAAATTACATACCAGCTTGGCAGCCTTGCCATCCTCGAATATGAAAGAGACATCTCAATAGGCATTAACAAGGCGCAAGACCAGTATTTTGCCGGACTTATGAATATCCGTCGCAGACAACTGGTCTGCACGCTGAACGGAAACACCATCATCACGCAGGCGGGCGCCATGCAATGGACCGCCGGAAGCGTGAGCTCCTCAACCGGCGTGAAGGGCGTAGGGGATTTCATGGGCAAGATGCTGAAGGGCAAAGTCACCAAGGAACCCGCCATCAAGCCGGAATATACAGGCAGCGGCATCCTTGTCCTTGAACCGACCTACAGGCATATCCTGCTCCTGGATGTCAGCACCTGGGGGAACGGCGTCACCATTGAAGACGGCATGTTCTATGCATGTGAAGGAACCGTGACAAACACAGTGACCATGAGGACAACGCTTTCCTCCGCCGTGGCCGGTGGAGAAGGGCTCTTCAACCTCACCCTTAGCGGCAGCGGCTGCGCTGCCCTGGAATCCATCGTCCCAGCCGAAGAACTGATCACGGTTGAACTTGATAATGATGAAATGAAAATTGACGGCAACCTTGCCGTATGCTGGTCCTCCGACCTTGCCTTCAGCGTCGAAAAAAGCGGCAAGACCCTGTTGGGATCGGCTCTGAGCGGAGAGGGACTTGTAAACGTCTTCAGGGGTACCGGAAAAGTAATGATGAGCCCGGTAGCAAGAACAAACAATTAAAAAAGCGGGCGCCAATGTCCCATTTGAAACATTGACGCCCGCAAAAAACGTTTGCATGACATTTAAAGCCTATTTCTGCAAATTGTAACTATCTGTAACTATCTCCCATTTCAATTATGAATTAGCAAATTGAAGCCATGCCACGTTTCTATTATGTTTTAGCAAATTGAAGCCATGTCCCATTTCTATTATGATTTGGCAAAACGATGACGATATTAAATCCCATCGTCATTAGACATAATGCATAATGCATTATGTATTATGCATTATGCATTTACAAGCTGAATCTGGCAGGAACGCATGGTTTCCAGCGCCGCCAGATGCTTTTCAGGCGTCACTCCGGCGCAACAGGCGGCATCAACGGAAATCTTCACCTCCGGCATTACCGCCTTAAGCAGGAGGGCATTAGAAACAACGCAGATATCCGTGCACAGCCCTATAAGCTCCAGTTCGATTTCCTCCTTTTCCGACAAAGCCTTCAAATCATCAGCTAATGCCACACTGCCAAAGGTCGGCTTCTCATAAATCTTCGCCTTTCCCAACAAGTCCAAAATGTCCCCGCGAATTTCCCAGCCCTCCGACCCCTTGACGCAGTGAGGCACCGGCAGATATTTCCCTTCCTGAGTATCCATGTACTGCATGGTATGCGTGTCCATGGTGGCAATCACATCTGACGCGGGATAAGACCGGATCTTTCCCTTCACTGCCTCCAGGATCCCTACAGCCTCCCTTGTTCCAAGGGCGCCATCAATAAAATCATTCTGCATATCAATAACAATCAATATCTTTCTCATCTTCTCCTGACTCCTCTATTAAAGTGGTTTTTGGGCCATTTTAATTCCTGACAAACGGCTGCGGTATCGCAAACTACATGGCTCCTCTATCAAAGTGGTTTTTAGCTGCTTTCATTCCTGACTAACAGCTACGGTATCGCAGGCTACACGGCTCCTCCTCTATTAAAGTGGTTTTGAGACGCTTTTATTCCCGGCTAACAGCCGCAGTATCGCGAGCTATACGGCTTCTCTATCAAAGTGGTTTTTTTGCCATTTTAACGGCCATCAAACCGACATGATTCTTCATCAATACGGCCTCCTTATTATTTCAGGCATTTCAAGCTCTTCGTCTTCTAACATGTCCTGATCCTTTTCCAGCTCCGCGCCACTCCTGAATGCGTCCGCAATCGGGCTACCCAGACAGAGATATCGCTGCTGTTCCTCATCATAAATTATTGGCCGCAGCCTTTCCAGGATAATTTTGTCCTTGTCATTCAGGATATATTCATCTGCAAGAATGTTTTTCACTTCACCGGTGATCTGTATATGGCTGCCAATGGTAACGGTGTGGACAACCTCGCATTCCAGAGATAAAAGCAGATTGTTGATAACCGGCGCATGTACGGTCCTCGCCTCGCATGTGTTGAAGCCGATATTCGCAAGCTTGTTTGTATTATACCCGGATTCCACTCCAAGATAATCTGTTTCATTGACCTGGCGGATGTCGGGAAATCCCAGAACAAACGCGTTGCTCGCCAGAATGCTTCTTAATGTTTTCCTTCTCTGCGTGGCATTAATTGCAATGGTCACGCATGGCGGCAGATGGCTGCTCACCATGTAAAACGCCAAGGTGCAGGCATCCGCCTTCCCCTCCGTATCATATGCGGATACGATCACTGTCTGTGTAGGGGCGACTACCGCATGGAGCAGCAGTTCCTTCTTTGCCATTTCTTTCTCCCTTCATATCATGATTAGTTTCTCTCATCTATCAGGGCAGGGGTTGAACGTTCCGAGTCCTGACATATAGCGAACCGCCTACAGGGCAAATTAGCCCTTTTATAAAGTGTTTTCCCGGTTGCTTTACAAAGTGGTTTCAAGTCTCCATTGGTATTTTTCCAAATTCACCCTTCCGCTTTCTACTTCTACGCCTTCCGCTTCAAGAAGTCTTGCCTGTGCCCCCTTTCCCCCAAAAGCGAATTCCCCCGCAAGCTCCCCTTTCGCGTTTACGACCCGGAAACAGGGGATGTTCTCCGGGTCGGGATTCTTGTGAAGCGCGTTCCCAACAGCCCTCGCCATCTTTTTGTCCCCGGCAAGCTCCGCAATCTGGGAATAAGTTGCAACCCGGCCAAAGGGGATCTGCCTGACTGCTTCATAGATCCTCCTGGCCGGGCTGTCGGATATCAGTTTATAACTATCGGCGACCATCGCCTTAATGTCATCATCCGGAATGCTTCCATCCAAAATGACTGTGTTCCAATGTGCCTTGCTCTGATGGAATCCGGGAAAGACGGACTCATAGATATCCCTCCAGAAATAAATCTTTTCCGAATCCGCCTTTACGTTCATATTGACAAGACCATTCCTCTCATATACCCAGAGAAACGCCTTTTTATTTCCCTTATATCGTATAAGCTGACAGTTTCCGTCATGAAACGGGGCATCAGAATAGGAATCTGGAAACGAAAGTCCCAGTTCAAGCGCCTCCTCCCTTGTCGTAATCATGCCTCACATCCCAAACTCTCTGCACAATTTGTCAAATCTCTCCCGCTCCTTCTCCTTGACCGCCTTTGACATGTCGTTCATGCAATGGTGAATCACGTCAGCGTCCTTCAGGACCTCATCCATCGGACCATCCACCGCCAGCTTGTCATCATGGTGATAGATGGCCGAACAGATCTTGTCCGTCTCCTCCTGATTCGTAAGCCCAAGCCTTCCAAGGAGCTCCCTGGCAAGTTCGGCCCCTAAATGCGCGTGATCGTCATAGGAACCCGTCCTGTAAGCATGAAGGTCATGGAGCATCGCCGCCATGGACGCGATCTCGGCGTCCAGACCGCGTTTCTTCGCAATCATAGTGGCGGCAAGAGACACGCCGTATAGATGGGCAATCGCGCCCGTCCTTTTCTCCGCATCCTCCATTTTGTTCAGTTCAGCATCCACATATTTGCGAAGCTCCTTCAACCGACTCATAAAAATCATCCCATCCTTCCTAACAAACCGCTTTGCATTCTCTTTATTATAATAGCAAGACTCTTTGCATTCTCTTTATTATAATGGCAGGCCGCTTTGCATTCTCTTTATTATAACAGCAGGCCTCTTGCATTCTCTTTATTTTTATAATATATCGCGGCAAAGAATATTGCAAGCCGTAATAAGAATTTCCCAATAACTATTCAGCCAGGAGTACTATTCATCATTTTACTTGTTTTGACCTGAACGGCAGTCCCAGCATATCAAAGGGACGGCCACTTTGTTTCGTTTTGGTCTTCTTAGCTGTCTCTGGACAGCACACACACATCAAAAGGACGGCCATTTTCCTTCATTCTGCCCTTTTTCTCTGTCCCAAGCACCTTCCGCACGTCAAAAGGACGACCACTTTCCTTCATTCCGCCTTCTTTCTCTGTCCCTAAGCAGTTTCGGCGCCGAAAACGCTTAAGTCAGCGTTTCCTTAATCAAGCCGGAACTTCGTTTTCACCGCGTCATTCCAGGCATTATTCCGAAAGGTATCGATGTCAAAATACGTATTGTCCGGGTGGGCCTCGCTCAGATTCACATATACGCAGCGATCATCATTCGCGCTTATTTTCGCATAATACCCTTCCCCTTTGTATTCATATACGAAATAGGTGCTGACGCCCGGCCCGAAAATGTATTTTTCATCGTTCAGATTGCAAAATTCCAGATACATGCGCCCGCCCGGCTGAATAGAGGCGGAATTTGCCTTTATCATATAAGGTGGATTCACCTCATAGGGAGAATATTTCAGATAGGCATTGCTTTCCCAACCAAGCTTCGATCTGTTCCGCGAAAATGCCGAATACACGACAATCGGTGAATCCCCAATGTTTTCAACGAGAATGAGCTGCGAGCCGGCCTTTCTCGGCTCATCCGCGGCAGCCGCCCTGAAGGGCGCGTCCGTAAGAAATTCATATTCCTCCCCGGACGGCTCTGCCGCCTGGCTGCCCGGCCCCATCGCGTCGCCCCCGGATTGTACACCCCCGGTGTCAGCCACGGCATTTGTATTAATGGCGTTCCCACCGTCAGCCTGGCCAGCCGGGCTGCTGGCATTATCCGCATCAACCGGACTGCTGGCGTTCCCACCGTCAGCCGCGCCAACCAGACTGCTGGCGTTCCCAGCCTCAGCCTGGCCAGCCGGACTGCTGGCATTATCCGCATCAGCCGCATCAACCGCGTCACTTGGACTGCTGGCGTTCCCAGCGTCAGCCTGGCCAAACGGATTGCTGGCATTATCCGCATTTTCCTGCGCAAGACTGCTGCTTTCCTTTCCATCCCATTTCCCGTCCTCCCCGACCCAATAGCCGTCCGGAGTCCGGCAATTTGAAAGCATTGCGCCGGCCTTGTTCACATAATAATAATCACCGTCATACAGTATCCATGTATCCCTCAGCATTTTACCGTCCGGGCCAACATAATACCAGTACGGCTCCGAAATCCTGAACATGTTAAAAACGGGATTTCCCTGCTCATCAAGGAAGTACCAGTCGCCATTCATTTCCGTCCAGCCCGCCGCCATCGACGCTGCGCCAAAACTAAATACCAACAGTACCGTAGTCAAAAACCTAATCCATGACCTCTTCATTTCCTCCGCCCTCCCCCTGTAATGATCGTCCGTCCACTCCAGATCCATTTACGAAACGATGTTTCACCAGCCATGTTTTGCATGCCATTGCAACAGCCACCTTAACCCCGGCCGTGATGCCGTACCACGTTAATCCTACCACACAAGGAGCCTTGAATCCACTGCATTTTCAGCCTTGAATCCACTGAATATTCCAGAATTGTCCAGTCCTTACTTTCGCGCAACTTTCTTATTCCTATACGTATTTCGCGCCTTTTTTGTGGTTTTCCGCAAAAAGTGCGCACTATCCCTATGAAGCTATAGCTGTTTTTCCAGGACAATATTTTTGAACTTACCTTTGTGCATTTTTCCTGCGAAAATGCAGCATTCATGGCAATCAAAAAGGACGGCCAAATAGAGCCGCCCTCATTCTATAATCATCAGCTATAGGTATTAGTTCCTGTCAAAATATACATAGAACATCTGAAATGGATTTTTCCTTTGACGGAGGAACCACGATGATCAACCATCACCGTAAATTCCGCCAAACGGTCCATGATAAATATGCATCAGGCAAGAGCAGTACCTTCATGTTTTCAGTCGTCATCCCCAGGATCAGGTGAGGCATCGCTGCTGACTTCCGAAACTGATTCCGAAGCATCATCCATCAATTCATTATGACTATCTTCAATCTCACCCGCCATATTTCCCCAATTATCACTTCCCATTGCCTCAATCCACTGACCCATGTCTATAAGGGTATTTTCTGATTTTGAATTTTTATCCTCCCCATCTCCTTCCTTCTTTGAATTTTCACCCTCCCCGTTTTCCAGCTTGAATCCATGCTTACTGATTAGTTGGTCCAAAGCATTACTGTTATTCGGACTTTCATACGAAACAACAGACGTTTGGAAGGAAGCATCTTTCATTGGAACAGTATTTGGTGTTTCCCTGGCTTCCAGACCTGCCGAAAGAACACCGCTCGCAATGGAAATAAAATCAGCTGCTGCCACCATCTTTTCAGAAAAACGCTGGAAACGTCCTGAGCCGTCATATCTTTCCCCTTCTTTTGAGGATGTGCTTTCATCTGATTCAGTTATAACCCTTTTGTCGTCCGCTTTGTCCCCCTCTCCCCCTTCTGTTTTCATTTTATCTCCTGGAAGAAATCTGTCCAAAAACTCATGCGCCTTGCCCCGCCATTCATCTTTGGCATACTCACCCTTCACCCCGGCCTTCATTGATTCAGGCTGCTCCGTTTCCGGCTTACTTATTTCACGATCCATATGATCCATCCGCATTTATCATATACCTCCCTCACATACCCCATCAGTCCGACCCCGATCTCCCTCAAAACAACTGTAACTGCCCGGATGCCCAGGACAGTTACAGTCTATTTTTATACAATCTATTTTCATTTTCAAAGATTTATGGCATACGACAAAACCTTTGTCGTTTCCTAGGATGGCTTTATGCCTGTTTCTTTTTCCAGCATTTCATGGATAACAGGAATACGCGTGCTTCCTCCCACCAACAGTATTTTGTCAATATCGCTAAATTCCAGTTTGATGGGATTACGTCAAAACGACAATTTGCGGAGGTGTTAAGGATGTGGATTCTTTTTGGAATGGTTGCAGTCATGTCAGCGATATTGAATATAGTGTGGGCTGCTAAAGGAAGAGAATCTAAATGGTTTCGTTTCATCAGTCTGTCATTTACTGCTTTGACGTTGTGCGCGTTTTACAGCATCAATGCAAAATGGGTCATAAATGAAGACTGGATCGCTTTGATGGATGTGATTCCTACCATGACAAGAAACCTCTGGGTATTGACTGTGCTATCGGTCGTTATCAATAGTGTCACACTTTTTTGGAAGACGGATCGCTAAAATCCGGTTTTTACTGAGCCGCACATATTTGGCTTTGGGGGGAATAATGGACTTTACAGCAGAACGACATTTCGTTGAGACCTTCGTGAGAAAAAGCATGCGAAAAAGGCGGCCGAGATATTCAGGTAAAATGAATCTGCCGGTATGAATATCATTTTCGATCTGTTCCTGACCTTTGCAAAGGTCGGCCTGTTTACTTTCGGCGGCGGATACGCCATGATCGCGCTGATCGAAAATACCTGCGTGGAGAAAAAGCAGTGGATCACCCACGATGAGATGATGAACATCACGGTCATCGCCGAATCCACCCCGCGGCCGATCGCGATCAACTGCGCAACCTATGTCGGATATAAGCAAAAGGGTGCTGCCGGAGCACTGGCTGCTACGATCGGGATAATTCTCCCCTCTTTCTGCATTATCTTTGTGATATCAAGGTTTCTGGATCATTTTCTTGAGATCGCCTGGATTGCACATGCCTTCCGGGGCATCAAAATCGCTGTCGGGATTCTTATCCTGGATGCCGCTGTAAAGATGCTTCGGAAGATGCAGAAGAAACCGATGCCTCTGGCGTTTATGTTCTGCGCTTTTGCAGCTATGCTGCTGATCGGCATCTTCTCTGTCAGGATTTCTTCGATCGCCCTGATGCTGACCGCCGGACTGATCAGCCTGATAAGCTTCATAGTGAAAAAGCCTGCCGCAAAGGGAGGTGCCGGAAAATGATCCTCCCGGAATTGTTTATCGGCTTCCTGAAAGTCGGCTGCTTTGCCTTCGGAGTGGCATACGGCGCTATCCCATTAATCCGTGAGGTTGTCCTTTCTTATGGGTGTCTGGATGATGAGATGCTGACCTATATGATTGCTGTCAGTGAAAGCACGCCCGATCCGATCATGGTCAACCTGGCCACCTATGTCGGAAGCTCACAGGCAGGACTGCCCGGATCGCTCTTCGCGATGCTTGCGGTCGTGCTTCCGTCCTTTATCATCGTCCTGCTTATAACAGCTCTTCTGAAGACAGTCCTGAAGAACAAATATGTACAGGCAGTCCTTCGCGGACTGAAACCGTGCATGATAGGGATCATCCTTGCCACCGGAGTCTGTATGATTCTCCGAAACGGCATTGTTATCCAGGGCAGTACGTTCTTTTTCCGGCCGATGATCCTGACGGCGGTGCTTGGAGCCATATATTTTGGATCCGGAAAGAAGATAAAGGGCGGTATTTCCCCGATCCTTCTGATCTGTCCGTCAGTTTTCTCTCTGTGGCGGTGTTCGTTGGATTCAGGCAGGCATTTATAATTCATATTCCGGATGGTGCATGGCTGTGGATACTGATTCTCGGCATTGTGAATACAGGGATTGGGTGCTATCTGTATTTCTCGCCGCTCTCTCAGCTCCCTGTTCAGACAGTTGCCATCTGCGGGTATCTTGAGCCGCTTTCTGCGGTGTTTTTTGCGGCGGTTCTGCTGAACGAAAGGATGACGATCATCCAGGTCATAGGCGCAGCATGTATTATCGGCGGTGCTATGGCTGGTGAACTGATTAAACCGGGGCGTGCAGACATATAAAATACAAGTTCGTTTATAAAGGCTGGACCATCGACACCCGCCTGTTGGATAAGATGCCGGGCGAGCTCAGAACGATTGGCTTAAAGCCTTTTGCTGCCGGGCCATTTTTTGTTGAAAGAGGTCTTTTATATGGCAAATATTACTCCTACCCGGCTTACGGAGGATGACCGGGCACTGTTGCACTGAATAGTCAGACATGGTATGATATATTATAAGAAAATTGCGACAATAGGCGGCGGTAAGAAGGGATCCGGCACAGGAACCAGTAACACTTGTGAGAATAAATACGGCGGATTCCGGTTATTTGAATGGACCTATACATGGCAGTAAAACGGGCTGAGCTGCGTACCGATATTTTAAAATCAAAGAGAACGGGATTAAACAGAATAGTACTTTCTTAAATTTTACAGCGCATTCGGAATCAGCCCCGGATGCGCTGTTTATCTCAGCGGTGATGCACCCGCGCGCGGCGCGCAAATCCCGCGAGCGGGACTTGAATGACATTTAGATGAATCAATCGAAGGATCTTATGGTATGCTTAAAGAAAACCGGAAGAGGGAGAGGAGAAGGCATGCAGTTTAAAACAGGTATCGGCTGGAAGGCCTGTTATGATGAGGCGACCGGAATATACACCGCGGAACGCGGGGGCGGCGGTTCCTATCACTTATATGAGATCACCAAAGAAATATTTGATCGTCTGGAGAATGGGCTGAGCGACTGGGATGTATACGAAATTATAGACGAAGGACGGCATCTGTATATGGACGTAAACGACCGCTGCGGCCCGCCGTACACAATCGTGTTTGACGATGATTATAAAAAGCTCTGTCCCTGGGCGAAAATAATATCTTCCGGAAGAGTCTGGCCGGATGAGTTGACCGACGCGGCTGTCGAGATTTTTGCTTCAGAGGAAAAAAACCGGGAACAGCGGCGCAAAAAGAGAGAAAAGAGGGAAAAGAGGGAAAAGAAGGAAACGCTGGAAAAGAAGGAGGAGTGAAGACTTTATGAAGAACAGCAGTTATTCGAAGGCAAAGGTACTGACTCTAATTCCGATCTTTGTTCTGGCAGTCACAGTGATCTGTCTGGTACTTGCAGCAATACTTGAAGCCCCTACAGGCAGAGGTGTGCTTTATACGATCTTTGCATTTGCGGGATTGATGAGTATGTTTTTATCACCATTGCCGTGCCTGGTGCTGTCTGTTGCGGGAACGGTATTTGCCGCAAAGGCAGGAAAGGAAGGCATTGCAGGGGCGCGTAAATTCCTCGTGACAGGTATCCTGGAGATTCTTGTCTATGTTGTGGGCGCGTTTTTGGCAATCATGATGTTCTTCGCCGGGCAGGGTGTGTGAGCCGGGTTGTTCATGCAATAGAAGCGGCTGCCTGACGGCAGCCCGCGCGCGGCGCGTAAGTCCCGCAAGCGGGACTTGAATGTTATGAAAGAGAGGGGTTTATTATGGCATTAACGGGGGCAAAGATCTGCGCGGTATGCGGTAAAGAATTTAAAGGCCTGGGCAACATCTGCAAGGATGGGGATTACTGTAATGAGTGCGAAAAGAAAGTGCGTCTTGTATTTGTGGAGGATGAAGAAGATTATCTTCCTGCTGCAAAAATCCGTGCCAGACTGGACAAGTACGCTGGGGCTATCGCTGCTTATGACAGTGTAAAGAAGCCGGAAACCTGCCCGATTTGTGGAAAGAAGCTGCCTAAACTTATGAACATGAGACTTCTGGATGCTTTTATCTGTATGGGCTGTGCAGAAAAAGCCCGGGATATGCTGCATACGGGTTATGATGCGGTAGGCTGTATGTGCCTTTCCGAGATTCAGCCGCTTTTTGGGCAGGCAGCCGTCCAGGGCGGACGGGCGGACTCAGGCGGAGTCTTTCACAACGCGGATGCACTTCGCATCGTATATCCGTTGATCCGTACCCTCTGGGAGGTGCCCGGTGAAGATGGATATGAAGTAGAGTACATTGATCCGCTCGATTCCCTCAGTGATGAGGAACTGCAGGCGGCGCCGGCTCTTGCAGAACAGCGCAGGGCGGAGTTCAAGGCAAAGTACGGCACCCATAAAGCGATTTTTGAAGTCGACAAGATAACGAAACTCTATAACGAAAGCAAAGGGCGCCGGTATTACCGTAATGAATACCGTATCGGGGGACGTGTTCTTCTGGGCAATATCGCTCTTCGGGATCAGGCTGTGGTAAAAAGAGCAGAAGGCACAAAGGAATTCACGATCCGGAAACTCGGAGACTGCAGGGAGTACCGCAGCGATCTGAAAGAACTGAAAGAAGGCATGGAGGGAGGCCTGTTCGTGGAAGCATCCCTGTCCTTTGTCTATCCCGGCGACATTCTCTGTATCGACTGACAGAAAGGAGCAATAAAAATGGCTAATGTCAAAACAATAGAGCGGGGATTCTGTTCCCTTTGCGGCAGAGCGCTCCTTCCGAATGAAGGATATTGCAGTCTCAGGGATGACAGTCATATCTGCAGCTTCTGTGCCGGGAAGCTCCGGGTCATGCATCCGCTGACTCTTACGTGGGATAAAAAAGGGAATCAGGCAAAGCATGATCCCATAGAAGAGCTTTCCCTGGAAGAAGCCGGAAAAGATCTGGAAAATGCGATCGCTTATACAGAAGAATTACGTGCAAAGTATGATCATCACAATGCCGTGTTTATGGTCGAGAGTGTAACGACAGAAAAAGGAGGCTTTTTAAAGCCCCCGGTCATCTATGCCTGCGGCAGGGTGATTTACGGCTGCTTCGATCCGGAAGATAAAGCAAGGCTGCTGCACAAGGGCAGCGCTTCCGGCCTGACCCTGACAGGCGTCTGGAGGCTTGCGTCTTATGGGGCCAGCCGTTTAGAATGCCAGGGTACCGGCGGCAAGCCTTGCGCGCTTGAATTCAGCGGAAAAAATCTTGCCTGCGAAGCCGGAGACCTGATTGTGAAAGACTGAGAAATAGAGCCATTGTCCGGGAAGTGCATCTGGATTTCTCCGGTGAAATGCCTGAAGAGGTTGACCCTGTCATTTATCGATTTGAAATACAGTGCGGCAGTCACCTGTGCAGCTGCAACAATAGCAGCTGTTTATGAAGGATATCTGATTTAAGCGGTAAGAACGACTTAGCGATAAATCACAATTTGTAAGGACAAAAAAGAAATAGTATTTAGCACAGAAGGAGCTGTTGACAGATGCTGATGACGATACTTTCCATTATCGCAAATATTGCGTATTCTGTTGTTCTGAATGTGAATATCTATACGGATCGGGCAATGATGCCGACCGGGGAGGTACGGGAATGGCATCGCAGCCCGAGAACAAGACTAGGTATTGCTGATCAGTCATTCCTGATATATCTGCAAATTGTTCTTGCTGCTGTCAGTATTATAACAAGTGTCCTGTTTCTGTTTGGAGTTCGCAACAGAATGATCAGAACAATACAGTTGGTCAGCGTAATAGGATCTACAATCGTATTTATTATCATCATGATTGTAACCTCTAATTCGCATGCCAAATATGCATGAGGCGGGAATTATAAATCCGGTTTTTGGAGGTGGTGAGAATGGATGCTGTTCTCTATGTTCACGGCAAGGGAGGCAGTGCAGAAGAATCAAAGCATTATATGACGCTGTTTCCGGCTTGTGACGTGATTGGTCTTGACTATAAGGGCAATACACCCTGGGAGGTCGGCGAAGAAATAAGCGGAGCATTTACCGGAATGGCAGATTCTTATGATCATCTGATCCTGATTGCCAACAGCATTGGTGCGTATTTTGCTTTGAATGCCGGAATCGAAAGCCTGATCTCGCACGCTTATTTCATTTCTCCTATTGTTGATATGGAGAAGCTGATTACAGATATGTTGAATTGGGCCGGGGTCACTGAATCAGAGCTTCGGAAGAGAGAAATCATCCATACGGAGTTTGGAGAAGACCTGTCGTGGGAATATCTTTGCTATGTCCGGGAGCATCCCGTGAGCTGGAACGTTCCCACAGATATTCTTTACGGGAGCGGTGATAATCTGACTTCCATCGAAACAATGACAGTTTTTGCTCAGACGCATCACGTAAGCCTGACGGTTATGGATAATGGTGAGCATTGGTTTCATACAGCGGAACAAATGCAATTCCTTGATAATTGGATCAGGGAAAAATCAGCAGGTTAAGGGCCATAAGAAGGCAATGTGAAAGGAAAAGGCCAGCTATGATTTTGAATTGGATAGATGGATTCGAGATCAGCGTCCGCATTGAGAACGGCGCTGCGGTCATCTCTGCCAACAGGGAGGGCTTTCTTTCTCTGGCCAACCATCTGAAAAGCCTGGTGGAGGAACCGCTGGGAACGCATATCCATCTGGATGCTTATAACAGTCTGGAGGAAGGTTCTTCGGAACTGATTTTCGAGACGATATAAGATAAGAACAATAACACATGGCAACTTAAGAAGGAGAATTGCTTTTTGAAGATCAACAGCAAATCAATGGAGATTGTGGCGTAACCGGGAGGTTTGCCATATATCCCGCAGGCCTCCCAAAAGGGTTATAAACATACTTTTGAGGAGGACCACTCTCCATGAACAGGGAGAACAAGAGATGCCTTGTATGAGGCAGCCCTTTGCCGGGAGCGTGCCGACTGGATCGTCGGAATGAACGCCACCCGGCTTTTTTCTTGCCTGTACGGCCAGAGCCTGGCGGTGGGCCGTGTCATGACGCCGACCCTCGCCATGGTGGTAATGCGGGATGCTCAGATCGCAGCCTTCAAGCCGGAGCCCTTCTGGACCGTGCAGATCACGGCCGGCGGGATCACGGCATCGAGTCCCAGGTTTCAGAAGAAGGATGAGGCTGACAGCCTCGCTGCTCTTTGCAGGGAGGAAGAAAAAGCCATGATCCGGACTGTCGAAACCAAAGAAAAACTGGAGAAGCCGCCTCTTCTCTACGATCTGACCAGCCTGCAGCGAGACGCAAACCGGATCCTTGGTTTTACAGCCCAGCAGACCCTGGACTTCACCCAGAGCCTCTATGAGAAGAAGCTGGTTACCTACCCCAGGACCGACAGCCGGCACCTGACCGATGACATGCAGGAAATGCTGCCGGCTCTGATTGTTTCTGTCGCAGAGAAGTTCGGCTATGCCGACGATGCGCTTCGCACGGATCCGGTCCATCCGACATCCGTCTTTGACAGCAGCAAGGTCAGTGACCACCACGCCATCATCCCCACAAAGACCA
>CAMKKZ010000034.1 GCA_946413525.1 uncultured Oribacterium sp.
TCCCAACAGGCTCTTTGCAGCTGTTAATTAGTCCTGTTTTTGGGGAAGGTAACGTCTAAATATTTCTGAAACAAACTCCTTAAGCAAATCAATCCTTATATTCCCATTTGAATCAGCAGCCTGACCACTGTTTTGTACGTAAATTCTTCCCTGATATTCGGATACAAGCCTATTACTTCTAACGAGATAAATTATGATTGGGTTTCCTATTGCGTCATAATAAACTGCCGGAATAACATCGGAAACGGATAATCCAGCCACGGCTTTTCTGATTAACAAATCTGCCTTTTTCCTAGAAACAAGTTTTTTATCAATTAGGTGTCCGAGCTCATGGGCGACATCTTCAGAACTCGCCCCTCTTGCTATATGGAGAATGTCATTATCGTAATCATAGCCGCTGGAGCTTCTTTGACCCACTATGATTCGAGTACCATCATTTATGGCATCCAAAACTTTTTTTGGAACACTGGATAGTGTGTTGACAATATTGATTCTTTCCTGCGTGATGCTGGTTCCAGGGTTCGCGTTTTCAATAACAAAATCTGCGATATCCCCTTCGGGAAAAACCGTCTGCCCCAATTCATTTTGATTATACTCCAGAATCTGAATATCTTCAACTTTTGATTCACTGCTAAACCTTGGTGCCTCCACCTCAATATACCGCACCGCGCACGCGCACCGTGGGTGCAGCGGCGGGTACAGGCCGGACTCGTCGTACTCCACCCGGTTCCCGGAGAAGAACAGCTCGTCCATGCCGATCTGCCTGCCGTCGAGGGCGGAGCATTCCGGGCAGACCCGGTCGTCCCCGGAGGGGGCAAAGTTCGCAAATTGTATATCAAAAATTCAAGAAGGGTTTGTCTTGGCTTTTAACGTTTATGTGATATAGTGAAGATGTGAGGCACGTGTTCCACATGGGATGCGCGCCTCACTTTTTTCTTTGGAGTAACAGGAGTTCATGTACTCATATGACACGCCGTCCGTTGCCCTGCGCAGTATGAACCTCGCGAACTCCGGCGAAACCTCCTCCGCCGTCCGCTCTATGACGTTGATCCTCGCGAAAAGCTCGGAGCCGCGGATGCCGATCTTCTCCGTTGGGTTCCCCACGCCTCCGCCGCCCGGCATCCCGTCATAGTCGACCGCCCTGAGGCTCAGCAGGTTCCTGTGCTCCTCCTTCCAGGCATTGTACCGCAGCGCATAATACTTCGCGGACAGGTACTCCGCCTTCGTCAGCCTGAACTCGCCCGTGTACGAATTCCTCCTCGCCATCGACCCCCCTACCTTCAAAAACCGCATTGCCACCCTCCCGGTTTATAACACAGAAACGCCCGTTCGGGCAAACAGGCGAAGCGATCCACGTTTCATTAAAGAGATAATCTTTCCTCAAGTTTCCAATAAGCAGAGATCCTACAGCTTCTCAACCAACAAGAAAGACCGCCTGCCCGTAGGCAAGCGGCCTTTCCTGTATAGCAAGTGCTATACCGCGTCATGAATCCTTCTGGCTGTCGATGAAGCCCTGCATCAGCTCCTGGATGACGGAAGCCTGCGACCTGCCGGCTTTTTCGCAGGCAGCCGCGAAATCATCCGCCAGGGTCTGGTACATCTTGAAGCCTTTTGTGATGTATCCGGCCTTCTTCTTCCATCGTTCCTGAGGCGTGAGGCCATCCTCAGCCCTTCTCACGGAATCGCCTCCGAATTCTCAAAAATGTTGTCACTGCAATGGAAACAATTACAGCAACAAGCACCGCTGTCATCCTCTTTTCGTCCATAGACACCTCCACACAGCATTAATAATTAATTAAATTGACTATATGTCCTGCATGGGATAAGCTTTGCATAGAAGGGAGGTGGCTCTCCTCTTTGCCGGATTTCTGGCTGATCGTTTAATTGGTAATTTCCCAAACAATCATTCCCGAAATCACGCCGGATACAATGCCGATTGTTATGTCTCTCAATATACCAACCAGCATTGCCTTAAGCTTATCGCTCATGAGTTGCCGCATCCTTTCTGCTGTTTTCCCTTTGCTACAATAGTATTATAGCATGGGGCTTACCCTATGTTAACAAGTTTTTCTTATTTTCCGATTATTCTTTGTTTTTCTAAAGATTATCTTTGATATTGCACTTATTCCATAAATGCCATCTATACCGGTATCGGCTGTCCACAGGAAACCGCCAGCCAAATCCAGTCTTTCAGCGAGTTTGTGGTCATCTTTCGGGCCTCTTCGATCATTTCTTACCCCTTCCGTCTCTTGACAATCCCGCCTCCATCGTTTACGATTTCAGCGAGGCGGCCGGCAGGAAATAGCCGCCCCGCTTTTTTGTGGTGGAAGGTTCCGATTACTTGCCAGGTGTCTCGGTGCCTTCCTTTTTGTTTTCAGTTTCTTTCGGCTCTGTCGCTATCCGGAACGGCTCTTACGGCAACCACTCATGCCATTCATGCGCGGCTATTTCCTGTTCCGATGGATAACATCCAGCACACTTGCTATTGCCGCAACGCCAAGTGCCGTTACGGCAACTTTGTTCCAGGCATTCCAGCCTGTCATCTGGCCTATGGCGATATTGGCAAAAAGCAAGGCTGCAATTGCGTTTGTCCGAATCATCCCCCACCTATCTCTTGTTTAAATGTTGCCCTATATAAAAAGATGTGATAGTATGATTGAAAGGGTCGGGGCTTTCGCCCCTTCCCTCTCGCCGTCCTTTTCGGGAGTGTTTCGATTAAGCTTTGATTACTGCTATGATTGCGGCAATCGCGCTTACCACTGTGGCTAGTGTTGAAATCACTTCCCAGATGGACGGCCTTCTTTCGAAGTCAATCATTTCTTTATCGGCCCGATAAAGAACCGAAAAAGAGTCGAGCGGGTCACCGGATGCAGAATCTATAGCCTGAGGAGCCGGAAAAAGCGGAACTGCCGGAAGAAGCCGGGAACGGAAACGCTAAAAAAAGATTCATAAAGGAAACTGGATATAGATCTATATCCAGAAAGAGCGGAGCAGAAAGCGTGATGGCTGCCCTTCATTCGGGCACCCCGCAAAGCCTTGTTAATATACAGAGGAGGTTGCATGAAAGAGATAAAAGAGGACCAGGATACAGTGACGATTTCAAGGAACGAGTATGAAGACCTTTTAAAGGCAAAGAGGAACCTTGAATACGTGCTTATGCTTGATGAAAGCTACGAGCAGCAGCGAGAAGGCCGCATAATCACAAAGACATGGGAAGAGCTTGAGGCCATGGCGAATGGGTGAGTACAACTTTACAGAGAAGGGATTCGAGCAATATATGTACTGGCAAAGCCAGGATCGCAAGACCCTGAAGCGAATCAACAGCCTTCTTCAAAGCATTTCGCGCGAAGGGGCGGCCAAAGGGATTGGGAAACCCGAGCCGCTCAAGCATCAGCCTGGTTACAGCCGAAGGATTGACGATGAAAACAGGCTGGTATATGACGTTGAAAATGACAGGATTACCATCCGTTCCTGCAGGGGCCATTATGACGATTGACGGAACCAGGGACATTCGCTGACGCGGCCAGGATCCCACCATTCGGAGGGGCGAAGACCTGCAAGATCCGCGGTGGCTGAAGCCGTCGCATCCACGCGCGCCAAAAAAAAACAGCCCTTAAAACCATTCATGGTTTTTAAGGGGCTGAAATATCGGTATATGACGATTTAATGACCAAAAATGGCGGAAAATAAGTTTTTGATGTTCGTTTTTACGTAAAAATGACGTTTTTAGCAATAATAATGATGTTTTCACCAAAAAAATTACGTTTTCTCATTATTCCTAAACTATTTATTCATTGTCCAGCTTCAGGACGCTCATGAAGGCGCTCTGGGGGATCTCCACGTTCCCGAACTGCCGCATGCGCTTTTTCCCCTCTTTCTGTTTCTCCAGGAGCTTCTTTTTCCTGCTCACGTCGCCGCCATAACATTTGGCCAGGACATCCTTCCGAAGGGCCTTGATGGTCTCCCTGGCCTTGATGCTGCCCCCGATGGCCGCCTGGATTGGGATCTCGAAAAGCTGCCTCGGAATTTCGTTTTTCAGCTTCTCGCACATTTTCTTTCCCCGCTCATAGGCGGAATCGGCATGGACGATGAAGGAAAGGGCGTCTATCTGCTGCCGGTTCACCAGGATGTCCAGCTTGACCATCTTGCTCTCCCGATAGCCCTTCAGGTCATAGTCAAAGCTGGCATACCCCCTGCTCCTTGACTTCAGGGCATCGAAAAAGTCATAAATGATCTCATTAAGCGGCAGCTCATAACGGAGGATCGCCCTGGTTTCCTCGATATACTCCGTGCTTTTGTAGACCCCGCGCCGGTCCTGGCAGAGCTTCATGATTGGACCCACGAATTCAGATGTGACCATGACCTCAGCGTCCACGATCGGCTCCTCGATCCTGTCGATTTCGGCGGGGTCCGGAAGGTTTGACGGGTTGGTCAGCTCGATCATGCTCCCGTCCTTCTTGTAGACATGATACACCACCGAGGGCGCCGTGGTCACGAGGTCAAGGTCATACTCCCGCTCCAGCCGCTCCTGGATTACGTCAAGGTGCAGGAGCCCAAGGAAACCGCAGCGGAAGCCGAAGCCCAGGGCGGCGGAGGTCTCCGGCTCATATTGCAGGGCCGCGTCATTGAGCTGCAGCTTCTCCAGGGCATCCCGGAGATCCGGATACTTGGTAGTGTCCGCAGGGTAAATCCCGCAGTAAACCATGCTGAGCACCTTTTTGTAACCGGGCAGCGGCTCTTCGGCGGGATGCTCGGCATTCGTGACCGTATCTCCCACGCGGGTGTCCCGGATGTTCTTGATGGACGCGGTAATATATCCCACATCCCCGGCTGCAAGCTGTGAACAGGGGATGAACTGCCCGGGGGCAAAATACCCCACCTCCGTCACCAGGAACTCCGCCCCGGTGGCCATCATGCGGATCGGGGTGCCCTTCTCCACGAGGCCCTCCCGGATCCTTACGAAAATAATGACGCCCCGGTAGGAATCATAAAGGGAGTCAAAGACCAAGGCCTTCAGGGGATTTTCCTTTGAGCCGCCCGGAGGGGGGAGCCGCCTCGCGATCTCTTCCAGCACTTCTTCCACGTTAAGGCCGGTCTTCGCGGAAATCCTCGGCGCGTCCATGGCCTCTATCCCGATGACATCCTCGATTTCCGCGGCCACCCTGTCAGGATCCGCCGAAGGGAGATCGATCTTGTTGATGACAGGAAGGATCTCCAGATCATGATCCAGGGCGAGGTAGGTGTTAGCCAATGTCTGCGCCTGTATGCCCTGGGTGGCGTCCACCACGAGGATGGCCCCGTCGCAGGCCGCCAGCGCCCGGGACACCTCGTAATTGAAGTCCACATGCCCCGGGGTGTCGATCAGGTTAAAGACATATTCGCTTCCGTTACGCGCCTTGTAAACGATCCTGGCGCTCTGGGACTTTATGGTAATGCCTCTTTCCCGTTCTATGTCCATATTGTCAAGGACCTGTGACTGCATTTCCCGTTCCGTCAGCGTGCCGGTCATTTCAATGATCCGGTCCGCAAGTGTTGATTTTCCATGGTCAATATGAGCAATAATGCAAAAATTCCTGATATTCTCCTGATTCATCCCTTCTTCCCTCTCCGCCCTCCTACTCATCTGTCAGAGTGAGGTTTTTGTCGCTCTGAATTTTGACATAACGAACCGCCTGCGTGGCAAAGCGGCTCGTCAGCGAAGCGCCAAATGCAGAAGGACAGCATCTTCCTCCTGACGACCCTTCGATAATAAATGAAACGCACATGGGGCAGGCCGGCTCATCTCGAATTAACGCCCCCTACAAAGGCCAGGTAGCAGGCCATGTCCCCGATCCTCTTCCTGTTATTATGGTCGTCTTCTTCATAGCCCAGTTCCTTCCGCCAGGACACATCCCCGCCCTTCCTTTCCAGATACCTCGCAAGCTGGTTGAATTTCACGATCAGGGAATCATGTTTCGACGTACGGCTCCTGTCCATTTCCCCCCTTGCCTCCAGGCTCATAATGCTCCAGCATGCCCTGATGTTGGCATATTGGAACGCTGTCTCCAACAGCTCGCAAAAAAGCTCCTCCGCGTCCGGATCCTTCCCCACGGAATCAAGCATTTCCAAATGTATGCGCTGCATATCCTCAAAGCTTAACGCCCGCCGTGCCTTGCTGTAATCTTCAAATGTCCTCATTGTCCCCATACGTGCCACACCTCCCCTCTTCCTATAAACAAAAGCTGCTCAGTCAGACTATGACTTGATGCCGCAGGCATTGTGTCCCATTTGTGTCGCGTCTGCGACACAAATGCAGTATGAAAGCTTGCCTTTTATACTACCCTTTCTATGCCTGATGCATAGCTAGGTCCCGGGTTGTCCTGTGGCACAGGGGAATGCCACAGAACAATCATGAAAAAATATGCCTGATGCATAGTTAACCCTAAAAAAGCTTTATGCGGAAGGAGAAACGGATGTCTTTTGAAGAATCGACATGGTAAGCAGGTTCCACATCCGTTTTCCAACTGTCAATCCCGCCGACGCCCCGCATGGCCCCGCAGATCGTGACCACCGTGCGGCACGGCTCCGGAAGCTCAAAGGCATGGGCGGCCTGGGCAAGCTGCCACGGTGTGTAGGGTATTGCCGAAAAAAGGAACGGGCTCCCCAGGCATTCTATTTCCAGCCTTCTCCCCCCGGCATGCAATGCCGCCATGCAGCTATCCGCATGGGCGCCGCATTCCTGCGGCCTTAAATACGGAGGGATATGCGGCTTCTCGAAATAACGGCCAAATGTCCCGCCCTTCTTCCTGTCCGGATACGTTTCCCCGGACAGCCCGATCCATTCCGTCCTGTCAAGAGGCTGCGGCGTGGCAAAGCGGATGCCGAAAAGGGGGAGCTGCGGCCGCCCCTCCGCGCCGTAATACACGGCTTCCACATCCAGGACGTCCCCATGCACCGTGTAACGAAGATCGGTCCGGAGTCCCGGCATGGAGGAGGACGTATAGGTATAGCGAATGGAAAACTCCCCTTCCGATTCCTTTTCGATCACTGCGGAGGAACAGGCCTGGTACTGGTCCACGGCGGCCCATATGCCGCTTCTTTCCGAAAAGGCATTGCCAATGTCATTCTCCGTGGGAGCCCTCCAGAAGGCCGGCCTGGGTGCCCTCCACAGCCATTCCCGTCCCTGGACACGCAGGGAGGATGGCCCCCCTTCCGGATAAGAGAACAGGATCTCAAAGCCATTGCCCCTCGTCCCGATGGCCCCGTCCCCATGTATGATGGAAAAAGCCCGGCGGGCATCTGTCGCCGGATTCCTGTCAAAACCGGAGTTTTTGTCTGATCCCGGCTTGCTGTCCGCTTCAGGCATTTCTTTATTGTCTGGCTTCCTGTCCGCTCCCGGCATTTCCTCATCGTCAAGCATCCTGTCCGGCTGCCGCATCTTTGGTAAGGCGCGCTTCAGGGCTTCCGCGTTTGCCCTGTCGCGCTTCGCCCTTTCTTCCTTTTCGGAATACCAGTAACGCACCTCCTGCATGGCGGGCTTCTCCGTGCCGTCAGCGAAGACAATGCCATTCCCGCTGAAGGCATAATCGCTCTGCCGGTCGAGAAAATCTCCCCCGTAGCAAAGAGCCTCCTTTCCCGACGCCGTCCTCATCCAGAGCGCCTGATCCATATAATCCCAGATGAAGCCGCCCTGGAATTTCGGGAACTCTTCCATCAGGCGGATATAGCTTTCCATTCCGCCCAGGGAATTTCCCATGTCATGCATATACTCGCATAAAACAAAGGGTTTCGGGGGGTCGTTTTCCAGATATTTCCGTATCTCCTCCGGCGTTTCGTACATCCTGCTTTCCACATCCGAAATGTCCGAATAGGCCCTGTTATGGAAGCATCCCTCATAATGAACCAGCCTCCCCGGATCCTGCGAGCGGAAATAATTCCCCATGGCCAGGATGTCCTCCCCCGCGTAGGACTCGTTCCCACAGGACCAGAACAGGATGGACGGGTGGTTTTTGTCCCTCTCGAACATGGATTTTGCCCTGTCAAGGACGCACTCCTTCCATTCCGGAAGATTCCCTGGGACATTCCAGGAAGGATCCACCACCCCCAGCTTCTGCCAGGACCCGTGGCTTTCCATATTGACTTCGTCCATCACATAGATGCCATTCTGATCACAAAGCCTGTACCACTCCGACCGGTTCGGGTAATGACAGGTCCGTACGGCGTTAATGTTGTTCTTAAGGATCGTTTCCATCGCGGATTCCATGTCGCGAAGCTCTATGGCGCGCCCCGTAAACGGATTCCATTCATGCCGGTTCACGCCATGGATCAGAAGACGGGACCCGTTCAGAAACATTATCCCGTCCTTAAGCTCGAAGCGGCGGAAGCCGATTTCATAAGGGATCCTCTCCGAAACCTCCCCATTCCCATCGAAAACAGTCAGGAATACCTGGTAAAGCTCAGGGCGCTCATGACTCCAGGGGAAGACATGGACGAAGGAAAGCTCCTCGGAAAACAAGTACCCCTCCTGCCCCTCTTTCGGGAAGAATCTCATCGGACCATCATACAAAAACTGCTTTGCATGGGAAATGTGGCACTGAAAGCCAAAAGCCTTGTCCGGATCACTCAAACGGATCCTGAATTTCAGTCTCCCCTCCTTGAAATCCTTCTGGAGGCTGGCCATGATCCAGAGATCCTCGATATGGACTTCGGGCACTGCATAGAGGTAGACGCTGCGGAAAAGCCCGCTGAAGCGGAAGAAATCCTGATCCTCGATCCAGGCCGCGCTGCTCCTCTGCCAAAGCTCAACACACAGCCTGTTCCCCTTTTCCCGGATATAGGGGCTGAGATCGAATTCCGAAGGCGTGAAGCTGTCCTCGGCATAGCCCACGAAATGACCGTTCAGGAATACAAAGATTGCCTGTTCCGCCCCCTGAAAGGAAATGCGTACCTTTTTCCCCTTAAGCCCGGGGGAAAGATCGAAATAACGGACATAGCTTCCCACGGAGGTATGCTCCCAGTCAATCTGCGGCGGCCTCAGCTCCGCATGCCCATCCCAGGGATAGAGGGTATTGATATATTGCACCTGTCCGAAGCCCTGCAGCTCGATGTGCCCCGGCACGCTGATGCTCCCAAAATGACTGTCGTCGTAACCCTCCTGCCAGAAATTCCCGGGACGGGCTCCGGGGGACGGGCTGTAATAAAACTTCCACCTTCCGTCCAAAGACTGCCGGAAGGATGATTCCCCGATACCAGGTTCATCCTCCGGGGCATAGCATATGTGATCCGAATGGGCGTCCAGCCGGTTGACCGCAAAAACGGAGGGATCCGTCAGCCATGACAGCCGTTCCTTTTCATCTGTCTCAGTGGAGCATTGCCGCCCTGAGCCCCGATCCGGCGAGGCGCCTTCGGGGCAAGCCGGTTCAGCTAACACAGCAGATTTTTGCCGCTCTGAACCCTGAGCCGGCGAAGCGCTTGCGGAGTAAATCGGCTCATTAAAAGAAGAATCCATATATCCCTCCATCTTATTTAAAAATACAGGTTTTTCGCAGCACAAGGAATGCTGCGGAACACCTCTGAATTGCCCATAGCGCAGCCGCCAGGGGTGTAACAGCGCGCCGAATATCTGATAGAAACATTATACAATCTCATCGTGTGTTTGTCATGTAAAGATTCCTGTTTGATACTGTCAACATTCGTAAGGTTTTAGATACTTGCTTTCATGGGCACTGCCCCTTATTCTAAGGCAAACTGCTCATGACGCCGCAGTGCTTATGGAGCATTACTATGTTTCGAATATTTCTATGGTTTGAACATTTTTTATTTCGAGCACGGCGTCCGCAAAAAACAATATGGGGTAAAAAAGTATCAGGGGGAAGTATAAGAATGAAAGCATGGAACAAGAAAGCCTGCGCCGTCATGGCTGCCGCCGCTTTGACGCTGAACGGGATGGCAATTCCGACAGGGAGTCTGTCCGGAGGACCCGGCCAGGGGGAGGCCGGGATTTTCCCCGTTGCCTTGATGGCAATGCCTATGAGGGTAATGGCAGAGAATTTTCTTGAGATTACCGAATTCGGGCCGGTCATGGACATGAATAAGGCGCAGAATGGCGCGGAGGGACAGTCTGCCGCCCTTTCCGGAGACAATGTCGGGAACGGAAGTGCTGAAACGGGAAGTTCTGAATGGGGAAGCAATGCCAATGCCGGCAGTTCCTCAGGGGAAAACAACAGCGATACAGCAAATTCCCAGGGAGACAGCAATGCCAATGCCGCAAATACACAGGGAGACAGCGCCGCCAATGTCGCAAATACACAGGGAGAAAGCGCTGCCAATACCGGAAACGCGTCCAATGGGACAAGTGCTGATTCCGGAAATGCCGTTGCACAGGCAAATGCGTCCCAGTCCCAGGGACCCGGAATTGCCGGCCTTGTCTCTGCGGTTCTGGAGGCGGGATCCGCTTATGGGCCATCCGGAGCTTCAACGGACACGGGAAGTTCGGAGCAAAGCTCCTTCCATTCCGACAATTCCGTGAATCTGGCCTTCCTGCCGAAGGACGCGGAAACGAAATCACTGGATGGCCTGATAGAAAGCCGCTATGCCATTCTTTATGATCTCGATGAATCCCGCATCGTGGCGGAAAAAAACTCTGAGGAGGTGATCTATCCGGCTTCCATGACAAAGATCATGACCGCGCTCGTCCTCGCGGAAACGCTTTCCGGACGCCTTACGGAATTGCAGACCATCACGCAGGACATCGTGGATTATATTTATGCCCATGACGCCTCGAACTGCGGCTTTGACGTGGGCGAACAGGTCAGCATTTATGACCTTCTCTACGGGGTCGTTCTGCCCTCCGGGGCGGATGCCGTCATGGCCGCCTGCCGCGCGGCAGCCGGTTCCGACCAGGCCTTCGTGGATCTGATGAACCAGAAGGCCAGGGATCTGGGACTTTCCGAAAATGCCAACTTTTGCAACGCCACAGGCCTTTACGACGCGAATCATCATCTGACCGTCAAGGACATGGCGCAGATACTCCGCGCCGCCATGGAAAACGACCTGGCCAGGACCGTCCTGTCCGCCCATACCTATCAGACCCAGCCGACCAACAAGCATTCCAACGGCAAAAGCTTCTCAAACCTCTTCCTAAGGAGGATCGAGGATCAAAACACCAACGGGACCACCGTGGTCGCGGCCAAGACCGGCTACGTCAGGCAGTCCATGTTCTGCGCCGCAAGCTACGCCATCTCGCAGTCCGGGAAGCATTATATCGTTGTCACGGGCTACGCGCCCAGCACCTGGCAGTGCATTTATGACCAGGCGGCCATTTACAGGACGTATACCTGACGCGCGGAAAAAGAGCCCACCGCCGCAGCAATATCGCCGGAAAATACGTAGGTATAAACCATGCATCAAGCATAGTTTATACCTGCTTTTAAAAAATCCAAAGGACGCCCTGTGCGCCCTCTGGATTTTTTTCATTACGGCTGGCACGGTTTCAGCAGTAACCATCCTTATAGTGTACCCTGCACTTCTTTCTGAAAAATGAAATTCCATATCGCCCTATATTTCCGTATCCATCCTCCAGGAGGCCATCCGCATAGGCATTGTCATCAATTTGCTTTATAGCTTCTTCCGCGGCCATGTCCATCATTTCTATGGTGACCGGTTTTCACGGTCTTAAGCTCAATAACAAAGGCCTTTGCGAATACATCTCCTGTTTTCAAGAAAAGATCGCTTCTCCCCTCCCCGGATTCACGATTACTCTTCACAAAACGGGAATCCTTATGATAATCCTTTGCACATAATAACAGAGGCAGTGACTTAATACAAGTCATCGCCTCTGTTTCTAACCGCGTATCGGGGGCAAAAAGCCCATCATTGACAGGTCAAAAAGCCCGGACAGGTTTCTATCCGCGTATTGAAGAGCAAAAATCTTTGATCATGACAAGCCGGACAAAGCCTGACCCTTCATCAATTTTTTATCCGGCCCATTACTTATCCTTTTTTATCCGTCCGCCCTTATCCGCCTGCTGGAATACAGCGGCACGAGCTCGGAATCCAGCACATGGATCTGGACGTAGCTGTAATCCGATTGCCTGATCCTGAATTCAAGCTTCTGCCGATCCCCTTTGTCGAGGGGGATGGAATAGACAGCCAGCATCTGGCCGTTTTCCCGGAAGACCGAGCAGAGCGCCGTCGCGTCATCCACCTCGCAGGACACGAGGACGCTGACCGTCAGGCCGCTGGGAACGATGTCGTCCATCTGAATGCCGCCGGTCGTGCCGGTCCGTACGAAGTCGGCTCCGATGGCGGTGCCGGCATAGCTCAGGACCGTTCCGGCAACGATCAGGGTTAACCTGTGTCCCGCGGGAAAGGTGCCGGAGTCGGGACGAAGCAGTACCTTCCGGGTATAGGTTCCCGTTTCGCCATTACGATTCGCGGGCGTATGCCCCTGCTCAACGGCTTCCACGGTGAAGGCGGTGAAAGGCGCGCCGCCCCATTCCAGCAGGGTATAATTATCCCTGTTCAGAACGGATTCGGCTTCATTAACGCCTTCTCCCACGGTGTCGGCCATATACTTTGAGAAGGTAACGTATATCCCCTCATCAGAGAATTCCACCTCCTCCACCACCGGGGCGGTGGGATCCGTCAGCGGAATGTTCACGTCAAGCTGCGGAGGCAGTACGGGCAGGAAATTTACGCTGCCCCTGCCGGTAATGTTGAAGCTCTTCGTCGCGGCCCTGTCCTCCTGGCTGCTGCCCGCGGAATAGCCGGCCTTTTCCGCCGTGACATACCATTTCCCCTCCGGCACGTCCCAATGATAATAGCCGGACTCATCGCTTGCGAGGGGGTTCTGCTGGCCGAGGTAGGCGGAGTCGTCATGCCGCTCCATGTCCCCTGCCTCATCATACCGCCACAGGGTCACGGACGCGCCCTGGACCGGGTTTTCGATGACGGCCTCATAAATGATGCCGGAGGGATCATGCACCGGCGTGGTCTGGGCCGTCTGCGGCGGTTTATAATTCGGGTCGAAGGGGTCGTTGAAGACATCCTCGTCTATATCATAGATGGGGAAGCCCATCTCGTTATTATAATCCTTATTCGCCTGTTCGGCCTCCTTCATCTTTTTCTTGCTCTCGGCATCGGAAGCCTTGTAGCTGTCCACCTGGGACAGGAAGCGCTCCACTGCCGCCTTGACCTCGGCATTATTGGTGTCATTGGCCGCTTTCAGGAAGGTGCTGTAAAGGTCGATGGCGAAGGAGGCTTCCGCGCCAATGGGTCCGCCGAAAAGCCCGATAAAGCCGGAAGCGAAGCTGAGCTGGGTGGTGACGTTGTTTGTGAAGGCATCCTGCACGCCGGCCATCTCGATGGCATACTCCACGTCGCCCAAGGCCTCCAGCAGCTTCTTGGTATCCTGTTTTCCCCGGGAGGCGCGATAGCTGTACGCGGGATTATCCTCGAGATTGGAATAATATTTATAGTTCGCGAGAAGCTGTTCCCGAATCCCTCCGATATTTCCGAACTTCGTCTCCTGGCCCTGGGGTATCCATCCCTCCCCCCAGGCCACCCCTGTCACAATGCTTTCTTCCATGCTGAGGGAATATTCTCCCTGCGCGATCTCAAACTTCTTCCCGATCTTCACCATCTTATCTTTGTCTCCGAGGGTGAGTTTATGAAGCTTTTTACTCGCGCCGACCCATTTCGCCCCCAGATAACCCGTTCCGCTGATGGCCATCCCGGCGTAGGTACTGTTCTGCACATTTTCCAGCTTGACGCCCCAGCTCATCCCGCCGGTTCGGTTTGTTGCGCCCTCCGCGAGGACCGCGTAAACGCGGCTCTCCTCCTCGGTAAAGGGGCTGTCCTCCGCCATAAGCGCCCCGGCTTCCATGTCAGAATCGTCAGAATCCTCGCTCATCTGGCTCACCGGCGTATAGCGGTAGGGGGGAGTGGTGGCATCGGGGATCTGGTTGGCCGCGAGGTGGATAGGGGAGCTTGCCCCCGGCGGGATCATGGCCGTCTGGCTGCGCATCCATTTTCCCTCTTTGACACTGTAAATGTATTCCACCTTGAGGGAGGATCCGATCATCTGACCCGTGGTCCTGCTGTACATGTCCGGATTCGGCTCCGTCTGATCCACGCCGCCCAGGGCAGGGACGGTCCGCGTCAGGGAGCTGGGCCTGCCATATTTGTCATAGTAATAATTTCCGGTAAAATAAAGGTACTGATTGTAATTGTAGGAGGCGGACATGGCCTTATATCCCTTGCCCCGGAGCTCCTCCACGCGCCATTTCACCCCAGAGCTGGTCCAGGTGGGCTGGTCGATCCAGGTGCGGACTTCCATGGTAAGGTTGTTCGCCCCATTGCTGACGGCCTGCTGCCCGTTCAGCGTTGAAATCTCTGTGACTCTGCCATTTTCATCTACAAGATCATTCCCCACTCCAAGACCTTGATTCACGCTGTTCGCGATATTCGTGAACAGATCGCTGAGGGATTTGCTGTCGGAAAGCAGCCGGGCTTCTTCCTCTTCAAAGCCATCCGTGACGGAGCTTTCCACGCCTTCCGAAAGGAGGACGACGTTCGCGGACCCAGAGCCGCCTGTTTCGAGGCTTTCGAAGCTTTCCGAGGCTTGTTCGGCCTCGAGTTCATCCGATGAAGGCGCGGGAGGCAATGCCCAGCCATTGGAAGCTGGATTATCCTCGTTCCATTCGGGATAGCCCAGATCCCAGTCCGGCGCCACATTACCATCGTCCTTCGGATCCAGCCCCATCAGCTCATAAAGCTCCGTCTGACTTGCAGCCTCTACTTTAGTATTAGAGCCATCTTTGTTATAAAGGATGTAATTGTAATCAACGGTCACTGTTCTTTCATTTTCCGGGATGGTCGCATCCTGGATCAGCACGCTGGCTTCGTGCTCACTCTCCTTCGCCTGGTACAGCACCTCGACCCCGACGGGGTAGTTCCCGCCGAAGCTCTTTTCTTCGCTCTTCCAGACATTTCCCTCTTTCACTGCCGGCAGCAGGGTCTCCCCTCCGGCGGAGAACACCCGGAAGAATACCTTCGCCGTTAGCGTTTCCTGGTCATCGGAGCTTTCGGCGGCGGGGTTTTGGACGGTAATCTCGTCCAACTGCTCCTCATTCCGAATCTCCGCCTCATATTGGTAGACCATGGTTGGAGTTGCCGTGTAAGCCCCCGGGGCCCCGTTTATGGGAAGCTGCCACCTTCTGTATCCATTGGTAATAAGCGAAAGCCCGGTCAGCACCGGCCCGGAGGGTTCGTAGAGCAGTTCTTTTGTCACGGAAAGCGTGTCCCCACCACTCTGCTGCTCCGCGCGGATCAAATGATCTGAATAAGTGGACGCGGGATAAGCCGTGCCGGAAAAAGAGCCTTTTTCATCCGCCCTGACAATGGCGATCAACTGTTCGTTGTCATAGATCCGCACATCCTGGTTTTTGACGCCTGTCCCGGAAAAGGCAAAGGCCTCCGGCTGCCAGGACTGACTCTTCACACCATTGATCTTGGCATCTACGAGCTGCGCGCCAATCCGTGCCGGCGCGTAAAGGGTAAGGGAGGGCACGGAACGCGTCGATACGGAGCCGAGGCTCACGGATCTGGATCCATAATTAACAGAGTTGTAATCGGCTTTCAGTTCCACATTCTGGGAGGAGCCTGTTGCGGCATTTTGCCGAAGGTAAAGCGTACATTCCAATGGGAATGTCCAATCAACGGCATTATAATTATCCTTATCGATGGTAACCCAGTAGCCAGCCCCGGAGGAAAGCCCCACATAGCTCCCATTGACCGTCATCCCCTGCAGCGTGCTGTTGTCACTCAGCGAAACCGTAAAGCCGGCAAAGGTACTGTTGTCGCTGCCATTTATCTCCGACTCGAGGATTGCGCTGAGCTTATAGAGCCCGCCACCGGGAGCGGTCGCCGGACCCGTCACGCCGCCAACGACATCTAGGGTCACGGAAGGAAGGGTAAGGCCGCTTACCTCCTTTGTCTCGCCCGCAGTCACGGTAAAGCTCCCCCGGGACTCGGCAGGGCAGTCAGCGATCGTCGAATAACTTGAGGAGGAAAGGCAGACTGTATATGTGCCCTCCGGCACGCTGCGCTGACGGTCGCTTACCGGATAGCCTCCCAAAAGGGATCCGTTCTCTTTAAAGAGCAATACATAATAGCCTGTACCCTCCAGCGCGCTCCAGTCAAGCGTCCCCAGGCGCACGGGATTCAGCGTCACGGAAGCGATCCCCTCGGAAAAAACGGCTGTGCCGGACGCCGGGCCCTGAGCATCGTCCGACTTCATAGACACCGTATATTCCGTGTTATCAGCAGTCTCCCAGTCGGAGGGCAGGTCGAGCCGGAAGCTTGTTCCCCCGGCAAAGGAATAGGACTTTCCGTTGCTGCCCTTGGAAACCGTGAAGCTGGGATTCGTTACGCTTTTTCCATCGCCAATCAGCACAGTAATACATTTTGACGCATACAGACTGATTTCCTGATCTGACCCGCCCGGTGTGACGGAAATGTTCTTCTCTTCGTAGCCATCGGCCCAGACAGCAAGGTTTACTTCCTTTCCATCATAAAGACCTGGAATCGTGTAGGCACCTTTTTCATCTGTTACGATGTTCAGGGTATTCGTTACCCCGTTCACAGTCTGACTTGAAAGCAGCGAGGCATAGGGGATGCCTGCGTCCCCGCTGTCCTTTACCGTTCCGGAAAGGGAAGCATCGCGGGAAAGCAGCGGATAATCCACGGTAATGAGACCATTATTTTTGTCCACAGTAACGGAGGCCCCGTCACGGTCATAATCCTTCAGTTTGGAATCTGAGGCGAAATTCCTGTTCGTATTCGCGGTAAAGCCACCCTTATCCGCATCGGCATCCGTAAACCAATATGTCTGGATGTCATTGTAAAAGCTGTAGTCAAGATACGCCCCATTCTTATATAAAGCCGGGAAAATACTGTAGTCCATTTCTTCCGTAACCTCTTCGGATCCCAAGGTCTTTTCCAGGCGGTATGGACTGATCTTCTCGCTGTCGTCCGGATTGTTGGCCCGGAGTATGACCAGGTTTCCCTGCCCATCACCGGTTCCGGAATGCGAGGCATAGGTATGCCAATTGTAGAGGGAATCCCGAACCTGCAGAGTGACCGTATAGGGAGTGCCAAACGCAATGTTGACATCCCGGAAGGAGGATCCTTCATCAGAGAAGCCGTGGGTGGCAGATTTGTTCTCTCCCTCCTCCTCCCATGTAACGATGAGGCGTTTGAGCGGCATATACTTCAGGCTTTCCCAGTCCTCAATCGTGACAAGCATTCCTTTCGGGTCAACCAGGGAGGCTGAGGCACTTGTCTGATCCATCCTGCAGGCTACAGTGGCAGATTCCCAATTGTCGGAACGCACATAGGCGCTGACAGAATAGGCATCCGGATTCCTGACATTCGTAAGCGTGAAGGCGATGCCGTCCTCCTTCGTGACTTCCGTTTCACCGTTAAAAGAAAAGATAACGGTACCATCTCCCTGTTCGATGCTGTACGTGACGCCCCCGGGAGTAAGGTTCTCCAGATCGCTATCAACCGTTAGCACATTCTTCGGCAGCGTCACGGTGAGACTTGACATGCTTGAGGGAATGATGTCCATGGAGGGCCTGATCGAAAAATCATATTCGCTTTCCATACCGGAGCAAGGATTCGCCGGCGTAAGGCTCGCCGCCCAGGAGCCGCTCAACTGCTTCAGGATGACTTTCAGGGAAAAGGTCTTTTCCGTGGTGTTTCCATAGTCGTCCTCCGCCTTAATTGTGACGTTAAAGCTCCCGGACTTCCCGGGTGTCCCGGAAAGAAGCCCTGATTCATTCAGTGTGAGACCCTCGGGTAGACTGCTGCCTTCCGCCAGTTCCCAGGTTGCAGAGCGGCTTGCGGTCAGCATAGCTGAATATACCTCCCCTACCCTTCCGCGGGGCAGGGACAAGGTGGTGATTTCAAGAGGGATCTGTACAACGTCCGGGGCCTCCCCTTCTTCCACGATATGCACGATGCCGTCCGTACTGATATACGGATCCGAATACTCATCGGAATAGAAGGTGCCGGTGCTGGTAACGACCCGCAGCCGGTAATCCCCCGCCGCGGCATTTGGGATGGTCAGGCCGTGAATCCATATCTCAAGCGGATATATTGTTTCTCCCGTTTCAGAAACCGTAAAAGGGGAATACACCTTGCATTCATTCGTCCCTCCGTAAGCGGAACTCAGAAGATTATATTTTTCCGCCCTGCTGTCCGCGTCAACAAGCCATACAGAGCTGATCGTGCAATTTTCGCTCATGCTCTTTCCGCCGGAGACATCGAAATGGACCGCGCCCCCCGAATCCTTCTCCAGATACCCATCGGTAGCGCCGCCATAGCCATTCGAACGGTTGTGGTCAAAATATATTGCCTCCAGGAAAGCGCCCCCGGCAAAGGCCGTGAAGGAGGACGTCCCGGGCAGCAGGGACAGGCACATGATCACAGCCAAAAAAAGGGATATCACCCGCCTTTCAATCACTCGTCTTCCAGTCTTTCCAGGTTTTGTTTTCATCTCTCTCCCCTCCGTGAACGAAAAACACGCCTGATAGAAGCAGAGCTTATAAGCGCGTCCCGAAGCATGGCGAAAAACGCGCCGAAAAGTCCTGCCCTTCCGAACAAGTCCAGATGGAACTTGCCTTTTATATCTATCTATATCTTATATTTTAGATATATTAGCCTGAAATTCCATGCTTTGTATAGGGGGGGAACCCCTACCCTGGGTATAAATACCGCTTAAAGCCGCCTCCGTATGTGCGGAGCAGGCTTATGGAAACCTCTAACCTGGGTATAAATACCGCCGCAAGCACCGCTTTTAAAGGGTCAAATCGTAATTCAAGGAGATCATAAGAAAAGGCTAACGTCCGGCAAGAGTGTTGTGGTACAGGTCTGTCAGGCCGGAACGGGTCGTTACCCCCGTCTTTTGGTATAATTTTGTCACGTGTTTCTGGAGCATCTTTATCTTGATGGAAAGGCGTTCGCAAATCACAGCCTGTTTATCTTCGGTCAGCACCAGCTCCCGCAGCACCTCCGTCTCCCGGGGCGTAAGGGCATAACGCTCACGCATCCGCCCAAAAGCGGATTCCGGAGAAAGGGGCAGGTGTAATCCGTCCGACGCGGCGGGCTCCGGCGTAAGGGCAGCGGACATGGGGAACTTTTCCGGCGCGGCGGGCTCCGGCGAAAGGGCAGCGGACATAGGGAACTTTTCCGGCGCGGCGGGCTCCCGCGAAAGGGACAAGGAAGCTTTTTCCGATGCAGCGGGTTCCGGAGAAAGGGACAAGGGAACCTTTTCGGACGTGGTAAGCTCCGACGCAAAGGACAAAGGAGTTTTTTGCGGGGCGGCAGATCCCGGTGCAGGGGCAACAGACAAGGAAGACCTTTCCGGCGCAGCAGATTCCGGCGTAAGGGCATCGGACATGGGGGGCCTTTCCGATGCGGCGGGTTCCCGCGAAAGGGCATCGGACATGGGGAACTTTTCCGGCGCGGCGGGTTTCGGCGAAAGGGACAAGGAAAGGCTTTCCGGCGCAGCAGGTTCGGAAAGATTGAAGCTCCCGTTCAATGTCATTATCAAAATAACGGAAACAAGCACAACAATATTTATGATCTGAACCGTTTCCGCCGAAAAGGCAGATGTATGAAAAAATCCCTGCGCCAGGACAATCACACTGTCCAATATCCTGCCGGCCGAAGCCCACAGGGCGGGCCGCCTCGTATCCTGCGCCAGATGCCAGAAGCTCAGGCAGTAGAAGGAAACCGCTCCGGAAAGCGCCACATAGAAAAGGCACATGTTGATCCAGTAAGAATCCGTCAATACCGCGTTAAGCAGCGCGGCCAGCGACATACAGAGGGCCGTGACCGGCACAAGCCTCCCTCCTTTTCTGTCCCCGATTGCCGCAAAAAGCGCATAGCCGGGAATCATCATCAGCCTGGGCCAGCTATAGGCATTATACGTGCTGTATCCTGAACGGATCTGCAGATGATGGATCGCCTCATTATAAAAGCTTTCAAAGATCAGAAACCCGGCCGCGATCAGGCATGTCATCAAAATACGCCTGGATATCATTCCTTTCCCCGCGGCTTCTTCCATCCTTTTCCCCACCCTTTCCGGCGTCCCGGAATCCAACAGGGGTCCCTTCCGCAGCAAAAGCCATGATAGTGTAATGAGCGCCGCAAGATCAAAGAATGGCAGCAGGGGCGTCACGCCCCAATGAATCTGAAGAATGTACTGCATGCTCACGGCGGCAATGCTGCCAATTCCCATGCTCAGTGCCGTCCTTCCCCCCCTTTTCGTTTCCCTGCTCATGATATGGTAAACCGCGCCGCCCAAATATCCCAGACAGCTTGCGACGACCATCGTGACTATAAGATAAAAAAGGGAGCCTTTATCCGCAAAAAGCATCACGGCCGTCCCAAGGCCAAGTATGACAATGACAGAAAAGGCGCAGCGCCTGGGAATGGGCTTGCCGGATCCGGGATTATCCGAAACCGCGTACGCAAAAAAGCCGGAAATCACGAATATCTGCAAGATGTAATAAACCATCTCCCGCTGCCTGATGGAAAGGTAACCATCCCCCGCCCGGTTGCCCAGCCAGAGCAGGGTGAATTGCAAAAAAACAAAAGAGGCGAAAAACGCAGTCAATGCGATCGCTTTCCTGGTCTTCTCAGGCATGACTCTTATCTCTCCTAATAAATGGTTTTCTGGCCATTTTGATTGCCGACATACGGATGCGGTATCGTGATCCAAATGGCTCCCCTACCTTTGATCAATAGTATTGCATGGAATGAATTACTATGTCAAGCATCACAAAATTACCATAACATCTTCCTTGCGACGGCTACCACACCACCCTACTCGTCCGCGGGGCTGCGTCCGGCGTAAGCCGGAATATTTCCTTACGCAGCCCCTGCGATAATAAAAAAAACAGAAGGAGCAGCACTCCTTCTGCATTATACCATTAAATGTATTCCCTGCTGCGGCATTCCATGTGCCGCAGTAAAACCCTGGAACAAACTATGCATCAAGCATGGTTTGTTCCGTATTTGACGCATCCCTATGGAATGCATGAGAAAGTTAATATTTTACTTCTTTAGTGCTGCACCGGCGTTGAGGATGCCCAGTATTTTTCGATGGCGTCCGCAAGCTCGGCACGGGTGCACTGTCCGGCAAGGTAACGCTGCATCTCGGCGCCCAGCTTGGAATAGTGGTCATCCGGGTCATAGTCATAGCTCTTAATCGCAAGTCCTGCATCCGCGTACTTCTTTACGGAAACGCCGATATCATTCGCGCAGGTGACATCGTTGCTCTTGAAGGGCGAAATCATGGCGCAGGTGTCGCTGACCAGCTTCTTGCCTTCATCGGAAAGCGCGAACCAGTTAAGGAACTTCTCGGCCGCGTCCCTCTGCTCCTGGCTTGTGTTTTCGCTGTTGTCAATGTAGAAATACTTGCTTCCGAAGATAACCATCTTTCCTGTGAAGCTGTCCTCTATGTTCTGAGGGATGGGCATGAGGCCGATATTCCCGGTATAGTCATAATCGATAATGTCGTTCCACTCCCAGCATCCGCCGAACTGGAAGGCATCCTGCCCCTCGGACAATGCCTGATGCACCTGGTCGTCCTCCACGGAGATCGGGCCTTCCTTGAACATGTTGTACTCCTTCAGCACGTCAAAGGTGTCCATCAACGCGTTGAACTTCTCATCCTTCTCAAGATCCACGTTGCCGGCATAAAGGTCCTGGATGAAGCCGTCCACATCCTCCCTCTCCTCATAAACATGCTGGAGGTAATGAGCCGCCAGGGACCAGTCGGGCTTTAAGATTCCCACGGGGGACTCCATCCCGCCCGCGACCATGCGGTCCAGGAATGCCTTGAAATCGTCCAGGTTCTTGATGGAATCCGGGTCAAAATCCTCGCCGAGGGTGTTCTTGATCGCGTCCGCATTGTAAAGGATGCCCCTGGCCTCGACACAGACAGGGAAGCCAAGCACCTTGCCGTCCACGGAAATCGCGTAATCCGTGTCGGAAACCCACTCCTGCCCGCTCATGTCATAGCCGTACTGGGCGCCAAGGGAATACACATCCTTCGCGTCAACCATGTTGATCGTATACGGATCCTTGGAAGCGTAACGGGTGGCAAGGTGCGCCGAGACGGTGTCCTGGGAATAATACACCTCGACATCGATATCATTTTCCTTGCCGAATTCCGCGGCGGCTTCCTCAAGGTATTCCTGAATCTCGCTCTTGGAATTAAAGATTGTAATGGCTACCTTGCCGCCGGAACCGGAGGATCCGGACGAGCTTCCCCCGCAGGCCGCCAGATTCAGGGCAGTCGCGGCGACAAGGGCAAGTGCGATGGCTTTTTTCATGATTTGCTCCTTTCATTTCGCAAGTATAAACAACCCTTTGGTCATTTTAATAGCCGACATACAGATGCGGTATCGCAATCTCTATGGCTGCTGACGCATGGTCTATACTTGCCATTCTTGAATGTTTCTACCCGGGCATGGAGAACTTTGCCCTCCATGTCCTTAAAAAGGATATGCATAGGATCTCTACCCTGCATTTCCTTAGTTACCATAGTTACCATGGTTCAGAATTCCGGGACAGATTTGTCTTGCGGCCTCACCACTCCCAAATGTTCATTGGCTTTTCCCGCAGCGCTTCCCTTGTGACGAATACAAGGGCGGACGAATGCGGGGAAAGCCGGGACGCGAACACTCCGTCCTTTACCGAGATGGGTTTTTCCTCCCCTATCAGAGTGGATTTTTGCCGCTCTGAGTTCCGATATAGAGAAGCGCTTGCGGGGAAAACCGGCTCATCCTTTTCTTCGAACTCATAACGGTACTGATACCAGTCCCCTTCCCCGAAAAAATCCTCCAGGCGGAAGAATACGGTAAGCGGTTCTTCCGTAGGGTTCATGACGAAGACAACGTTCCCCTGTTTTAGGCGCAGGATTGCCAGAAGCTCCTTCCGATCCTGGCCCAAATATGGAAATTCCGTCCTTATCCCATTCGTCCCATCAGACGGAGTCTCAATGGACTTTGTTCCACTGGGCGTTGTTTCAGGGGACGTAGTTCTACTGGGCGTTGTTTCAGGGGACGTAGTTCTAATGGGCGTTGTTTCAGGAGAAGTGGTTCTAATGGGCGTTTTTCCAACAGGCGGCATCAGCAGCCTGATAAGGCGCTTCCGATCCTCCGAAAGCCTGTGGGGAGGGTCGGAGGTGCTGACCGCTCCCCCGGAAATGGCCTGCAGGACGGCGAGGCTCCTCACTTCTTCTGCCGTCAGCATGGTGTCAAAGTCCCGTAGCAGCATGGCGTCAGGATCATTCTGCCAGAAAACATGATTGAAATAATTATCACAAGGCAGCTCCCGTAGCATGTTCAGGGGGCCGTAGCTCTCCGCCCACTGGGCTCCGCAGTCGCCGGCCAGGCGCATCCCGTCCGCATAGCCTATAAAAGGCATGAACGGGGCAATGCAGCCCAGCAGGAAGCTTTCCTCGCCGATGGCATTGCGGATCGCGGAAAGGGTCTTCCTCATGATTTCCACGGAGGTCAGCGTCGGGTCATGCCTCCGCACGCTGGCACTGTCATGCATGCTCCAGAGCATGAAATCCGTTTTAAAAAGCTCGAATCCGTAGGATCGCAGGCTTTTGAAAACATCCTCTATATAGCGCAGGGCCTCCGGGTGGCTGGTATCCAGGACATAATAATTGCAGTCCGGATTCCCCCAGATTTTCGGCTCGGTATAGCAGCGAAGCTGAACGACCGGCTCCCCGCCTCTGTCCCGTAGCACCCAGTCAGGATGCTTCCGGTAAAGCTCGGAGCGGTCTCCAACGATGAACGGGGCCACCCAGATTCCGGGCCGGAAGCCGGAAGACAATATGCTTTCGGCTGCCCTTTTCAATCCCCCGGGCCAGCGATGGTTCGGCACAAGCCAGTCCCCCAGCGCCGGCGTGTATCCCGCGTCAATCTCAATATAACGGAAGGGAAGCTTTTCCGATTTTATGCCGGATAAAAGCTCATCAAGGTCCTCCTGATCCATCGTCTCATAAGCGTAATACCAGCTTGACCAGAAAAATGCGGGGGGCATGACGTGCCGCGCTTTCATTTTTCCGGCTATCCTTTCCGCGCAGTGCCGGAGACCCGCCTCAATCCCCTCCGATGCTTCCTCAAAGCACAAAGACGGCAGGGATACCTCCTCCCCTTTTGTGCCTTCCAGATTGAAGCCACCCGAGAAAAGCATTTTCTGCCCTGCATGAACGTGCCCCGTATTCCTGCGGAACATGTTCTCCCCGGGCTCCAGCCGGAAGGCGGTACTGTAATGGCGGTGATCCTCCGCATAGGCAAGCAATACGTTTTTCCCGGAAAACAGAGCAGTCAGCCCGTGGGAAACCGGAATTTCAGGCTCCGCCCCAAAACCATTTCCGGCCGCGTTTCCCCCTTCTGTCCCTTTTGGGAAAGAGGAATTTCCATATGGAAGATCGTATATCCCGGACGGACCCTCCATGCCAAAGCCCTGCGCGAATACCTTACAGGCGCCCTCGGTCCATGCTCCCGCGAGGGGCAAAAGGTCATGCATTCCCGGAAGCCCTTTCACGTGGGCATTCAGCAGGAGGCGGCTCCTGTCCGTGTCAAAATTAAATCCCAGCCGAACCTTCCCCCCGCCCGGAAGGGAATAGACGATCCAATCCCTTCCACATTCAACCATGACCGGACGAAGGTGTCGCCCATCTATGGAAGGATAAGATCCATGCAAACGGATGCGGCTTCCTATTATGTCAAAAGTGCCATCTTCGTGAATAATATAGTCCATGTTTCTTCTCTCTCGTAATCGAAATGCTTCCTTTCGAAAGACATTGTAATAAATCCGAAAGAGAAAAGTCCATGGCATTCTCTAACGTAAATGTGTCATTTTCAAACATTCATGATATACTATCTTTTCAAGATATTTTTTCCCGGTTCCTGGATAATGCGGATTATCAACCGGTTCAACTACGGACGAAGCGAATTACAGACAGATCCGGCTACGGACAAACCGAATTACAGTCAGGTCCTGCTACGGACAAACCGAATTACAGTCAGGTCCTGCTATGGATGAACCAGATTACCGAAAGGCCGAAAGGCTATCCTATGATTGAATATTATGAGACAAGCTACGAGCTTGACATGAAGAAAAACTCTGATATGGAGGCAATCCTCTTTGGGGAGGAGGATTGCCATCCCTCCCACGGCTACGGCCCGACGCTTCGCCCCTATCATCTCTTCCATTTCGTCACAAGGGGGAAGGGCCGATTGGAAATCGGCGGAAGACGGTTTGAAATCCATGCCGGCGACGCCTTCCTGGTTCCAGCCGAAGAGCTTTCCTATTATGAGGCGTCAAAGGACGATCCCTGGTCCTATTCCTGGACCGGCCTCACCGGCGTCCGCGCAACGCAGTACGTCGGGCAGATCCTTACCGTATCCCCGGAAAAGTACATTATCCGGGGACTCGACACAAAAAAATATGCCGCCGTAATCCATAAGGCGGCCATACTGAAGGGAAACAGCCCTGAGAATTATTTCGCTTCCCAGATAAGCCTGTATACTCTGTTTTCTTTTTTTGTTTCGGACCTGCCGGATATGCGGAATGCGGAAGTCATCCCGTCGCTGGCTTCCAGGATAAAGTTTTATATCGACGCGAAATACACCGAGAAGCTGAGAATAGAGGAAATTGCCGAATATTTTGGCATCCACCCGAATCACCTGTCCCGCCTCTTCCGTGAAAACTATGACATCACCCCGAAGCTTTACCTCAACAGGCTGAAAATGGAAAAAGCCGCCCTCTTGCTGAGGGCGACTGACAATCCCATCGTTCTGATCGCGGAGTCCATCGGTTTTGAAGACCAGCACGCCTTTTCAAAGCTTTTCAAAAAGCATTGGGGGATGTCCCCCCTGGCCTATCGAAAGCAGAATTAAACAATGAAAAATGCCTGGCAGGCTTGTCGGAGACGGCGCGTTTTTGACTACTGAATCATATTCATATCCCAGCTTTCCTCGAAAGACACAGATGGGATCATGAAACGCTTCGTTGTTTCAAACTTCTGGTTCCGCGCATATGGATATTTCTGCCGCAGGTCAGTTGGCCATCTCCTCCGGTTTGAATACTTCGTCGAATTCCTCTTCGGTCATAAAGCCAAGCTGCAGACAGGCTTCCTTCAGGGAAATATTGTCCTTATACGCCAGCTTCGCCGTCTTTGCCGCATTCTCGTATCCGATATGGGGATTCAGCGCGGTAACTGTCATCAAAGAACGGTCAAGGTTTTCAGCCATCTTTTCCTTATTGGCTTTAATTCCGACCGCGCAGTTATTGGTGAAAGAAACTATGGATTCCGCCATCAGACGTCCGGACTGCAGGAAGTTGTAGGCAATAACGGGCAGGAATACATTCAGCTCAAAATTTCCCTGGGACGCGGCGATACCAACGGCCGCGTCGTTGCCCATGACCTGTACGGCGACCATGGTGACCTGCTCGCACTGAGTCGGATTGACTTTCCCGGGCATGATGGAGCTTCCCGGCTCGTTCTCCGGGATTGTGATCTCGCCCAGTCCGCAGCGAGGACCGCTGGCAAGCCAGCGTACATCGTTCGCGATCTTCATCATATCCGCGGCGAGAGCTTTGATTGCGCCGTGCGCAAAGACCATCTCGTCCCTGGATGTCAGCGAATGGAATTTATTCGGAGACGTTATAAAGTCCTTTCCTGTCAGTTTGGACAGCTCTTCGGCGGCTGCCTCGGCAAAGCCGTCCGGCGCGTTCAGCCCCGTTCCAACGGCTGTTCCGCCCAGCGCCAGCTCTTTCAGCGGATCGATGCTGAGCCTGATCATCTGCACATCTCTCTCGAGAGAAGATCTCCAGCCGCTGATTTCCTGGGAGAACTTGATTGGGACCGCGTCCTGAAGGTGGGTTCTTCCGGTTTTGACAATTCCCTCATTCTCCTTCTCCAATTTGTTCAGGGTTTCAATCAGACCCTCAATGGCCGGAAGCAGCTTATCTTCCATCTGAAGGACCGCGGCCACATGAAGTGCTGTCGGAAAAGTGTCATTGGAGGATTGGCTCATGTTCACATCATCATTCGGATGGCAAAGACCCTCGACCCCGGCGATCTCATTTGCCCTGTTCGCGATGACCTCATTGGTGTTCATATTTGACTGTGTCCCTGAGCCGGTCTGCCATACCACCAGTGGGAAATGGTCGATCAGTTCCAGAGAACTGACTTCCTCAGCGGCCTTCTCGATGGCTGCAAGCTTTTCATCGGTCATCTTTTCCGGCTGCAGTCTGTGGTTGGCTCTCGCTGCCGCTTCCTTCAGGAGACCAAAAGCAACGATGATTTCCCTGGGCATGGTTTCGATCCCAACGCCGATCTGGAAATTCTCGCGGCTGCGCTGAGTCTGCGCTGCCCAGTACTTGTCCGCCGGCACCTTCATCTCGCCCATAGAGTCGTGTTCAATTCTGTACTCCACTTCTTCCTCCGTATCCTGAACTGCCTTCTCCTCACTTTCGTCTTCCAATTCAGCGGCATTGGAAGCGAACGTGCTCAGCGCTCCGCTTGCCAGGGCGATTGATGCCGCTCCCGCAAGCGAACCTTTTAGAAAATCTCTTCTGGTAACATTGGCCATTGGTACATCTCCTTTTCTCTTAATCCAAAACATCCGCGCAGGGTCCGCGCAGGATCCGCCAAAGTAAAGCAAGACAACCTTTCATAAAATCGGTCCGCGCAGGGTCCGCGCAGGATCTGCCCAGAATCCGAGCAGGGTCTCATACCCCCGGCGCTTTCGTTACATCAGACACCATTTAGCATTATAACAATGGCTTCAAAAAATGTCCATGAGCAATACGTATGGTTTCAAAAAAGAGGTTTGGGAAAATATATCGTAAATATACTATCAGGGGACAAATGCCGCTCTTTACCTGACAGCATACAAGGATAAATCAGGCCGAAACGGGATTGACAAGGGGCGAAACACTTCGCTTTACTTGATAGCATAAGCGGATATGTCAAACAGGCTCTCGTCAAGCTTCGAATCGATCGTGTTGACGGTGTATACCGATTCGCCGATATCAATGCTCGATTCCCCGACCGGGGCTCCTTCAATATAATATTTAAGGCTTCCCTCCTCATCAAAGCAGAACACGGCTTCCAGCTTGTATTCCCCTGCCGGAAACACCTCGGCAGTGTAAGAAACCCCATCGACCATCCTCTCCTCTTCCGTATAATCCGCTTCCTGGGCTTTCGCAAAGATTGCGGAGTACAGGGTATCCATCAGCATGGCATCGGCAGCAATTATGCTTGAAGATGTTTCCGTAGCCAGCACGCCGGTCATATCATCCGGCGAAAGGTTGTAGGCCTTCCCATCCTTGAAAACTGTTATCGTCGTATCCACGGCCCCCGCAACATGCGTCGTGCGGCTGGAATAATAATTCCCTCCCTTTGCGTGAACATCGAAATCCTGGGTGGAATTCAGGTAATCTGAATTGAGCCGGTAATTAAAATGGACCCCCTCTTCCGAATTAAGGCTCTGCCACAGCGCATTCACCCTCGACGCAGGTCCCTGATCTGATGCCTCGTCCGTCCCGGTCGCGCCTTCCGCCATTTTCGCGATTGCCTCTTCAAGGGAAATCACCTCGTAGCCGGACGTATCCGCCCCTTCCTGAGCAAAATACATGATGACGCTCCCGTCCCCCATAATGTCGAGTTCGATTATCCCGTCATGAATCGGGCCGCTGGCGCTGCCTCCGTCCGCCATGACGATTGAAACGCTGCCGTCCGCCACATCCCAGGAGCTGATGTCCATGGTCTCCCCGTCCGCTTCCATGCTGCCCTTTCCTCCCTCGGAAAAATGCAGGACGGAACTCATCTCCATATCCTCGGAATCGACCAGGAATCCTTCATTCTCTACAGCGAACAATACATACTCGCCCTCAGGCGGCAGCTCCACCGCGGCATCCTCCGAGGAGCCTGCATCGGCTCCCGCCGAAGTATTTTCATCCTCCTGTCCGCCACCCTCTGCATCCTGCTGCCCTGTACTGTCGTCCGCGCCCTCCGCCGGTGCTTCCTTTTCGGTGCCTTCCTCCGGGGCTTCTTTTTCCGGGGCTTCCTTTTCCGCGCCTTCCTCCCGACCTTCCTTTTGCGCGCCATCTTCCGGGGCTGCCTCTTCCGACGTTTCCTCCGGCGCTTCCTTTTCTGAAGCTTTTTCCTCCGCTCCCTTTTCTGTCTCTGTGCCTTCAAGAACCTCGCTTGTGCCTGTGACAGACTCCGGCGGAACTTCCGCACCGCTGCTGCCTCCTCCGCAGGAACAGAGAATCGTCATTAGCATCGCCATAACGATCCCGGTACTCACGATTCTTTTGATCATTGTTTTTTTCATTACCGTTCTCCTCCCTCCATCCATATTGTTCCTTCTGAAATCTGCTGCCTGGAATCTGTTTCCTGAAATTGTTTATATTATAATATATTTGGAGTGTCGAAAAAGAGTTTTCGGGAAATGTCAATGACAATCGTATTCACCAGCGTTTCTTTGACATTAATGAAAAATAATGGCATCCTCCTTCCCCCGGTGCTTAAGCCTGCAGATGGTCTGCGTCATGGTCCCCATCGGGCAGAAGCTGCACCATGTCCTTGGACGGTACAGCAGCATGACGATGAGGCCGATCAGGGTACTGGTCAGCATGAGGCTGTAGAAGCCGAAGCTGAACTGCGCAGCCCAGTCGGGAGCCGCGCCCGAAGTATAGGCCCAGCCCCAGGGCACCCGGAAGGTCCAAAAAAGCTTCACGAACTCACGCAATGTGGACGCCCCGCTGTAAACCAGATATGTCTGAAACACAATATTGCCGAACATGGTGAGAAAGAAAACAAGGAAGCCATACCGGAACCATGGGGAAGAGAGCCAGCGCGGCGCCGGGCGGGAATGCGGGCCGGGGATTTTTGCTGAAATAACAGTAAAAAGCTGGCCTCGCCCGCACAGATGGTTGCAAAACCATTTGTTCCCCCCGAAAACGGCCAAAAGAAGGGGCAGCAAAAAGTCAATCATGCCAAGCCAGGCAAATAAGATATTAAAAAATCCTAGCAGGAAATAAATGATCGTCCATATCCAGAGCCAGTCGTACCAGTGCTTTTTCTTCATGCCTTCCTCTCCTCCATTCCAATGCAGTCAGCCGGGCAGATACGCCGGCATTTCCCGCATCCGATACATAAAGCCGGATCCATGACGGCATAACAGCCATGATCGATCCGAATTGCGTCTCTCGGGCATTCCCGGAAGCACGCGCCGCAGGACACGCAGCTTTTCCGGTCTGCCACGGCAAAAAATTTTGATGCCATAACATCCTCCTCTATTAGAGTGGGTTTTGGCCACTCTGAGTTCATGACAAACCGATGCGGCATCGCATCAGCAAGGCTCCTCTAAAGCGCTTATTTGGCCGCTTTAATTCCTGACAAACAGCAGCGCGGCATATCACAAGCTATATGGCTCTTTGAGCCGATTCAAATGCCGGCTTTTCTGTTATTTTGTAAAGATTATCAATGAATAGCTGTACGGCTGGAGAAAAATGAGTGTATTTCTTCCATATGAGCGAGCCCACGACCTTGAATTCGGGCACGAGTTGCCTGAAAGTCAGGGCACTGTCCCCCGTGGTGTTCACAAGCCGGTCAAAACACAGCGCTATGCCGAGGCCATCCTCAACCATCAGCGAGGCATTGTAAACCAGGTTGTAGGTCGCGATGACCCGCAGACCGGAAAGGGCCTTTATGCCCCTGAGGGCGGGCTCGGCCCCCCTTGTGATGATGAGCGGACGACCGGCAAGGTCCGAAAGCAGGACGGATCCCTTCTCCGCCAATGGGTCATCCTTCCGCATCAGAACGCCGAAGACATCCGCCGCCGGGAGGGTTATGGACTGATATGACGAAGCATCGGGTTCCGAAAAAATGACGGCAAAGTCGATAAGCCCGTTGTTCAATTCATCCATCAGGTCCTGCGTGTCGCCGCTGGTTACGTGAAAGCGTATGTCCGGAAAGCTGGCTGAAAGCCTGCTGGCCGTGCGGGAAAGGTAGTGGAACGCCTGGGACTCCCCTGCCCCGATCCGGATATTTCCCGCCACCTTGTTTTTGACCTGCAGGACCTCTTCCTCCGTCATTTGCATGAGATGCACCATTTCCTCCGCGCGTCTATGCAGCACCATCCCCTCCTCCGTAAGGGTAATCCTTCGGTTCCCACGAACAAAAAGGGAAACGCCAAGTTCCTCTTCCAAGTCCTTCATCTGCCTGGAAAGCGATGGCTGGGCAATATGGAGGGACTCAGCCGCCGCGGAAATCGTGCCGTCCCGGACCACGGCCAGATAGTATTGCAACGTGCGGATATCCATGGGCAAAGCCTCCGATCATTTGATGTAAATCCAATTTCATTTTCAGTCTGTTTCCATTGTGAATCCGATTTCATTGTTTATCACGTTCCATAATTATTATTGTTAATATAATTAATACATCATTCCGGCATAAATATGCTATTCAAATTTAGCATGGGAAAGTATAGAAATCAAGTATTTGATTATAGGAAAGCTTTCGGATTATACTGTATTCGAAGATAAAAAGTTGCCAGGAATCAGTATTAACTATCCACATATGTATCGGTTTTCACAAAATCAAAATGGCAAAAGCATTATGATCATGAATGAAATTCAAAATGGTCAAAGCACTATGATCATGAATGAAATTCAAAATGGTCAAAGCACTATGATCATGAATGAAATTCAAAATGAAAATGGAAAAGGAGAAAAACGTATGAAACTAAGGAATGTCTGTCTTGCGCTGGCAGTTGCCGCGCTCACAAGCGGCTGTTCGGATGTAATGGATGTGCCATTAATGGGGAATACAAGATCTGAAAAAGAAAAGGACGAGGTCACGGAAGCACAGGACAAGGCGGAAGCTTCCCATCAGGTCGACCCGACGGCGGCAATCCGCGTGAGTCCGGAGGATGAGCATTATATCTTCGAGCTGGATGAGGCTGTTTCCCGGGAACACGTCTATTACAGAAACAGGTATGGCATTGAAATCGCCGGGGACCTGTATGTGGCGAAGGATGCCGAAGACGGCGTGAAGTACCCTGCCCTGGTCGTTGGCCCTCCTTTTGGCGGCGTCAAGGAACAAGGCCCCGGCGTTTACGCGAACCAGCTTGCAAAGCGCGGCTTCATCGTCCTGGCTTTTGACCCCTCCTACCACGGTTATTCCGGAGGCGAGCCCAGATATACCGGATCCACGGATTTCTATGCGGAAGATTTCAGCGCGGGCGTGGATTATCTGGGAACGCTGGAAAATGTGGACAGGGAGAAAATCGGCGCGATCGGAATTTGCGGCAGCGGCGGCTTTGCCCTTTCCGCGGCGGCGGCTGACGCAAGGATCAAGGCCATCGCGACCAGCGTGATGTATGACATCGCCGGCTTTGGCAACAGCGCGACGGGGGATGCCCGCCAGGAAATGCTGTCCGGACTTGCAAAGGCAAGGTGGGACGAGGTGGACAATGGTCCCACGGTCAATTTCTCTTATCCGGAAGAGCCTGTAGAGGAAGTGCCCGCAGAGCTGACCGGAAATAATGCGGAATTCTTCAGCTTCTACGGCACGAAACGCGGTTGGCATCCGAATGCGCTTGGAAATGTGACGGCCACCTCCGATATGTCGCTCATGAACTTCCCGTCTCTTGCGCACTTGAGCGAGATCAGCCCTCGCCCGATCCTCTTCGTTGCCGGGGAAAATGCCCACTCCCTCGGCTTCTCCGAAACTGCTTATGAAAATGCCTCGGAACCAAAGGAGCTTTTTGTGGTGCCGGATGCCATCCACATTGACCTTTATGACGACATTACGAAAATCCCCTTTGACAAACTGGAGAGCTTCTTCAAGGAAAACCTGAGCTGAGTTGGCTTCACCTTTCATTTTTAATTCATTTTTAATCCCACGGATCTGTTCCGTGGGATTATTTTTTACTACAAAAAACTCCTGAGGCGAAACCCCTTTCAGGGGTTTCGCCTACATCGCCTTGCCAGCCGCCTTTATGTTCGATGTGATATGACGGTAAGTGGAACTTTCAGGGGCTTCGCTTACATCGCCGCTATGTTTTGCCTGCCGTGTCTCATGGCTTCCCTCTCCCTGAGCATGGCGGCCTTCCTTTCGGCCCTCGCTGTATTAAGGCGCTCCCTACGTTCCGAATCCCTTGCCATCAGCTCCTGCAGGGATACCTTCCTGCGTTCCCCGGAATGGACATACAGATTCCCGAGCTTCTGGCCTTCCCTGGCGCCTTTCATCGCGTAGTCAAAGTTCTCGGCCTTCACGTTGCTCATTCCTTCCCAGGTTTCCTTCACCATCCGGAGGCGTTCCTTCCCGGCCCTCGTCCAGGGATTCTTGTGGCTCACGATGTAGTCCTCGCACAAGTCCTGCAGGTGGGAATATTCCTTCTTGTATTGCTCCATGCTCTGGGCATTGACGGCATTTCCGCGCATATCCTTCAGCTTGTCCATGGAATTCAGAATATCATTATACCGGCCGCTGTTTTTGTACTTCACGCCCAGGAAAGTCCACCTGTTGTTCGCCAGCCTCTCCTGATCGCGGAAGGTGTAGGCTTCCGTGTCAAGTGCCGTGAAGTTTGACAGCATTGTATGTTCCAGATCGTTCTTTGACGGACCCTTCATGCCCGCATTCGCATTTACTTCCTCTACCAGGTCAGGTTGCGAAAAATAATGTTCCCGCCAGGCAGAGGACATATACCTTTCGCTTGGTGTCTTGCCTCCATAAGCCTTGATGCCTTCCTGCATGCGTTCAACGCTTTCCTTTGCGGCAAAATACTTTTCCGAGAGCTCCTTTTCCTTATTCTGCGAGAATACGCGTACATTATTCAGCGGTTCCTCGTTCATTTCGTTTTCCATCCTGATGCGGTGCATGCGTTCCGCGGCATCGGCATACATCTCCATCTGCCGTACCTGCTCCTTGTAATGATCCAGGAACTTGCTGAAATACTCCTTCCGACCAGGTTTCGTATCCACCGCTAATGCTTGTTCAAACTTTTCTGTCGGAAGAGGATCCGGCCCCTTGTATTTTCTCTCGCCGTCAAGCTCCATGCTGTAAGCGCGGTCAAAGGCATTGAAATCATTCTGGTCCATTGCGAGGGGAGGGTTTGCCTCCTTTGCCGCGAGGCTGAACGTCGGCATATCCTGCTTCTCCTGGCCCATGGCGTCCTTCCCGAAGCTGCGGATCATCTCCGTCAGCTCCGATTTCTCAAGGCTCCCGCCCTTCAGCTTCCCAATCATCTCGTCCAGTTCCCGGGGATCCATGGAGGATATTTTCTCATCCAGGCCCTTCAGGCAGGCATTCAATGAAGAGGCGCTCATGCCCCTGAGGTCGACCTCCATCCCTTCCTGGGGGGTGGAACGCCCTATGGCGCCCTCGACGCGGACGTTCATGGCATTATCACTTCCATATGTGACGCCCTGGGTGACGCCGTTTGGCAGCGTCGTATTTCCCACCGGCATGGCGCCCTCCAGGGCGGATTTTTGCTGCTCGTCCATTTTGGGCAATACGAAGCGCACCTCGCCCCCCTGTGCCAGCGTTTCAAGCATCGAGGCATTCTTCCTTCGGAGGTTTTCGCCGTAAATGACATCCTTGTCCCCCAACTGCATCATGAACAGGACCTTTGCGAGGCTCTTCCTGCTTTCAATCGGGGCTTCTTTGAGAGCGGTGTCCAGCTTGTCCGCCGCGCAGGACGCTTTCAGCTCGGCAATCCTTTCCGAATGCTGCCCGCCGAGATACTTTTTCACGCCATCCATGGCAGAGGCATAAACAGGGTTCCCAAAGTCCAGCCCCATTTCCTCCGCGGCTTTCCGCATTTGCAGAAGGGTACCCTTGAACAGCTCCGGATGTTCCATGATGAGACGTCCGGATACGGCGGCCTTTGAGAGATCGGAAAGCTTGTCGTACTGCGAATAGTCCCCGTTCATTACCTGGAGCATCCTATCCCCGTCGCCCACATTGCCGGAAATCTGATCATATTTCTGATCTTTTGCAAGGTTGATGCAGTGGATTACGGAAGTGGGATCCATCAGTCCCCCTTCCCTGAACTGGATCTCCATTGCCCGTTTCCAATTTTCGGGATCATTTTCATTTGGCGTCGTATGAGCATTATCGTTGGCTAATAAGCCCCAATCCATCCTTCCCATCTGTTTCTTTATATCTATTGTCTGGAAAATCTGCCATGGAGGTACCGCCCCTTCCTGACCCTCAAGAAAGGCATTGATGTTCCTGTCAGTTTCGGTATTCCCAATTACTTTGGGGTAAATATAACTCACGACGTCAGTTTGCTTTGCAAAACTATCATTTATGGAAGAATCGCCGCTCCCTCCCAGGGTGCCGATGGTGCTTCCTTCGGGAATTGAGCCATTAAACTGCACCATTGCAGCCAGGCTGCTGGTATTTTCAGCCATTTTATAAACGTCTTTTTTACTATGAAATGTGCTATTTAACTTCTGTAAAAAATTGGTGGGGTAAAGCATGGCGTCCTGGAAAGCGAGGAAATTCAGCCCGCTGTCCTTCGACTGCCTTGCGATGGAGTCCAAAAGCTCAATGTCGACTTCGCGATGCGTGGTTCCCAGATTTAATGTCTGGTAAAGGCAACTCATGCTTCCTCCGAAAACCGTAAGCATCGGATAGTTCTCCACGCATTTCTCAAGCGTATTGCACTGCCTGAGCCATTCCATTCCATAATCCTGCAGGTTTTTGCAGGCATCCACGTACATTTTCGCGATCTTTTCCGTGTCCCTGTTAATGACCTGATCGAAATATTCCTGACGGTAGTCCTCAATCTTTTTTGCCAAATCCTTGCTTTTTTCCGAATCAGGATTCATCATCAGCTCGACTATTTCGTCCGGCTTAACCCCCTTCGAATAAAGGAAGATCCTCATATGGCTATCGTCATTGCCTGGACGTCCCATCTCCGTCAGTGGGAATTTCGGACTGTCTGGTTTAGTTGTCTGCAGCTCCTGAAAAAATGTTCTTGCCTCATCGCTATCCTTAAAGGTGACTTCCTCCCCGTTACGCAGGGGATGCTTTACCGTGACGCCCTGGGTAAACAGCGTTCTGAGGTAGTTGGTTCCCTTCTCGACCTTTTCATACATTTCGTCAAACGATTTTTTTATCTCTTCCAGTGTTTTTCCCATTTTATACATTCCTTTCATTTTTCCTCTGCCTGAACCGGAACGCTTCCGGCCTCGGCCCTGAGTTTACTATTTACTATAAAGGGGTTTCAAGGGGTTTCTTGGCAATTCGATCAATATACAAAGAAATCAGCTTGCGCCGGTTCCGTGGCAGCAAATAAGCCCACGGAACTGTTCCATGAGATTGGATTTCGATCGTCAAAATCCTCCCTTGATGAAACCCCCTGCAGGATATTGCTTAGATCGCCCTGATTGCCTGCTTTATGCTCAATGTGATATGTCAATGAATAAAGCTTTCAGGGGCTTTCTTACATCGTCCTGCTTAGCCCGCCGCGCTTCATGACATCCTGCTGACTGCGCATGGCGGCCCTTCTTTCGGCTCTGGCCGTATTAAGGCGCTTCCTGCGGTCCGAATCCCTTGCCATCAGCTCCTGCAAAGAAACCCTCCTGCGGTCTCCGGAATGAACGTTCAGTTCCCCAAGCTTCTTGCCCTCCTGGGCGCCTCCTAACGCGCGGTTAAAGTTCTCGGCCTTCACGTTGCTCATGCCCTCCCAGGTATCCTTCACCATCTGGAGGCGTTCCTTCCCGGCCTTCGTCCAGGGGTTCTTGTGGCTTACGATATAATCCTCGCAAAAATCCCGGAGGAGGGCATATTCCTTTTTGTATTCCTCTATATTCTTGACATTGACTTCTTGCTTGCGCAAATCCTCCAACTTTCCCATGGAATTCAGGATATCATTATACCTGCCGCTGTTTTTGAACTTCACGCCCAGGAACGACCACGTATGGTCCTTCAGCTTATCCTGCTCACGGAAGGTGGAGGCTTCGACGTCAATCGCCGTAAAATTGGAAGTCATCGACCGTTCCAGGTCTTCCTTTGAAACGCCCGTCTTGCCCGCTTTCTCATTTACCTCCTTTGCCAGGTCGGGATTGTAAAAATAATGTTCAGTCCAGGCATTGGCAGCAGCTCTTTCACTATGCCCGTCCCACGTGTAATCCCGGATGCCATTCTGCATTCGCTCAACGCTTTGTTTTGCAGCGTAGTATTTTTCTGACAGCTCCTTTTCCTTATTCTGCGAGAAAATGCGTACATTATTCAGCGGTTCAACGCTCTTTTCGTTTTCAATCCTTACGCGATGCATACGTTCGGCCGCATTGGCATACATCTCCATCTGCCGTACCTGCTCTTTGTAATGCTCCAGGAACTTGGTGAAATACTCCTTCCGACCCGGTTTCGTATCCGCCTCTAATGCTTGTTCAAACTGTTCTATCGGGAGAATATCCGGCCCATTGTATTTTCTTTCGCCGTCAAGCTCCATGCTGTAAACACGGTCAAAGGCAATGAAATCATTCTGGTCCAATACGAGGGGAGGGTTTGCCTCTTTTGCCGCCAAGCTAAACAGTGCCATATCCTGCTTATCCTGACCCACGGCGTCTTTCCCGAAGCCGAGAATCATCCCGGCCAGTTCGGATTTCTCAAGGCTCCCGCCCTTCAGCTTTCCGATCATCTTGTCCACTTCATCGTCACTCATAGATGATATTTTCTCATCCAGTCCCCTCAGACAGGCATTCAATGAAGCGGCGCTCATGCCCCGGAGGTCGACCTCCATCCCTTCCTGGGGGACGGAACGCCCTATGGCACCCCCGACGCGGACGTTCATGGCATTATCACTTCCATATTGAACGCCCTGGGTGACGCCGTTTGGCAGCGACGTATTTCCCACCGGCATGGAGCTCTTCAGGTCGGACTTTTCCTGCTCAGTCATCTTAGGCAACACAAAGTGTATCTCCCCCCCCTGCGCCAGCGTTTCCAGCATCGTGGCGTTCTTCCTCCGAAGGTTTTCACTATAAACGGCATCCTTGTCTCCGAGCTGCATCATGAACAGGGCCTTTGCGAGGCTCTTCTTACTTTCGATCGGGACGTCTTGCAGGGCAGCGTTCAGCTTATTCACCGCGTAGGACGCTTTCATCTCAGCAATGCTTTCCGCCTGCAGCTTGCCGACCTGCTTTTTCGCGCCATCCATGGCAGCGGCATAGACAGGGTTTTCGAAATCCAGCCCCATTCCCTCCGCGGCCTTCCGCATTTCCTCCGAGGAACCCATGAACAATTCTGGATGTTCCATGACAAGGCGTCCTGATACGGCGGCCTTTGAGAGATCGGAAAGCTTATCGTACTGCGAATAGTCCCCGTTCATTACCTGGAGCATCCTTTCCCCGTCGCCCCGCTTGCCGGAAATCTTATCATAAACATCATTTTTTGCCAATTTAATACAGTGGCTTACGGAAATGGCGTCCATCAGGTCCCCTTCCCTGAATTGCTTCTCCATTGTCCGTTTCCAATTTTTGGGTTCATCTTCAAATGGAACATTAAAATCCTGGTCAGTTAACCCCCACTCTAACCTATCTACTTGCTTTTGCTCATCCGGATTCTGGAAGATCTGAAATGGCGGTTCCGCCCCCTCCTGGCCCTGCAGAAAGGCATCGACGCTAGCTTCTAAGTCGGTATCTTCAATCTCAGTGCCAATGAGTTGCGGGATGGTGGTACAAGACCTGTACCTCTTGTATATGGAAAAGTCTCCGCCCCCTCCAACGGTGCCAAAAGTGGCTCCTTCAGGAATTGTGCCATTACACTGTAAGATTATGGCCACTTTAGCGCGATTGGTTGGGACTTCAAACGCATGAAACGCTTGTGCCATCGTCTGGTAAGACCCACCAGGGTACTGTATGGCATCCGCGACATTATAGTAATCCAGCCCGATTTCCTTCGACTGCTTCAAGATGGATTCCACAATTTCATAGTCAATTTTACGCATTTCAGTCCCCAGCATAAGGGTCTGGAAAAAAGCACTATAGAATCCTTCAAAAAATTTGAACTTCGGAAGGTACTCCAGGCACTTCTCAGGAGTATTGGCCTGCCTGATCCAATCCAATTTATAATCTTTCATATTCTTGCAGGCATCTACGTACATTTTCGCGATTTTTGTCGTATCCTTCTCAATGACCTGGTCGAAATAATCCTGGCGGAATTTCATGATGATATTCTCCACTTTCTTGCTTGTTTCCGAACCAGGATTCATCAGGAATTCAACTATTTCGTCCGGCTTAACTCCCTTCGATATGAGGAAGAGCTTCATGTGGGCAATCGAGTTGTCATTACGTCCCATCTCTACCAACGGGAATTCGATTGGCTGACCCGACTTGTCTGTTGCTACTCGCAGTTCATTATATAAAAAATTGTTCGCGTCCTCATTATTCTTGAAGGTGATTGCCTCCCCGTTTCGCAGGGGATGATTTACCGTGACACCTTCCGTAAACAGACTTGCCAGTCGCTTTTCTCCCTCATAGATTTTTTCACTAATTTCTTCAAACGATTTTTTCAGTTCTTCCAGCGATTTTCCCATTTTTCAGCATTCCTTCCTTTCCTTGTTCTCTGCCTGGCCGGATCAGGCGATCAGATTGCCTGGGCAGTTTATCGGGCCAGGTTGTTGACGGAATTGGTCTTCACAGCATATTCCATATGTTTCCATATGATGTTTCAATACAGATGATTGTTTCAATATAGATAAACCTTAAATATATAAACATATCCGCGTTATTGTACAACTGTGTAATGTGGATTGCAAGAAAGAAGGGTTGAAGGAGTAAAAAAGCAAGGGAATAGCGCTCCGAATGGGGTGAATGATGTGAATGTAAGTTGAAGGAGTTAAAAAACGCAAGAGAATAGCGCTCCAGATGGGATAAATGAGGTGAATATAAGTTGAAGGAGTAAAAAAACGCAAGGCAATAGCGCTCCGAATAGGGTGAATGATAAGTCGAAGGAGTGAAAAACGCAACGGAATAGCGCTCTTGAAAGAACCAAAGATGAAATGCATGCTTTTCAAACTTGCCGAGTCGAAAGTACCTCCTTCACGTAGTTCTCCGCCTCTTTTTGCTTCAGGGAGAATCTTGACGCGATTTTTTCCATGATTTCATCCGGAGACAAGCCCATTTCTCGGTAAGTATCAATAGAACCGTAAATCCTGCCCTCGCTTCTGCCCTCATTTCTGCCCTCTTTCCTGCCCTCAATCCACGCTTCGGCTTTCAGTTCATCCTCATATGTATACATTC
>CAMKKZ010000035.1 GCA_946413525.1 uncultured Oribacterium sp.
TCTTTTCAGGGTCTGTGCATTGTTCATTCTTCGCTTTTCAAGGTTCTTTCTTGCTGTCTCTCTTTGCGACAGCTTGTTTACTTTAGCACATCTTCTTTGATGTGTCAAGCACTTTTTTTATTGGATGTTTAGATAAATCGTTTTGATTTTCACAATCATTTCGCCTGAATCTTTCAGGTTTTCTTCATCAGTCTGTCATCCAATCCATTGTGGGACTTCATTTTGAATCTTTTGAAGCCCTGTCGGCTGTTCAGTTGTTTGCTGTTCAGCGGCGACAAGGCAATATGTTATCACCTTCGCATCCAACTGTCAAGCACTTTTTTTATTTTTTTCAGAATATTCTCAAGCCAGGTTTACTGTTCATGCCTCCACAGCTTTGTTACAGAAAGGATTCTTCCATGTTCTTTCCCCAGGTGCTTCAAATCAATCTTTTTCGTTCACAAATGTTGTGTAATGCATATATCATTTCCCCTGCTGTGAATGGCTTTCTGCCACAGCTTTCCTGGCAGGGAATGGAAAATTTGCGGTTTTTAATGCCCGGAACCCTCCCCTCTCACGGACTCCGGGCAGGGAAAATGGAAAATTTGCGGTTTTTAATTTCCCACTCCTCCCCCCCCGCAAATTCCCGACAGATAAAATTGAAGTAACTATTCAGCACCCTATTCGCAGTCGCCTTTGGCGACTGCTCATGTGGGCGTTCAGAGGCGCTCCGCGCCTTGTCCGCCCTCTGGATTTCCGAGAATTCCAAATGAAAAGCAAGCTTTCCATTTGGAATTCTCGGAAATCCAGAGGGTGCTGAATAGTTACAAATTGAATTGTATTGCATGTAATTAGTAAAACTTCCCTAATTACAAAAAAGTGATGTGGATGAAATATACTCTTATCCACGATTTCTCATGGGAAGACGATTATTTCCCTAAAAATGAGCGTTACAGATCGAGCTACTCACAAAGGTGATGATGCGTTAATTTCATCTTCACTTCTTCGTCTTCTCCAGTATATCCCCATTCCTATATGCCATGAGAAGCTCTTCCAGATCCTTGATCTGCCGTTTCAGTTCCTTACCGGTATCTGTCACCCCCACCAGGACCCTTTTCTTCATTTGTTCCACTATTTCAATTTTAGGAGTATTCTCCTCCCCCTTCTTGAAATCCTTATGCTCCGCCAAAGCAAGATGTCTGGAATTATAGATTAGCGTGTACCCGGCTATTCCCGTTTTGGAATGATACGCTTTTGAAATCCCCCCATCAATAACGAAGAGTTTTCCGTTCGCCTTGATGGGGCTTTCCCCCTTTTTCGTCTTGACGGGGACATGGCCATTCATGACATGCCCCACCGCGGGATCTATCCCAAACTCGACAAGGAGCCTGTCTACAAATTCCTCCTCTTTTGAAAACTGATAATAAGGATTAAATGTTTCTACATGGGTCTCCTCATCCTCCACAAAACAATGCTCGAATGTTGTGATCTTGTCTTTTCCAAACAAAGGCGATTTCGGACCGCACCACATATACCAGAAAAAATCCGTAGCCCAAAGCTTGCCTTCCGGGTCATCCTCCCCGTTAAGGAACCACGCATCCACCGCCCTTTCGTTGAAATAATCCATCAGCTTCCGCCCGGATACCTTGCCATTCTCCGTATCCAGCGAAAGGAAGCTCCCATCCTCATTCAATGGTATGCAGCCATGATATAAAAGATTGCCGTTAACCACCTTGTACATGGAACCATTCGTAAACAAAAAACTGATGTGCTTTTTTAAAAGCTGCGAATGAGTAAAGCTGTAAACCAGTATCTCCATTAGTTTTTCCTCACCCTCAGTGAGCCTGAGGGGATCCTGTGGGTCAATCGTAGGGAAATGACTATCCCTCAAGGTGTACGTTTTCCCCTCTATCTCCACCGTGCCGGCCTTATAATCGATTTTTTCCAGAAGCGACCTTTCCAAAAGGCCGAATTCGGGATGCCGGTGTATCAGCTTCCCTTCTTCCTTCAGCATGATAACGGTTATGGCCTTGCACATCCTGGCCGCAAGGTCGGGATGGACCGAATCCGACACGTTCCTGTCATAAATATGCGGGTGGAAAAATTCACAGGGATCGTCCTTGTAAACCTCCTCGGCAAACATTGACAAGGGTCTGAGATTTATCCCGTATCCGTCCTCCAGAACGTCAAAAGAATTATAAGATGTCGCTATCCTCAGGACATTCGCAATGCAGGCCGGATTTCCGCTGGCAGCCCCCATCCAGTCCGCGTCATGATTTCCCCATTGTATATCCACGTCATGAAAGCCCATCAAAGCCTCCATGATGACGTCGGGATGGGGTCCTCTGTCAAATATATCCCCGATAATATGCAGGGAATCGATTGTAAGGTTCTGGATCAGCTCCGAGAGGGCGATAATGAAGTCCTCTCCCATGTCCACATCGATAATCGCATTCAATATTTCCGAGTGATAGATCCTCTTGTCCTCATCATTGTTGTCAAGATGCAAAAGCTCGTCAATTGCATAGGCAAAATCCGCGGGAATTTTCTTCCTCACCTTAGACCTTGTATATTTCCGCACAACCTGCCTGCATATGGCAATCAGGCGGTTGATGGTGATCCTCTCCCATTCCGGCGTGACCCGGTCCCTGTTTTTCGGATCAGACAGGATTTCCCTGGGATAATATATTAGATTCGCCAGCGCGAGCTGCTCCTCCTCCGTAAGGAGATTGCCAAAGGTCTCCTCAATCTTGGCCCGTACTATTCCCGAGGAACTCCTCATCAGGTAAACAAAGGCCTCGCTCTCCCCATGAAGATCAGAAAAGAAATATTCCGTACCCTTCGGCAGCCCGCAGATCGCCCTCAAATTAATAATCTCAGCGCCCGCTTTTTTTGCCGTTGGAAACTGCTTTGCAAGAAGCTTCAAATAATCTAAATCTCTCATTTCATCAATACCTCATTAACACTTCAATAACACTTCGCTAATACTATATTAATGCTTCATAACACTTCATTAATACTTCAAAAACCCGTCGTATCAGTTCGAGGACTGCAAAGAGTATAACATAAATCATTCTTCCATATCAAATGAATGACGGGTTCCCCAAAATGAGAAACCCGTCACTTGTTTTTATGCTATTGTCAACATTTTATTCAGAGTCATATTTGGCGACCATTCATATGATCGTACAGAAGTGTTCCAGGTATAAACAATGCATCAAGCATCGTTTATACCGTATTTGGCGCATCCCACATCCTACAGGGATGCGTCTTAACAAAAAATGCCTTCAGGCATGTTTTGTTAAGATTTTTCCGCAGCATTCCTTGTGCTGCGGAAAACCTGCACTTTGTCCGGGCATCCCCGAACAAAGCAACCTTATCGGCAGATTCTATAAAATCATCGTAACTATTCAGCACCCTATTCGCAGTCGCCTTTGGCGACTGCTCATGTGGGCGTTCAGAGGCGCTCCGCGCCTTGTCCGCCCTCTGGATTTCCGAGAATTCCAAATGAAAAGCAAGCTTTCCATTTGGAATTCTCGGAAATCCAGAGGGTGCTGAATAGTTACAAATCATCATTTATCGGCAGAATCTAAAGACCCGGCAGAATCAGCCGCATTACCGCAGGGCGTGTTCAAGGGCTGGAATCTTTCGCCCGTTTCCGAAGCTCCGAGCTGGCCGCCAGCGGCATTCGCGTCCCCAGTATAGCCATTTTCGAAATCCGCCAAATAGGAATTACCGGCATCTGCATTGGCGCCGTCATTAGCCAGAGCATTTACATTAGCGGCGCCTGTGTCCTCCGCATTGCCATTGCCTGAATCCGCCATATAGGGATGGCCGGCAGTGCCCGCCGTATTAGCGTCATTAACTGCTATATTGGACGTATTAAAGCCATAAAGGGCAACGCCGGACTCCATTATGCCATCAGCGCCATTTAGGCCATCATCGGGCAAATTTCCGGCATTAAAGGCGGCTCCCACAGCATTTGCCGGATAAGGGACGGAGCCATCGGCTCCGGGATTGAAGCCCGCGGCCCGCGCATTTCCCGCGGCGGCACCATAGGACGCGGCATTTCCGTTTTTTCCCCCTGTCAGAAAGGAATCTGCCTCGCAGGTCTTCCCGGCAGGGTCGCCGGCTGCTCCCTCCCCTGTCAGAAGGGGATCAGGCCACTGTGGTTTCTGAGCTGCCGAAGCGCCCGTGGGGCGGCCCTTCTCCGTGTCAAAGGATTCAGATTCAGGTCGTTCAAGAATATTCATGAACTCCTCGCCGCTGATCGTCTCCCTTTCGTAAAGATATTTTGTAATTTCATGCAGTTTCCCGATATTGTCCTGCAGCAGGCGGTAGGCCTTGTCTTTCTGCCGCTTTACGAGCTGCACCGTCATCTCGTCAATCCGGGTCTGCGTTTCCGGGGAGCAGGTAAGGCTCGCGTCTCCGCCAAGATACTGGTTATGAATCTGCTCCATGGCCACCATGCCGATATCATCCGCCATCCCATAACGTGTGATCATAGCCCTGGCCGCTTTTGTCGCCTGCTCGATATCGTTGGAGGCGCCCGTGGTGGATGTATGGAAAATAAGCTCCTCGGCGCACCTGCCTCCCGTCAGTGTGGCGATCTTGCTCTCAAGCTCTTCCTTGGAATACAGGTAATGGTTCCCCTCCTCGTCCACCTGCATGGTATAGCCCAGCGCGCCGGAGGTTCTCGGGATGATCGTGATCTTGTGGACCGGCGCCGAATGCTTCTGCAGGGCCGCCACCATGGCATGCCCCACCTCATGATATGAAACAATCAGCTTTTCCTTGTCCGTCATGACTTTGTTCTTCTTCTGATAGCCCGCAATGACCACCTCGATGGACTCCTCCAGGTCGGACTGGATCACCCTCTCCCTTCCCGCCCGCACGGCCCGCAGCGCGGCTTCATTGATAATGTTGGCAAGCTCCGCGCCGGACGCGCCCGGGGCGGCCTTCGCAATCGCCTCCAGATTCACATTCTCAGCCATTCGGATCTTCTTCGCGTGCACGTCAAGGATGTCGATCCTCCCCTGGAAATCAGGCAGCTCCACCGGCACCCTCCGGTCAAAACGCCCTGGACGGAGCAACGCGGGATCCAACTGGTCGGGCTGGTTCGTGGCGGCCAGAATGATGATCGCCTTGGAGCTGTCAAAACCGTCCATCTCCGTCAGGAGCTGGTTCAGCGTCTGCTCGCGCTCATCGTTCCCACCAAGTCCGGAACCTCCGCGCTTTTTGCCGATGGCATCGATTTCGTCAATAAAGACGATGCACGGGGACTTCTTCTGAGCCTGCTGGAAAAGATCCCTCACCTTCGCGGCGCCCATGCCGACGAACATCTCCACGAATTCGGAACCCGCAATTGAGAAGAAAGGGACGCCTGCCTCCCCGGCCACGGCCTTCGCGAGCAGAGTCTTGCCGGTTCCCGGAGGACCCACAAGAAGCGCCCCCTTCGGGATCCTCGCGCCAATCTTCGCGTACTTTTCAGGATTGTTCAGATAATCGACCATCTCCGTCAGGAGATCCTTTGCCTCATCCTCCCCGGCCACATCCTTGAAGGTAACGCTCTCCCCATCCTTCTTCTCATACTCCCTGGCGTTGGATTTCCCGAAGCCGCCAAGGCCGAACCCGCCCATGGATCCCATGGATGAGGCCATCTTTCTGGAAAGCCAGTTCCCAAGCATCAAAAAAATAGTGATAGGCAGGATCCAGCTCAGGAGGAAGGACACCAAAGGGCTGGTCTTCACAGGGATTTCCTCATCAAAGCTCACCCCCTGCGAATATAGCTGGGCCAGGACATGAGCCTCCGTCAATTCATTCTTCAAGCGCCCCGTCTGGCAGATAATGGTGCTGTTCCCTACCGTGGCTTCATATAGGATCGCCTCATCGTTCAGGTTGACCTTGGTGATCGCCTCGTTCCTTACCGCGTTCATGAATTCAGTATAACTCGTATTCCGGATGCTCCTTGTCATCAGGGACGGGAACACGAAGGTATTCAGAAGCAGTATCACGACAAGCGCGAAGAGGTAATAAAAGATGAGCGGCCTCGGATTGTTTTTGGGATAATTCCCGCCGTTCCCGTTTCCATCCTGATTCGAAAACTGCCTGAAAAAATCATTGAAATTATTAAAACCACCACCATCATTATTGCCATTATTTTGGTTATATGATTCCATAAATTCCCTTTCTCCCCTATCAGAATAGTCTTGAATCATTCTGATTTCATATCAAGCCAATGCGGTTTCGCGACAGTAAAGCTCTCTGATCTTTGTGGTTAATGATCACCCTGATTCCCTGACATATCGAACTTACCGCGAGGCAAGCCGGTCCATCCGTAAAATGCATCAAGAAATACATCGGTCAAATATATCATCAAACGGTAACTATGGAACTCATTTTACAAAATGTTTGTGTTGAAAGTATGAAAAAGGTATTGTCTTAAGAGGGAAAATGTCAGAAATCGCGGAAATTGAATAATGCCGAACGCGAAGTAAAAAAGGCAACTATTCAACGCCCTATTCGCAGTCGCCTTCGGCGACCGCTCATGTGGGCGTTCAGAGGCGCTCCGCGCCTTGCCCGCCCTTTGGATTTCCGGGGAATTCAGAGGAAAAGCAAGCTTTCCCTCTGAATTCCCCGGAAATCCAAAGGGTGCTGAATAGTTACATATTGTTTTTCATCGCGGACTTAACCTTGGAAGCGGCAGCCCTGTGCCGGTTGCCCCTGTCTACTGCCGTTTTTATATCCATTTCCCTCATAAAGAGATCGCGGTAAGTCCGAAGGGTCTTTGTATTCGCCTTTGGATGGACATGCTCTGCCCCGTCCATGATCGGCTTGAATTCCTCCAGAAGTCCCAGCGCGCCTGCCGCCCTGGCAATGCCGGCGGAATTGGATTTGTCCGTAAGCTGCTTTTCTCCTGGCAGGACCTTGTTGACATATTCCTTAAGACTGGATGCGCACTTCCTGTAATCATCCACCAGCTTCTGGAAATCCTCATCCAACTTCTCCCCATGCGGAAGCCTGCCGTTTATCCGGTCCACGATCCTGTCCCTGTGGCGGACAAAATCAGAAACCGCGTCCCTGGCATTATTGTATTTTGATGAATTCCAACGTATCACGCGAAGATGGTGCTTTGTATCCAGCATATCCTTGTACTCATTGATGGCATCCGGATAATTCAGGAGCCGGATCATATTGTCTATATCCCGCTGGCTGACATTCAGCTCGTGCAGCTTCTGCGCCGCCGTGACACTGACATTATTCCTGGCACGCGCCGCGCCGCCTCCGAGCCCGTATTTGGCCTCCGCGTCCTCAAGCTTAAAGACTCCCGGTTTCTTCGAAATGCCGTCAGTTCTGTAAGCGTTCATGGCGTTTTCGTACCTTTCCTTTTCCATGGCTGTCCATTTTTTATTGAGGGCCTGGATAAACCTCTTCCCGTCTGCGGGAGACGCTGTAGAGTAAGTCAGGACAGCAAGATCCAGTCGGGTATCCCCGGCCTCATGCCAGTGCCCGTTCTTTTTCAGGTGATTCCACGCGTAAATGGAAGATGCGGACAGGACCTTCTTTTCCGCCTCCATGATCTCCTTCCCCTTCTCGGTATCCGCGGAAGGAATCGATTCGCCATGGCTGATGTAATCCTTTGTAAGGAACTTCAGGTTCATAAGGGAGCTAAGCATATTATTATACTGTTCGCTGTTCTCATGACCAGGATAGGCGTTTCCACTCTTAATGAGCAGCGAGGTGATACGGTTGAGATCCATCAGCTTCCGCCAATGCAGCCCGCCGGGCTCGTTGGCAGGAATCTCCGCCGGAGCCTCCGGCTGCTCCTTTTCCCCGCCGGCAATGTTCTCATTCCGGTTCCCAATGGGATTGGCCCCTTCCAGAATCCGCGCGCCATTGCCGGGCATTACGGGATTGTTGACATTCTCTTCCTTCACCACGCCCCGGATCACATCATTAATTTCAATATTGTCAATATTATCAGCTTTATGCTGCTCCATGGCATCCACGATATCGGCCATCTCGTTCAGCACATTCTGATTCCCATGCTCCTGTCCCAAATCCCGCGGATTGCCGCCATTCTGAGCATTATTGACATTACCCTCGGCATTGTTGGCCTGGATATTATTACCTTCATTCAGGGCATTATTATTCTGAATGTTATTTGCCCTCTCAGCCTCCTGCAGGATCCTCTCAACATTTGCCATTCGATCCTGGACCTTTTGCTCCTGTTCCTGGATAACATTCATGAAAGGAATATCCTTCTCCCGGGTAGCCCCGGCAATCTTTTCAAAGGGAATGATAAATCTCTGGATCAGACTTCTATTGGCGCCCACAGCCAGCTCACGGACCTTTTTGAAATCCTCCAAGGCCAGCTCATCAAGTGGATCATCATCGGAAACACAGAGTTTATAATAATCTTCATATTCCTCAATGGATTTTTTAATCTCATTAAAGACCGAATTTGCCTCCTTAAAGCTGTATCTGACATCCACCTGGGTACCTTTGTCCAAGGCCGTGCGGAGCCGGTCAAAAGCGTAGGATGTGCCAAGGAGCGCATTGGCCTTGTACTCATCCATCTTTTCGAGAAGCCTTTTGCATTCCACGGCGGCGTTTACCAAATTCGTGGATGCGGCATTTTTCTTTTCAAGGTTCTCCTGGGCATTCCGAAGCTGCGCCTTGGCCACATTTTCTTTGTTGCTTGCCAGAGGGCTCCTTATATTGAGCGAATTGACAATAAAATTATTTTCCTTCTGCGCAAAAGAAAGGAGATCCGCCACACAGTTCATTTTTTTCCGGTCTGAAAGATCGGACGCGCCCGGGACAGAAGTCTTTAACATATAGTTTCTGCAGGCCTGGGCAAGATTCTCGACGGCACTTATGAGCTCCCGCTCTGTCTCCAAATTAATCTCCTTTTCATAACGTTCCTTAGCCGTATCATATTCCCTGAGAAACTTGAGGACATCCTTTTCAATCTTGCCGCTCGGTTTTTGACTCACGAAATATTGCTCGTTCCGCCTGAATTCCCGAAGGGCATTGTCCCGCTGGATCCCGTTGTCATAGGACGTAGTGATCTGGTGATTCGCGAACCACGTCTTCGCTACATTGCGAAGCTCCCCCTCCCGAAGCTGATTATGGGTCCCGGCCTCCCCCATGACCGTATCCATCAGCTCATCAAGCTGGGAATAGCTGTCCAGGCGTATGAGATTCTGCCGCTCGTCTGTGAAATAAAATCCTTCCGGAAGCTCCGTAAGGCCGCTCCCCCTGTAGAACTCCTTTGTTGCGGCATCATAATACCCGATCTTGTGAACCTTCTCGTCCCCTTCCTGGTCCACCTGGGAATAATCCACCATGTTAAGGCCCACGCCATGGGTGGTCGTGCCGATGATGACGCGCTGGGCGCCCTGTATCCTCTGCGGCATGAACCAGGAGTCAGGATACTCGGTGGCCATGCTGTAGACAACGGTGGACTGGACATTCTGAAGCCCGCTGTAATCATTCTCGGCATAGAACAAATGATTTCCGAAACCAGGCACGGGGTCAAGCTGGATAATGTTGAATTTGATAAGATCCTTGTACTCGCTCTGGGGCTCCTTCTGCAGCCACTCATACAAAAGTTTCATACCCTCCCCCGCGGCCACCGCGCCGCGGCTGTGGCCGCTCAGATTGATATAGATGGACTGGGGCTCCTCCTCTTTTTTTCGCCAGGATTCAAAAATCGGCTCAAGGTACTGGGTCCCGATGCTTTCAATATATTTCTTTATATTATCAATCTTATAATCCCCTCTGTTCCCGCTTCCCTCAGGGGCGTATTTCGGGACAATCCTTCCCATAGGACCGGAGATCGTGTATCGATCCTTCACTACTTTCTTGCCCTCTTTGTCCTCCACGGTAGAATCCTTGTGACGTATGTCCTTAAGGTCAGGATTGGACGGGATAATGCCGGACGCAACCTTGCCGTACTGGTCATTCAGCGCTTTCTCCAGTTCCGGATCGAGTGAAACCTTCTCAGGATTATAGAGGCCGTTTATGCCATTCTGCTCCTGCCTGGTCTGGCTGAAGGAAGAACCTGCCACATCGATTTCCAGCACCCGGTAGCCCGCGTTCTGCAGCTTCGTCCCGAGGCTGTTGTGTATGGTGACTGCGCGGTCTGCCTCATCGGCCTGATAAATCGGATCAATGTCATCATAAACATCCTCTCCCATGACGCGCTTCACCGCTTCGCGGTTACTGACCTCCGCGTTGAGCAAATCCTGAACCTTGTTCTTCCTCCAGTTTTCCAGTTCCTCCCTGCTGTTCGGCGAAACGACATATACGCCCCTTGTGCGTATATCCCTCTTCTCTTTCTCCGGGCGGCTCAGATGTTCCCTGCCGCGCCTGCTCAGATCTGCCCGCAGGGCAGCGTCTTCTTCCTTTTTTTTGGGACTCTTATTGTCGCCGTCATAAAAGGCCACCTGCTGATAACGGAAGTCCGGAATACGATTATCCATCGGGTATTCCACTCTCCGGAGATCCCTTTCCGCGGCTTCCTCAGCCAGGGACCCAAGTCCTTCGGCAATGTCCGCCCGACCCAGAGTTCCGTAGGCCTCCGCCAGATTTACGATATCGTTAAGGATCTCGACCCTTTCAGCGGTATTTGTGATATTTTTATTCTTGATATTTTCCATGATGGATAACGCAATATCCTTCGGCTCAATTTCCGGACTGTAATAAACCTCTGCTAAAAGCTCAAAAAGAGGCATGTCCTCGATCGTCCATCCCCTCTCAAGCGCGTCAATCTGGAAGTCAATAATCTTGCTGTCCGGATTGTCCGGATTTCCGATCTCCCGTATTTTCTCTTCCAGATTCGCTTTGTAACGCTGCCTGTACTCGGACACCTTATCTTCCGTCAGCCTGCTGATCAATCTGTCCGCCTTGTACCGCTCATAAACCTCAACATTCTTTTCCACTACATTTTTCTGATCCAGCATAGTATTTATTATCTCCTTTTCAAAAAGACTGATAAGAGTTCAGATACGCATTAATTCGACAAAAAGTATTATACACTTTTTCCAGTCACAAAACAGTCACTTAAAAAATTTCCTGTAACCGCTCAGGTTCCCTGAGCAGTTACAGCAAAAGACGCAGCGCTTACGCGCATTCCCATGTGTCTTTTGCCTGTTATTCTGTTTTTTTGTACGCCGGAAAAAAATACGGCGCAGTCACTCTTACATGACTACGCCGATATGAACGCGAAAGAGGCTATTTCTGTTTGTCGGAAAATGAAGAAGGCTATTTCAGCTTGTCCTCAAAGCCGCTGCAATAATAAAAAAGTCCGGGCAAGGCTATAATGCAGTCCTCCCCGGGCTTTTCGGTTTTTTGCCGATGTTATTTATTGCATTTTCATCTGTTGCTATTTGTGCTTCTTCATTTATCGCTTATTCATTTTTGCTTTTTTATCTCAGATTTCAGCGCGGAAGCGGCAGCCCTGTGCCGGTTGCCCCTTTCTGCTGCCGTGCGTATATCCATTTCCCTCGCATAGAGGTCGCGATAATTCCGGAGCGTCTTTGTGTCCGCCTTGGGATGGGCATACTCCTCCCCATCCCTGATCGGTTTGAATTCCTCCAAAAGCCCCAGCGCGCCTGCCGCCCTGGCAATACCGGCGGATCTGGATTTTTCCGTAAGCTGCGTTTCTCCCGGCAGGACCTTTTGGATATATTCCGTAAGGCAGGATTTGCACTTCCCGTAATCATCCACCAGCTTCCGGAAATCCTCATCCAGCTTCTCCCCCTGCGGAAGCCTGCCGTTTATCCTGTCCACGATCCGGTCCCTGTGGCGGATAAAATCCGAAACCGCGTCACGAGCATTATTGTAGGTTGAGGAATTCCAGCGCACGGCACGAAGATGATGCTTTGTATCCAGCATATCCCTGTACTCATTAATGGCATCCGGATAATTCAGGAGCCGGACCATATTGTCAATATCCCGCTGAGCGACATTCAGCCCGGCCAGCTTCTGCCCCGCCACGTCATAGACATTATTCCTGGCACGCGCCGCGCCGCTTCCGAGACCGTACCTGGCCTCCGCGTCCTCAAGCTTAAAAGCTCCAGAATCCTTTGAAATGCCGTCAGATCCGTAAGCCATCATGGCTTTTGTGTACCTCTTCTCGACCATGCCAGTCCATTTTTTGTTCAGAGACTGGATAAATCTCTTCCCATCTATGGGGGACGCCGTGGAATAGGCCAGGACCGCCAGATCCAGACGGGTGTCCCCAGCATCATGCCAGTGCCCCTTCTTTTTCAGATGAGTCCAGGCATAGGTGGAAGACGCGGCCATGACTTGCTTTTCCGCCTCCGCAATCTCCCTCCCCTTCTGGGTATCCGCGGAAGGAATCGCTTCACCATGGTTGATGTAGTCCTTCGTGAGGAACTTCAGGTTCATAAGGGAGCCAATCATCTCATTATACTGATCGCTGTTCACATGGCCAAGGTAACCATTTTCGTTTTTAATGAGCAGCGAAGTGACGCGGTTCAGATCCATCAGCTTCCGCCAATGCTTCCCGCCGGGTTCATTGGCGGGATCAGCCTTCGGAGCCTCAGCCTGTGCCCCAGCCTCGCCGGCAGCGTTCTCATTCCGGTTCCCGATGGGATTGGCACCCTCCACAAGCTCAGCGGCATTGCCCTGCCTGACGGCATTTTCAGCATTGCCCGCCATACCTGCATTCTCAAGGTTGTCAGCATTCCCCCCGTTTACCATTCCCCGGATCGCATCATTAATTTCGACATACCCATTATTATTGACATTATGCTGCTCCATGACATCCACACGGTCGGCCATGGCATTCAGCACATCCTGATTCCCCTGATCCAGTCCCAAATTTGGCAGATTGCCGTCATTCTGAATGTTATTAACATCATCCCGGGCATTGTTATTCTGAATATTATTAACATTATCCCGGACATTGTTGTTCTGAATATTATTAACATTATTCTGGACATTGTTGTTCTGAATGTTATTAACATCATCCTGGACATTATTGTTCTCAATGTTATTTGCCCTCTCAGCCTCCAGCAGGATCCTCTCGACGTTTGCCTCGCGGTCCTGGACCTTCTGCTCCTGTTCCTGGATAATGTTCAGGAAAGGAATGTCTTTTTCCCGGGTCACCCTGGCAATCTTTTCAAAGGGAATAATGCAGCTCCGGACCAGGCTCTTGTTGGCTCCCAGGGCAAGCTCATCGACTTTTTTGAAATCTTCCGAACCCTCGTTAAGAACTATATCGCCCGATTCGTCATAAACCATCCTGTAATAATCATCATAGTGATTAATTGCCTTTTTGATCTCTGTGAAAACCGACGTCGCCTTCCTGATACTGTATTTGCCATCCACCAGGGCGCCCCTGGCAAGGGCTGTCCGAAGCTCGTCAAAAACAAGGGATGTACCAAATGCCGCGTCCGCCCTGTACTCATTCATCTTCGCGAGAAGCTTCGCGCATTCCGCGGCAGCGTTTCGGAGATGTGCGGCCGCCGCGTTCTTCTTTTCAAGGTTCTCCCGGGCATTCCGAAGCTGCGCCCTGGCGACATTTTCCTTATCGCTCGCAAGAGGACTCCGGACATTATAGGAATTCACAAAAAAGTTCTTTTCCTTCTGCGCAAGGGAAAGGAGATCGGCCACGCGGTTCATTTTCCTGCGGTCCGAAAGGCTGGAGGCGTCCGGGACGGAAGTCTTTAACATGTAGCTTCTGCAAGCCTGGGCCAGATCCTCGCCGGCCTTTATGACTCCCTGCTTTGTCTCCTCGCTGTTCTCATTTTCATGACGTTCCAGTGCCGCGCGGTAATCCTTGAGGAACTTAAAGACATTCATTTCAAGCTTGCCGTCCAGCTTGCCATTCCGCTCCTGTCTCTCGAAATAGCGCTCGTTCCGCTTGAATTCCTGAAGGGCGTTTTCCCGCTGGATCCCGTTGTCATAGGACGTGGTGACCGCGTGATTCGCGAACCAGGTCTTCGCCACATTGCGGAGTTCCCCTTCTCTCTCTTCATTATGTGTCCCGGTCTCCCCCATGACCGTATCCATCAGCTCATCAAGCTGGGAATAGCTGTCCAGGCGTATAAGGTTCTGCCTCTCATCGCTGAAATAAAATCCCTCCGGAAGCTCCGTAAGGCCGCTCCCCCTGTAGAATTCCTTTGTTCCGGCATCATAGTAGCCGATCCTGTGAACCTTCTCGTCCCCTTCCTGATCCACCTGGGAATAATCAACCATGTTAAGGCCCACGCCATGGGTGGTCGTGCCAATGATGACACGCTGGGCGCCCTGTATCCTCTGCGGCATGAACCAGGAGTCCGTGTACTCGGTAGCCATGCTGTAAACAACGGTGGACTCGACATTCTGAAGCCCACTGTAATCATTCTCGGGATAGATGTAATGATTCCCGTACCCGGGCACCGGGTCAAGCTGGATAATGTTGAACTTGACATAATCCTTGTAATCGCTCTGGGGCTTCTTCTGCAGCCACTCATACAGAAGCTTCATGCCCTCCCCCGCGGCCACCGCGCCGCGGCTGTGACCGCTCAGATTGATATGGATCACCTGGGGCTCCTCCTTATTGTTCCGCCAGGATTCAAAAATCGGCGTAAGGTACTGGGTCCCGATGCTTTCAATATATTTCTTGATATTATCGATCTTGTAATCCCCGTTGTTCCCGCTTCCGGCAGGGGCTACCACCGGAAAGGCCTTCCCCATCGGGCCGGAAATCGTGTATCGATCCTTCTTTACATCCCTGCCCTGGCTGTCCTTCACGGTGGAATCCTTGTGACGTATGTCCTTAAGGTCAGGATTAGACGGGATAATGCCGGACGCGACTTTCCCGTACTGGGCATTCAGGACATTCTCCAGATTCGGATCGAGAGCAACCGTCTCCGCGTTATAAAGGCCGCTTATACCATTCTGCTCCTGCCTGGTCTGGCTGAAGGAGGAACCCGCCACATCAATTTCCAGTACCCGGTAGCCCGCATTCTGCAGCTTTGTACCGCGGCTGTTGTGGATGGGGACAGTGCGGTCAGCCTCTCCGGCCTGATAAATGGGATCAATGTCATCGTAGACATCCTCTCCCATGACGCGCTTTACCGCCTCCCGGTTGCTGACCTCCGCATTGAGCATATTTTGGACCTTGTTCTTCCTCCAATTGTCCAGCTCCTCCCTGCTGTTCGGTGAAACGACATAGACGCCCCTTGTCCGTATATCCCTTTTCTCATTTTCCGGGCGGTTCAGATGTTCCCTGCCGCGCCTGCCCAGATCAACCCGCAGGATATGATCCTCTTCCATCTTCCGCGGAGTGTGCTCGCTGTCATCATGGAAGGCCACCTGCTCATAACGAAAATCAGAAAGCCCCTCATCCCTTGGGTATTCCGCCCTCCTGAGATCCCTTTCGGCAGCCTCCTCAGTCAGGGATCCAAGTCCTTCGGCAATGTCCACCCGGCCCCGTAACGCACAGGCCTCCCCCAGATTAATGATATCATCAAGGATCTCGTCTCTTACGGCAGTAATAGTAATGCTTTTGTTCCTGATATTCTCCATGATGGCGGCAGCAGTATTATCCAGATCAATATCATGACTGTAAAAAAGCTCTGCCAGCATCTCCATAAGGGGCATGTCCTCGATCGTCCAACCCTTCTCGAGCGCGGCGATCTGGAAGTCAATAATCTTGCTGTCCGGGTTCTCCGGATTCCCGATCTCCTGCTTCTTCTCATTCAGATTCGCTATGTAACGCTGCCTGTACTGGGCCACCTTGTCTTCCGTCAGCCTGCTGACCAATCTGTCAGCCCTGTACTGCTCATAAACCTCAACATTCTTTACCACCACATTTTTCTGATCCAGCATGGTATAATCTCCTTTTCAAAAAAGACTGCTTAATGTTCAGATATGCGTTGATCTGGTAATATGTATTATACACCTTTTCGCGTCACAAAACAGTCATATCAGAAAAATTCCCGGAACTGTTCAGCCAGGCTGAACAGTTACAAATTCTTTTCCACCCCACATCCTGGAAATCCGGAAGGCATATGATACTCTAAAGGCAATTGTTCAGTCGCCCAAACAAGCACACCTGCAGGACAGGCGGATAATTCCGTGCGGGGCAGAGTTTTTGAACGGTCCGGTGGATGATTCCATGCGGGGCAGAAGCATTCCGGGAGCAAACAGCCATGTTCATAGGGCAGTCGGTATTCAGGCAGAAGGGAGGCATGCGCACATGGCTTTCACAGTAAGTGTGGGAGAATCGGACTTTGCGGCTCTTCGCAATGGAAAAGCGTACTATGTGGATAAGACGGAAATCTTATATGAGCTTGTGCATGATACGAACAACAAAGTTTCTCTCTTTACAAGACCCAGGCGTTTTGGGAAGACCCTCTTGATGAGCATGATTGAGAATTTCTTCAGTATCACGAAAGACAGCAGGGCTCTTTTCGAAGATCTTGCCATCGCGAAACATAAGACGTTCTGCGAGGAATGGATGAATCAGTATCCGGTACTGTTTATTTCCTTTAAGGATATTGAAGCTGAAAATTTTGAAGATGCTTATGAGATGCTCGAATCCCGTATTGCTGATGTGGCATTTTTCAAAACTAGCGGACAAAAATTTCCGTCTATGATTACCATGCCATAGTTTCAAGACCAGTCAGGCCAAGTCGTAATGTGTCCTTTGATATCATCTCATCCCATAGGATCTTTCCACCTACATTCCCGACAGGTTTTGTTGCTTATATGTTTTGTTTTGGTATTGCTTTTGTGGATTGAATGGATATAAGTCTTATGGCATAAATTAGATTGCGCGGTGATGCAATATTTCTTGCGTTCGCACTCTTGCCAAACCACTATTTCTTGTGGTAATATGATCTTTGTTTGATTTTTGCTGTAACAAACATGGGAGACGGAATTGAGCAAAGAACAATATTCATCCACACCCTACGATGATGTTTTTCGCACGCTTGTGAACGATTGCAGCAAGCTTGTTATCCCCTTGATTAATGAAGCGTTTGGAGAGCATTACTCCGGTGATGAAGAAATTCGGTTTTCTCCGAACGAGCACTTTCTAAACCAAATGTCTGAAAGGGTCCTTATCAATATAGCTCATAAGTATGCGAATATTCAGAAAGGAGTTGGTAACATCATGGGAGGACAGGTATTGGATTATGAGGCAAAGCGTATTTATAAGGAGGGGCATGATGAGGGATATGATAAGGGGCATGATGAGGGATATATTGAGGCTTTAATTTCTTTAGTTAAAGATGGCATATTATCTTCCCAGGATGCAGCTAATCGGGCTGGCCTCTCTGAAAGTGAGTTTCAGAAAAAATTCTCCTCTCGCTGAAATGCTATACAAATAAACACGAAATCCCATGACTTGCCGGGAGGAGCGGTCGGTAAAATCGCACAACTGTTTCATTTTTGATGATGATATTATTTGTCGGATTGCATTGCCTACTTGCGTCTTCCTTATGTTCCTTTTTTTAATATGAGCCTCGAATTGGGCATGTTTCAAAACTAGCGGGAAAATATTTGTAATTTGAATTCCAATAAGGTTGAAGCGTAATAGAAATGTTATAGGATATGAATGTTCCTTCAGGAACATTCATGTCCGTACTTGGCGAATCCCGAAGGGAAATGCCTTGACCCGCTTGCGGGTCGAGGCTAGCCACCCGGCAATGAGGGATTTGTCCGACCAAAGGGAGGATTTTGACGCGCTTTTCCTTGAAGCGCGTCAAAACCTATGAATTTGTAATGAAAAAGAAAAAACTCTTTCGCTAAAGTAAGGTATTGTTAGAGTTGCCAGACCAAAACAATCCTTCCCGCAAAAGAGTTTATACATACTCTAGAATAAGCTCGCACGAGGTGCAAGATGCTTATGTTTACGAATTCTAACACTTCTATTCTTGAACGAGTCCCTTATTCGAAGGATCATCGTCAGCCTCATCCTTGACTGCGGATCATCCGACGAGGGAGTGTCCCGTTTTTTCAGCGAGGTTCTGGAAACCAGTATTTCTGTTTCCAAAGTCAGCATGGTTCTTCCTGACGCGGCAAAGAAAGCAGAGGAATTTGACATGACCTGTAGGTTTTGACGCGCTCCATGGAAAAGCGCGGCAAAATCCTCCCTTCGGTCGGACAAATCCCTCATTGCCGGGTGGCTAGCCTCGACCCGCAAGCGGGTCAAGGCATTTCCCTTCGGGATTCGCCAAGTACGGACATGAATGTTCCTGAAGGAACATGCATGTCCTATGACTTTTGAATATGCCTGCTCCAGCCAAGCCCATGATAATCCTTCTGGTTGATGGACAGGTGCCTCGGAAGGCCGGTGACCATCATCGGATTGTAATGACCCTGGATCAGCGGGCGCACATAGTCAAGGAATTCCTCCGTCACATAATCCCCTTCCTCATTGATCCACTCCGACGGAACAACCTTCTCGTCATTCGCGATACGGTGCACATCGTAAACGCCGGTTGTGCTCTGGTAAGGATCATCGGAAACACGGTCGATGACCACCATCACGCCCGTGGAGCCCTCGTCAGCCGCCTTGACGGTGGCGCCGCCGACAGCAAAGGCCTCGTCAACATCGATCTTCGACGCAAGGTGGGCTGCGGACCTCTGAAGCGTGGAAAGCTCCACGGCCCTGGTCTTGCAGCCAAGCCTCTGCTTCACCACGTCCGCAAGATAGGCGGCCGTGCCGGTCATCTGGATATGGCCGAAGGCATCCACCGATTCCGAACCGCTGGTAAACTCGCAGACGTACTTTCCTTCCGCCGTGCGGATGCCCTCTGATACGACGGCGACAACGACGTCCTTCTCTTTCAGAAGGTTTTCCACCTTGTTGACAAACTTGTCAATATCGAAAGGCCGCTCCGGAAGATAAATCAGATCAGGTCCCTGGCAGTCCTCGCCCTCGGAAAGAGCGGCCGCTCCGGTAAGCCATCCCGCATTCCTTCCCATGATTTCGATAATGTTGACATTCTTCTTTTTGTAGGAAAAGCCCAGGGCGTCGCAGATAACTTCCTTGGTGGAGGTGGCAATGTATTTCGCCGCGCTGCCAAAGCCGGGCGTATGGTCGGTAATCGCAAGGTCATTGTCAATGGTCTTCGGACAGCCCACGAATTTCTGCTTCGCGCCGGTAAGGAGGGCATAATCGGACAGCTTCCGGATCGTATCCATTGAGTCGTTTCCGCCAATATAAATAAACACCTCTATATCCAGCTTGTCCAGAAGGGCGAAAATCCTCTCATAGATTGCCTTGTCCTCATGGATGCCGGGAAGCTTGTAGCGGCAGGTTCCCAGGAATGCGGAAGGCGTCCTCTTCAGAAGCTCCAGATCCAGTTCATTTTTGATATAATCGGAAAGATCAACATACTGTTCGTCAATAAATCCCTGTATCCCGTAACGCATTCCGTAAACCTTGTTGAAATCCCTTTCCAGGGCCGTCTTGTAAACGCCCGCAAGGCTGGAATTAATTACCGCAGTAGGTCCCCCCGACTGCCCGACAATGACATTTCCTTTCATAATGACATACCTTTCTTTGCCCCCCTCTTTTATAAAGTCGTTTTTGAGCCGTTTTAATCGTGACTGGCAGCTGCGGTATCGCGTTCTGTACGGCTCCTTATCACCGGGGGCACATAATGAATTTGTTCTGATCCGTAAATCCGAATCACTTATTCCACAAAATCGGAGATGCCGGGCTGCGTATTCCCACAAAACGGCAAATCCGAGTTCCTATATTACTACAAATGAAGTATGAAAGACAAGTCTTTAATACTTCATTTGTGCCGCTGGCGCGACACAAATGGGACTCAACGCCTGCGGCATTAAGTCAAAGTATAAAAAGCCAGCGATTCCGTTCAAAGACGCACGCAGCGGCACCCCATCTCCGCAATTTCCCTTTCATCATGAGTGACAAAGAGCACGGTCCGTAAAGAAACCATGCGTTTTGTAAAAGCGATGGCATCCCGCTTTGTCCCTTCATCCAGCCCCTTGAAGGGTTCGTCAAGAAACAGAATATCCCACTCAGCCAGAAGTGCGCGAAGAAGCGCCGTCCTCCGGCGCATTCCGCCGGACAGCTTCTCCGCCGCTTTCCCCTTCTCTTTGTCAAGGCCAAGCTCCTTAAGGGCATCCCGGAGCATGTCGGAGGGAAGATCGGGGCGGACCAGGCGGATATTCGCTTCCGCGTCCAGAAAGGGGCAGAGCCGATCCTCCTGAAAAACGGCGCTCATCCTCATGCCGCAAAGGCCTCGGACCGAACCGCTGTCCGGACGCTCCAGCCCCATCAGGATCCGAAGCAGCGTGGTTTTTCCGCGCCCCGAGGGCGCCATGATCCCGCTCACCTCACCTTTTGGGAAAACACAGGAAAAATCGGAAAGCACCGCCCTCCCCTGATAGGATTTGCAAAGCTTCTCAAGGACGATGCCGCCGGAATCTCTGTCTCCTGCTGGCCCCTCCCCCCTCGAACCGCCCGGGTTCATTCAGATCCCTCCTCTATTTAAGTGGTTTTTTGGCCATTTTAATTCCTGACTAACAGCTGCGGTATCGCATCAGCAAGGCTCCTCTGTCAGTGTAGGTTTTGGCTGCTCTGATTTCAAGGCAAAGCGATGCGTTATCGCATCAGCAAGGCCTCTATGTCAAAGTGATTTCCTGGCTGTCTTAATTGCTGACACACGGGATCCCTCTGTCAGAGTGGATTTTCAGGCCTTTGTGCCGGTCTTGTCAACCTTGTCAGCCTTGTCTGCCTTGCCGCCCTTTTCCTTATCATCCTCATCCTTCTCTTTTTCATAATCGAAGCGGAATACGGCACAGCCGTAAGGGCGGAGCGGGAACTCGATCCGGCAAGGCTGCTTGTCGCATTCGCCTTTCTTTGCCATATAGGTCGTCTTCTTCGACCTGGGCTTTACTTCCCCGTTTTCGTCTAGGATCAGGGTGTACTTGCCCACGTTCGGGGCGCCGACCATATAGTCGCTCCTCTCGACGGGAGTCATATTGATGACGAAAAGCAGGCTGTCCTTCCCGGTGGAATCCTTCCGCATAAAGCTGAAGATTGAGCGGTCTGCATCATCGCAGTTGATCCATTCAAAGCCCTCCGGAGAATCGTCCAGCTCGTACATGCAGGGATATTTCCGGTAAAGATGCAGAAGATCCCTCATGAAATCATGCACGTTCTTGTTCAGCGGCTCATTGCAAAGATACCAGTCAAGGGAAGCATTCTCGTCCCATTCATGGTACTGGGCGAAATCCTGACCCATGAAGAGCAGCTTCTTGCCCGCATGCCCGAACATGAAAAGGTACCCACATTTCAGGTTCTTGAACTTGTCCTCATTAAGCCCCGGCATCTTGTTGATCATGGAGCACTTTAAGTGCACCACCTCGTCGTGGGACAGCACCAGGATGAACTTCTCGCTGTAGGCATAGCTCATCCCGAAGGTCATCTTGTTATGGCTCCCCTTCCGGTAAAGGGGATCAAGCTTCATGTAATCCAGGAAGTCATGCATCCAGCCCATATTCCACTTCAAGGTGAAGCCCAGGCCCTCCTCTTCCGGAGCCTTCGTGATATTCGGCCAGGCCGTGGACTCCTCGGCGATAATGATCGCGCCATCCTTCCGGCCGCGGATAACGGAATTCAGGTGCCGGAAAAATTCCATCGCGTCCAGGTTCCCATTCCCGCCGTATTTGTTGGGGACCCACTGTCCGTCCCTGCGCCCGTAATCCAGGTAAAGCATGGAGGCGACGGCGTCCACCCTCAGTCCATCAATATGGTATTCATTGTACCAGTAAAGCGCGTTCCCAATCAGGAAGTTCTTCACCTCGGTCTTCGAATAATTGAAAATCTTCGTGCCCCAGTCCGGGTGCTCGCCCATCCTGGGATCAGGGTATTCATAGGTCGCGGTCCCGTCAAAATCCGCCAGCCCCTGGGCATCCTTCGGGAAATGGGCCGGAACCCAGTCCAGGATCACGCCGATGCCCCTCCTGTGCAGGCAGTCCACCAGCCCCATGAATTCCTTCGGCGAGCCATAGCGGGAGGTGGGCGCGTAATAGCCGGTCACCTGATACCCCCAGGAAGCGTCCAGCGGGTGCTCCGCGATGCCCATCAGTTCCACGTGGGTGTAGCCCATGTGCTCGCAATAATCCGCCAGCGGCTCCGCGATTTCCATGTAATTCATGAAGCCGTTCATCTTCTCATTATCGTTCTTGCGCCAGGACCCCAAATGCACCTCGTAAATGGCCATGGGCTTCTGGAAAACGCTGCCCTCCCGCCGGCTGGCCATCCATTTCTCATCATCCCAGGAAAAGCCCGTGATATCCGCGGTTTTGGAAGCCGTGCCCGGGCGGAACTCGGCGGAAAAGCCATAGGGATCCGCCTTGTAAAGGATATTGCCCTGCTGCGTCAGCACGGCGTATTTATAGAGCTCGCCGAAACCCATGTCGGGCATGAAGCCCTCAAAAATGCCGCTGTCCTCCAAAGGCAGCATATAATTCGCCTCCGGATCCCATTTATTCCTGTCACAGACAATGGAAACGGCCTTCGCCCTGGGCGCCCAGACGGCGAAATGCATCCCCTTCTTCCCATCCAGCACCGCCGGATGAGCACCCATTTTCTTGTAAACCTCATAATAGGTGCCCTGCCCGAAAAGGTACCTGTCCTGCTGGGTAATGAATACGGGATCCAGTTGACTTACAGCCGGGGCGGAAGAAGCCTCCGCCGCCCTGACCGAGTCGCCGCCCTCGGCTTTCTTCCTTGGGGATCCGGCTTTCTTTTTCGGCTGCTCTTTGTTCTCCTGCTTCAGCTCCTTACCTGCTTCCATTTCCGCCCCGGAAGCAGCCTCCTTCTTACGCATATTAACCTCCTGCCTACACTCTCAAATAAGTCCAATGTTCCTTGCAATTCAGCTTTCTCAAAGCTCATTCATGCATCAAATATGCATCAAATTCAAACATCAATTCATGCGTCAAATTCATGCATCAAATCAATTCAGCCCGTCACCTTGATAAGCCTGCCTTCGTTGGCGGCCAGCTTGATCCTGATCTGGTTCCCGGCCTCAATCGGGATTTCCTCCTCCGTGAAGAGATCAAAAGCCTTCTTCCCACTCACGGGAAGCTTCACGACAAACGCGACGGACTGCTCATCGTTATTCAATGCCGTTATTACCGCGCTGCCATTCAAGACCCTTGCGTAAGCCCAGTGCTTGCACTGAAGGCAAAGCTCCTTGTAATCGCCTGTCGACAGCTCGGGATTCTGCCCCCTGATTTCCGCAAGCCTCGCGATAAAGTCCGTAAATTCATTCGGCTCCATACCCTCCGACAGAATGGACGGACGCAGCGGCGCGTCACTGTACCCATCCTTCTTTCCCTCAAGGGCGAACTCCTCACCGTAATAAAGGGAAGGATGCCCGGGCAAGGTGAACAAGGCCATATGGCATGCTTTCAGATTCTTAGGCTTCTGCAGCTTTGACGCGATCCTGTCCACATCATGGTTTTCCAGGAAGGTGTAGAGATTCTTTGCGATGGCCAGATTCCGGTTCAGATTATGGGAAACCTCGAAGAAATTATGGTCGTTAAAGCCGGAATATAGTGATTTATGCAGCTCATAATTCGTGAGGGAATGCAGCGTCTCATCGTTCACCCAGCGCCCGTACTCGCCATGGATGACCTCCCCAAGCAGGAAAAATTCCCGGTCCAGGCTGTCCCCCAGGCGCCGCAGATCCTTCTGGAAGGAAATATCCAGCTTGTCCGCGCAGTCCAGCCGGAGCCCGTCAATGTCGAATTCATCCACCCAGAACCGGACAACGTCCAGAAGATAAGCGCGCACGTCCTGCTCGTTGAAATTCAGCTCGGGAAGCTCCTTGTAGCCGCGCCAGCCGTCATAAGAAAACGGATCTCCCAGGGAGGACGTGGCATGGAAATTGAGTCCTTTGTACCAGTTCCTGTATTTCGAAGCCTCTCCCTTTTCCCGTAAATCGCGGAAAGCGAAAAAGTCCCGCCCCGTATGGTTGAATACCGCGTCCACGATCACCCTGATCCCATGCCCGTGGGCAATGTCCACGAATTTCCGGAAATCCTCATTGCTTCCCAAACGCCTGTCCACCAGCCTGTAATCAATCGTGTCATAGCCGTGGCTTGCGGACTCGAAGAGCGGGCCGATGTAGACAGCATTCATGCCCAGTTCTTTAAGGTATGGGATATACACCCAGAGCACAGGAAAATGATTTTGACACCCGTCAGCGGAATTCTTCATTTCCACCCCGGTCATCCCCAATGGATACATATGATAAAAAACTGCTTTGTCATACCACGCCATTGAATCTCTCCTCATATTAAAGCGCTAATTTAGCAATTTGTAACTATTCAGCACCCTCTGGATTTCCGAGAATTCCAAATGGAAAGCTTGCTTTTCATTTGGAATTCTCGGAAATCCAGAGGGCGGACAAGGCGCGGAGCGCCTCTGAACGCCCACATGAGCAGTCGCCAAAGGCGACTGCGAATAGGGTGCTGAATAGTTACAGCAATTTTAATTGCCAATATACAGATACGGTATCGCATCCATACGGCCCCTCCGGCAAGGTGCTGATTTGGCCACCTTAATTGCCAATATACAGATACGGTATCGCTTCAGTCCTGCAAATATCTTATTACCATGGAGTATAACACAGTGTTTCAAGGATAGCAATTAAACGGAAACAGAATTATCAATCATGACTGTTAAGAGCTTCTTTTCATGACTGCCCCTTGAGCCTCCCGACAAATTTTTCGATGCGGGACAGTGCCTTTTTCAGATCCCGGAGGGAATAGGCGTAAGAAATCCGGAGGAAGCCCTCGCCGCAGTCGCCGAAGGCCGTCCCCGGCACCACGGCCACCTTCTCCTCCCGCAGGAGCCTTTCGGCAAATTCCCCGCTCGTCATCCCGAATTCCCGGATGGAGGGGAAGACATAAAAAGCCCCGAAAGGCTCAAAGCATTCCATCCCCATGCCGCGAAGCCTGTTCACCACATAAAGGCGGCGCTCATTATAGGACTCCCGCATCCTGGCCACGTCAATCTCCCCGTGCTTCAGCGCCTCGACGGCAGCGTACTGGGATGTCGTGGGCGCGCACATGATGGCGAACTGGTGGAGCTTGAGCATGGCGGAAAGGATCTCCCGGGGGGCGCAGGCATAGCCCAGCCTCCAGCCCGTCATGGCATAGGCCTTGGAGAAGCCGTTAATGTAAACCGTCCGCTCCCGCATGCCCGGAAATTCGATAACGGAGCTGGCCTTGCCCTTATAGCTTAGCTCGGAATAAATCTCATCGGAGAGGACGAAAAGGTCGTGTTCCTTGATGATCGGCACGATCCGCTCAAGATCCTCATATTCCATAATGGCCCCGGTCGGATTGTTAGGGAAAGGGAGGACCAGCAGCTTGGTCCTCGGGCTAATCTTCTGAAGAAGCTTTTCCGGGGTGAGGCGGAAATCGTCCTCGGCGGAAAGCTCGATGGACACCGGCACGCCCCCGGCCATCACGGCGCAGGGCAGGTACGATACGTAGCTGGGCTGGGGAATGAGGACCTCGTCGCCCGGATCCAGCATGACGCGCATGGCAAGGTCGATGGCCTCCGATCCCCCCACGGTCACCATGGCCTCCGACTTCGCGTCATAGGAAACCCCATGGTTCCGCTGCACATAAGCCACGATTTCCCGCCGCAGCTCCAGGAGTCCCGAATTGGAGCTGTAAAAAGTCCTGCCCTTCTCCAGGGAATAGATTCCCTCCTCCCTTATGTGCCAGGGCGTGTCGAAATCCGGCTCCCCCACGCCCAGGGAAATCGCGTCCTCCATTTCAGAAACAATGTCAAAGAACTTCCTTATCCCGCTGGGCTGTATACCGGCAATGGTCTGGTTCAGGGGATTTCTCATAAGGACACCTTCATCCTTTCATCCTCCCTGACCTCGTCGATGATCGTCCCGTGATCCTTATAGCGCTTCAGGACAAAGTGGGTGGCGGTGGAAAGCACGGATTCCATGGGACTCAGCTTCATGGATACGAAATTGGCCACCTCCTTCATTGTCTTCCCCTTGATCATTACCGTAAAGTCAAAAGCCCCGCTCATCAGGAAGAGGGAGTCCACCTCCTCATACTGGAAAATGCGTTCCGCGATGGAATCAAAGCCCATGCCCCGCTGCGGGGTGACCTTGACCTCGATCAAGGCATCCACCCTCTCATCCTTCGTCTTATCCCAGTTGATCATGGTATGGTAGCCGCAAATAATATGCTCGTCCTCCATGCCCTCGATTTCCCTTGCCACGTCCTCCTCCCTGGCGGAAAGCATGGCGGCAATCTCCGGAACCGTCAGCCTGGAATTATTTTCAATCAGCGCTAATATCTTCTCCCTCATTCTCCCTCCTCTATCAAAGTGGTATTTTGACCGCTTTAACTCCGGACAAGCATCTGCGTTGCCGCAAGCTGCATGGTTCCCCTATTCAAAGCGGTCCTCTGGCCATTATATTTAATGACGGCAAACGGACGCGGGATTTGGATCCATACGGTTTCGCCATCAAAGCGGTCTTCTGGCCATTATTTTAAATCGACGCCAAACGGACGGGAATCGCGTCCGAAAAGCGTCATTACATTGTATACGCAGTCCCTTTTAAATGCAACAAGGGGCAGGCTATTTTTTTCCCGGAGCATTGTCCCCGGCGATTGCTTCAGCATTCCTGGCGTACAGGAGAAAAAAATTTTTTTGCCTGCCTCACGAGGTACTCCCAGGTAGCCATCATAAGGCGAAGCTCGATCAGGGCAAGCCTTGCGGGCGGCACCCGGGCAAAATCCGCCTTTTTCAATGTATCCACATGGAAGAGCCCCATCAGAAGGCCCAGGAGGTAATCCGCCCCGTAGCCCTTCCACACAAAAAATGCCGCCTTTACAAGAAAGCCGGAAAGAAGGGAGGGGAAATTCAGAAGGAGAAGCGGGAGCGGCATGTTCTTGTACAGGAGATAGACGCTGTTCCTTGCGGAAAGGCGCACCTTGAAGCGGTTATATTTGCTCCCGGTGGTGCCGGAGCCCGCATGCTCGCAGACCGCCCCGGGAACGTAGAGGATATGATAGCCGTACAGGTTCGCGCGGAAGGAGATGTCCACGTCCTCAAGATAAGCGAAATGACGGACATCGAAGAGTCCCGTTACGGAAAGGGCGGACAGACGGTAGATCGCGGCCCCCGCGCAGGCGGAAAAGACGCGGCCCGGACGATCCCATTCCGAGGCCGGCTCCCCCTGCCCCCTCTGGAACTGCCAGCCCATGATCGTGAACTGGTCTCCGGCGTCATCCATCCGGGAAGGATCCCGCATGCTGACCATGCGGGAGCTTGCGGCAAAGACGCGGCCCTTTTCGTCCCTTTCCATGGCCTCCTCCAGGGCACGGACAAAGCCGCCATGCGCCCTGGTGTCATTGTTAAGAAGAAGGGCATAGCGGAGGCCCTTTTCCATGGCCCAATGAATGCCCCGATTCACGGCTTCCGAAAAGCCCAGGTTCTTCCTGTTCCGAAGGACCACCCTCCGCCCGGGGTCTCCGGCCCTCCACTGTCGGAGCCATGCAAGGCTCCCGTCCTCCGATGCATTATCCACCACCACAATATAAAAGCCCCATCCGTCCAGGCCCTCGGGCGCCTCCTGCCCCTCCAGGGCTTTCATGCAGTCCGGCAGGAAACGAAGGCCGTTATAGTTCGGAATGATCACGGCGGTCCGCACAGGAAGGCTTCCTGCCCCATCATGCCCGCCCGAAGCAGTTTCCGAAGACTGCCTCAGAATCGCGTTGTGATTAAGCCCTGCCCCGTCATGCCCATCCAAAGCAGCTCTTGCAATTTTTCGCGTCATAGAATTCCCCTTATAACACAGCTTGGGGACGGATAAGCTCCCCGTTTTTAAACACGGCGGCGACCTGAAGGTGCTCCCTTGTTCCCGGGCGGTTCCGGAGAAGCACGAGGTCTGCCGCCTTTCCCTCTTCTATGGAGCCCATGCTTTCAAAAACCCCCAATACCCTGGCGGGGTTTTCCGAGGCGGCAGTGACGGCGGATTCCAAGGGGATTCCCATCTCCAGCACGGCCGTCCTTAAGCAGTCCATCAGGTTGGAAACCGAACCCGCGATGGCGCCCCCCTCTTCCAGCCGGCAATACCTGCCCTCCTTCCGGATGGCCTGCCCTCCCAGCATGTATTTCCCGTCCGGCATGCCGACGCAGCGCAGGCTGTCGCTGATCATCACGACACGCTCCCGACCCAGAAGCCGGAAAGCAAGCCGTACCATGGCCGGGTGCACATGGATTCCGTCGGCAATCAACTCCGCCCGGACATTAGCCGAGTCAAATACGGCGCCCGGCACGCCGGGAGCGCGGTGGGAAATGGCGCTCATGGCATTAAAAAGATGCACCGCATGATCCGCGCCCGCCCGAAAGGCGCGCATGGCCGTTTCGTAGTCCGCGTTCGTATGGGCCAGAGAAATATGCGCCCGATCCTTTAACGCGGAAATATAAGCCGAGAAATCGGGGTTTTCCTCCGGGGCAAGGCCAAGGATCTTCACCAGGCCGCCGGAGCTCTCCAGAAAGTCCTCCGCAAGGACGGCATCGGCGGGAAGGATGTATTTCCCGTTCTGGGCCCCCTTCTTTTCATGGCTGATGAAGGGTCCCTCCATGTTGAGGCCGCAAAGGCTTGCCTCATTCTTTCCGTGCTCCCCGTCGCGGAAGGCCCTCGCCCGGCGCAGCGTCCTTTTCAAATCCTCCGCGGGAAGGGTCAGCGTGGCCGGGGCGATGCCGGTAATGCCGCTGGACAGCTCATATTCCGCGATCCGGCGGAAAAGCTCCATGGCCTCCGCCTCTCCCATCGAGGCATCCCCCGTGTCGCAGACATCCAGCCCCAGGCAGCCGTGGAAATGAAGGTCGATGAGCCCGGGGATCAGGAAGCCGTCCTCCCCATCGAGGACCCCGTCTATCAGAGTGGGATTTGGCCGCTCTGAGTTTTGACATTGCGAACCGCCTGCGGGATCCAATGGCTCCCTGCTGCCCGCTTCCTGGCCTGCCGGCCCCGGAGCATCCCACTTTTTTCCTTCCGTCATCCTGAATCCTGCTTCATCCTGATTCCCGCCCTCTGAGGAATCCCATGAAAAACGGCAGATCTTCCCATCTTCGATCCATAAGCTTCCAGGCAAAAAAGCATTCCCACGAAAAATCCTCGCATTTGAAATTTCCATACTGCCCCCTTGAGCGTGACCCCTGTCCGATAATATTCCTTTCGCCGTGATCCGCCGAATTGATTTTACTGTATTAAATACGTGCTGCTGTCGATGACATTTTTCTGAATAATATCAAGAACCCTGCCTGAAAGCAAGACAGATGATTTTCACTGCCACCCCCGGTTTCATTCGTTACACTATCGACAGTTATTTCAGCTTAAGCTTAACCTGCTTCTGAAAGAACGCCGCTCCATAACATATTATTTCCTCATACCCTTTCAGTCCATCAGCATATTTTCTCGTTTCAATCTGCTTAATGGCTTCCTTGCAATCATTATCCATATCAGATTCTTTATGTGACTTTTTAGCCTCGATAATGATTGCTCGTCTGTTCTTCTTGTCTTTGAGCAGGATATCCGGTCTTCCAAGCCCTTTCTCCTTGTTGGAATCCACACTGTATCCCCTCCCGACAAACACTCCGGCAAGAAAAGCATGATAGTAGTCTTCATGATAATCGTTATAGCTTATCGTATCCCACAGAAGGCCTGATATAATCTCCGTGGCACGCGCTTCATCCTTTTCCCATAGTGTATCGATCAGTTCTTTTACCGCATCATCGCTCACTGTATCCGTAAAAAAACGAACTACGGCATCTTCAAAGATTGAAGAAATCTCTCTGTTAGGGATTTTTAATGAAACCGTTTCTCCGTCTTCCCCTGCATCAGCTTTCGTAATATATCCTGTCATCAGAAGCACACTCCAGAGATTATCTTCCGTGGAATGCAACGTATCATAGGTTAATTCATCTGAAATCTTCTGAACAATAGTCTCGCCATTAAGCAGTGCCTCAAATTTGTCCGAAACATCAAATTCAGTACGTTTTACAAATGTCAATAAGATTCCATTATGACTTGTATTCTTCCAATAATTCTTGGGCTTAGCGTCCCTGCGCTTCTTTAATGCAGAAAGGTAATTGATCACATCCCAGGGACAATACACATAACTGTTGCCGAAAATATATCCGTCATACCATTCCTTTATTGTATCAGCCGTCTCGGATCTGTCAGCAGCTTTAAGGATAGCTGCGACCTCTGTTTTTGAAAAGCCAAAATACTGTGAAAAATCTACATCAAGTACTGAATACGATGCAAAATTATTAGTGCCTGTAAATATGCTTTCCTTAGCTATTCGAAGGCATCCTGTGACCACAGCGAACTTCAGGAACTCATTATCCTTAAGCGCTGTACTCATAATCCCCTTAATTACATCCAGCATTCTGGAATAATAATGATTCTTTGCTGCATCTTTCTCACTTGCTTTTGCCAGAGGAACATCATATTCGTCTATAAGCAGGATAACCTGTTTGCCATATACGGTATTGAGCATACGCATAATGGTTTTTAAGGAATTCTTTACGTCAGAATCCCTCCCCGATTCAGACTTCAATCTAAGAAATGTTTTTTTATCATCATCATCCACCTTATCAACATCCAATATACTTAAAAAGTCCTTACACACTTCCGCAAGCCGGGCTTTTAGCATATCATATGCGCCGTTAAAATCTTCGCCTTCTACATCCTTAAAAGAAATAAACAGCACTGGATACTGATTCATCCACTCCTTGCAAAATGTCTTATGCTTCGCAATTGCGAGATTTTCAAAAAGGCTCTTGCTGTCTTTCCTGACACTGAAAAAATTTTCCATCATGCTCATCATCAGAGTCTTTCCAAATCGCCTTGGTCTGGTAAACAACGTAACTTTATTATTCGTATCATGCACAAGTTCATACATGATCTCGGTCTTATCCACATAGTATGCATTATCATTACGAAGAGCCGCAAAATCTGCTTCTCCAACACTTACTGTAAAAGCCATATATGCGGGCCTCCTTTCAGCCTCATAAATGCCCTCAGATTCACGTAATAATCACAATAAAATACTACCATGAAGCAGTCAAAATTCCCTCTTGGCATAACGCCCGGTTTTCCTTTTGAAATGAATGCCATCAACTACAATAGATAAAGATCCCATTGCTCCTAATGGCACAAACATTGATTTCAACTCTTATGGAGGGTCTGTTAAAATCCATTCCTTTATCTCGTCGCAAAGTGCCAGAATTTCATCATCCGTCATCTTTTTTTTCCATTCGAATTCTTCCCCTTCATCGCCTGATTAAATTTCTCTTTCGCCTGTTCATTTGTCATGGCAACCCTCCACGCATAATGTCTATAATGTTTGCATATTTCTGGTAATCTGCTACTGTTGATTTTTAATTCATCATAGCACTTTGTAAATGAAATTCAAGCAAATCTACCCTATCAATCATCGGTATCTCCAGGATTTCCACTGCTCTTTAAAGATCTGTTCGACCAGGATGATTTATCCTCATGAGTTTTTCAGATCCTCCACATATTTATCATATTGTTTTTTATATTTTCCCACCGCCATGGTGATAATTCGGCTTGCCAAGCAAAGAAAACCCCGACAAGCATGTCGGAGTTTTCTTTCTTACTGACGATTTCGCCTTTTCGGGATGACACAGCGCAAAGTCTGTCACAGCGCAAAACTTGTCACAGCGCAAAGCTTGTCACAGCGCAAAACTTGTCACAGCGCAAAACTTGTCACAGCGCAAAGCTTGTCACAAGGAGCCTTCCATTACGCAAGTCCCTTGCGGGCGCGGTTATAATTGATGAGGCACCCTGCCTCGATGATCTTCCTTTCCTCCGGGGTCATCGGGGCCGTGTAAAGGGTGATCTCGGAAATCTTTTCGCCGATCACATAGGCTTTCACATTGTCAAGCCTGTTCTCCTCGATCGCCCGGCGGATTCCGGGGATATAGATATAGCTTCCGACCTCGAGCATGTCCGCGTCCTCCTTCATCTGGAAGGGGATCATGCCCCAGTTCATCACGTTGGAACGGTAGCGCTTCGTGGCATATTCCTTCGTTATATTCGCGAGGCCGCCGATGACGCGCTGGCAGGACGCGGCCTGCTCCCGGGCGGATCCGTCACCGGGCTTGATGGCGTAGATGATGGAACCGATTTCCGTCTCCCCGGGAACAATATTCTCCTGTCCGGGAATCTCGCGGATCTTTTTGAAGACCTCTTCAAGCTTTGGATCCTCCTTAAAAACATCCCTGCCGGCGACACGGGCCTTTTCAACGCGGTCCACAGCCTTGGAACGTCCGACATATTCGGGATCCCTCCGGCTTAACGCAAATTCGGCCAGCCCCAGGGGGTTGGAACGGTAGGATGAGGTTTCCCCGGACGGGATCAGCTCGTCGGTGGTGGTCACCGGATCCAGGATTTTGGAACATACCTTCAGGATAATGTTTTCCGTCAGGGCGCTCATCTTCGGCCAGGGCTTGATATTCGGCCCCTCCACCAGGGGTTCGGAAGGATTCGCCTTGCCGAAGCCGTAATAGCACCTCGCTTTGTACGCGCTGTCGTCAAACTTATATTCCGGAATATCCCCCCAGCAGTCCATTGTTTCGGCGGAGGTCAGGATGCCCCCGTTCGCGGCGGTCGCGGCAATCGAACGGGCATCCATCAGTGCCACCGCGCTGAGCTGCCCATTGCCGGGCTTGCTTCCTTCGCGGTTCGGGAAATTCCGGGTCGTATGGCGGATGGAAAGTCCGTCATTCATCGGGGTATCCCCGGCGCCGAAGCAAGGCCCGCAGAAAGCGGTGCGGATAATTACGCCGCTTGCCATAAGGTCCGTAAGGACTCCCTTTTTGGCAAGGTCCATGAACACGGGCTGCGAAGAAGGGTAGACGGCGAGGCTGAACTGGTCATTCCCCGTAGTTTTTCCTTTGAGGGCATGCGCGGCCTCGATGACATTGGTATAATTTCCGCCGGCGCAGCCCGCGATCAAGCCCTGCTGCACCATAAGCCCCCGATCCGTGATCTTGCTGAGGAGGTGCAGCTTCGCGCGACCCTGGGCAACCTTGTCCGCCTCCTTTTCCACTTCCGCAAGAATATCCGGAAGATTCGCGTTCAATTCATCAATTTCAAAGGTATTGCTGGGATGGAAGGGAAGCGCAATCATCGGCTTGACCGTGGCAAGATCCACATACACGCAGCCGTCATAATAGGCAAGCGGCGCAGGGTTCAGTTCCCTGTAATCCCCCTCTCTCCCGTGAAGGGCCAGAAACGCCTTAGTATCCTCATCGGTCCGCCAGATGGAGGACAGGCAGGTCGTTTCCGTCGTCATGACATCGATGCCGTTCCGGTAATCCGTCGTCATTGTGGAGATTCCGGGACCCACGAATTCCATGACCTTGTTTTTGACGTAGCCGTTTTTGAATACCGCGCCGATAATGGCAAGGGCGATATCCTGCGGGCCGACAAAGGGAGCCGGCTTCCCGTCCAGGTACACCGCGATGACGCCCGGCCTTGCCACATCATAGGTATCCGAAAGAAGCTGCTTTGCCAGCTCCCCGCCGCCCTCTCCAATGGCCATCGTGCCAAGGGCGCCATAACGGGTATGGGAATCGGATCCCAGAATCATCTTTCCTCCGCCGGCGAACATTTCGCGCATGAACTGATGGATGACCGCGATATGGGGCGGCACGTAAATGCCGCCGTATTTTTTCGCGGCGGAAAGCCCGAACATATGGTCGTCGTCATTAATGGTCCCGCCCACGGCGCACAGGGAATTATGACAATTGGTCAGGACGTACGGAATCGGAAATTTCTCCATCCCGGACGCCCGGGCCGTCTGGATGATCCCGACAAAGGTGATGTCATGCGATGCCATCGCGTCAAAGCGGATTTTCAGATTCTCCATATCTCCCGAGCTGTTGTGGGATTCCATGATGGAATAAGCCATGGTCCCCTTTAATGCCTCTTCCTTCTTCGCAGGCCTGCCGCAGAGGGCCGGAACCCGCTCCGCTTCTGCCTCCGGAACAATCTCCTTCCCGTTCACAAGATAAACTCCGCCGTCATACAGTTTTACCATAACAAATCCTCCTTTATTGGCAGGGCGGGGATCCGCCCGCTCTGATTATATGAAATACCGAAGCGCTTTCGGCATAATTTCTTTTCTCCCCGGGTAGAGCGGGGCTCGGCCGCTCTGATTTTGTAACAAAACGATCCGGCCCCGCATCAGGCAGGCTCCGTTATTAAAGCAGGTTTTGGCCGCCTGCAGGACCATGGACACAATAACAGATTATGCGGGTCAAGGGCTCGCACTACGGAGTTTTGACCGACTACAGGATCATGGACACAAGGGCAGATCATGCGGGTCAAGAGCTCTCACTACGGAGTTTTGGCCGCCTACAGAACCATGGACACAATAAGATTGTAAACCGCGCAAATGCCGACGTTAATTGGCACCGCGATAAAAAGCAAACGGTTAAACAGCGCGTTTCTCTCTTCATCCGAACCGGCAGAGCCGAGGATCAGGGATCCGCCCGATGAAAACGGGCTGATTGCGCTGGACTGAGCGCCAAGTACCGTGCAAGCGAATAATGCGGCCGCCGAAAGCCCCGTGGTGGCTGAAAGCCCGGGTATCAGTGGGAAAAGGGCCGGACAGACCACGCCCGTCGTGGAACTGAAGAAGCTCATGATCGCGCCGACAATTGAGAAGGCCAGAGGGATGAAGAATACAGGGACATTTCCTCCAATCCAGTTGGAAAGCATTTCGATGGTGCCCGCTTCCACCGCGACAGAGATCAGCATGCCCGCGCCGGCAATCATCAGGATGGTATTCCACGGAACCTTCGCAATAATTTCCTTCTGCGGAGCAAGCTTCATAAGAAGGGCAGCGACGGCAAAAACGATGGCGACCAGGCCGACATCAATCTTTCCGGCAACATTACTGATAAAAGCAACTTTCGGAAGGATCAGCTTCAGGACCGGGAACACCAGGACAACCGCCATCATGAGCATAATGAGGTAAAGAGTGGATTTCTGAACAGGGGTATACGCATCGGGCTTTTCAAATTTTGCTCCTTTTCCGATATTCCGGTTTGACTTGAATCCGAAACGGAAGAAGGAAATTACAATGAGGGAGGAAAGAACGGCAAGCCCGAACATGGTAAGGCAGGAGCTGAAGGAATCAATCGGGACAAGCTCCGGCGTCCCCTCGTAAGCGGTATCCATAAGCCCGCGAAAGACCACGCCAAGAGCGGCTGTAGGGAAATTTCCTCCGGCCAATGCACCACAGTTGATGGCAACGGCGCCGGTCAGCTTGTCCATATTCGCTTCCTCGCAGATCAGCATGGTAATCGGAGCCAGAAAGGCAAGAACCGTGAAATATGCCGCGCCCATGACCGAAAGAATTACCGCGACGAAAAAAAGCGCGTAAGGAAGAAGTCCCGGAAAGCTGCGGCAGGCATACAGGAGGCTTCTGGAGATTTTTTCCAGTGTTCCGTTCGCCGCCGCCACATTATAAAACAGGGAAACCGCAAGAATCACAAACATTGTGTTGGTCGGCCAAAAGCCGATCAGCTCCTTTGGCTTCATTCCCATGGCAAAGCAGCCGATGGCGTAAGCAAACACGATACAAAAAAAGCCTGTATTTATTTTTGTTTTATATCCAAGAAAGACGGCAAGCGCGATAGAGAAAATTATAATGGCACTTAACATTTTTTACTTCCTTTCCCTTACTTCAATGTTTCATTAAACGCAACTGTTTATACAACCAGGCCTGGGAAGCCGGGCCGGGGGTTCTTCAGTCGAGTCCCAAAAGACGAGCCGGGGTTCTTCAGTCGAGTCCTAACAGCCGGGCCGGGGAGCTTCAATCGAGTCCCGGAAGACGGGCCGGAAGCTCCTCCGTCGAACCCAACAGCCGGGCCGGGGGTTCCTCCGTCGAACCCATCAGCCAGGGCGGGGGGGCTTCAATCCAGCCCCAAAAGCCGGGACGGAAGCTCCCGGCTCATATAGGAAATATGTTCAATCGGAACCCCATTATCCGCCATATACTGCAGATACTCTTCGTCCGCAAGCTCCCAATTCGGATTTTCCACCTGGCCGCCATCGGTACTGATCAGGATGTTTTTGTACCCTATTTTCTGAATGGCTTCCAGATTCTGAGGAAGATTACTCAAATATCCGTGCCCTGCCCCGACGCCTTTGTTCTGGGCATAGCACCTTTCCAGTATAACGTCGTACTTCCTGACGATTTCCTCCTGCTCCTCCATTGACATATCCACGATCCACCACTCCGGATGAGTGACGACGATCTTTTTCACTCCATACTCTCTCGCCGCCTTCACAAGCACAAAGATTTCATCTGCGGAAATATGCCCGGTTCCGAGAACAGCGTCATATTTGTTAACAAGGTCAAAAATCGGATACATTTCCGGAACCACGGCTCCGTCCTTAACCACCTCCACGCAATCCTCCACCGGCTTCCCCAGCTTCCGAAGGTGATTGTGTGCCGACTGGGTCGGAAGCCAGACGACCTTTGCTCCGAGCTTCAGCGCGTTTTCGGCAGCGACGGGATTTAATCCTCCGACACAGCGGTTCAGCACAACGGAGCCGAACATGGTAAAGCTGTTTTCACCATGAACGATACGGTTGTACTGATTTACCAGGTAAGCCCGTTCCGCCGTGCTCCCCAAATGTGTTTTAATGACGACCGCCCTGGCGCCGACACGGACGGCTGCGTCACACAACTGGAAGTCATCATATTTTCTGTTCCGTAAATCCGGATTCGTGTGTACATGCATGTCGATGACTCCGTTCATAGAAATTTTTGGCATTTGCACTCTCCTTTCCCTCCCCTTGTGGGGCTTGTTAATTATGTGAATGGAGAATATAATAAAGACAGTGATTCCGGAATGATGAATTATCGATGAAGCTGTTCGCTTTTTTCGATAAGAGCAAGACATGAACTGATATACCGGAAGAACAGACAGGAAACGTTCTGACACGGAAGGGAAGGAAAGGAAGATGGATCTGAGAGATTTCGAATATCTGCTTGCCCTTGCCAGTGAAGGCAGTATTTCAAAAGCAGCGGAACGTCTGTATCTGGCACAATCCAGCTTAAGCCAGTTTTTGAGCCAGTATGAGCATGATCTGGGAGTCCGTCTGTTCAAACGTACCTCCAGGGGGATTCATCTCACCTCAAACGGCGAAATATATATGGAGCATCTGAAAAGAATTACCCTGGATTATCAAAGAGCTCAGAATGAATTGTGGGATAATGAAAAGATGAAGGGCGGAAGGGTTTCTTTGGGAATCAGCTCTTTTCGTGGGGAGCGCATGCTTCCAAAGATACTCCATCGGTTTTACCGATATTACCCGGGCGTAAAAGTCGATGTCTATGAAGAGAACAGTCTGAAATTGGAAGAGCTGCTGCTGGATGGCGAAATCGACCTTGCGGTGATTGCCCTGCCGACAACAAAGTTGAAACACCAGGTTGATTTCCTGACCCGGGATGAAGTATATATTATCGCCCCGAAATATCATCCCATCATGCAAAAGGCCCATTACAAGGAAGGGGGCCGGGGAGTCTGGATCGACCTCAGGGATGTTGTGGCCTTTGACCTGATCCTCAGTTATTATGATACAATTCTGGGAACCATAAGCCGAAGATTGCTGGAAGAAAAAAAATTGAAGTATCACGCATTGCACGACAATATCACGGCGCAAATGGCGATATCTATGACAAAAGAAGGCCTTGGGCTGGCGTTCACCTACGCGTCAACGACGCCTCCGGGCAATGAATACGAACTGCTGAGCATAGGAGAAGAAGGTGTTTTTCTGAATCTGGGAGTCGCATTCCCATCAAAGGAATATCACTCGGAAGCATCCAGGCGCATGGAAGACGTCATCCGCGAGGTTTACAGGGAAATCAAATAAAATAAAACGGAGGACGGTTCTATTTCCAGTTTTGGAACAAAGAACCGTCCTCCGTTTCAACATTCCTTGATTCTTTCCATTTCTTTCTGTTTGTCCATGTAATATATATGATTCAGCGGTCAAAAGCCTGCTTACACGGCAGGCTTGCTTGCCGGTGGAGGCAAGGCTCTGGACCGCCCCCCGATATGAGCCGATTTGCCCCGCAGGCGGTTCGCTATGTCAGAATTCAGAGCGGCAAAAACTCACTCTGATAGATGAGCCTATTTGCCCCGCAAGCGGTTCGCTATGTCAGAATTCAGAGCGGCCAAATCCCACTCTGATAGATGAGCATGTAGTGGGGGAGGGGCCCCACGAAATGCGAATATCGGTCCAGATTGTGGAAGCGCGAAGCGCGGAACAATCCTGGAATCACTTTTGACGGACAAATCCTGCTGACAAAAGCAGAAGCACGCACAGCTGACCGTTAGCTCATCATCAGGAATGTCCGGGGCAGGCTGGTCATAAAGCTGAATGACAGGGCGA
>CAMKKZ010000036.1 GCA_946413525.1 uncultured Oribacterium sp.
CAACACCATTGGGGTAACGTTTTAAATCACAGTTAATTATGAAATGCTGTACTAGACCACATACCATAGTTCTCGCATTCCTTCAGTCTCTTCAAGTGGTCATCAATGCATTCCAAAAACACCTTCACTGGTTTGTTTTCATATTTGACCATTGAGGCAGTAGAAGATCCAGTGGTAATACCTTTTTGCCGTGTTTCCTGCGTCATTTTTGCATGAGAATTTTGTTCTGTCTGCTGATTTCCTATTTGTTCACTCTCATTTGTTCCTTCAGATGTTCCCTTCTGCTTTGCCCTTGAAGCATTCAACCCCAAGCTCCCACCAATTGCCTGCGAGAGGCCATTTACTGCGGCCGTTGCTACTGGACCACCAAAAAAAATGCTTCCTAATGACTTTATTATATTTGAGGAAGCATTGGTACTATTAGATGTCATAGACCCAACATTACCCATCATTCCTACGCCAATGCCAAAAGTATTTGTTGTGCTCTCACTTTTGGTAACGTTTGTTCCTTTGGTGAAACTTTGCGTTTTCGATACGCTTTTACCGATGGTATCTGTATATCCTTCCATCATAGATTCAGATATATTGACTCCCTCATTTTCAGTAAGAGTCAAACTATATTCAGATAATGGGGCAATCTCCGAATACAATTCTTCATATCCCTGTTTCATCTGTTCTATTTGTCCGCCAGAAACGGGGTCAGCAATAATCAAAACAGTGTATACTTCCCCCTGCATTGCATCGATAAATTTTTCAATGCCCTGAACATATTGATCATTTTTTGCTTCATCATCTTTTAAAGATGGAAGACTTGTCAACGATGTCACAGCATTTTGTCCGTCTTCAGGTAATATATTTATTAATACTTCGTTATATTCATTAATATCTACAGGCTTAAGGTCACTTCCAGGAAAATTTCCGCTAAATGTCTTTTCAAATGCTTTAGACAGCTCACCATTGCTCTGGAAATCTTCATTAACAGTTTTTGTTCCTATATAAAAATTAACGCCTCTTCCATCACTCATAAGGATAAAAACCAAAGATAATCCCAAACCATGCAGGGAGCTATAGACATTATTTAATCTGTCTTGAACCTTTTCGTCTTTGTCAAATACCAGACCCGAAATTTTGTACAAGACAAGATTTCTATCCGTTGACAACTCTAAAACACTTCTGGAAGCCTTGGTTACTACATATTTGCTCAAATCGTCCAAATAGAATTTTTTTACAAATGTTTCAGCGAGGCGTAATCCTTCTCTTGGATCGGCTACAGCAGCTTTACCCTCCATTTGATCCTTTAATGAGGTTGCGACCGGCTTTTGCTCAGGCTCAGCTGGCATTTGCATCTGTTCCTGTAATGTCATCTTCGTTTCCTCCCTATTCAATAGAGTTTCCTACATCTGTAAGTTCTTGGCTAATCGTATTAAGTTGTGCCTCAAATGATCTCAGAATAGACAATTTCTTTTTTCTTTCATCCGTACTATTTGCCTTGTCTTTTTTCAAAGCATCAACTTTGCTCTTTTCAATCTGGATTTCATGATCCAATGCCTCTTTAACCAAATCGAATTTTTTAATCACAGCGTCCGTAATGTTATTCGCATATTGTTTGCAACCATCTTCTCTTCCATCTTTTAAACTTTCGATGAAACTATTCTTAAGTTGCTTTTTGTACTTATCAGTTAATGCTTTGCCAGCTGTAACTAATTGCAAGATACCTGCCCCTGCTAACGCCACAGTCGCAGCTGTAGTAATCGCCGCAATACCTACAGGTGTAAGTGCCAAGACTGCCCCTGCACCAAATGCAGCTCCCATTGTAATTGCTGATCGTTTTGCAATTTCTCCAAATCCCAACGAAGCTCCTAATGCACCATACATGGGACCTCCAACTATAGTCCCCAAAATTGTTGCAGAAACCCTCTCAAATCCCGAGATATCTTTAGGTTTTTCTACACCGCTAACCTCATACCGAAATTCATCAAGATTCTCATAAAACACTTCAATATCTTCGCCTATATCTTTCTGAAGTTTATCAACAAAAGAATCTATAGCAATTCTTAAATCCGTCTTTATCCACGTTCCCATTTCTTTTTGCACGAACTGCTCCAGTTTAGAAATAACCTCTTTTTCTAAAGCCTCCTTTTTTGATTTTTGTTTAAATGGATTAACTGTCATATGGTTTTCAATATCCATATCATCAACAGCCTTAGGCACCTTCCCAATTATTACCCCATATTGGGCATCCATCAAATGACGTATCAGTTTCTCTAATTCTTGTCTCGCAAGATTTATCTTTTGTACGACAAGATCTTTTCGCTTTTCGGCGAGATTCAAATTAGGCATTGCATCATTAATCTTTTTTTCCAAAGCCTCAACGTCTTGATCAAGTGAAGCGATGTAGCTTTTTATATGTTGTGTCTTAAGTACATCAATAAAGGATTTACCGGGAATTATTATCTGCATAAGCTTTGCCTTTCCCTTATTGTTACGCAGATATTCTGACAGTGCAGATTCAAGTCCTGGCATTCCTGTTTTTTCCAATTCAGAATAATCTTTTGACTGCTTTGCCTTTAATGCTCCTAATGCGTCAACATAGAATATCCCCTCTTCTTTTAGAGTTGTTAAGGGAGATAGCTTCTTATTTCCAAATCTAATAAGTCTGTCTTGTTCTTCTTCTGGTATCTGATTTATGGCGTTACAAATAAAGAATATATCATTGTGTCCCCTGGCATGGATCTGGTCAGTAATATAGTCCATTTCCGATGCCCCTGCAATTTTAGGACATCTAAATACAAACAAAATAGCATCCGCCTGATTCAAATATTCTTCAGTCACTTTTGTGCGTGTACCGTTTTCATTTAATCCCGGTGAATCTATAATTTCAATTCCATCATGGCATAATTCTATTGGATACTCTAATACCACCTTACTATAGGGCAATTCTTTTATAGAATCCGCTTGATCTTTTGTGGGATCAGGAATGGCGACATAATCCACCAAATCAGCCACATCTAATTCAATCGGTGGTATCTGCTTCCCTGCATGCTTTCTGATATGTTGCAATGCATTAGGTTGAATATCTGTTGACATTTCTTCTGGCAACGGATCCTTAAAATATAGAGTTGCTTTCTTTTCTTTTCCATAAACAACTTCGTTTATTACAGCTGTACAAGGTGTTGAGTATGCCGGAAGAACCTTCTCCCCCATAAGAGCATTTATAAAAGTACTTTTTCCGTTTTTGAATTCGCCTATTACCAAAACCTTGAAATTGTCATTTTCAAGTTTCTTCTTCAAATCCAGCAAAGCGGCTCCGTTAATAGCCAATCCCATCTGATTCAGCGAATCCACAATACCTGCTAAATCTATCAGAGAGCTAAGTATCTTCCCCTTTTTTTCTTTCATATCCTCATAACTGATAATAGGCATTCTCTACACCTCCTTTATTTTACTGATAATACTTTTATATTGTTCTATATCATTATCATAATCAGATTTCGAATGTTCATGTAATGAATACTTTGCATCAATTATCTTCTCCGCTTCCCTTTTGTATTCATCCAAGATTTCCACATAAAGTTTTTCTATCTCTTTTTTTGTGATCCTCCTAGTTTCTTCTGAAATATCTCTCACCTTTGAACTTACGTTCCGCTTTATTTCTTCATTTTGTACAGACTCGCGCATTCCCATGTATGTATACACAAGTAACCCGCCACCAAAACCAACAACAGCACCTATAAGTCGGAACAAACAATACCCTAAAACGACTCCACCTCCCATGCCAATAACTGCAAATTTCTTGTAGTTAGAATACGGATATAACTTGCCCATAGATTTAATTTCATTATCGGATACTTTTAGGCCTATCGTATTTGCTCCTAATGTGGTTTCTAATGTTCTGTTGAGCCAATCGATATCCTCTGTAATCCGATCTGCAATAAAACCATCCACTCTTTCTGCCGCAGCAGACACAGATGCTCGCCATCTATTATCTAATTCATTCTCGTACCATCTAATTTTATCAGGTGTCTTTTCATACTCTTGAAGAAGTTCTGAAGTGATGTCCTCAAACATCGCACGGATATTTTTGTCAATAGCCTCCTCTGTCTCATTGCTCTTATGTTTAAACTCTACAACTGATGTGTTAACAAATGTCTGTTCTATTTCTCTCTGTTGTCTGAAAGCATTTCGTTCTTTCTCGATTTCTTCGGCATTTTTTTCTTTTGCCATTTGTAAATCTTCAACTGCCGTCTCTAACTGCCCAGAAATATATCGTAAAACATTCCTGATTGATTCATCATCCTGTGACTCATCGTATTTAAACAGCAGCGGAATTACTTCTTTAGGTTCTTTTGTAGCATACTTCTCAACTGCAGGATTTTTTTCATTTAAATTGTTATTGATCAACCATCTTACATCTTTAAACCTAGAATTAATCTGTGAAGCGGCATACTCCAAAATCCGTCCAATATCACTTTTTTCTACAGATGACAACTTGTTAATTACAATCAACAAACGCGCTGCCCCAACATATTTTATATAGTTATCGATAAACGCACACTCTGATTCACTTAATAAATGTTCAGCTGACATCACAACAATAATGGCATCACATTTATATACATTTGCCATCAACTCCATGTCATTAATTTTCTGACGGCTCAGAAAACCATGAAATTCTCTAATCTCCAAATGATAATTATTTAGATACTCATTATTAGTTTCTAAAGTGAAGCCTGTGCTCTCTTCAGCAAGTTGGGGCATATCATAGTTTTCCAATTGAACACCGGTTTCATCAAAAACCTTGTTTTCAGAGCCATACCTAATTGTAATTTCCGCAACATTGGGAATTACCGATGTTGGAATAAGATCCTCACCAAGAACCGAATTAATGATTGTACTCTTTCCAACCAAATCATCGCCGACAACCCCAATCACATATGTGCTTTTTTCCTGCTGTCGTTCCATGCTACTTTCTAGCAAGTTCGCATAACTGGAATTTTTCACTCTCAAACTCTCTACGATAGATTGCAAAGCACCTCTGTCTAACATCTTAAACAACCTCCTTCATTGAATTTCTATACTTAGCTAGTCCATCAATATATTGCTGCGTTATTTCACGATTTTTTGTATTTTCATTTATCTTCACATTTGTGGAATTCAAGTAGTTATTCACTAATGGTCTATCCATTTCAAGCATCCTCTTTATCAATTGTATGCCTTGATTTTTCATCGATGTAATACTATTTCTCACCTCTTGCGAGATATATGTAAAAACAACATCCTTAATGTCATCTATTGCTCCTGATATTTGCGATAATGCCATTTCCTTGTGCTTAGCAAATGGATTTAAGAAAAATGACTTTACTTTCTTAAAGAAACCGCTGGTATCACTTCTTATTGCTGAAGAAACATTTCCTATTGTGGATTGAAGGATACGCTCACATTCGTCTTTCATGTCTTGGATAATAAGACTTCCGGTCATCTTTGGGATTTGTCCTGCATTTCCGGAAACACCACACCTACTGTATTGTTTCAAATATTCTGATCTTAATTCCTGAATTTGCTTATTCAAACTATTCGCTATATCATTCAGCAACACTGTAGCCTTTTTCTGACTATTCGAAAAATATGGACTGAGATCATAGCTTAGTGAATATAGCAGGTCTTGTGAGCTGCTACAGTTCTCTATCTTTTTCTCCATTTCAGCCCTAAAATCTGAGAATATCATATTGATAAATGATAATTCTCCATCCAATCTACCTATCCTGGTTTTCGCCATGCTCCCGATAACATCATTTGCCCTATTTTCAAAAATGCCTAACTCTGGTACTAAGTCTTTTTGTAATTGTTTATTCTCCTCATCATAATCTACAACAACTTTAGTAAGATTTGTTCTCAGCCTTGTTTCTACCCTGTCACAAACACTAACTATTTTGTGTACTATATAATTTCTTCTCTTTTCATTCAAAATTTTATTAATTTTCTCTATCCCGTCCTCATACATATTGAGTAATTCGTGCTTTTCCGCCTCATCAATATTATCTAAAAATTTTGTTGTCATCTCATCATCAACAGTTTTTAGATGCAATAGGGTTGGCATTGGAATAACCACCGCATCATTTATTGACAAACCATTTTCAAGTCTCCGCTTTATAACACTTATAAGGCGAGGAAGTTCTTCAAAATCACCTAATAATTCAACTTTTGTAACTACAAAGATACATTCCTGTTTATGCGACTCCAGATTATTATTGACATATTCCAATAATTCTTCGGATACCGGTTCATCATAGGGAATTATCACAACAATAGCATCACAGATATTATCAATTGCATTTTTGGTAACTTCATTATGTCGCTTGTTTAGCGATTCAGTTCCTGGGGTATCTACCATAGCTATATTATGCGGAATATTTGCATTCTCATAATATAGTGTTACGCAACTAACATCATTTGCCATTTCCTCTGTAGATATAATCTTCTTAAATAGATTTAATCTTGTGGAATCCGCTTCCGTCTTAATATCATTTGTAGATATCCCAAAGATGCGCTTTATCCATATGATAAAACGCATCCACCAAGTCAATCTCTTTTTTTCTTCATATTTGTTTGCGTCCGTGTCAATCTGATACTTTCTTTTTAATTCAGCAGAATCCATAGAATATGTTTTCCTGCTACCATCCAGATAAGATATTTCCAGATCACTATGATCAGATCTTTTAAGCACACTTGCAGCAACAGTAGTACCCTGAACTGCATCTGTAGGTAACAAATTTTTATGGATCACGGAATTGATAAAGGTTGATTTCCCACTTGAAAATGATCCAACTACACCTAGATACAAATCACTATCATTGATTTTTTCGTTAAGAACCCTCAAATCCGACTTAATAGGTTCATATTTTTCTTCACATCCTCTTTCATAGTAAGCAACTATTTCGTTTACATAATTTACAAATTCAGAAAAAATATAATTATTATTGTCCACTACGTTAGAATCCTCACATTCTTTCCCTGGCTTCGTAGCCACATATCAATTCCCTTGCCAAACACCTCAGCCGTTACTGTATATCCGCTCTCATCCATATCCATTATCTGAGCTGTTGGCAAACGATCCAATATAGCATCTATATCGGGTCCGCTGTATCTGAACTTTACTCTCTGTAACTTCCCACCATACATGAACTGGATCCGTTTCCTGAACTCACCTTCCTCAAATCTACTACTATAAGGAATGTGGAATCTTTCGTCCAACACCTTAAGCACCCTGATCCGGTCTATTCTGTAAATTGTCGGAAATGCGTCGTTCAATACATCAAAGTCTTTCTTTACTTCTTCGTCGTCAATAAAAGCAGTAAGATAAAAGTAATACTCCGAAAACATTATTGCTACTGGCTGTACCTTACGATGAACAACTTCTTTATCTTTTAACCGGAAGTAGTCTATCTCAATGTACCGGCTCTCCTGAACAGCCCGTCCAATGTCCCACATCTTCTCGATGAATTCGGACTTATGCCTTGGCTCCACATAATGAAATTCTTCATTTCTGATCAAATTCTGCACAAGTTTCTGGTTGCTTTTAGGCACACAACAGGTAATTAGCTTGTCAAGCATTTCCACCATCTCAGCTTTTGTAAACGCCCTACTATCAAGCAGGATCTTACATAAAGCAAGCACCTCGCTGTTCTTCAGCCGAATCTTGTAAAGAGTCTCTAACCGGTATCCTTTCTCAATCCTGTCATATACAACCGAATTTACTATCCCTGTTCGATCAGCATCCGTATCCAGAAAGTTTCTGATATCATCTATATCACGTTGTATGCTTCGCTCATTTACACCGTAGATCTGTGCCTCTTCCGCCTTATTTACAACATATCCATCAGATAGCTTTGAATATATCTGCAAAACCCGTTGGATTTTATCGCCTTTAATCTCTTCCACTATGCCATTCTCCCATCTATACACCGTATTATATCATTTGAGAAGGACACATTCTGTCACTTTGCTTCTTCTTTTGAATATTTCTTTCTCCAATCCTTATATTCGTCAGTGGTTACCTGTGAACTTCCTAAGTTTTTAACACTCATTCTTCTTCACAGGCCGAAAATGGCTGCTTAAGCCGCATAGTTTCGCTGTTTCCCGAGCAAAAACCCATCCGGAAGCAGTCAAATATCAGCCTTCCCATAGAATATGAATGTTCCTTTCAAAACATTCATATCCGTATTTGGCGAGTCCGCAAGGAATATGCATTGATCAGCTTTCGGGTCGAGGCTAGCCCCCCAGCAATGAGGGTTTATTCGACCGAATCGAGAATTCTAACGCATAGAGTGCTTCAAAATCCATATAATTTGTGAGTATATACATTTGATTATAGGTCTGTTTGACCTTTTTGTCAACTATCCAACGAATTATAATTGTGAATATTGATATTTTAAATTTGATAATTAAACATTAAAATTTTCAGATATAGGAAGAACAGATTGATAAAAATGTACAGAGAAAAGGCTGCTGCAGAGGCCGCCACGCTTATTATTACAATTCATAACACTTTCAATCATACTATCTTCAAAATAAAAAAGCGACCGATACCATCGGTCGTATCTCTTCGATATGCCTTGTCCCACCCCAACTTTTTTCCTATCCGGATAAATTATGGCCGACTGTATCCTACCCAATAAGCTTAATTACATTTAATCCCTTATGTAGCAGGCTGCATCATATTCAGCTTTCCCTTATCCGGCAGGCTTGGTCATGCCCGACTTCCTGTCATCTGCTAAGCTTCATCTTATCTTGCAGGACATTGATATCCCGTAATTGACGGCATAAAATCAGAAATTGCTATGGGTTATGACGCGCTCTAAGGAAAAGCGCGTCACAATCCTCCCTTCGGGAGGACGAACCCCTTCGGGATTCGCCATGTACGGACATGAATGTACCTGATATGGAACATTCATGTCCTATAATCAACTGGTCCGTGCCCGTCTCAAGGCTTCCAGTTCAGCCCTCAGCCGCTCTGTTTCTACCTGCATCCGGGCCATCTCCTTCTCAGCCGCATCGGCTCGGGCGGATTCGCGCAAGGTATTTTTGCGCTCTTCCTCACGCCCTTCTTCCCGCATCCGTTCGTCTCTTTCCAGAAGCGTCATATATTCCTTCCTCCATTCAATATGCGAACGGGCTTTCCGCACTTGCTCATCTAAGCGCGATGTCAGCCCCGATCCTGGCCTCCCCCCGGCAACATAAGAGAGAAAATCTTTCAAATCCTCCGAAACATCGTCTTTGTCACCCTTCGCGGACAGGATAATCTTTACGGCATCGTCCCCAAGCTCCAGTCCGGGGTCCTCCTGGCACATGGAGCGGAAACTGTATTTGTGCATCCCCTTTTGAGGGAAAAGATTTTCCAGACAGATGAAAATAATATAGCTCCTTTTCAGATCCTGGAATTTTGCGCCCCGCTCCATCTGATCAAGGTCAATCATCGCCTGATAATACCTAGTTCTGTACGGGAGATCTGAGATAATCCCAGTTTGCATCTCGATATTATACACAGCATTTCCTTCGTCCTCCATATAAATATCGAATCTCACACCCCTACCGTCAGCCGTAATTTCCACCGGCATCTGCCTGTTAATTTTCAGGATCTCCCCCACCTTCCTGCCGGTAATCAGCTCCGTCAGTTCCCGGCACAGATCGGGGTTCTGGGTCATGACCTTGCAGAACATAAAGTCGTCCGCCAGTGTCAGTTCTTCATAAGATTTTGCCATAGCTGTTTCAGCCCTCCTTTCACGCATGTTCATCTCACCGCGAAACATTGAACTGCAGTGAAGAGAAACGATGCGTATGCATCGCAGAGGCACTGAAACCATGCAGCTTCCGCACCCCTGCCATAGCAATGTGTAATGTGTAAATGTAAAGTGTTGATAGCAAGGGAAAAGCGGAGAATACCGCATATGACGGCAGGAATACTGCCGGAGAATATCGACTTGCTGTAATATAGAATAGCACCGCCCGCAGCATTAGGCAAGCGGAAGTTTCCACGTATCGCTTGCCCTTATTTTGCGTCTTGTTTTGCATTGCATTTATGGTTTTATGGTGTACGGGGCGTGTTTTCAAATGTTCTCACAATTGTCGAGGCGCAATAGATAATATATTGTTTCCGAACGGCAGATTTCAGGCTTCCGAAACACTCTTATTCTCCAGGATGCTCTGCAGGGATGCCAGCGAGCTTGAATGCGAACGCACAATTCTTGTATCACCAGGCACATAGGACAGCGCCCCCTGCACCAGCTTATGCGATACCGTATGTGTGAACAGGATCAGCATATCAGGACTTCCAATCCGATTCTTCATATCTGCTGAAGGCTTGCAGAAAATCTTGGATTTCCAGCCATATCGGGAACACATCTGTGAATACCTGCGTTCCATGCATTCATTTCCACCAATAATCACCACGCTCATTTCTCACTTCCCTCCCTTTTATTTTCCATGCGCAAGGTTAGTGCTTTCTAACCTTGGTGTCTAAAGAATGCCTGCCAGGCAGGCAGGCAAAATGGTTTTGTAAAATGTCCGTTATAATATTTGTTACGCCAATCATAATGTGATTCAGTCTTCGCAACTTCGCTGCATACACAATAGGGCAATGCTCTTGATACAAGCCTGAGAAATGGTATACCACAAGGTTATGGCGAGCAAATCATTTATGAGCAATTACATTGTTAGCGGTTACTAACCTCCTATAATATAGCATCCTTCTCAGCAACTGTCAACAATAATCATGATTATACATTTTTTCAAAGGTTAAGGATTAACAATCAAACATCCCCTTGAATCCAACCCGCCGGCAGATATAATCTGCCCGGGGATATGTTCCGCCCATAAAGCTGGCTCGTCTGAGAGTACAAGCTATCCTCAAGCATGAAAAGGATCTTTCATGTTTTTTTGTGGGGCGGAGCCCCATGACCGGAAGTATGAAAGGCAAGCCTTTCATACTTCATTTGTGTCGCGCCAGCGGCACAAATGAGACTCAATGCCTGCGGCATCAAGTCAATGTACAAGGGCCGCAATTATTCACCATCCAATGACTCACTGTTCACCGGGAAGGTGAAATACGTATCCGGATAAGGCTCGTTATCAAGGGTGAAATGCCACCACTCTTCATCAAGCGGCCGGAAGCCGTGATTCATCATAGCCTCCCGCAGAATCATCCGGTTCTGGTACTGCTCCTCCGTAATGTCCGTATAATCCGGATGGCTAAGCTCGCCAAAATAATCGAAGGAGCCTCCCATATCCACTTCTTTTTCCAATGCCATGTCAAAGAGCGTCAAATCCACAGTACTTCCCCTGCTGTGACCTGAATGCTCGGCAATATACCCCTGCGGGAAAAGGACTTCCTTATCCAATTCAGGATAGAAATAATCCTTCATCCGGACATCCTCAGCATCCAGCGCCCAGTTCATAAAATTCGTCACCGCTTCCTGAGGCCGGTACGCGTCATAAATCTTAAGGCGGTACCCCTTCTCCATGACCTCGTCGCTCACTTCCTTCAAAGCAGCGGCAGCCTCCTTTGTCAAAAAGGCAAGCGGTTCCTCATATCCGTCAATCCGGTCGCCGACGAAATTGTAAGTTGAGTAATACCGGATTTCCAGGATGGCGTCCGGGACGGCATCCGTAAGCAGGACAAAGTCTGATGAATCCCCGGAAAGCAGTACATCTGAATCTCCGGATACCAATGCCGCATCCATTTCCACTTCTTCCGCCTCGGAAGACTCTGCTGCCTCTGCTTCCGCATTATCCGATTCCTCAGGATCCTCCACAGCCTCCAACGACGATTCCTCTGTTTCTTCAGAAACCTCTGCAGCCTCCGTCTCCGATTCCTCTGCTTCCTCAGAAGCCACCTCAGCCTCCGTCTCCGATTCCTCTGCTTCTTCAGAAACCTCTGCAGCCTCCGCCTCCGTTTCCTCTGCTTCCTCAGAAGCTTCAACAGCCTCCGTCTCCGATTCCTCTGCTTCTTCAGAAGCCTCTACAGCCTCCGTCTCCGTTTCCTCTGCTTCCTCAGAAGTTTCCTCAGCTTCCACCTTCTCATCATCCCCGGCAGACTTCGGGGCATCGAAAGATCCGCCCATGTTTTCAAGCGTATCAATAACGACCACGCAATCCTCGTCCACATTCTGCATCACGAGCCTCATGATATTCTCCGGAATCGCGACACAGCCGCCGGTATAGGGCTTCTCGGGACCAAGGCAGTGAAGGAAAATGGCAGAACCCCGCCCGGGTGTGCCCTCCTCATTAAAGCTGATATTGAGGCAATACTGATACTGATAATCATATTCCACAATATGCTCACTGTTTGTCATATCCAGCTCCGGGAAATCCTTGAGATCGACCATCTCATTATAATGCATCCCCTCCCTGTCATCACCTGACCAGTATGTGTCCTCATCCACCTGAGTATAAGGAATAGCGCAGCCAGGATCCGGGGCAATTCCAAATGCCTTATTGAAATGATAAATCCCCGTGGGCGTCTGTCCGCACCCTTCAACATGGTCCTCATCCAGACAGAGGCCGTTTTTCCCGACATAGCCCGGGGTGGAAAGAAGCTGCTTCCAGTTGCCCTCCTCATCCCTTTCATGGAACGAAATCGAAGCCGTGGTCAGATCCTTGCCCATGCCGCCAACGACAAACATCTGCGTTGTATCCTCATCCCCGGCGGCGGCCAGTTTTGTCACCCATTCAGGAGAATCCTTCACTCGGAGGACAGAGGAATACAAGCCTTGCCCGCTCTCTTCAGTAGCCTCCGCCTTTCCGCTCTCGTCCATGGAATTTTCAGACACTTCCAAATGATCATCTGCCGCTTCCAAAGAATCCCCGACACTCTCATCAGCCTGTGTCGGTATTTCCGGCAGGGGAATATCCATCGTGCCGCAGCCTGCCACCGCCCAGGTCAGGAATCCGGCAAGCATCAATCCAGCCAGTTTTTTTCTCATAATAATCTCCATTCCGCCGCCCCCACGGGCAGCAAAACAATAATATTTTTCTCTGCCACCCACAGGCAGCAAAACCACGATAATTTTCCCTGCCACCCACAGGCGGCAAAACCCTGCTAATTATCTGTCACCCCCCACAGGCGGAAAAGCCATGATAATTATCCATTGCCCCACAAGCGGCAAAACCATAATAAATATTCATATCACTTCACCGATGACAAAGTCATAATGAATATCTGTCGCCTTTCGTCTCTCCCCTATCAGAGTGGGGGTGTCCACTCTGAGTTCATGACAAACCGATGCGGCATCGCATCAGCAAGGCTCCGACCCTATCAGAGTGGGGTTTGTCCACTCTGAGTTCATAACAAACCGTTACGGCATCGCATCAGCAAGGCTTCTATCCACCCAGAACCCTTTTTCGGAATGCATTTTGCGGGCTGTCCGGATGACGGTCAAAAATATTGATACGCAAGGGATCGCCGCTCCGATCCTTGAACGCGGGAAAAAGGAATCCGCATTCCGCATTTTCCGGGTCATAATCCTTTGTGACCCTTGCGGCAGCAAGAATCAGGAAGTCATACACCTCCTCCGATTCCCCCTGCTGTTCATTATCCGTACCCTTCAAAGGAATATCATACCTCCCGTGGAAAAGGTAAATGCCATACTCACCATTGATCTTTATGGATTGCGAAAGCTCATCGCAAAGGATGTTAACCACTGCATCATTCTGCAGGCCGTACTGCGCAAGTCCCAAAAGGAGCCTGTGAATGCTGTCCTTTCCCATGCCCCCCTTTGAAAACACAAACTCCTTAAGCTCCCTGTTGCTTTCAGCGAAAGGAATTTCCTTTGCCAGAGCAAGATTCCTCTTTTTTTCAGAAACCTTCAAATCCCTGAAATCCACATTGAAAGTATTGTCAATAAATCCCTCTCCGTCCACATAGGCTCCCGCCACACGGGAAAAACAATTCCTGGATACGTTCATCCTCCTTGTGAGCTCCAGCATGTCCTCCCTGTTAATCATTTCTTTTCCCCTCCTTCAAAATCCCGCGGGAATCACACAGTCCCTTTCGCCCCATACCGCCAGACCCCGGCTTATTCCTCAATTCCACAGGAATCAATTTTTGCAACGATACCGTTCCGCCACGCCATTCGCCTTTCCCCATCCTGCATCAAACACTCTGATAAGCGAATCCATGACCGCTGCTTCGGACCTCCTTCAGGATCCTGGGGGAAACACAGCCTGCTATTACCACCTGTTCAGACGGGGACACGCCTTTCCCCATCCTTCGGGAATCACAACATTCAAATACGTTTATCATTTACATTTGTCATTTACGTATATCATTTACGTTTGTCATTTGCCACAAAATCTAAAAAGCCGCTCCAGAATCCCCTCGCCCAGCAAACGAAGCGCCTTTCCGACATGCCTCCTGCCCAGTCCCCCGTCAAAATAATCTGTCTTTATAAAATGTGGCAGAATGCCTTCTTCCGCAAAATCAGGGAATTCCTGATCATCCAGAACGATCCATTTTGTCCCGCTATCCGAGCTTCTATTCTTGCGAAGCCATTCCCGAATCCCCTTCCCCCGGCACACGCCATCATCGGCGGTCTTGTCTGATATCCTCAGCCCGAAGTCATTCAGCCGCCGATCCAGATAATGACCGGAATCCGACTGCGCTGCCTTGTTCTCCCTTTCCCATCCGAATTTCCAGGTGGAAGTCAGCACAAGGACGGCCCCGGTCCTTTCCACAATCCTGCGAAGAACAGCAAGATTCTCAGCGTCAAGTCCCGGGATGTACGGCTCATATTCTTCCTTCGTTTCGCTGGAATTCAGCACGCCATCCACATCCAGAAAAATGATTTTGTCCATAAAGCCCCCTGGCAATATCCTTCGCCTGATCATGACCCGTCCCCGCCCTCCATGCCCCGCCTGGCTCCAAACTATTCCTCATTCCAACCAACGCCCGATGCCAGACCTCATATTCCCATCTTCTCCCGGCATCGATTCACGCAGGCATAATCCATTTCGGCCATTACACGGCAGTTGCCAACGACAGGAAACGGACTTTATCCGGCAGCTGCCAACGACAGAAAACGGTCATTATCCGGCAGCTGCCAATACAGCGACCGGCATTAACCATTACCGCCTTTCGATCGGAAATCAAGGGCAAGGGAGGCCATCAGAACCGAAATCAAGCGCAAGGGAGGCCATCAGGGCCTAAATCAAGCGCAAAGGAGGCCATCAGAACCGAAATCAAGCGCAAGGGAGGCCATCAGGGCGGAACCGCGCCACAGAACCTCCTCGTTCCCGGCAAAACGCGGACTATGAAGAGGAAATGCCTCCACGCCCGGCTTCCCGGTGCCCAGCCAGAAAAACGCCCCCGGTTTCTCCTTCAGGTAAAAAGCAAAATCCTCCGCGGTCATTGCTGGCAAATCCGGCTCAATGGCAAAGTCCTCTCCGAAAAGCTCCCTGGCCTCCCGAAGCACGTACGCGCTCATTGCAGGGTCATTTTCAACAGCATCATAACCTCTCTGATAGTCCAACGTTCCCTCAAGATCGTAGGAAAGGCGGGTCCCCTCAAAAAGGGAACGGAGCCGCGCCTCGGCCATGTCCCGGACCAATGGGGAAAAACTTCTCACAGTCCCTTCCAGACGGCAATTCCCCGGAACAATATTATACCGGTCTCCTGCCCTGAAAAGACCAATGGTAAGCACTCCCGCCTGCATCGGATCCGTATTTCTGCTGATAATCGTCTGAGCTCCCGAAACAAAGTGGCAGCCTGCCATCAGGGCGTCCTTGCCCAGATGCGGCATGGCGGCATGGGCGCTTTTCCCTTGGAAATCCAACGAAAACCTGTCGGAAGACGCCATCTGAAAAGAAGGTCTCGACGCCGTCACCCCAGCAGGAAGGGAAGGCCAGACATGAAGCCCGAAGACAGCGTCCACGCCCTCCAAAGCGCCATTTTCAATCATCCCCCTCGCCCCACCCACGGGGGACATTTCCTCCGCCGGTTGGAACAGGAGGCGTACAGCCACCGGAAGACTGTCCCGGTACTGCGCAAGAAGCCTTGCCGCCCCCAGAAGAATGGCAATATGGTGGTCATGTCCACAGGCATGCATGACGCCCGGTACCCTGGAAGCAAAAGCAAGTCCCGTTTCTTCCTGTATGGGTAATGCATCCATATCCGCTCTCAGAGCCACCGTCCCGATTCCGGCCATTCCCTGGGTCTCTTTGCCCTTAGCATTTTCCGGCATATCGGCGATAATTCCAAAGCCGGCTACTTCTCTCCGGATCCGGAAGCCCCCAATATCCTCCAATTCCTCCACAATCCGTTCCGCCGTCCGCGCCTCCTGGCCGGAAAGCTCCGGATACATATGAAAAAACCGCCGAAGCCCTGCAATATGAGTCTGCAGCGACCTGGCGGATAAAAGCAATTCCTTTTTCATTCCCTCAACACCTTGCCCGATTCAATGATTCCGGAAGATCCCACCGTAATGGCTTTCCATGGAAGGGACCAGTCAGGAGAATCATCCATCTATGGAATCAGCCAGGATAAACCATATGTTCCCTGCTAATATTCTCAAGCGTCTCGTCCAGAAACCTTTTTGCCCACCATTTTGCCATGGACAGATTCATATCCGTATAATTCCCGCAGTCCATTGGGGACGCGCCGGGTATTTCTCCTTCAAAATCACGGATGAAACGGAAACAGCGCTGAAGCAAAGGCACCACATCCTCCGGCTCCAAATCACCGGCCAGCAAAAGGTAAAAGCCAGTCCGACAGCCCATGGGACCGAAATACAGCACCCTGTCCTTCCACTCTTCATCATTTCGCAGAAAAGTCGCGCCAAGATGTTCAATGGCATGAACAGGCGCCGTGTTCATTACCGGCTCATCATTCGGCGAGGTCATCCGGATATCAAAGGTCGTAATCGTTTCCGCCCCAATCCGGTCCTTTCGGGAGACATATACTCCCGGGGTAAGCAGGATGTGGTTAACTGTAAAACTGGCGATTTTCTCCATATCAAATAGTCTCCAAATGAATGATCGCAAAGGCTCACGCAGCCTGCGCTAATTTTAAAAAAGTAGTTTTTGGCCTTTTTAATTCCTGACAGACAGATAAGGTATCTCATCTATCAGAATGGGTTTTTCCACTCTGAATTCTGAAATAGCGAACTGCCTGCGGGGCAAACCGGCTCATCTATCAAAGTGGGTCTTTGCCGCTCTGAATTCTGAAATAGCGAACCGCCTGCGGGGCAAACCGGCTCAATCCCGAAGGTCCCACCGTACAGGGTCCTTCCGTCAGAGCCCTTGAAATATCCCGCTTAATCCGGATCCCCCGTGTCCACCTGGACAAAGGGGCCTCCGCCACCGCTCCTGTCTCTGCCCTCTTCTTCTGACGAATGACGTAAGCCTAACGCTTTCTCCACCATTTCAAGGGATTTTCCGGCCTGCGCAGCGGCTCCCAGGGCTTCCGAGGAGATTCCCATAGCGGCAGAAGCCAAATCTCCGGCGCTCTTTCGCGCCCTCTCGGCCATGCCTCCTGTTCCATGGACGGCCTCACCGGCAGCCTCCGCCATCCGCTCAGCAGTGCCAATGGCGGAACGCATAATTCCACCTGCGCCGGATTCTGAAGCCTTGTCGCTGACAACGGAACCTCCGCTCCCAATATCATCTTGCGATCCTCCGCCAGATCCGTCTCCCGGGGCATCTTCAGACGCCGTAACTCCCTCGCCCCCCGGGGCATGATTGGATACTGCGGCTCCTTCGCCTGCTGGAGCGTCATTGGATACCTCAGTTCCCCCACCCCCTGACGCGTCAACGTTACCGGCAGCCTCCCTGCTGTCTGAAGCAGTCATTCCGGAATTCAAATTGCCCGAAACAGACGATCCGGCATCCGCTCTGTCATCGCCTGGACGGGCGTCCGCCTGGCCTTTATTTGTTTCACCAACTGATCGATCATCGGGTCTGTCGGACGGCATGCCGTCTTTTGCGTTTTCCGTCCCCTCTGCAGGACCGGCATCATAGAACTCCACTGTCACATCATCGTCATCATCAAAATCATCGTCATCAATTTCTTTAATTATATCCAGATCCGAGCCAAATTTCGTATCCAGCGCATCTCTGACGGCCTTGTACGCGTCCTTTCCGGCATCCACCGCAAGGTTTTTCGTATCAATTGCAAGATTCTTTGCGGCGCCTCCGATATCCTTTGCCGCTTCCTGAAAATCCTTCGAAGTCCTGGAATTCTTCAGTCTGGAATAGCTTCTCACAGCGGAATCCTTCACCTCGCCCGCGGAATCCAAAACATCAGTGAAATCCCTGTCAACTTCTTCGGAAAACTTGCGATGCTTATAGAGATAAGAAAGCACCGCAGCGCCAGCCCCCAATACGAGTGCCGTAGTAAACAGCCTGAATTTTTTCTTTGACATATTCGTCTCCCCCTCCTGCCTTGCGCCATAATTCATGTCCGCTGCACAGGGGTATTATACCATACCAAGCCAAAGATGTAAAATAAATGTAAACTTGAGCACTTATTTCCGGCCCCAGTTACGCAGCATAAAGCAAAGCGATCCGAACATGGTTGCGGCGCATGCGGCAATGACCGCCCTCTGAGTGCTGATTCCCCGAAGCCTCGGAAAAAAGGGAGACTTCGCGTTTGTAATTGCATAATACATCAGGGCTGCAGCGGCAATGAAAATCAAAACATCCAAAAGCTTCCAAAAATTATTCATAAGCCCCCCATCCGGCAATGCAGGCCATCCTTCAAATCCTTAAAGCAAACCTAATAACTTCCCTCCCGGATGGCTCAATAAGCAGCGATACAATGCAATCCAGACTGGCCGTGCCTCAATTACCCAGTGCTGCCCCAAATCATCCGGCGGTGTTCCAGATCACCATAGCAGCACTCCAATCATCCGGCCCCACCCCAAATCGTCATGTGCCGCCCCAAATCATCCGGCTACATCCCAAATGATTTGGGGTGGATTACCCGGTGTGCCCCAAAGCATCCAACGGAATCCCAAATAATCCGAAAGCATCCCTCTTCCCCACTTCAACCCACGCAATCAGGAAGGAAGCTTGAAGCTTGATTTCAGGGAAACGATTCTGTTGAATACCGGCTTGCCTTCCCGGGAATCATGGCTATCCGCGCAGAAATAGCCATTCCGCATGAACTGGAAGCTGTCGTAAGCCCTGGCTTCCATCAGTGCCGGCTCCACCGGGCAGTTTTCCAGCACAGTCAAAGAATCCTTGTTGAAATTAAGAGTGCCGTCCTCATTAAGCTTGCCTTTTTCCTCATCAATCAACTGTTCATACAGCCTGACAGTGACAAAGCCGGCCGTGCCCGCGTCCACCCAATGGATCGTCCCCTTGACCTTGCGTCCATCAAAGCCGGTACCTGACTTCGTCTCCGGGTCATAAGTGCAGTGTACCGCGCTCACCCTGCCCTCCGAATCCGTATCATAGCCCGTGCACTTCACGAAATAAGCTCCCATGAGACGCACCTCGTTCCCCGGATACAGACGCTTATACTTTTTCGGAGGATCCACCATGAAGTCATCCTCCTCTATATAGAGCTCCCTCGAAAAGATCACCTTCCGCTCTCCCAGGGACTCATTTTCCAGATTGTTGGGAATGGATAATTCCTCCGTCTTCCCCTCCGGGTAATTATCAATAATCAGCTTCAAGGGCTTCAGGACAGCCATGAGCCTGGGCTTCTTCAGCTTCAGATCCTCCCGGATGCAGTACTCGAGAAGCGAATAGTCACTGGATGAATTCGCCTTTGAGATGCCGGACAGCTTCACGAACTGGCGGATGGACTCCGGCGTATAGCCCCTCCTCCGGAGCGCCGCAATCGTCACAAGCCGGGGGTCATCCCACCCGTCCACCACGCCGTCCTCCACCAGCTTCTTAATATAACGCTTTCCAGTAACAACATTAGTGAGATAAAGCTTCGCGAACTCGATCTGCCTCGGAGGGTGCGCGAATTCGCACTCCCGGACAACCCAGTCATACAGAGGCCGGTGATCTTCAAATTCCAGAGTACACAGGGAATGGGTAATGCCCTCTATGGCGTCCTCTATGGGATGCGCGAAATCATACATGGGGTAAATGCACCAGGCATCCCCGGTATTATGATGGCTCATGTGCGCCACCCGGTAAATGACGGGATCCCTCATGTTGATATTCGGGCTCGCCATATCGATCTTTGCCCGCAGCGTCTTCTCGCCATCGGCATACTTCCCGGCCCTCATCTCTTCAAAGAGCCTGAGATTCTCTTCCACGCTCCTCCCCCGCCACGGACTTTCCCTTCCCGGAGTATTAAAATCCCCCCTGTATTCCCGGATTTCATCCGCGCTGAGATCATCCACGAAGGCCAGCCCCTTCCTTATCAGCAGCACCGCGCAGCGATACATCTCCTCAAAATAATCCGAGGCATAAAAAAGCCTGTCCTCAAAATCAGCTCCCAGCCAGCGCACATCCTCCTTAATAGAATCCACGAATTCCATGCGCTCCTTCGTCGGGTTCGTATCATCAAAACGCAGATTAAAAAGACCGCCATATTCCTCCGCAATGCCCGAATTCAGGATAATGGATTTGGCATGACCTATATGCAGATAACCGTTCGGCTCCGGGGGAAACCTTGTATGCACCCTGTCATACACGCCCTCCTTCAAGTCATTATCAATAAGCTGCTCTATAAAATTCTTCGATTCAGCCGCCGCTCCCGCACCGCTGCCGTCAAGCCTGCTTTCCTCCGCCTTGCCCTCTGCCATTCCATGCCCCTTTCTTCAATACCAACTCTGTACTACATCTATCATGCTGCCTTCTCGTTCCATACTTTATCTATGCTGAACTCAATAACGGAATTATGCTTAATGCATAGTTTGTACCTGGGTTCATCTGCGGCACAAGGAATGCCGCAGATGAATCCGAACAAAGCACGCTTTGTTCGGACGCATCCCTCCGGGATGCGCCATATACGGTACAAACTATGCTTAATGCATAGTTTGTACCTACATCCCGTTCAGGTCGCAGAGAATGTCCGGAATGACCCCCTTCTGCTTCTCCCAGATGGTAAGGATCTGCTCCTCCTCCACCGGGCTTGTGCCAATACCGCACTCCACTGTCACGGAAGGGATGCCCATTTTCAGTATCGCCCAATCCTTGTATCCTGCGCTGTCATTGGGGTTATAATAATCCGAAATCTCATAGCCGGAATTATTCTTCACGATCTGCGCCAGCTTTCTGGTCGCCGTGGTGTATTCGCCCTTCCCGTAATACCAGTAAATGACCTGCCCCTGAGTGTGATAGCTGATCGTGCGGTTGAACCTCACCCTCCTTGTCAAATCCGCCAGAGCCCTGCTTTCAAACTCCGACTCCGGAGCCGGGCCCTTGTATTCCACGCTGGAAGGACGATACTTCCTGTCGTCTATGTTCTCCCAGTCCGCATCGAAATTCCGGTTCAGGTTGACACCGCTGGCATTATTCTTCCAGCGCCGGAAATATTCGTTCAGATCCTGCTCCTGTATATTATCAAGCTGCGCCATATTCATAATGTTAGCCCGCACGGACTCGCTGCCTATGCCGCCAATGCCGAACTGCACCAGGGATACGCCGTCGGGATCCACCATCGGCACGAAATACACGCAGGTGTTCTGCATGAGTTCGTTCATGCTCCGCCCGCCGTAGCTGTGCCCCCGCGCAAGCATTTCCAGAAGGCTGGCCAGCTGCCGCATGCAAAGCTGCGAAGTGATGTATTCCCGGGCATGGATGCTTGCGTGGATCAGGACCTTCCGGGACGCGGAAGGATTGCCTGCCACGGCATAATAAAGCTCCCTTCCGTCCACCGTCGTCCCCAGAGAATTCAGCGTCATGCCCGGATAGGCGTTCTTCAGAGCCGACAGGTCATCCGCCATATTATTATAGGTATAAGCGCCAATATTATTGAAATAATATCCCTCCGGGAGAAGTACCTGGGAGCCCGCCGCAAGCCCTGAGAACGCGTTCAGCGCCGATGGGTCAAAATAAATCTCCTCCGGCGCGACAGGCTCCGTCTGCCCCGGCATGACCCCCGGTCCCAGGCTAATGCCAGGCCCCGCGGACTCACTGCCAATAGGCGTGACAGCCCCCGGCCCCGCCATTGACGAACAGGCCGGCAGCGCCACCCCAAGGAGCGATGCGGCAAAAGTCGCGGACAAAAAGCGAATCAGTTTCTTTTTATTCTTTTTCCCTTTTCCATATTTATCCAAATTCATTCTCATTAAATTAATACCCTTCACTGCATATGAATTCATTATTTCTCTTCTCCCCAATTAGTGTGGGTTTTGCCACTCTAATATCATGACAAACCGATGCGGTATCGCAGGCTAAATGACTCTTGCCGCCTTGATTAAGATAACATAAAAAACAGATAAATCATAGCAAAACCCCAAACTGAAATCAACGTGATTTTCGGTCTTTCACATGCACTTCCCCTTCTGCCTCCGGATCATCCATGATGATCTCGCCAACAGATTCCGCCGTGATCCTTCCGCTGCGGGGATTCTTGATGCTCATTACATCCGAAACGATATCCGCTTCAACATCCGACTTTTCGAAAGCCAGATCACAATCCACCATGGAGCAGTGAATGAGCTTTAAGCCCCTGCAATAGCACAGCGGCTGCGTCCCGATGATCGTACAATTTTCAAAAGTGACATTTTCACAATACCAGGCCAGGTATTCCCCCTTCACAACGCAGTCCTTAACCACTACATTCTTCGCATGCCAGAAAGCATCCTTCGTGTCAAACTCGCAGTTTGCAAAAACGGAATCTGTGATATACTGGAAGGAGTATTTTCCCTTGAGCTTCACATTATCAAAGGCCAGATGGTCTGAACGCATCATAAAGTATTCGCTCTGGACGCTTGTATCCCTCATTTTGATCCCGCGTACCGACCAACCAAACTCCGGCGATACAATGTCGCAGCCCTCGATCCTTACATCCGCGCATTCCCTGAGCGCCTTTATGCCATGCAGCTTCGAATCCGTAATCTCAACGTCTTCTGAATACCAGAGCGCCGCGCGGCAAAGCCCTGTCATTTCACTTCCTGATATCCGGAGCCCCTTATCATGCCAGAAGGGATATCGAAGATTAAAGAAGCAGTCCCGTACAACGATATCGCTGCTTTCCTTGAACGCGCTTTCTCCATCAGCCGGCCCGTCAAAGCGGCAGCGTACGGCTTTCACACTTTTGCTTCCGTATAAAGCCCTTTCCTCATCAAATGTCTGATCATTTATCGTCCGCATTATCCCCCACCCTCCTGTTTATTTGTTACTGACCCCTCTAATCAAAGTGCTTTTGAGCCATTTTAATTCCTGACAAACATCTGCGGTATCGCAAGCTATATGGCTTCATATATCCCATTATTCTGCAGATACAGCCATTCCAATACAGTCCTATCATAAATACTTAAAGAAACATCGGCTAATGATTATAATGAATATCATGATATTCCTAATTGGCATAGCTTGTTGAGTCGGGCCTCAGCTATTTTCAGAATCCGTTCAGTCCGTGGCATGTTTTAGCTTTAGCGGACTAAAGCATCTATAAAATTACTTAAAATATTGCATAAATACGCTCTTTTTCAGGCAGTCAAAAAAAATATTTCATTCCACTGTATTCCGTAATATTTGAAACATGCCCAGTCCGTCGTACCCCTTACGCCCCGGGCGTGACGGGTACAGAAAAAATACGGGGGATGGCAGGATGTGTTTTTATGTCCTGGTATCGCTTTTCTTAATATGTTTTCTCATATACTCAACTGTTTTATGCAGGGTTTCCATATGCTGCAGCTTATCCAGATTGCCGGCAAAGTCCAGCCCGTAATGATTTCCCAATGCTTCCAGAACCTCCCTCATCTCCTCCTCATGCCTTTTGCTCAAATCCCCCATGAGATCATCAAAGGTCAGCTGTCTGTACTCATCCCTCGAGAGGTTATAAATTCCAACACCTACCAGGCGGACAGTCATCTTTGGTACCTGCTCAAGAAGCCTGACCGCTTCATTATATATCTCAATGGCCGTCCCGCAATCCACCGGACTCTTCGATCTGCTGACACTTTTCATATCAGAATAGGTAATCTTTATGGATACACCTTTCCATTGAAACCCGACTCTTTTTGCCCTGTTCTCGACACTCAACGATAACAGGAACAGCACTTCCTTCAGGAATACGAAATCTGACACATCCTCCTGAAATGTCAGCTCCCTGCTGATGGATTTCGCGTCCTCCGATCTGTAGGGAATCACATCCCTGTCATCAATACCCATCGCGAGATCAGCGATCCAGATACCTTTCTTTCCAAAAAGCTTCTCTACTCTTTCACGGTTGTTTCGAATATCAAGAACAGTATGGATCCCGTAGGCATTCAATTTCTCCGCTGTTTTGGGGCCAACCGTGTATAATGAGCGAACATCCCGATCAGCAAGCAGCTCCCTGAATGCCTCGGCGTCAAGAATCTCAAAATAACCATCCGGCTTCTTTTCTTCGCTGGCTGTCTTGGCCGCTGTCTTTGAATACGCCAGCCCTACGGAGCAGCTAAGTCCCGCCTCTTCTTTGGTTCTTTGCTTTATAAACCGTGCGATCTTCCTGGCTCCGTTCCAATCCTTAGCCCTTTCTTTAACATCAAGATAAGCCTCGTCAAGAGCTATGTACTCGGATGCGGACGCGTAGGTCTTCCATATATCATGCAATTGAGCAGATACCCTTTTGTATTTATCGAAATTCGGACGCATATAGATCCCATCCGGACACTGCCTGTATGCCTCTTTTATATTCATCCCGGAATGAACACCATATTTACGCGCTTCATAGCTGCAGGTTGCGACGACACCTCTTTCATTCGGCATGGAACCAATAATCAGCGGCCTCCCCTTAAGAGCCGGATTGTCCCTGATCTCCACAGAAGCATAAAAGGCATCCATATCCACATGAATGATAATATTTTTCAATCACAATTCCCCATTTCCTGTATGTCGTTTCCCCCGAACTGCCGCCGGTTCGATATATGATTTGCTCGTCAAAGGTGATTCCCGAATTGTTACGCGCTTCACGCTTCCACAATCCGCGTGGAATCCCTCCCCCACTACATGCTCATCTATCAGAGTGGGTTTTTGCCGCTCTGAATTCTGACATAGCGAACCGCCTGCGGGGCAAATCGGCTCATATCGGGGCGCGGCCCAAAGCCTTGCCTCCACCGGCAAGCAAGCTTGCCGTGTAGGCAGGCTTTTGACCGCTGAATCATATATTCCCTTGTATCCACCGCCCGTCATTATATCAAAACATTTGTTTTTCATCCATGTATTTCCAGAAAAATGTTGTAAATGTTCAGTCAAACTGAACATTTACACCTCGGGTGTGGCGTTTACGCGCATTCCGAATACATCCGAGGCGTGTCGTTCGGCGCTTTCATGCACACCTCGCGGCAAGCGATAAACCTGATGATGTCTTTTATTTTTTTCTCAGATGATATATTATATTTACGAAGAAATCTGCGGCACAAGGAATATCTCAAATAAATCCAAACAAAACATGCTGACGGGACACCGCATCGGTTTGTCATAAAAAAAATTATGAAAGGATTTTTCATACTTCATATGTGCCGCAGGCGCCTCACAGATGGGACTCAATGCCTGCGGCATCAAGTCAAAGTATGACCAAAACCAAATCTGACAGGAGAGAGATTGACACGGTTATGATCAAAAAAGCTTTTTATAAATCCTTGCCTGTAATGGCAGGGTATATCATTCTTGGAGCAGGATTTGGTATTTTATTACACAATGCAGGATATGGAATAATCTGGGCCTTTGCCATGAGCACACTGATTTATGCAGGCTCAATGCAATATGTCGGGATAGGACTTTTGACCGGAGGAGCCTCTGTCATTACCACTGTCATTACCACTGTCATGGTTAACGCAAGACACCTGTTTTACAGCATTTCCATGATAGACAAGTATAAGGATTCCGGAAAATATAAGCCGTATCTGATATTCGCGTTAACAGATGAAACCTATTCACTCCTCTGTGACGATGAAGAATATTCAGGAGAAGAAATTAATCGCTATCGGTTTTTTGTATCCTTTTTTAACCATTGCTACTGGATAAGCGGCAGTGTTATCGGAAGTCTTCTGGGAAGCATGATTCACTTTTCCACAGCCGGAGTTGAATTTTCGATGACAGCCCTTTTCATCGCTTCATTTACGGAGCAATGGATCATATCCGATAATCATATTCCCGCCATTATCGGCATCGTAAGCACTTTGCTGTGTCTATTGCTTTTTGGAACAGAGAATTTCCTGATTCCATCAATGCTGCTGATAACATTATTACTGACAGTGATCAGAAAAAAGGAGACCTAGAGATTTCGATGCCAAATCAATCTGTCATGAACTCAGAACGGCCAAAACCCACTCTGATTAAGTCATATAGCCTGCGACACCACGGCTGTTTGTCAGAAATTAAATCGGCCAAAAAACCACTTTAATAGAGGAGGATCCATTTAGATTGCGATACCGCAGCCGTATTTCGGCAATGAAGTTACCAAACCACTTTGACAGGGGAGGATATAGGATAATGAAAGCTGCTGTACTTATTTTGGCTATGGCAATCACTACTATAGTGCTTCGGTTTCTTCCGTTTATGATCTTTGGAAAGCATACCCCGGCGTATGTTTCTTATTTAGGGAAAGTCTTGCCCCAGGCAATAATCGCTCTTTTGGTGATATATTGTCTGCGCGATGTATCTGTAATATCTCCTCCATATGGTATTCCGGAGTTTATCGCGGGAGGAACCGTAGTGGGAATGCAGGCATGGAAGAGAAACGCGGTTATAAGTATATTGTCAGGAACTATTGTGTATATGGTGCTTATCAGGATCATATGAAAGATATATCAATATATTTTATGTCACAACATTCCTTCGTCCGTTCTCTCAGCCAGATCAGCAGGACCACATGTCTATGAAAGCTCAGTTGAATCGAAAACCGCGTCAAAAAGCACCTCGGATTTCTCCGGGATGCTTTCTCTAAAGCGCCTCCCTTATCGGCATTGATAAGTAGAAGTATGAAAAGCAAGCTTTTCATACTTCATTTGTGCCGCTGGCGCGACACAAATGGGACTCAATGCCTGCGGCATCAAGTCAAAGTATGAGGGAGCATTTAATCCTGTTGAATTGGTTAATGGCATTGCATCAATGTCGAATTATCCTTCAGCAAAAATACCACAGGGTTTTGTTAAGGATACAACTTGATGAGAGAACATATAAATCGTATTGAGAGACTGAATAAATGAAACTTATAGATATTGGGATTAGAAACTATAGGCAGTTTGAAAAGGCTGAGATTTCTTTCGATAATGGCATCACGATATTAGCCGGAGCTAATAACAGTGGAAAAACTTCACTTATCACTCATACTTCGCACACTAAAAGCTTATTAAGAACCGCATAAAACCAAGAAATACTATATAAAAAAAGGCACAAGCTCTTTAAATTTGCTATAATAAAGGTGCTCAAACCAAACATAGCAAAATCTTCACTTTTGTATGCAGGATACCCGCAGTTCTTAAATGACGTTATTAATGTTTTTCCAAAATCCGAATCAACAACACCTTGGACAAGTCCGTTCTCGGTAAGCCGCTGTTCGATCCTATCCATCTCACCGTTCCGCCATAGCTCAAACAGTTCAATCTTAAAATCTGTTTTTAGTACCAGCCTCCATTGATCGACCTTGAGCACACAAGGGTTTTTGATCAGTTCCTTTTCGTTGTATACAAATCTCATAGCATTCTCCCTGCCAATCACAATAAAAAAAGTACCCGGATGATGGGTACTTTTGACTGTCAAGTCATTGTCCATCATCTGGGTACCAGTTTATTAAGTGAAAGACTAAAATCCACTTCGACCCCATCAGAGTGGAAATAAACTTTTCACCTCAGCAGTCTGAATCAGGAGTACCGGCTACGCAAAAGAGCCTTGACAAACGATGGATAATATGTATAATGTTAGTGTAAGCTAACTTAATTAAAGTTGATGATGCCGTGCAGGTATCTTTTTTTTAAAGCAATGGTTAGATAACACTAATTATAGTTATGAAAGACTAACATTTGCTTCTGCTAATTGACTTTTGCTTTGACTGCGAAAGCGGATTTATGCCTTGATTTGTGTGTCTTTGAGGTGGAATAAAAAGATGTCTGATCGTCACATTGTGGAGAATTGTTCTCCTGTTCTTGCGGGATTGAAAGCAGGAAGCCTTTTTTCGGTGGAGTACAGGGAAAGAAAAGATATCGACGAGGACATCCGGCGTGTGAATCGGATTCTGGTCAAAAAGGGATTGAGAGCACTTCCAATGCGATATGGAAAACGACGGACATTGATCTATCTATACCGCCCGGATCGGCTTCGTAAGGATCTGAGCGTTCCGGCAGCCATAAAGATATTGGAAGAGAAGGGATACCCTGTCAATGACGAGATCCGTTGTCTTTCCAGTCTTTTGAAGAGGATCCGGTCACAGGAGGATTTCCCTCATGAGATCGGGCTTTTTCTGGGATATCCGCCGGAGGATGTGAGCGGTTTTATGAGGAGCCCTTATGAGGGGGTGAAGTGCGTCGGCTGTTGGAAGGTCTATGGAAATCGTGAAGAAGCCGAAAAAACATTTTCCAGATATAGAAAATGCACAGAGATTTATCGCAAAGCATTGGAGCGGGGACGGACATTGGAGGAGTTGACGATCGGAACAGGGTAGCAGGAGCATCCTGAGAAAGTCAGCTGCATTAAAAGCCTGTGATCATTCCGGGGCGGTCTGATCGGTGCAGGACCGACAGAAGATGCCGTTCCTTATTTCCCTTCGGAACAGCAAGGTAAATTGTCTGATCGGTGCAGGGCCGATAGAAAATTGCCGTTGGGATATTCAGAACTATCATGAAGCCGACGCGGATAAACGAATTTTCGAATTCGTTTATAATATATTTAAGATATTTAAGAAAGGATGGTAAGGTATGGCAAAAGTAGCAGTAGTGTATTGGAGTGGAACAGGAAATACGCAGGCGATGGCTGAAGCAGTCGCGGGCGGGATCAGGGATGCTGGTGCCGAAGCGGAATTGCTGACAGCCTCTGATTTTTCCACAGCGAAGCTTGCTGCTTATGATGCGGTCGCGTTTGGTTGTCCCGCTATGGGCGCAGAGGTTCTGGAGGAGTCAGAGTTTGATCCGATGTTTACAGATCTGGAGGCCTCACTTTCAGGAAAAAAGATCGCTTTGTTTGGATCCTATGGATGGGGCGATGGACAATGGATGAGAGACTGGGAGGAACGCTGCAGAAATGCCGGAGCGGTTCTTGCGACAGAAAGTGTGACGGCGAACAATGAACCGGACGATGATGCGGTGAATGCCTGCAAAGCACTTGGCGCTGCTTTGGCCTGATAGAGGGACAGCATCATAGCGGAACACGCAGATATTCAATACTATGATGAAAACGCCAAAAGGCGCCTTCTGTTGATTCACGGATTGTTCCGCACTTCGTGCTCCCACAATCCTCCCAACATTCGGACTCCCTGATGCCAGCGCACCACTTCACCCTCATGTTGAGGCACCAAAAGTACGTTTTCCTCCACCCGTGCATCAGTATCATAAGTGAAGAAGGCTAAACGCAACTTTTGTGTAAGTGGAATTAAGTGAAAGACTAAAATCCACTTCGGCCCCATCAGAGTGGAAATAAACTTTTCACTTCAGCCACTAAAAATTTATAATTATTTTACTGTTCAGAGCCTGATGGATATGGTATACTACAGTGTTTATAAAAGAGGCTGTGATGATGGCAAATGTTTTTGATACAGCAAAATATATTTTAGAGCAGTCTGGCCCTATGTCAACGATGAAGCTTCAGAAACTGTGCTATTACTCTCAAGCATGGGCACTTGTTTGGGATGATTCTCCTTTATTTGAGGAAAACTTCCAGGCATGGGCTAACGGTCCGGTATGTCCTGAGTTGTTTTTCAAAACACAAGGAAAATACTCCGTAAGTGCCAGTGATGAAACTGGTGGAACAGGCGATTTGTCTGACAACCAAAAAGACACCATAGATAGAGTCTTGGAACATTATGGTGGGCACAACGCGCAATGGCTTAGTCAGTTGACACATATGGAGGATCCATGGATTAAGACTCGAGAGGGCGTTCCGTCTGGTACTGAATGTAACAATGTGATTACAAAAGAGAGCATGGCGGTATATTATGGCGGGCTCTAATAGAAAGAAGTAAAACAAAAAGAAGTCCCCATAGGGAAGGTTATCGCTCAGGGTGGAGATCCTGAGCGATATTATTCAGAGAAACCTGCGTGGACGTTTGCAAATGCCAATCAGGAGATGTGGGCATTCACTCAGAATCATATCGGGACTCTTATTTGGACGGAGTTACTTCCAAAGCTTCAAGCATTAGAAACCCAGACTTGGAGTGAGATACTGGTTTATAATAAGAAGCAAAATTACTCATTGGATCTGAATGACTTGAACAAAGTAGCGCAAGATAGGCTTGCTTCAAGGTATATAGAAGCAGAATCGTTGATTTCGTTAAGAATTACTGGCAATCATAGATTGTACGGTTACATTACGGGTAGGGTTTTCAATATACTTTGGTATGATGATGACCACGGAGATAATAGCACATGTGTATGTAGGTCTCGTTTAAAACACACATAAAGAAAACGGCTTCACAGGAGCGTCTATGCTCCCATGAAGCCGTTTTCCGTTGTTCCCGCCCGAAGAATACTGGCTCAAATTAGCTTGTTCTCGAAATCCCTAATTTGAACCGCCTCTCCGGGCTGCTTTCTCTTAAGCGGCATTATCCTCCCCTATCAAAGTGGTTTTTGAACCGTTTTAATTCCTGACTAATCGCAGCGGTATCGCAAGCGATAAGGCTGAACTATCCAAGTGGTTTTTTCCACTTTGAAATCTGACATAACGAACCTCAAAACCATCCATTCCATAAAGGAACCCGATTCATGGAAATAAAAACTCTCAGATATTTCCTTGCCGTCGCAAGGGAAGAAAATATGACCCGCGCTGCGGAACTCCTGCATGTGACGCAGCCCACTCTTTCGAAGCAGTTGAAATCCCTGGAGGACGAATTGGGAAAGAAGCTCTTTACCCGACACAGCTTCAGCATACGCCTTACTGACGAAGGCAACCTTCTTCGGAACCGGGCGGAAGACCTGGTCAGCATGGCGGATAAGATTGAACAGGAATTTGTTTCCCTGGATGACATCACCGGCGGCGACCTCTTCCTCGGGCTTGCTGAATCCTGCCAGATCAAATATCTTGCCAGGGCCATCAAAGACCTTAAGTCTCGTTACCCAAACCTGCACTACCACATTACAAGCGGCGATACCGAACAGATCGCGGACAAGCTTAGAAGCGGGCTCCTTGATTTCCTTGTCCTTGCGGAACACCCGGACAGGCGCAAATATGAGTACATCGAATTTCCCGAAAGCGACAGGTGGGGAGTTGTGATGCCGGAGAATGATACACTGGCAAAGAAAGATTCAATCCGTCCAAAAGATCTGATCGGGCTGCCTATGTTCTGCTCTGATCAGGCCTGGAACAAAGAGATAAGGGAATGGGCAGGAGAATCATTCCCGGAAATGAAACTGGAAGGCTCTTTCCGATTGTCCTATAATGGCTCCGTCTTTGCCAGGGAAGGACTCGGATACCTGTTGACTTTCGAGCATCTGATTGACACTTCTGATGGCAGCGGCCTTGTATTTCGTCCCCTGACGCCAAAGGCGGAGACTAGGCTCTATATCGTCTGGAACCGCTATCAGACCCTTACCCCTATCGCGGAAAGATTCATCAGGCAACTGCGGACAACGTTCAACTCACCGGAACCGGACATAATCGAACAGGGTGCCGAATAGAATCATGATTCATGAAATTTCATATTCGCTGATTGCCTCATAATACGTCAATTTCATCGAGGACAAATGGAGCTACTCTGCCTCATCCATCGTCAAAACCTATATTTAATACCTGGATTTTTATACCCAGGTATTAAATATAGGTTTTGACGCGCTCCTAGGTATAAACTATAGGTTTTGACGCGCTCTAAGGTATTAACTATAGGTTTTGACGCGCTCTAAGGAAAAGCGCGTCAAAATCCTCCCTTCGGTCGGACAAGCCCTCATTGCCGGGTGGCCAGCCTCGACCCGCAAGCGGGTAAAGGCATATTCCCTGCGGGATTCGCCAGGTACGGACATGAATGTTCTTTTCATAAAAACCCCTCCGTTCTATCTTTTCCTGCAGGTATCATTTTAATGATGTTCCGATTGCTTTGGAAGTATGGATATGTTATCGTGGCGTAAAGTCAGGACTTATCGCAGAGATTTTTTTATGCAGAGGACATGAATGTTCCTAAAACCATTCATGTCCTCTAATTATCAACCGAACAGCTTTCTCAAAACAGCCAACTTTCGATAGATTAAACCGGCAGAGAAAGCAATTCTCTGCCGGTTCACTCTATCAAACAACAATTCCGTGAAAAGCGCACTGAAGGACCGGGCTGCATCAAGCATATCACCAACACCAGTTATGCTCATCCAGCAGAGCGGGTTTTGACCGCTCTGAGTTCTGACACAGCGAGGCGCTTACAGGACAAATCAATTCATCTATCAAAGTATGTTTCGATTGCTCTGAGTTCTGACACAGCGAGGCACTTACAGGACAAATCAGTTCATCTATCAAAGTATGTTTCGATTGCTCTGAGTTCTGACACAGCGAAGCACCTGAAGGGCAAATCGGCTTATCAATACCAGTCGTGCTTTTCATTGCGGTCAAGCAGGGAAATCCGTTCCATTTCCTCTTCTGTCAGTTCAAATCCGAAAAGGTCAAGGTTCTCCCTGATATGCTCAGGATTGCCTGAACCGGGAATCACCACAATGCCTCTTTGCAGATCCCATCTCAAAATCACCTGTGCCGGGGATACAGCATGCGCCTCCGCGATTGATTTTATCGTCTCATTTCCAAGCAGCTCCGAGGTATGGCCCCGTCCCCCCAGAGGATACCAGCACTGGACCACGATCCCTTTTTCCTGAATGAACGGAACGACCTCCTGTTCCTGATAATATGGATGGATCTCATTTTGCACGAGCGCCGGCATAATGCTCACCTGCGGCAGAAATTCTGTCAGCTCTTTCACATACCAGTTTGACAGCCCGAGCGATCGTATCTTCCCTTCTCCCACATATTTTTCCATCGTTTTATACGCTTCCACATCGCCCGTTCCCGGATGGTGCAGCAGCATCATGTCGATGTATCCGATATCAAGCTTTTCCAGTGCCATGTCTATAGCGGTCGCAGGATCATCAAACTGGCTGGGATAAATCTTCGTTATCACAAATATCTCTTCGCGGGGAATGCCGTACTCCTCCATGGCCTGACGGACGCCCTCCCCAACGGCATCCTCGTTCCCATACATATACGCCGTATCTATCAGCCTGCCGCCATTTTGCAGCAATGCCTTCACAGAGTTCACACAACTGTCATGATCAAGCGAATAGGTTCCAAGCCCCATGATCGGCATCACATATCCGCTGTTAAGCATGACCGATTTACTCTCAAAGTCAAACGGCCGTCTGTTTGAGGCCTGATTCCGCGAACCTGCCTTCAGGCTGATCGTGACGTCTCCGTTTCCAAACGTATCCTCAAGCTCCTTCCCATTAAGCCCGGTGATCCTTCCCAGCCTCGTATAGGCCCAGGAATTGGAACCGTAAAATATCACGATCTGATTTCCGGAATAGAGGACAATGTCCCCGGGACTCGTCGTTGTCTGACGGTCTTCTCTGGGGAGCGAAGCGCCCAGGCTTCCCACCTGCTCAAAGCCGCCGTACATGGACAAGTCTACCCGAATTCCGGATCCGGAAGCCAGCTCCTTCAGCGCGGCCACGCTCTCATTATCTTCCCAATCCACGGATAATGTTTTGTCTCCGATGGACAAGATCAGTTCATTCATCGTTTCCGCTCTCTCTTCCGCGGCATCTTCCGAACCGCCATTCTTTCCTTCGGTACCCACAGTCTCCCCGGGCTCAGGCATTACCCCGCTGCCGGATCCCTGTCCCTCGGAATCCTGTATTGCCCCACTGCTGAATCCATGCTCCTGAGACTCCCGCATTGCCCCGCTGGCAAAGCCATTATCCTGAGACTCCCGCGCTGCCCCGCTGCCAAAGCCATTATCCTGAGACTCCCGCGTTGTCCCGCTGCCGGAGCCGTTCTCCCCGGAATGGGCCGCCCCATTCTTCACATCGGATTCCGGCTCCGCCGGGGAAGCCTCCCCCGCGCAGGCCGTAATCACGAGAAGCATTACAAGCGTCAAAAGGACACTAATCTTTTTTTTCATAGGGCAATCCTTTATTTCAAATACTCTCTCATAAAGCTCTCTATCTTGTCAAACGGGATATAATTCTTATCCCCTCCGTCATATAGATCCGTGTGAACAGCGTCCGGGATGATCATCAATTCTTTATTATCCGCGTACCTGCTGTCCTTAGTCATGTCGGCGTAAGCGTCCCTGGAAAAATAGCAGGAATGTGCCTTTTCCCCGTGGATCAAAAGCACCGCGCTGCGGATCTCACTGCTGTACTTAAGGATCGGCTGGTTCACAAAGGACTCGCATCCGATCACGTTCCACCCGCCGTTCGAATTAAGGCTTCGGGCATGATAACCACGACTGGTTTTGTAATAATCATAATAGTCCTTGACGAAGAAGGGCGCGTCCTCAGGAAGCGGGTCAACAACGCCTCCTCCAAGCTTGTATTCACCGTTTTTCAGATCCTCAAGCCTCTGGGCACACATCGCCTTCTTCTTTTCGAAACGCGCTTCCTCACTGTCTTCGCTGTCAAAATACCCTTTGGCATTTACCCTGGTCATATCATACATGGTGGAGGAGACCGTCGCCTTGATCCTCGTATCGAGAGCCGCGGCATTTATTGACAATCCTCCCCATCCGCAGATACCAATGATTCCGATCCTGTCAGGATCCACTCTGTCATTCAGGGAAAGGAAATCCACTGCCGCCATGAAATCCTCCGTATTAATATCGGGAGACGCCATGAATCTTACATTTCCCCCGCTCTCGCCCGTAAATGATGGGTCAAAGGCTATCGTAAGGAAGCCCCTCTCCGCCATCGTCTGGGCATACAGACCGCTGCACTGCTCCTTGACAGCCCCAAACGGTCCGCATACGGCGATTGCCGGCAGCCTGCCGTCAGCATTCTTCGGCACATACATATCCGCGGCAAGCGTAATGCCGTAACGATTGACAAAGGTCACTTTGCTGTGATCCACCTTGTCGCTTTTCGGAAATGTCTTGTCCCATTCCGTTACCAGTTTCAATTCTTCCTTCCTGATCATGTTACTCTTCCTCCTCATGTTATGACCGTCTGCCCGCTTCCTTTAGCGTCCTTCTTATCAGACAGTCCATCCGGTCAACCTTCCTCTGGCTGTCGTGCATCACTTCCACCAGATCGCACCTGCATTTGCGAAGATGTCTGACAAGCGCATCCATATCCCCGCTCTCATAAAGCGTCCTTGCCCTTGCGGCATCCTCCATGCGGCACCCATTATCGGCAAGATCGTCAATCAGTGTTTTTATCTCCATCTGCCTTACCTCACAGCCCTATTGTATGCGCCGGGGAATGATATCGCAAATGAATAAAGTGAATATCGTGATATGCCGATTCGGAATATCATGGGAGAACATTTCTTTTCAGATACGGGACAACGCAGGGCTTTCCCGCTTCCAGTCATGTCATGGAGCCCCGCCTCACAAAAAATTCCACCTGTACGGTTGAATGGCCTAAAGGCCATTCTGAATACCCCTAAATTCGCAAAACCGCCCGCTTCGCGTGCTTAAAGATTTGCTTCGCAAATCGTTTTGCTCATTTAGGGGTAGGTTGCTCATCCAAAGCGATATTTTGATTACGGTAAACCGTATCAAAATATCGCTTTGGATGGCAACCGTACAGGTGGAAAAAATTATGAAAGCTTAGATTCATTGTCATAAGGAACTAATCATCCAACCTTAACATGACAAAGTCGTCAACCGTAGTGCTAAACCCATTTCACAGCACCAAACGACCACACTTGAAGGAGGAAACGATGATGAAGTCCCTGTATGAAGAACTTGGTGGTACCTACACCCTTGGTGATGACGGCATACTGTATCCTGATTTGGTAGTTGATGATAAAGAATCCCGTCCCATTGGAAAATGGGGAAGACTGCATATGAAATATTTGGAGGCAGAACACCCGGGGCTGTATGAGCGGCTCATCCTGAGCGGAACACTTTACAGGCATCTGGCTGATGCCAATGAAAGAGCAACAAGCATGCTGGAAAGGCTGGTTGAGCAGATGGCAGCGCAGGAAGGCATCAAAGAGAATTTCAAGGAAACTCAACCCCTTGAATGGGTCTGCAGAATGAACAACATACGAAGCAGAGCAGAAGAAATCATCCTGCATAATGTCGTTCTATCCTTATAAACAAACATGCCGGCACGGCCATCAAAGTTGTGCCGGCAGCATTGAGTCGCTGTTTATCTGCTAAAAACACCAGAGGAGTTTAATGGCCAAAAACCATACGATATATAGTATTAAAAGTAATTTCTGCAATCAATATATGGTATGGATCGAGCCAGTTTTCGATTCTAAGGGGCCGAATTTCAAGTGCACGAGGAATTACCATCTGTATGGAAGATAATCGCTCTCAAGGCAGAATTGGGGTAATTGGTGTCAGTTTATATGGCAATATGCCGCTGACAGCCGCCTGATTTACATCCGATACTGTCCAGATCCAAGCCATCGTTTTTAGTGAAATAGTGAAATCTCGATCGTCTTCGCCAACTGTATGGGCGGATACTCATATTCAATTCGCCTGTTTCCATTGATGAGAATAGGCAAAGAATAAGGCATCGACAAATCTTTGCCTGCTTTCCGGCGTGCAGCGCATGATATACCAAATACATGGCGGCAATATTGCTTTTCCGCCATGAACATTCAGTTATTGTAGAGGTGCGATGGCATCCAGGATGGTCTTTTCAAGAGCTTCCCGGCCATAGCTGTCCACGGCGGCCTT
>CAMKKZ010000037.1 GCA_946413525.1 uncultured Oribacterium sp.
CAAAAAAGGTAGTAAAAATTTCATGAATTACTGACAACTACCTTGACAATCAGCGGATGCATGGTTATATCCCGTTTGATGCCTATCCAGAGCTTGCAGAGCCAACCACTTCACATATAACTCCAAAGCATCCTTTTTACTTCAAGCAATTCTGCCTCGTAGGGCTGTTCGGCGTCAATATCTATAATTGGCGCATCCTGAAAAGTGATTTTTTCCAAATCGCTGACCTTCTTTCTGAAAAGCTCGATATTCCGCTGCTCCGGTTTCCTTTTCATTGAAGTCTCGGCGCTTATATTCAGCCTGAAAACAATATCCGGCTTTATTATCCTGACAATTCCCAACCGGCTCATCTCTTTCTCCATAAGGTGTGCGGCCCATCCTTTTTCAACAAAGGTGTCCACATATTCCAGGATTTTTGGTCCATCGTTCATACCGTTCATTTCAATCTGGGGATACCTATCAAGCAGGCTAATTCCTCCATTCAGCCGGTAGCGCTGCATTATCCTGATTTTTTTATAATTGGAGTTCTGCACATCATATAAAGCCAGCATTTTCATCATTCTGCGGATAAAAGCGAATGGCTGTCTAAAAAGTGAAACCGTCTGTATACCGCTCTTCTTTCCCATAGTACCATAAATGATATCCTTGTTTTTTTTAATATCCGCATCATTACAGAGCCCATTCTCAACACACCTTTTCTTTTCCAATTTTTTAAACGTATTCAGAAGCTTCATTGAAAACGGAACCCTGCCATCCCCGCTCCCCATATAGAAACGCTTACATTCAATCTTCCGACAAAGCCAACTATGAATTTCTTTTGTCATGGTGCTTTTCCCGGATCCATCCACCCCCACAAACGCCACAATCAAACCTTTTGTATCATGAACTTTCCTAAGCAAAAAACATTTGTCTGTATGCCTTGTCACGAAGGAGCAAGCCTTCCTCCGTATAGTATAATAAAGCGAAAGAACAGATGCCTGAAACCCTCCCATGCGGCGATTGTTCAGCATGGTCCTCCTGACCAAGGATGAGATTCGAAGAAATTCCCCTGGTCCAATCCGATTTCCGAACCCAATGCTTGAAAGCATTTCTGCATTCCCTGCCGAAAACCCGCATTTCTCCGCAAAAGTATGAAATTGCTCCTTTGACGCCCGGGCTTTCAGGTCTACAAATTCCTTTTCCATGGATGGAAACAATACTGAAGCCATAGGCAGGAAAGTCAACAGGCTTTTCAGCCTTACGTTTACACGCTGCTTAAATGTAGATTTCAGTACCATTCGGACAAGCAGCATCAATAGTTCAAGATTTGGATCCGTTATGAATATGCCATACCGCGCGTCCTTCACTCTGGATTGCAAAAGCAATTCTCTCCACGGAAGGACATAATCCTTTACCAGTGCCTTTCCGGTGGCTAGTTGGTAATGCAGATGCAAATGATATAAGATGCCACTTTCCCCATCAAAAATCATCCAATTGTCCACTCCAGGATACCTGCCCAGACGGGGAGGATTGAACCTTTTGCCTCCGACTCGAGTTATGGCAGATTCCGCCTGCCCGATATACATAGGATCTACCAATACGTCAAAGTCCCCCCTTCCTTCAAAACTACTGTCAAGATTTGTATTGCTCTTGAAATGAAGATATGGGATTCCATTTTCCTCAAAGTCCCTAAAAAGGAGTTCCATTACATGTGACATTCTCTTTCTCCCCCTGTCAGAGTGGGTTTTAATTACTCTTATTTGGTGATAAAACAATTCAATATCACGCCAACAAGATATTTCATGCTTATGACATGATTGAATTTCAGATTGCTTCCAGCAGGAAACTCATGGTTTGCGCCACCGCTTTCTCAAAGTCATTGTTCTCAATATGCCATAGCTTTCTGAAATGCAGACGTTCCAACACAAATTCAATGTTCTGTTCCTTTATTTCCAAGAGCTTTTGTATTTTACTGTCATTCTCAAGAAGAAAGCGATCTGTCTTTCTTTCCCTGTGCCGTATTCTCCTTATGAGCTCATCCATTTCCGCAGTAACATGGATCATTAACGTTTCATGGGAATAAATAACTTCATTCATTTCCTTCATCAGCGGTTCCGCTGATTCCGTAAGCAAGATATCATGAGCAATAGAAGTCACATACTGAGCAGGTCCTTCTTCAAAAAAGGCAAAATCCAGGTTTTCCACAGACCTGCTTTCGAGCTTGTAAGCTGCTTTCAATATATCATTCGCCCATACCCTGGCCATCGGATCCTGGAAAAAAGCTTCTTTTTTACTAAGAACCCGTCTCAACCCCCTGATGTTCCCGGAAAAAAAACTTCCTGCGCGAATTGCCAACCGGGTAAGCCGCCCGTCTCTACATTCACTCCTATGGATATTTGAAACAGCATAACCTCTTTTGGAAAATTCATTCATTACGCTTTTACATAAAGCAGACTTTCCCGCTCCGGGACATCCCACAAATTCCACAACGAACATATACCCCTCGAAATTCCTATTAGCCCAGTGTCCGATATATTCGGGGCCTTACCTATGTGCCCTTATTTTTTTCATCAGGCCGATCCGGGAAAGCAGAATGCAAAGCAGATTATGGAAACTTTTTTCCATGGAAAACAGTTCAGAATATTCTTTAGAAGCGTCCATGCCAGCCAGGGATTTGTAATGAGCAAGCTGTCGTAAAAGGTGGATTTTAAACTCCCTGTCCTCCCTGCAAATATCTTCATATTTTTTTATGAGATAGAGCCTGGAATCAACAAACTTACTGTAACCGCCCATACTGATGGAATCCGGCTGCAAGTACTGCTCTACCAAGGCTTCAGCCAGAAAATAAACGCAATGATTCCTGCTTGCCCGAATCATCCAGTCATAATCCTGGCTTTTAATCACGCCGGGATCAAACAGTGCCTCGTCAAAAACCTCTCTTTTTGCGATAATTGTCTGTGTACTGGCGTAGGACTTTCTTCTTAATGTAACATGATCCATAAATGTATTGGATTTTGGAGCCGTTTCCGGCCATAATACTACTCTTCCACTTTTGGAATCTTCTGTATTATTGTCATTATTATTTGATTCACTGACGTAATGTCTCCGTAACATGCAAAAGCAAATATCAGCCCCGTTTTCTTCCAATGCCTTCATCTGTTTTTCCAGCTTGTCAGGAAACCATTCATCATCACTATCCTGAAAAGCTATGTACTCCCCAGCCGCTTCGGCCACCCCCCTGTTTCGGGCCACGCAAGCACCGGATCTTTGATTCAGCCTGATGTACCGAAGCCGCTCATCATTGATAGCTTTCAATTCTTTTTCCAAAGCATCCTCTGAGCAGTCATCCACCACAATTACCTCAAAATCCGTTATGCTCTGGCCAAGGACGCTCCTTACAGAACGCACTATTGTTCTTTCCCTGTTATACACCGGAATAATTACTGATACCACAAACTTCTTTCCCCCGTCCGCACAATTCAAAAGAGGACTTTTCCGGAAGGATAGATTCCAAAGCTCCGTTGACCTCTTTCACCGCTTTTTCAAAATCAAAAATACCGGAATAATCATTGACGCAAACCATTTTGCCCTTCTGCTGCTTGATATAGGATAACAGGCGGCTATTGTCACCGCCGATGGTAAACATTTTCCCGAAGCCGGATTTCCTAGGCTGAAACCTTCCGCTACAAAGGTTCCAATAACGCATGAGCCAGTGGTTTAGGTCATTATACTTTCGGAACCTGTTTTTGCATGTATCATCCAAAAGCCCCCTCTCTTTTTCCCATATCTCATTGAAAGTACTTTTAAGGTGAGCCAGAGGAATATGAGGATTATAAAAACCCATGAACTGCGGCCAGGGAGAAAGCATGACATTTCTGAATAAACCCCCTCCATATTTTGGATTGAAAACATGGAAAGGCATTTCCCGAATAACTTCCTTTTTTCGGAAATACTTATTTATAACAGCTACATTATTCACGGAAGTATGACCGATAATCGGCATATCATATCGCGGGATAATTGGGTTCATTACGAACTCATCACAGATTTTTCCGTTCAAAAAGAAATCCGTTTCGGGAGCCTTATTGATTATAAATGTATCATCATTAAAAAGAACGAACTGCTCCGAAAGACCTTCAATCCTGTGTAGATTCAACTCAATTGCATTGGAATTGAAGGTTGGCAAGTATTCTTCCGGTATGAAGTCCCGGTGCCTGATGACGCGGAGAAGAGGGTGCCCTACATTCAGCCAAGCAGGGACATGACCCCAGGTGACAAAGCAAATAGAATTCACCCACGGAGCATATTTTTCCACCCCACGGAACCAATACCTCAGGTTCCCCCAGTCGCGAAATCTGGAAGCATGGGAAGATGCCCCCTGTGAATTTCCGTCATATTTGCTTTTTTCAGCTAGCCATTCCGGATCCGCCCCGTCCACCCACAAGATGACAAAGTCCGTTTTTCCCATAATCCTATCCCCCTTGCAAAAGCGCTTTTTGTTGCTCTGATCACCGGAAAAACCGAACCGGCAGCATGGCAGAGCTTTGTCACTTTGCCACCGATAAACACCAGCTTATCACGAAACAAATGAACTGAGGATCAGAATGCGCTCCTGTCAGAAAAGACTTTGATTGCTTTAATGTTTGTGACGATTCAAAACTGGCACGCGGTTTTAGCAGCTCCTATATCCAGCCACGAAACCATATACAAAATCATCTGTTTCCAGCCAGTTAAATTATGAGTGAATAGCAAAAAAGAATGCATTTATACCTCATTCCTATCTTATACTCTCGGATGCCCTCAGATCCTCAGCGTGGTAATTCTGTCCTCCACGTATTGCATCACTTCCTCTTTGCACCCTTTGTCATAGCAAATCTGTGATACAAACTGACTGCCTCCATTTGCCTCTACCAAAACCCAGCCTTTATCGGTATAGGCCAAATCCCACCCGACATAGCCAAGTTTCGGAACCAAGGACGCCATTTCTTCCACCAACGCAATGCATTCGCCCCAGCAAGGAAGCTGAAAACCCTTGTACCTGATCCCGGAGTCAGGATGCATCTCAAAGCTATGCAGGTACTCATCCACGCCATGGCTGTCCAGGATGCCGGTATGACGATCAACCCCCGTAAAAACGCCGCCAGATCCGGCATTGTCCACAAAAGATCCGGCATGCCCCGTCCTGAAAAAGCAAGGTCCGATCTTAATTCCATGCTTCGTACGGAACATAATGACGCGCAGGGTATTTACCGATGACGTATTAAATCGAGCCATGATATCCGCCTGGACAATCCGCTCTTCAATTGAACATCTTCCCCGTGCCAGAATGCTCTCAAACTGTTTCCCAAGATTCCCCCTATCCGACTTTTCCAAGCTGATCCCACGACCACAAGAAGATGAGACCTGCTTGATTACAAGGTAATCATGCTTTTTTGCAAAAGCTTCAAATTTGCCGAAATCCTTACGGGAGGAAACGCTGATTTCATCCCTCTTGAAAAACTTTCCGAACTTTTCATACGTTGCTGCTTTGTCAAACACATATTGCAAATCCCTAAAATTGCTCATCAGATATTGCATGATTTTTCTCTCCAAATCGGCCACGTAAGCTCTCTTCTCTTCCAGAGTACGCTCGTCCAGCCTGTAATAAATATACTCATCCGGAGCAAAACCATAAGCAAGGCAGTGAAAAAGCATGCTGATTCGCCGCTTCACATATTCATCGGATGAAAAGCGGATGCCCGCCGCTTTCAGATATATATCAAAGCTTTCAGTGAGCGATTTTATCCAGACCACCCGTTCCTTTTCAAATCGTGCAACAATTTCCGGTATCCTTGATGGATTCTTCTCTCCTTCCTTCACGGAGCTCTCCGGAATAAAAAGCTTCCTGAATCCATTAATTCTTTTCTCAGCCAGCCTGTTGTTAACGAAAGGGATGTCCGGCATATATTTTCTGATAATGTACGCCAAATTCCTGTTCAAAGCCATCTCACCATGCCTCCGAATAACTTTCTAAAATTTTCTCAATGCTCTCTTCCAATGTCACGGAAGGCCGAAAGCCAAAATCCCTCTGAAAGAGCGAGGAATCAAGCTCCGAGCTTCCTTCCTCATCCCCGTCGGACAGATCAATTACAATCTGTTGGTCCCTGACAGACCAGAATACCTCTTTTATCTTCTCCGCTATCTGCGGCAAGCTATATGCGCGGGAAGGTCCCAGGTTATAGACCGGTTTCCAGGCAAAACAACCCCTTTCCGCAGGATAATTCCCTGCGTCAATAACCCCTGCACCTTTCATGCCAGCGCTGCTCATACCAGTACCACTTATGCCAGCGCCGCTTATACCTTTAACGCCAGTGCCACGCTCTGACATCAGCATCCGCAGGATGGCGCTGGCGGCGTCATCAACGTCCAGGAATCCAAAGCGCTGCCGGTTCTTCTTCACGCTGATCCTGCCACGCTCCAGAGCCTGCTTCACAAAGCGATTAACAATACGTTGCTCGAAGCCGGGACCAATAAGGCTAGCCAGCCGGATACTCGTGAAAGCCGTACCAGATGGAAGAGATACATTCCGCAAACAAGCAGTATTGCCTGAAAAGGAAGCATAGCCCGCCGATAGGCCTACATTCCCCGATACTACTGCACTTCCCGATAAGGACATTCCCCCATCTATCAGAGCAGGTTTTGTCTGTTCTGAATTCTGACATAGCAAACCATCTGCGGGATAAATCGACTCATCTATCAGAGTAGGTTTTGGCAGCTCTGCGTTCTGACATAGTGAAACGCCTGCGGGACAAATTTGTTCTCTATGGCAAATCCCCTCCAGCATCAGCTCCACCGCATACTTCCCTATGGCATAGCCTGACTCCAGGCAAAGCGCGGTATCCTCCGCGGCCGCTTCCTTCCGTTTTCCGGAATAAACGCTTTGAGAGGAAATATTGATAATGGCTTTCGCCCCAAAGCGTACCGCGCTTTCAAACAGATCCCTTGTATATTCAAGGCCTTCGGCAACGGAAGCGCCGGAGGCATTCCTGGGATAGGCGCAGTTTACAAGAATGGCGTCCCGGAGGATTACCTCTGCCCTGCTGCAGGCCATGCTCCCCCCCGCATTTGCTCCAATCCCGGCTTGAACCCCCCATGCCCCACTGGCAATGAGTGAATCCTTATGGATGACCCGCAGGCCCGCCTTCTCCCTTTGAGTACCCTTTTTGCCCTCCCACGGAATCCGATCAGTCAAAGCGCCACACCGATGGCCAGGCCCATTGATTCCTTCGTCCCGCTGAACGCAATCAAACAGGGCATCACTCCGGCAAATGGACGCATCGATTCCTTCTTCCCACAGAACATGGACTCCCTGCGTTTCAAGACATTCCCTCAGAGCCTCCGGCCTTGAGGTAGACGCCCATATGGAAAGGCATTGCTCATCCGAAATATCCCCAAGCCTTGCCGCCAGACGGCTGCCCAGGAAGCCGGAAGCGCCGGTAATCACAATCTTCCGCATCATTCCCCCAACCCATTCTCCATAATGTCATTACGTAATATTATCCCCGTCATGATGGTCAGCAACATCTCCCATCATAAGCTTTGTCCGAGCCTCCCTTATTACTCAACCAACAAAGCCCTTTTATCAATGTTTTCAAATTTTTTATATTTTGCTGCATACCTTATCGAAATATAGAGTATATGCAGTCCGAAAGAAATATGCTATGCTTAATTCCACGTTGTAGCTCATCAGCCACGTGTTTTTCTCAAAAGCAAAATTCGAATCCCGGCAAATGAGAACTACAAGCACAAAATCATTTCGTTCAGCAAGAATATGTCAAGAAGTCACGTTAAATAAACTCAGAGTAATATGCTAATTCATGGACAAAAAGCAAAAAAGAAAAAGAAAGTAAACTGGCACATCGCCACAGTCAACGCATTGAAGATTGACCTCAGAGATTACCAGAACATACTTGAATATGAAACAGAGCATTCGCTCGGAAAGGGGTCCTACCGCATCGACCTAATCGTTGTCAGGAAGAAATCTCCGGAGCCCATCAGCAAAACAATCGCCTCCCATTTCCGGGACAGCAATATCTTTGAAATCAAAGGTCTGAAATCCAGCGCCACCATCCAAAGTTATTACCGGCTCATTGGCTATGCCGGAATCTATATCAACGAAAACTGGAAAAATAACCAACTCACATCCAAAAACGTTACGCTGAATATCAATCATCAGCAGCAGTAAACCGAGAAATCTTTTCAAACATCTCGGGAAAAAGTATCTTGCAAATCCCTGCCCGGGAATATATGATTATTCTGATGGAACTTTCCCGCTTCGAATCATCGTCACCAGCAAGCTTCCTCCTGAGGACTATCTCTATCTGCGCAGTCTGACCGATGTCTTTCATGATAAAGAACTTGCTGGCAGACTCATTGATGATTTCCGCTTGCGAAAAGACGACCCCCTGTACGCTGATTACATTGCCCAGCTTGCCCGCGCCGGAAAATAGAAAGGAGAAAAATACATGGTTCAGCTCAGCGAAGGATTATTGGATATTATAGACACATGTACCGAAGTAATACGGGAAGATGAAAAAAGAAAAGTCGAATCAAAAGTTAAATCAACCATCCAGGAACTGCGTTCCTCGAATCAGAAGCTGCTCTCCTCAAATCAAAATCTCCAGACCCGTATCGCGGCGTTGGAACAACGACTTGCGCAGTATGAAAGGTAAATCTTTTATACTGCATTTGTGCCGCTGGCGTGTCACTAGCCGCTGGCGTGTCACTAATGCGCCGTCAATGCCTGCCGCATCAAGTCAGAATCTGAAAGCAGATCATGAACCGGCTGGATAATGCCCCTCACGCAAGAAGGCAAAAAATGCCAGCGCTCCTTCATCTGCCTTCCGAAGGGACATAGACCGTCCCTTCGAAATCCGATTCCTCAAGTCCCGGGAGGATCATTTCCTCCCCATCCGTCGAAATCACATGAGCAAGCCTCTGGATCTCCAGCATTTCCCGCTTCATAGAATCAATATCGTCCGCCTTCCCGAGGATGCGCACCGTAATCTGCGCAAGGAGCCCCTTCATCTTTTCGGTAATCTCATCTCCCTCCGGGTGAGCCACCACAGCCCGGATCACGCCCGGCAACCTTTCAATTTCCGGAAGTCCGGTAATCGTCCCGATCTTCCCCGGCCGACAGAGGAGGGAAACATTATAGGTATACTTCCCGCCGAAATACGGGTCCGCCTTCTTCGCGATCTCAGGCTCCCCCATGTCCCCGGTCAGCGCGAAACGGATAAGCATGTCCATTGGGTCATACCCGCAGACAGCCTTCAGGTTAATGTATTCCAGACTTCCAGTCAGCCGGTAGCCGATATCATACACAAGGCAATGCCCATCCTGGATCTTCGACTGCATGAACAACATGCCATTCCTGATGCCCATTGAGCGGAACATGGCTTCCATCTTCGGGGCATCCTCCCTGAGAAAAAGAGGCTGCACGGCGGACGGGAAAGTATAGCCTGCCGGCAGCGGGATGACTCCCTCCTGATTATGCTTCACATGGCGGTTCCCAAGCATCATGAGGTAATAATTCCCGTCCACGAAAAGCCAGAAGATCGTCGCCTCGGGCCCGTCAATGTATCGCTCCACGACGGTCTCGCTGCTCTCGGAGGTCCTGGCCGCGAAATCCAGAGCAGCCGCCAGCTCCTCCCTGGAATGACAGATCGTGATGCCCCTGGCTCCGCTGCTTTCAGATGGCTTCACGATCACCGGATATTCTATTGCGTCTGCCGCCTCTTCAAAATTATCCCGGGTAAGGAAATATTCCGGAATAGTCGGAACCTGGAACTGCCTCATCAACGCCTTGTATTTCCGCTTGTCGATAAAGGTCTCAAACTGCTCCCTTGTGCCATACGCCGGAAGCCCGGCCTTCCCACAGATTTCCGCGTAATATGGGAGGACGGAATCGGTGAAGCCGGTAATCACCCCGTCAAAATTCTTTTCCCTGATCAAGCTGACCATGGCCTCAATGTCACTGGTGCTGGTATAATACGCCTCGTCCGCCATCCGCTTCGCCGGGGACCTCTCCAGGGCATACCAGTCCGTCACCCCGCAGACAATCCCCATGGCCCTCGCGTGCCGGACAATCTCGCAGGAAATCCTGGAGCCGCCCAGAATCAACAGCCTCTTCCCACTCAAATCCATTCCCATGACACCGCCTTCCTAAAATACTATGACATTGCATTCCAAAATATTATAACATTGCATCCCTAAATACCATGACACCGCATTCTTTAAATACCATGTTCACTGCCCGGATCACCCTGACAGCAAGCCTGAATCTTCTCACCTGATTAACGTGCCGGCACTGTAAAACATTAATGCCCAAAAACACTAAGGATATACTGATCAAAACAGCATTTCCTTAAGAAACTTTAAAACATTAAAAAGTTTTAAAACATTAAAGCATCCAAAACTCAAACATTATCTTCATCATTCAACCCGGCAAAGCAGCTTCCTCCCACTCCCGGGCAGCCTCCACAATGGCTTCCACAATTGCCCTCATGTCCCCTTCTGTATAACGCTGGTCGCAAATCAGGGACAGCTCATTCTTGCGGACGCCTGCCGGCGCGCCCATGACCTCCGGCCAGTGCACAGGGCAGTAAAAGCCCCTTTTCACAAGGTAATCCCGCAGAAAATCACGCCTCCCGTTCTCCAGAAACACTGGCAGGAACAAAGGCACATCCACTGAAAGATCCACCCTGGGTAATGAGAGAAAGCTGCCGTCCAGGACGCGGAGACCCTCAAGGAGCGCGTCCGCATTCCTCCGCCTTTTCCTTACGACATTATCTATTCCAGAACCCATTCCAGACATTTCGGATATCCCAGTTCTTTTATACATTCCAGACATTTCAGATATCCCAGCCACTTTGGATTCCTCAGACGCTTCGGATATTCCAACTTTTTCGGAAATTCCAGCCTTTTGGGATATCCCAGCCATTTCGAACATTCCAGCCGTTTCGGATATTTCATGGGTTCCTTCGGCCATTCCAGGAGCTTCAACCTGCCCCTTCCTACCCTCTCCTTCCAATCTCCCCAGGTTTTGCAATATTCCCATGGAAGCATCATCGATCTTAAGCCGCCGGTCCACATGAATCAGGTCGTTTTCAAACTTCGCGCTTGCCAGGAGGAAGTTTTCCTTCGAAGAGACACGCCCCAAGAGATAATCATATTTTTCCCGCATGGCTTTGATCTTCTCCCGTACCGCGTCATTACCGTCCAGTACGGGCTTTTCCGAAAACATACCATTTCTTTTTCCGGCCCAGCCCCCAGCCGGAATCGGGAACCATTTCCGAAGGCTTGCAACAACATAATCGCTTTCGGGCGCTGCCGCATCCCCCCTCAGAAGGGAATGGGACACATCCTCGATGACCACGGCTCCCATCTCATGACTTTTCCTAACCGCCTCCCGCTCCGCCTCCGTGTCCAGCCCGAAATAGCTCATGATGAGCACAGCGGAACGGCTGTCCGCCCCGGGAATCCGAAAGGTGAATTTCCCGTCCTCGAAACCGATATCATAGAACTCAATCCTCATGCCCCTGTCCACAAAGGCCTGCAGCATGGACACACAGCAGTAGGACGGCACATAAACCCGGTTTATACGACGTCTATGAAAACCTCGAAGACCGTCTCCCTGAAGCCTGCTCCCTCGAAGCCCATCTCCTTGAAGCCCGTTCACGACATTCCGGCCATTTAATCCATCCTGAATATTCGTCCTTTTATTTGCACTTTTATTCCTACCATCTGAAAAATCTATATCATTTGCGCCACTTGAATGATTCATTTCATTCGCGTCATTTGAACGCCCTACATCATAAGCGTTATTCGAATGCCCCACATCATTCACGTCATTTAAATGCCCCTCATCATCCACGCCATTTGAATAGGCCGCATCATGTACGTCATTCGTAACATTTGAAAGCCCTTCATCATTCGCGCTGTTTAATATATCCTGAAGAACCAAGTCAATCGCGTTTCTCCCGGAAAAGGTGAAACAGCTGTCTTCCGCCTCGGGAAGCCATTCAAAGAGCTCCGCATTATTGCTATAGTGGTAACCGTAGCCAAAACTGCATTCATAACCCCTGCTATGCCTTACCTTCTCATCATTTCTTCCGCTCTCTATGTCTTTTCCACTCTCGCTGTCCCTTCCGCTCTCTATGTCTTTTCCACTCTCGCTGTCCCTTCCGTTCTCTATGTCTTTTCCACTCTTACTGTCCCTTCCGCCCTCAACGTCTTTTCCATTCTCGCTGTCCCTTCCGCCCTCAATGTCTTTTCCATTCTCGCTGTCCCTTCCGCTCTCGCTATACCTTTCGCCCTCGCCATCCTCCAGCCAAAAATAGCTCCCGATTTCAGAATATGTCATACCGTCCAACTGCCGTCCACCGTCCCCTTCCACCTGCAGGATCCTGTAAGGACCATAATCACTGACCTTCGTCGTCCCCCGCACCGAAACATCCACCCGTCTCAGGACCTTAAAAACCGTATCCACGACGATCCCCGCGTCCATCAAAAAGCCCAGCTCATCAACATACCTGACATCCAGCATAAGGCGATCGTCCCAGGGCAGACGGTTCCTGCCATTCACCTGCGCAAGCCCGGTAAGCCCCGGCCTCACGTCATGGCGCCTCCGAAAACGCTCAGGATAATGGGGAAGATAATAAATGGAGAGGGGCCGGGGTCCCACGATGCTCATGTCCCCTTTCAGAATATTGAATAATTCCGGAAGCTCATCCAGACTGCTCTTCCGCAGGAACTTCCCGAAAGCAGTCAAACGCTCTGCATCCGATAGAAGCCGCCCGTCCTCCCCCGTTTTGTCCGTCATGCTGCGAAACTTGTAAAGGAGGAAAATCTTTTCCCCCCTGCCCGGCCTGGGCTGCCGGAAAAGCACAGGGCTCCCCAGCTTCACCCGCACCAAAAGAGCCGTGACAAAAAGCACCGGACTTAAAAAAATCAGCGAAACAGCCGCAAAAAAAACGTCCAGAAGACGTTTCACATAATTTCTATATATTCTCATCTTGTAATATCAAATTATTAATGTCAGAAGATAATGTAATCTGATTCAGCCCCCCTGCCGACTGTTGAATTATTAATCAGGTGATAATGTAATCCAATTCAACACTTCAGCACACTACCGACTGCTCCTGTACGCCGGGAAAAAATCGGACCGTATGTCGGAGCCGGAGGCCTCGCATAATTTCCGGTAAACCTCCTCATTCCATACCTTTTTCGCGATGCAGAAATCGAACTCCGTATTCCTGCCGAACTCCTTCTTGAAACGGTAAAGCCCGTTGTCGCTTGCCCGGCTGCTCCCCCCTCCGTAATGGATCAGCCTGTACCCCTTTTCATGCCCGTACAGCGCCAGTGCGTATTTCAGGATGTACGCCGGGGAATAAGAAAGATATTCCGAAAAAGTGCCTGAAAGGTGGGCGTGCAGCAAGTCACCATACCGGAAATAGACCCCCATCGCGATCAGCTTTCCTCCCAGCATGACCTTACCGGTAATGACATTTTCCGGGAACGCGGCCATCATTTTCCGGAAATAATCCTCCCTGAAATAATAATATTCATCAGCCCCGTCCCTCTTCATGGTGGAATAATAGATGTCCATAAAGTCGTCCAGCGTTTCCGGATGTTCATCGACAAAATAGCTGATGTCGGGATTCCTGAGGATCCTGCGGATGTCCCTCCTCCGATGAGGGGAGAACTCGGTTCCAATCACGTCCTGAAAGGTCAGATTCGTCCCCACCGTCTTGCGGTCAAACAGCACGTCATATGCCCCCCGGAAGTCCGCCGCATTCCCAATGACCGGATGGAACCTTATGAATTCCGCGACGATGTTCTCCCTCGAGACATACTCCCGGAACGCCTCCATATAGTCCCTGACGAGCCTTTCCCTGTCCGAAGCATAATGCACGACAGGTCCCCCGTAGCCATAGGGAGTCGTAATGTCGTAATACACATTTCCATCCCCCGTGGAAATATCCGGTCCGTCCCAATGCAAAAGATCCGGTTCATCCCCGCCAGCCTCATCCGCTTCCCACAGGATCCCTCCAAATTGGGAAATATCTATTTTCCTCTTCACAAAGAGGTTTGTAATCAGTCCGGACTCACTCTCAAATCTGAATTCCTCCGCCCTGCTGCCTTCCTTATCGTATAAAGCCGCATAACAGGGCTCAAAATAAATATCCGGGTATTCCTGGCCTTTTTTTCCGTACATGAACACTCTCCGTGACAACTCCGATATATTAGAAATGTATAGGTATAAGGTCTAAATTACGTATGTACAGGGTATAAATTACACATGAGTTATTAATGCGGCTCTCGGTTAACGGTTGACAGGACAATCTGATCGCCGTAAACGACATTCCCATCACAACAAAAGCCGGGTCATAAGACCCGGCTGACTGCCCATATTGACAAAACATAAGGACGCAGGATAAACCATCTCTGCGTCCCGCCTCTTTGCCCGTTTTGATAAAACAAAATAACTATTCAGCGCCCCATTCGCAGTCACCTTTGGTAACCGCATTACGCATGCAATCAGGGGCGCTTCGCTCCTTGTCCGCCCTCAGGAATTTACAAATAATTCATAAAAATTTCAAATGAACAGCAATCCTTCCTCTGTTAAAGTGGTTTTTGGGCCATTTTAATTCCTGACAAACAGCTGCGGTATCACAGGCTATACGGCTCCATTTGAAAATTTCTGTACGTCCTGATTTTTCTCACTCAAACTGCTCTCCTAGAGCGTCAGACGAATCCGGCCGCTTTTTTTTGCAGCCATATACAACTCCTTGAATGTCCTTTTCATATTGGCCCCAACAATGATGTTGTACGGCATCACCAGGCCATCTGATATGATGACATTCCGGAATGGCATAAAAGTCGCCTCCACCATTAGCGGCATTGGAGCTCCATAAAACATTTCTTCGCAGGCAGATATAATACCACTAACTTGATATACCTCTTCATTTTCCATGGAAATAAAGATAGTACCCTTTTTCAAATGCCGTTCCATCATAAACATTCCCTGAATCCGCCTCTTCCAGCTTTGAATAATCTCCCTGTATTCATCTGGTAATTCAACGCGATCCTTCAGATAGTCATCAATTATTCTAACATCGGACCACAGCTTATTCGCCACCTCTTTCACATCTGTCGGATTCAGTGTATTTGCCGTCGCGATACTTTTCAGTTTACTATTAATACCATACTGCTTATTCACAAAATCAAGCAGCGGCAGCCATAATCTATAGTACAGTTGTCCATCTTCCTTTGATAAAGTCATCGCTAAATCCTTTGTTGAATTGGCGCATATTTCACAAATATAGGTCATAAAAAGCCATCAAGGCGTTTCATGACCGTATTTGGCAAATCCCACAGGGATTTGTCCGCTCAAAAGGCGAATTTTAACGCGCTTTTCCTCTTAAGTCAGATTAATTTATTGTTTTTATCACGCCCCATGTGTAGAGAAGACTGCCTATTGTAGTCCCAATTTGTATCTATGTGGCATTATCCTCTAATTCTGCCAGCTTTTGTCTGAATTCGTTTTCCGAAAGCCCCGCGCGAAACGCCGCATCCTGAAAGGAAAGGATTCCATCCTCCACAAGAGCCGCAAGAGTACTCAGCATGCCCCTTTCAAGTCCCTCTTTATGCCCTTCTTCACGCCCCTTTTGGCGTCCTTTTTTGAGCCCTCTTTTAATGCCTTTTTTAAGACCTTCATTCAGAATCCTTTTGGCTTCATAATCCAGAATCTGTCCCACCATGATTGCCCCCACCCCCTTCCTGATCTTTCCATAATTCCGGGCAATACTTGCGAGCACCAACTCGGACATCTCCATGATCGTCCGTTTATAAAACTCGTTGATAGCCCCAGCCCTTGCAAGCCATTCCAGGCGTTCAGCAATATCCTCATACACTTTTTCCAATTCGTTCAGCCTGTCCCCGCTGCCTTCAATTGCCTTAAAATGTGCCTCATAGGTAAAGATATAAAACGGGATCAGAAACACATCATAAATCCCGGAACTGTTTTTTTTAACATATTTTTGTACGCTATGTTAATGTAATCTTTCTCAATTTTTCTCAGTTTAAGTTCCGTTCGTCATAAGCATTATAACACCAAAAGAAAAAAACTGTTATACTCTATATTCGGATAAGGTTTTACCGACTGTGGATTCTCTGTTTGTCTCCCCTGAATACCCTCTGATCCCTCTGATACGCCGTAATATTCCGATATACGAAGCCGTACATTCACTGTAAGCGTCCGATACAGCCCCGTCCTTTGTGAAACAAATATTATTTCCAACCTTTCCCAGCTATGGCAAAACAAAAAAGGTCTTGGAAAAGACCAGAAACGTCCATCTCCAGTCTTTTTCAATACCTTTTCAGATAAATTTCTTTCTTTTCAAATTTTGGGCCACGCCCCCACGTGTCGAGAGGGCGCGGAGCGCATCCGGCGGCTCTCCCTTGAACCTTATTTTTACGTTCCCGGACGGCATCTCGGATTCCGGCACGCGCTCATCCACATGGCCGGCCTTCTGCCTCTGCTCCCATTCAATGTACACCGGCGACCAGGGCATCCTGTCGCCAAACCATCCCCTCCTGTCCGCGACGGCCTCCTGCTCCAGCTTCGCGTATTCCTCTATGATAAATTTGATATAGAAGTAGGGATCCGCCCCGTTCTCAATCGCGGTCCGTACGATCGACATGCACCTGCCAAACGCATCCGCGCCGAGCTCGGTATAGGCGAAAAGGCAGCTCCTCCGTACCTTCGCGGCATGCTTGATCTGCCTCTCGCAGTGCCCGTTGTCAATCGGGATCTCTCCATCCTCCAGGAACACCCTGAGCCTGGCCTCCTGGTTCCTGGCATAGACCACGGCTTTCCTCAGGGCCTCGAACATGTCCTCATCCTCGAGATCCAGCCCGTTTATGAGCTCGAAAAACTCGTCAACTATGGGGGCCACCCTTTCCTGCCGCCTGTCATGCCTTTCCTCGGCCGTAAGCCCCTTGAGCTTTGCATCCTCTTCAAAAATCCGGTTGGATATCATCAGGGCCTTCACTGATGGCTGCCCGAGGATCTCCTCCTCCGTTTTCCCGTCCCACATTTTAAGCACAGTGCAGATGACCATCATCGCGATGGCCAGATACCTCCTGCAGTGCATCCAGCAGACCGCGGTCTTCATGATGGGGCCCTTGATCTTCTCCATTGCGAAATAAGCCGCATACGCGTCGCTCAACAGGTAGCCCGCGAAGTTTTTCAGCGTCCCCTTCAGGAACTCAACGCCCCTTGTCTTGCTGTAGGTGAACAGCACGATCGACGGCCCGTCCGAAAGCTCCCCGGAGATCCTCTCCCACAAAAAGCCTTTTGCCCCATTCTTCTTCCCCTTCTCCCTGTCCTCCCGGGACCACAGCACCTGGGTGAGCCACGTCTCATCCATTTGCTGCACAAGGAACCTCTCATCCAGCTCACGCCCAAGGTGGTCGCAGAATTCCCTGAAGGCATTTTCCGAGAAATGGATGATCCAACGGGACATCGCCTCCCTGCAAAGCCCTATGCCGCGCCTCCTGTATTCGTCCTCCATGCTGTAGAGGGTCACCCCGCGGACGAACTTCTCCGTCACGACCCTTGAAAAGAGGGACGACGACACATAGGATCCGGGCCAGAGATTCACTTTCATGGGCACGCTGACCAGCCTTGCGCCCTCCGGCGTCCTTTCTTCAAAGACGGGCGTCAGTATGTGATAAACATAGCATGTGGGCCGCGTCTCCCTCAGCTCCCAGTGATCCTCGTAGCGGATAAGTCTGTACCTGGGGTCTGCTTCCTTCCCCTCGTCATGCTCGAAATGGCAGGCCTGCTCCAAATTCCTGAACTTTTTGAAGGGGTCGGTCTTATGGTTCCCGCCGTTCCGGGGAGCCCTCGCCTTTCCCCCGATCCTGCCGTCCAGCACGTCCGTGGCAGACGATGCGGAAAAGATTCTGCCGGGACCGGCCGTTGCCCCTTCCTCCCCGGCCTCCTCCGCGCAGGCAGCATCTTCCGCCGTGGGATCCTCCTGCACGGGCTGCCCGCCCATCAGGTTCCCCGTCTTCTCCGACCGCGATCCGAACATCTCCCTCTTGTCGTTCGCGAGCCGCCCCCTGAATGCGGCGTTCTCTTCCTCCAGCCTCGCCTTCTCGGACTCGAGATGCCGGTTCACGCCGGCTTCATGCTCATATTTTTCCTGGGCCTGCCGCCCAGCCTCGAACAGGGCGCCGCATTTTTCCAGCAGTTCCTCATACTCCCTGTTTTTCCGGGCCAGCGCCTCCCCGGCTATTTCCAGCGCGGTCCTGGCCTCCAGGAGCTCGAACTCCGCCTGCCTCAGCGCGCCGTCCTTTTCCTTAATGAAGGACACCGCCTCCCGATACTTTTCCTTCAGCGCCTCAAGCGAGCGCGTCAGCCTCTGCAGCTCTGCCTCATATGCCGACACGGCCCTTTCCAGCTTCACGATGCCGGCCTTCGCCTCATCTAATAAAGTAGGTTTTCATGTATTCACAGTAATTGCAAGTGCCTAACTCAATCATTCTGATACATCAAACAACATGCGATCATATTTTGTTGATTTTATTAATAATTGACCAATTTTGAGGTAACATTTTCGTTCCTCGTTCCCCATTGATCGAAACAATTTTACCAGCTCTACCTCAAGTCCACTCATGGTTTCCTGATTAATATAGTCATCCACTCCATAAAGAAGATATCCCTCCGATACACCAAGGAACTTTGCAATTTCTGTTATTTTCTTCCTATATGACTTCACATTTTCAAACTTCCAAGATGAAAATGCAGTATTTGACATTCCCAGACCGGTTACAAGTTCCTTCTCTGTCTTTCCTTGGAGCTTGAGCTGATCCATAATCCTCAATACCACAGGATCTTTTGTCAACTCCCTTACCATTTTTCGCATTAATATCTCCAGTTTGCATTAAATTGATATTGACATTATGATTTTCTAATAATATAATCCATTTTGCATTAACATTAATGCACTTGAGCCCGTCACATTCACTAACGTCCCCGAACGTTCTCGATTGAGCCTGGGCCCGCGGTATCTGCGACTTATGTCTTGTAGTCTTGCGAACACCTAGACGAGGTTTGTCTACACCATACCGCTTCCGGCAGTGGTGATCATAAGGCATCGTGTGCATAACACCTATGCACGTATATATAATATTGATAGTGTCACTGCATCCATGGCCGTCAATACCGCTTCAGTCAATAACAGAAAGGAGTGCGGGATATTCCATCCCCTTATTTTTTTTGCCAAAAAACAACGAAACCGTCATTTTCGAGGAAGGAATCGAAGTCCAGGAGACCAAGTCCTATGGCGTCGGCATCGACTGCCACTCCAGGTTCATCCAGGTCAGCGTCTATGTGAAGCGCAGCCTGAAGTTCTTCGAGTACCGAAAAGAATTTTCAACCGACTGGGACGACCTTGTCGCCGCAAAATCCTGGGTGCTGAAAGTGATTGAAACATGCTCCGAGCCGATCCCGGACATGTCCATAACGCCGTTCCATTACTGCATCGAGTCCACATCCACGTACCACATGCCCATCCTCCTCGCCTGGGAAGGGCAGCCGAGCGTCATCAACCCCACGATTGCGGGCGCATCGAAGAGAAAAACCGATGTTCTTGACGCGAAGCTCCTGGCCCTCCATGACCTCACCGGCGTCTGGCCCCGGTCCTACATCCCTTCCGCCGACGTAAAGGAGCTCCGCGTCATGATTTCCGAACGGAACCGTCACGTTCGGGAGGCCACCTCCGCCAGCAACCGCATCAACAACATCATCGTCCGTTTCGGGCTCACCATCGGCCGGGAGGGCAGCGTCACCGGGAACTCCTTCGTCCGGGCCATCGTAGAGGACCAGGCTTCTGAAAACCCCTCATCCATTGACGGCCTCTGCCCCATCGGCATCCCGGATGGCGTCCGCGCCATCATACGCGAAGAGTACGGGAAGCATGACCTCGCCCTAAAGCGCGCCGAAAGCCTTTGGTCCCGCATTCGTGAAAAGGCGTTCTCCATGACCTGGGAGACGGGCTCCGGCACCATGGACGGCGCCGGCATGGTGCGCCTCCTCGCGTCCACGCCGCAAATTGGCGAGCTGACCGCCATCACCTTCCTTGCCCACGTGATCACGCCTCGCAGGTTCTTCAACGCCAAAGCCCTGTCCGCCTACTGCGGCCTGGATCCGAGCCTCAAGGTGAGCGCGAAGCACGTGACCTCCACCGTGAAGCGGGGCGGCAACAAGGAGCTCCACAAGTCCCTCACCTCCGCGGGCGACCGCCTCATACGTAATCACTCCGAACTCTTCGGCCAATGGGGCCATAACCTGTACCATCAGACCGGCAAATGGAAGAAAGCCTCGAACGCCGTCGCGCGGAAGCTCGTCGTCGCCATGTATTACATGATGATGACCGGCCAGGAGTTCTCCTACGAAAAGTACAATATCATGAAGTCCGCCGACGTCTTTGACATCCCCGTCCCGGAACTCCCCCTCCTCAATCCGGACTTCAGGCGATACGTCCGCATACTCGAGGAGAACGGGATCGCCACCACTTCACAGGTGGCTCGTGCCTACCTCGCCTGCGAGCTTGGCCCCGTCAAAGGCCTGGGCAGGAAGTTCTTCGTCACAATCCGTGACTTCCTGAACAACCAGCATAAATACAGGACTCTATATCAGGAACTCAAAAAAGGAGGCAATCCGAATGGGTCGTAATCAAAATCCGAATCAAGGGCCAAATCAGGGCCAGATCCCGAACATCGCCCCACCGCCCCCAAGGTCGTACGGGCTCCTGCTCAACGGCATAATCATCGACCGCACACGCCGCCACGTCCCCAGGGACAACCCCACCACCGAGATCGTCACCTACACCCTCAGCGACAACAATGAGCGCAAGTTTTACGTGGATGATTATGCGCCCGCCGAGTATCATGACCTCGGCGAATACGTTTCCCTTCAGGTTTATGTGAAGCCGTACCTCAAGAAGAACAACGACGTGTCATACAATCTCTGCATCCAAAAAAAGCCCTCCACGAGGGGGGAGCACTTTTAGGCGTTATCCGTCTTCTTTAGGGAAACACCGCTTCAATTCCGCCTGCGGCCTATAACCCGCAGGCCCTTTCATCTTCCATTTTTTTCAGCTTTTGTTACGTTTTTCTTCCCGCATTCATGATGCATGGTTTGTCTTTCATAATACCTACTTTATGATCTGACATAGCGAACCGCCCAATGGCGGGGCAAATCGGCTCATTATATTTGTTCCTGTACAGGAGGACGTCCTTGTCCTGTTCCGCCAGCTGCCGCTCATATTCCCGGACGACAAATTCAAGCCTCACCTTCTCATCGTAGAGGCCCATATACATCCGCTCTATGGTGTCTGGCTTCCCACGGAGCCCCCGGATGTCCCGGAGCTCCTGTTCCCTCGTCCTCGCGGCCATGAGGCGCACCCCGCTTTCTCCCGGGCGTCACCTCAGCGACAGGATCTCCCTCATCCTCCTTGTCACTGACGCGGCGCCCTCCACCACCTCGGCCAGCTCCCTCCTCTGCTCTTTGAGCGCGGCCCTGGCCTTGTCCCTGTCGGCGCGGAGCTTTTCATTGTCCTTTTCAAGGATGCTTACGCGGTTTTTGAGGAGCTCGATCTCCTTCCCCTGCCTCTCCAGCCTTTCCTTCATGCCCTCCGGCGTCATCCCTTCTTCCGCCCCGGCCCGCTTTTTGCGGCCCTGCTTCCCCGTCGGGATGATCTCCCCGGTTTCCGGGTCGAGCTTTCCGATAAGCTTCCTTTTTGATCGGGACTGTTTCTTTTCAGGATCATAGTGCGCGTCATTTGAGTATACATACGTCACGCCCCTGTTAGGGAACTCGCGATAGATCAAGCCCAATCGGTCCTCCTGTCTGATCCCGCCCCACGCAAGATGATATTGCTTATGTTTTTATACATATGTACCACACTTTTCATGATTATGCAATACCTTGGCGTGCTTTTTGAGCGGTTTCTGCTATTTTTCTTTTTCCTCGCCTGCCCGGCCCGGAATATCCGCATTTTACGTCTGCATCATGCTGCATGGCTGCCCGCCGGCCTCATTCCCGACGAACCCCGGCCAATCCCCTGCCGCCGGATTATTCCAAATATCCTGATACGGGATTCCCGGGAATCCCACACTGGCGCGGCTGCCATGCGCCTCCATGTCATGCCCGTCCACATCCATCCGTCCAACGGCTTCTGTCCGGATGTGTATCAGTCCGTTTTCCCCCTCGGCACCGGCCTTCGTTACTTCCGCGGCGGAAGACGTCATGATATCCTCCGGGAGCATCGTGCCTCCCAGGCTGGCCTCGATGTTCCTTTCCGCGCTTTCCGCTTCATTGTCATTATACATGAGGCTTGACTCGATCTCGCAGCCATCCATCAGATCCATGTATGTTTCAGCGGGGATCTCCAGCGCCTGCCTCCTGCTCCTCGGCCATTGGAACTCCATCCCTTTCAGCAGCCTCTTTGTCAGGAGGACATGTCCGTCCCCCTCAAAGACCAGCCCTTTCAGTCGGTCGTTCCGTGTCCCGCAGAACAGGTAGAGGACTCCTTCCTCCATTGGGTTTAAGCCGCATTCGCTTCTTATTATGGAACAAAGACGGTCGATCCCAAGCCTCAGGTCGGTCTTCCCGGTCCTTATGACAAGCTTTTTTACGCCGCAGGCCTCTTTAAGCATAGCCCATCACCGCCTTCATGACTGTATGGAGCGCGGATTCCTGTATCCCATCATATATATAAAGGTTGATGTTTCCTGCCTGTATCCTTATTTTGGGATTCTGTTCCTGATCCTGCCCCAGGCCCTGGAAAGCTGCTGGATCCCCGGCTCTCTTTTCCCTTCGCCGCCTTCTCACGGGCTTCCTTTCTGTCCCCGCATTCTGAACACCTGATGTTCGAAGCCCCGCAATCTGATATTTCCCTTCTGCGCCTCCATTCTCTTCGGTCATTGGGATTTCCACGAAGGAGGCCTCACTCCCTTCCCCTTCGTTTCTTTCCATCTTTATAATATCTTCCACTTCCTGCCTCCACCTTCGTAAGCATCGCTTTCATTCCTTTTTTGCCTCTGTCTTCCATCTCTATTCAGTTCTTCTTTGAATGATTTTCTTCAATGATTATATAGATGTTCCCTCCTATGCAAGTTTGCCTCCATTGAAGCTCCCTGCTTCAATGAGATACCTAAAACCTCCTTCCCAGCAGTATTGACACTATTATAGAAGAAAAGTCCCCTCTTGCATATATGGGTATCTATCGGACGCTTACCCTGATCCTTGATATCGAGTCTCAGACCGATGATAAACATAAACGCGCACTGATCTTCGATGATTCGATGTACCAGCGGCGCCGTGGCAAGGGAACCGAGCTGTGCGGTTTTGTTCATGATCATGTTGACCACAAGAACCGTATCGGATTCCGTATGATGACGGGTACGTGGACAAACAGTGAGATGAACATTCCCTTTGCACAGACACTGCTTACAACCAGAAACAAGGACCTCATGATTGGTCCCGACACCCCCGTTGATAAGAGAACCATCTCGGGCAGGCGCAAAGCCCGCGCAAAGGAAAAGGGTACCGATACCGTCCTCCGCATGGTGAAGGATGCACGCACTGTTGGAATCCCATTTGATTCCATACTCTTCGATACATGGTTCTCAAATCCTGCCCAACTGATCGATTTGAAGAACATCGGGACGGATGTCATTGCAATGATCAAGAAAAACAGCACCAAATACCTTGTCATCGATCCAAAAACCGATTCACTGGCAATGCTGAACATAAAGGAGATCTACAGCCGAAACAAGAAGCGCTGCGGGCGTTCAAAATATCTGTTATCGGTAAGGGCATTCGCCACAAATGGAAAGGGCAAGTCTATTCCCGTCAAGCTTATATATGCCCGCAATCGCAGCAACAAAAAGGACTGGGTCTGCTTTATCTGTACGGATACGTCCCTGTCTGAGGAAGATATCTTACGCTACTATACGCTGCGTTGGAAAATCGAGACCTATTTTCATATAGCCAAAAGTTTCTTGAAACTGCGGACAGAATGTCACAGCACCAGCTATGATGCGATTACATCACATATGGTAATTATAGCCTTACGGTACATGATCCTGGAACTCGCCCGGTTCCAGCACGGAGATAACCGAACTATTGAAGATCTGTTTTATCAGGTTCAAAGAGAAGTCGTCAACTCCATGATGGATACGGCCATCGTAATCATCGTGGATGCACTTTTGAATGCAGTACGTAAATGTTTCAATGTTACAGAGGAACAAATGAATCATCTGCTTGTAGAGTTCATCGATGAACTGCCGGAGTCATGGAAGGCTCGTTTTCGGTTACCGGCGTCGGCGTAAATGCAATTATGGGCTTAAAACCATTGGAATTATCGTACTTTTTCATACATTTTGGTCTGCGAAGTATGAGTTTTTATTTGATTTTTGATAAAAACATTGTTTGAATTTCACTGATTAAGGAAAATATTCGATTTCACTGATTCGGGTTATAAATAATATCAAGTTCACTCATTTATGGTTTCCAGAAATAGACCGCCTTTATCTGTGTTTTGTCTTGCAAGGTTGCCTATTGTAATCCCCACTATGTGTCTATGTGGCATTCTCCGCTAATGCTGCCAACTTTTGTCTGAATTCGCTTTCCGAAAGCCTCGGGCGGCAACGTGTCTAGGTTGCTCGATTTCATTCACCTAGACAATTTGAACACATTATGCCTCCATCTCAAATACAACCAAACGAGTAACTTACAGAACCGAGGATGAATTTTGAAAATCCAGTAAATCAGTTTTGTTGTCATGCTCCGACAAATTCCCATCCGATTCTGCAAAATAATAATATTGCACAATTCATCTGAAAAAGTCGGACTCACATCAATCATTATAGCCCACATAATTATGTTTCCCAGAAATCGTCTTTCAAGATATCTGTCAAGTTCTTCTTTTGTAAATATTTCCGGTGTTTTTGAACGAACATATACTTCAAATTCGTGAGCTGCCAGCAATTTATCCTTTTCATTATTAATTGATCTTGTTTGCGTGATACTTCCCGGTCGTATTCTGTGAAACATCAGCCTATCCGATATAATCCATATACTTTTTGCTTTTTCAATTAGCTTATACGTCGTACGTGTTCCCTCAAACACGTGACCTTTCGGAAACCGAATGTCCTTCCACAATTCAGCCTTATAAATCTTATTCCATACCGCAGTCTCAAGCCTACCTTTGACAAGTTGCTTGAGTGCGGATATAGATGAATAGAGCCCTGGATGTTGAGAACTTTTTCGTCCCTCCCAGTCAAAATTACAGATAACAATATCGGCATTTTTTTTTCGTAACTCATCAATCATTGTTTGAATCATATGCGGATATAAATAGTCATCGGAATCAAGAAATGCAACGATGTCTCCAGACATATTATTAAGTCCTGTGTTTCTGGCATTGCTCAATCCTCCGTTTGGCTGATGAAATACTTTTATCCTCAAATCATCATACTCATCGCAAATTGCACCCGAACCATCCGTCGAACCGTCATCAATAATGATTATTTCAAGATTTATATATGTCTGATTAATGACACTATTAATGGCCTCACGCAAGTATTCCTTAACGTTATAAACCGGGATTATTACCGAAACAAGCACATCTCCAGACATATACACACTGCCTCCATTTGCTTTTATTTGGTATATCCCATTACCAGAGATTTATACTACGGAGTAAATAGTTCTCTCACACATGCCGCCCTCTTGGTAGATTCATGCAAGAAGCTACCCTTCCTGCCGAATCAAGCTTGAGAATGTCAAACGGGAACCAACGTCAGATCCGTATTCAAGACTTTCGACACGGACTGGAAATCTCTTGTCAACGCAAAGCTATGGTGCCAGGAGCAACTCCGCGCGAATTCCGATCCCCCCGTTGACATATCCCTGCCTAATCATTATGTCCTTGAGAGCACGGCTCAGTACCATACCCCCGTGACCCTTGCGTGGGAAAGGATACCTACCATCATCAACTCTTCAATTGCGGGGGCGCCAAAAAAGAAGACGGATCGTCTCGACACCGTAACTGTCAAATAATCGTAAGCGATAAATTGTCATGATTTTTCCAAAAAATATATAATCTATGCCAGTAATACTAATCACTCATGTTGATGAACAAGCATGGCTCCTGTCTGTTTTCTTTTCATTCAGTTTTCAAATCATAGATTTCTCATCAATCTTCTTCATTCTTTTTTGCAGCCATATATCATCAAAAAGCAAGGATAAATCATGACGAAGGCAATTATACCATGCAGACCAGTAGAAGTAACGAGGAATGGAAAGCGATCATCCTTGAATGCAGGGCCAGCGAACTCAGCGACAAGGAATGGTGCGCAAAAAGACGCATATCAAGATCGACATTCTACTATCACTTGAGGAAACTGCGGGAACAGGAAGGCCTGGTTCCCGAAAGGCCAATCGTGGAAGCCCGTGGCGTAAAGCAGGAAATCGTTCCGTTGCGCATTGAAAATGGCAATTCAACAGTTCAGGATGCGTTCAAGGAAATGGGATACGGGCCGTGTCCAGATTCCGACATCCGTATCGAATGCCACGGAATGACTGTGACCATCCCTTCCGATGCCCGGGAAAGCTCCATCCGCAGCGTCATCATGGCACTGGGGGGCTTATGTCAGGCGACCTGTCGGGTGTAGCGAAAATATACCTTGTCACAGGCTGCACCGACAGGAGGAAAAGCATAGATGGCCTGATGTCCATTGTGCGTGACAGCTACAATCTTGACCCCTATTCCAATTCCCTTTTTCTTTTCTGTGGGAAACGATGCGACCGGATCAAGGCATTGCATTATGACAAGACCGGCTTTGTCCTTTACTGTGAAACACACTTTTGTGAATTTTGAAAAAAGCGTACACAAACCAGACCTGCCTGAAAAGCAGTATCTTTCGTGCATATTCAGCTTGAAAGGGATAAGCTATGCGGCAACAACAGGCTCTTCCCAGCCAAGCGCTTTCAGTTTCTTCAAATACGCAGCTATCTTTCGTTCCTTGTTGAATTTGTTATAGTAGTCTGCTCCCAGATCCTCGAAGGCCACACCGTCTTTGAGGATGTGGTAGATAGCGACCAGCATGGAATGGGCAATAGCAACATAGGCACGCTTTTTGCCACGGTGGGCGCTGATCTTTGTAAACTGAGCATAAAAGTAGGAGCTTTTGTTCCTTACGGCGGAATGGGCGCATATCACCAAGGTGGATCGAAGCATGGCATTCCCCTTTCTCGTCTTGCCAGACCTCCGCTTATGGGCGCTTTCGTTGTTTCCCGGACACAGCCCCGCCTATGATGAGATGTGCCCGTCAGTAGGGAAACGGTTCATGTCCGTCCCGATGACAGATATGATTTCCTGTGCGCCTGTCTTGCCGATACCGGGGAGATCCTGGATGGCCTCTACTGCTTGCTTTTCATCCGGTGTCATGAAGGACTCAATGTCCGCATCGAGTTCGGCTATGTGGGCATTAACCTCGTCCAAATGGCTGAGGAGGACACGCATCATCTTCTTCTGAAGATCGGAAATGACACCCTCCAGATCGTCGATGATCTGCTCCTTGCTGGCCTTGAGGTTATGCGCGATAACCTTCTTCTTGTAAAGCTCGTCGTATTTTTTTGAGTCGATCTTCACGCCGTCAAGGATGAGCTCCAGGATGTTCCTCGCGCTCATGCCGTTGATGTCTGTAATGGTACCGGAAATCTTGATGTTTGCGCCTTCCAGCATCTTCTGAAGACGGTTGAGTTCCCAGTTGCGCTCTCCGACAAGGCTCTTGCGGTACCGGACAAGCTCCCTGAGCTCGCGTTGGCCCTTGTCTGGGATGTAGCTCGCCTGCAGAAGGCCGTGCCGCAGCAGGTCGGCAATCCACTCCGCGTCCTTGACGTCTGTCTTCCTGCCCAGAACGTTCTTCATGTGGTGGGCGTTCACCACCATGGCGGGGATCTCCGAAGCCTCAAGGATGTTGTAAAGTGGCTTCCAGTAGGATCCCGTACTTTCCATGGCTGCCATCTCGCACTTGCTTGATTTCAGCCAGTCAGCCAGGGACAGCAGTTCCCTGGTCGTTGCACCGAAGTCCCGTATCTCCTGCCGGTTGCCTTTTTTCAGGCAGGCTACGATGAGCTTTTTGTGCACGTCGATACCACAACAAATGTCGTAAACTCTTTCCATAAATGCCACCTCCTGGATAAGATTTTACGGCACGGCATCCTGTCGCTTGTTATTTTACTGTACGTCCTTTTGCCACGGATGGCTAGACAGATGGTGGTGCAAATGAGGATGCCTGAAATCAATTTACTATGCGGGTTAAAAGACCCAAAACGAACAATCGATTTTTGCCGTTATTGCTTATTATAGCACAAAAAGTTCGGATTGGATCCTTCACGAAACTTGCCCCTCTCCTTGTTTCATTCATTGTGGCGCCACGCGGGCGGGGCATGAGGATTACTACAAGAGGCTCGACTGCGGCAGCCTTCAATGGCCCAGGAGCGCATCGGAGGCAAGGCCGCTCACGCGGCAGGAATTCCGCTGGCTTCTCGAAGGCCTGTCCATTGACCAGCCCAGGGCGCTCAGGGCGGGCAGCGGCGGCAGACAGTTCTGAAATTGTGCAAAACGCTGAAATTTTCCCTGCATTTCCCCGCCCCGACTCCCCCAATCACACAAAGGCAAATGATGCCCATCTCGCCCCTCCTGTGGCAGGATGGGGTGGCGGGGATGCGGATGCCGTTTTTATTTCGCCTTCAGGGCGGCGGTCATCCAGTGCCCGGGCAGAGAGGCGTATCCTCTATACAAAATGACGGGAGGCCTGGCTACCTCCAATTCGCCTGAATGGGCTTTATATGCTATAATAAGGCATAAAAAGAAGTGGAAAGGTGGATGGGCGATGGCGGCGAAACAGTCCTTCAAAACAAACATAATCATACCGGAGGCCATGCCGGCCCTGGATGAAAACAGCTCCAGGGAAGAGCTTTTTGCGCGTTGCAGGCAGCAAGACGAAACCATCGTGGAACTCACAAAGCAGGTCACGAACTTTTCCGAATCCGTAGAGTAGCTTATGCGGAAACTGTTTGGAAGATCCAGGGAAACCCTCCCCATCCCGGGACAGATCGACCTGTTTGGGAACATATGGGGCGATACATCCCTGCCCCGGGCAGGAACCCCCGCCGGCGGTGGGGCTACGCCGCCCGCCCCGGATGAGGCGCTGGCAGGCAGCATCCCGGAGGAAAAGCCGGACAGAAAAGCAAGGCCCAAAAGGAAGGACATCTTTTCCAACATGGAAACGGAAAAAGTGATCATCCCCCTTTCCGATGACGAGCTCACCTGTCAGATCTGCGGTTCGCGAATGAAGGTTATTGGCGAGGAAATGGCAAGGGAGGAATTCAGGATCACGCCGATGCAGGTCACCCGGGTCCAGTATTTCCGCCAGACGGCGGCCTGCCCGGAATGCAGGGAGGAATACGGGGTCTTCGCCTTTGTGAACTCAGAAGCCCCGCCCGCCCTGATTGACCACAGCATGGCGTCGCCCTCCGCTGTGGCCTATGTGGTCCACCAAAAGATAACGAACGCCATGACATATTACCGCATGGAGATGGAAATGGAGTCCCGCGGGGTCCCCCTGGGGAGGGAGACCATGGCAGCGTGGGTCATTGCCTGTGCCCTGAACATCCTCAGACCCCTCTACGATATCCTGCTGGGGGAAGCCCTGCGGAGGCTCGTCCTCCATGTGGATGAGACATGGGGGCAAGTCCTCCATGAGGAGGTCAGACCGGCCACGTCAAAATCCTACATCTGGCTTCTCGTTACCGGTGAGGACGGGCTCCCTACGATTTCCATATATCACTACGCCCCGACGCGCGGCCATGAAATCCCGGAATTTCTCTTCAAGGATTACGACGGGTATTTCCATACCGACAAGTATGGCGGTTACGGCTGCCTCGAGGAGCATCTCACGAGATGCCTATGCTGGGCCCACGGGAGAAGGAAATGGCTGGAAGCAATGCCGGCCAGCATCCGGAATCGGGATCGGACGGGATTGAAAGCCGGGGATCTCACGCCGGCCGAGATTGGGTTCCTCTACTGCGAGAAGATCCTCCTAATAGATAAGAAGCTCAAGGGCCTCCCACCAGGGGAGAAGCAGACAAGGAGGCTGGAGGAGGAAAAAACCGGTTCTCGATTCTTTCTGGGCATGGCTGGCCGGCGTGGATCCCCTTCCCGGGAGCAAGCTGGAAAAGGCAGTGAACTATTTTTCCGATTCCAGAGAAAGGTTCGAGAATTACCTGAAAGATGGGAGGTGCTCACCAACAAACATAGCGGTAAGAATGTATTTTGAGGGACGGTGTGGTATCTGTATAATGATACCGTATGGTTCCTTAAAATGGTATCCACGTTCATATTAATCGCTTACTTTTGAATATCAAATCATGCATCAGTATCTCCGCAATTTTGAAATCAAACTCCGTATCAATATCAACACTTTTGTATTGATCCATTATGTAAGCAAAACTACCATGTTGATATATATATTTATCCATTTCAAACCTTTGACATTTAGCGATATAAATAGCACCATTAATTCTATAGAAAACCTCGCCTGCTTGTCTTCGTTGTAAACTCTTTGGATCAATGAAATTAACTAGTTCATGATTTAATGGCAAACGTCCACACCATAATGGAGAATGCTCAGCCTTACAAACTGATACTACAGCAAATTCCGCTTTTGTCTGATATAATTTGTAAGCATTGACTATATCTTTAGCGTCCCTTAGGGGAGAAGTTGGCTGAAGAAGGCAAAAACTCTCAAAGGATACTCCCTTTTTTTGATACCCTTCTAATACTTCATCTACCATCTCCCATGAACTTACAGTATCACTTGATGTATACTCACTCCTCAGAAAGGGCACCTTTGCACCATATCGTTTCGCAATTTCTGCATATTTTTCCGAATCCGTTGAAACCATGACTTCTGTAAAACATTTAGACTTTATTGCCGCTTCTATTGAATAAGCTAACAACGGTTTCCCACACAAATCTCTGATGTTCTTATCTTTTAACCTTTTTGAGCCGCTTCTGGCTGGTATAATTGCAATATTACTCACCTTGATTCATAGATCATAGAATTCTTTCTTAAGATCTATCCTCCCTTCCCAGACTGTATCCATCACCTTTAATGCAATTTTCTTAGCCGTATGACCGTCACCGTACGGACTTGAAATATCGCGGCATAACTGTTTGTGCCCATCGGAAAGTGCCATGCTTATGGCATCTATGATATCCCTGCTATCATCACCGCAATGAATAACGCTTCGGGAACATGACCTCCCTTTCTGGCGGTCACCAATATCCACCGTAGGCACATGAAGCGCGGGTGCCTCGATAATGCCGCTTGATGAATTTCCCAGCACAAACTCACAGTATTTCATAAGTGAAAGATATTTTTTTGCTCCCAGCGAGGTGTATACATGGAGGTTTTCCATGTGGCCCTCCGCTTCTTCCAGTAGACTGTTGATTCTTGCTCCGCCCTGATCGGCATTGGATTTTGTCACAAGAAACTGCATCTGTGGAAACGCGCGAATCGCATCCAGGAAGCTTTGGATTTGTTCATCAACCGCCCCTTCGTCCATTGTCACGGGATGATAAGTACACAGCGCATAGCTGCATGTGTCCAGCCCGACACTTTTCAGAGCTTCAGCCTTAGAAACCTCCGGGAGTGCCAGTATATTGTCAATGCTCGTGGAACCATAATCGAAAACCCTGGACGGATGTTCCCCGAGCTGTATAACCCTTTTCCTGCTCACATCGTTCGTCACAAAGTGAAGATAACTCATCTTCGTGATGGAATGCCGAATCCACTCATCCATGGCCCCTTCCGTCGTATCTCCGCCGCACATATGGAAGATCGGCAGTCTGCTATTTCCCGCTGCAATGGCGATTGCCAGGGTCTCATACCTGTCCCCCAGGAGCAGGACTGCCTCGTATCTTTCCTTCAGGAACAATCGTGTGAAAGAAACCAGCGTCTCCGCCTGATTCAGCGAAATATCCAGAGCCATCCGCGAGGCGACTGGGATTATGACCCTGTGGTCAATCCGCTCCCTTATTTCATTCACGGTCATCCCATATTCCTCACTAAGATGCGTGCCTGTCACGATCAGTTCTACACGGAGCCGCTCATCCTCCCTTTTCCGAAGCTCCCTTATCACAGGGGAAAGCAGCCCATACTCGGCCCTTGTCGCAGTAACAACAGCTATTTTCTTCATAATTCAATCAGCTCATCCTCATCAAAATCCCTTTTCGCCCTCGTTCCCAGTACTTTGCCCCATTCCATGGGGCTGACTCCGGTACCCGGTCGTTTCGTAGTTATGTTGTCTTCCGTCAGTATTTCTCCGGCCCTGATGGCACGTTTTGAAACTATGCTTTTCCTTGCTGCCTTTCTGTTCTGTATTTCGGCTTCAGAAGGCTTTTTTTGGGGCGAGCCCAAGGCTTCCTCTATCTTCCTTATTCCTGCCACCATTGCCTTCAATTCATCCGGCTCGAGGCTGGCCTTGTGATCGGGTCCCGGGAGATTCCGGTCAAGCGTGAAGTGCTTTTCAATGACGACTGCGCCAAGGGCTGCCGCTGCAAGGGATACCTCTATACCCTGGGTATGATCCGAATAGCCTACAGGACGGTCAAATGCCTTCCTCATGGTGTCCATCACCCGCAGGTTCACGTCTTTCACTGGCGCGGGATATTCCGTCGTGCATTGAAGAAGCGTAATGTCCTTCGTCCCGTTCTCCTCAAGCACCTTGATAGCCGCACCAATTTCATCCATATCCGCCATGCCTGTAGACAGGAACACCTCCTTCCCTGTCTTCCCTATCTCCACAAGATAAGGATAATTCGTGATCTCGCCAGAAGGAACCTTCCAAATATCCTGCATATCATTCAGGAAATGAATGCTGTCGATATCGAAAGGGGTGGACAGGAACCCTATCCCGACTGACTTGCAGTAATCTGCTAAGTCAACAAAGGCGGGAAAATCCAGAAGCAGCTTTCGCAGCATATCCTTCTGGCTTTCCCGCCTTCCCATATTGGCCTTCTGGTAATCCGCCATTTCCGCGCTTCGGGAAACGAGGGAGTCCAGTCTGGCAGTCTGAAATTTCACTATGTCAGCCCCGCACTCCTTGGCCACATCAACCAGCTTCATTGCGGTTTCAAGGCTTCCATTGTGGTTTACTCCGGCCTCGGCAATAATCAATACTTTTCCATTATTAATTTCACCATCCACACTCATCTTCCCCTTAAAAATCAATCAAATCTTATATCTTTTCCTTTTGGCATATAGAAGATTCCGATACAATCCCATAACATTTCATATCATCCCCCACATCCGAAAGAACGGTACTGCCAGCTCCTATAATGACATGGTTTCCAATAGAGACGTCCTGTATCACAATGCTGCCAGCTCCTATAAAACTTCCCAATCCAATATGACTGTTTCCGCATATGATGGAACCCACTGATACATGGGAAAACTCCTCAACCCTGCTCCCATGTTCAAGAACGGCGCCTGAGTTAATGATGCAATGTCTCCCAACTTCGGATTCCGCATTTAAAATAACGCCCTTCCCTATGAAAGCCCCCTCGCCAATCACAGCAAAAGGCGATACTCTCGCGGTTGGATCACAAATAACGGGAAAGTGAAAGCCCATCCCTGTCGCCATCTTCGCAAGCCTTATTCTCAATTCCGGACTTTTAATGCTCCCAACAGAAATAAAGGCATATTCAAAACCCTTTGCCCTTAATTCCGGAAGCATTGCATCTGTGCCGATCACCCTGCACCCCATGACCATGGAATCTTGTTCCATAGTTTCATCAGTTATAACGATTTCACCAAACCGATGTGACGCCAGTATTGAGTCAAGGACGGACCTGCAATGCCCTCCTCCACCTATCAAAACCAATTTATCGTATTCATCAGTTCCCATAGAGCCTTGACCTCATCTTCTCCAGCTCCGGCAGTTGGCCCATGTCCATCCATTCACTCTCACTGACTGGGAAAACCGCGACTTTCTTTCCTCTATCCTTTTCCCGTTTGATAATGTCAGGGAAGCCAATTGCCTCTCCATCCTGAATATCCTCAATGATTTCAGGCTCAGCAATATAAATCCCCGTATTCGTCAGAAAAGACATAAGCGGCTTTTCTCTAATGTTGGTAATAAGCCCATTTTCCCCCATCTCTACAACACCGTACGGAATATCCATGTTCATATACGCGCATGCCATGGTTACCACATTTCCATTTTCCCTATGAAAACGTAACATGCTTTCATAATTTGCAGTAAGAAGAGAATCACAGTTTACGAAAAAGAATGTGGACTCAAGCTTGCCTCGCAGAAGCCTGAGTCCACCCCCGGTTCCGAGAGGCCTCTCCTCATCATGCCATGTAATCCTGTATTCCTCTCCGGAATCGTGGAAATATGCCTTGATAAGATCCCTTTTATAATTCACAATAATATGGAACTCATCACAGCCATAAGACTGATACTCCTTCATAATGAGTTCAATTATGGGAAAATCACCGACAGGAATTAAAGGTTTCGGCAGCACTCGAGTGTAAGGATCCAACCTTGTCCCCTTTCCACCTGCATTGATGACAACAGGCAGATGCAATGCCTTCTTTTTTTTCTTATATAATTCCCCTTCTTCTCCATTATATATATCTATGATAATACCACATCTGTTTACCACTGGAATCATAACGTAGTTTTTCCTGTGATACAGTGCCTTTGCTTCCTCCAATGACATGGCTTTACGAGGCCTTTTATTGGCTGCCTCAAAGACGGTAGCAGACATACTGCCACCGGCTAGCAAGTACCTTCTTACATCACCATCGGTGATGCACCCAGTCAAAACACCGTCATCATCAGTCAGGAAGAGTATCCCACAGCTGTTCTGCTCAATCCTTTGCATCGCCTCGGAAAGTGACAGGCTGCTCCTTCCAATGTATCTAACGATATCGTCCATTTGCCACCACCGTTATAAGCATTTAAATATGTGCCGTAAAATTCATATGTCCGTATGCATACTTACATTTTTCCATCCAGAGAACGACCGGTTTCAATATGCTTGAAATTCGGCAGGTATCCTTCTAATATCCTGACAATCTCTTCCTTACTGCTCTTATCACTGTCAAAAACCGTTCTTAGATTCATAAGCAGCTCTTCCAGCCTGCCCCTGTCCGGAATCTCTTTTCCTGTAATGACACCAAGAGATGAGAACCTCAGCATATCCGTCTCTTCATTGTCCGCAACAAATTCTTCAAAAGCTTTCTCTCCAGATGTGTCAGATTTGGAAAAATGAACTGGATAAAGATTGCTTCCTTTCTTCAGTTCCCGGGCTTTGCTGATCGCTTCCTCATCAGTCTCACACTCAAGAACCTTATAGCCACTGACTTCAAGAAGCTTCTTCCCTATCTCATCAAAGGTCATCATCTCTTCCTGACCAAGCTTGGGGAAAAAAATCTCCCGGTTTTTCCCAAGCATCGCCGCCAGCAAGCAAATTTGACCGGATTCCTCCAGACTTACGAAATACCTCCGAACATCGGCCGGCCCAGACAATGGTTGCTGCTTACTCATCCTGGCAAGAAATCCTGCAGGAAGCGAACCATTTGAAAATGCCACATTCGCAAAACGGGCGGTCTTTACCGGGAACCTGTCAGAAAAACTGAAAATGAGATCCTCCATAATCCGTTTTGAGGCTCCCATGATATTAACAGGGTTTGCCGCTTTGTCCGTGGAAACACAAAAATATTCCTGTGGTGGGAACTCAGCAAGTAATCTTAGTAAAATTCCTGCATTCAAGATATTATTCCGAATCAAAGCCTCAACTGAATAAATGTCTTTTTCGGATCTGACATGTTTATGCGCAGAGAAATTCGCTACGATATCAAAACCTTTCCTGTGCCTAAACATTTTTTCAAAAACCGGAGATGCAAAATCCATAGGGTAAGGAAGATAATCACCAGGAACAAACATCCCCTCAGTCGATCTTAAATCCCTGCTCAGTTCCGCCAGCGCATTTTCATTCGTATCCACTACAACAAGTGTTCCAGGATGAAAAGGCAATATAGACTTAATAAAAGAGGAGCCGATAGAACCGGCTCCCCCAATAACCAATACAGATTTGGCATTCACATTAGCGTGGATTATTTCTTTATTGTTATCAATATCCTTCAAAAACATTGCACTTTTACGCTTCGTAACATATTCACTTATAAATTGATCTAGATTGAACATATTATTCTCTTTTATCATAAATCGATAATTATGGCTTTATTGTATTTGAATCACCACTTTCGTGAATTTCCGAAATTTTGGGAATATAAACTAGAATAATTTTATTTTTTCCTTGGTTTGCCTT
>CAMKKZ010000038.1 GCA_946413525.1 uncultured Oribacterium sp.
CCTTCGAGCCTGGCCTTAATGGCCAGTTCCGTTCTGTTGGCAAATCCGGTCTTAGCCAGCATGTTTGATATGTGGGTTCTGACCGTTGTCGGACTGATGAAGAGCTTATCCCCGATCTCGACATTGCTTGCACCCTTGGTAAGCTCACGCAATACATCAAGCTCCGCCGCCGTAAGATCGGTGCTGGTAATATTTCCGAGCGTTACGACCGGAGTTGAATCAGGGTATACGCTCTTCCCCTCCATCGTGTGTCTCATTACCGTAAGTATCTCCTCGCTGTCTGCTTCTTTATACCAGAAGCTGTCAACTCCAACCGCCTTTGCCTTGTCGATAAACGACACCTCCGGCATGGAAGTCGTGATAACGATCTTTACCTGCGGGTGGCTCTTTTTGATCCGCGCTGCTGCCTCAAGACCGTTGGAACGGTCCTGCATGATAACATCCATCAGGATGATATCGGGGCAGTTCCTGTCACAGTACATATGTGCGACCGAAGCGCTCTCGACCGAATACAGCAGTTCGAAATCGTCCGAATTATCCACGATCATCTCGAACAGCCGCCTTGCTATCGCCTGGTCTTCGACTATCATTACTTTATATGTTTTCATATTCATTCCTTTTGACATCCGGCAATATGAGCAGGAGCACGAACTGCGGGCTGCTTACGATGTGCATCCCAGCGCCTCGCCTCTCTGCCATATGCCTTAAATATGACAGGCCTCCTGTTTCCGTGATCGTACCATGAGGCGCCTCTCCGTTATTGGTAAACCGCACGGCCTTCTCGCTGTTATCATTAACATATGATCTGATATAAAGGGTGTCGCCCTTTGCATGGCGGAATGTGTTTGTTATACACTCACGCATGGCAGCGGCGATCAGCTGTTTATCATCCTCGCCTTCCGGAAGGTCGCCTGTTATCTCGACATTCACGCCAATATCCGCAGCGGCCTTAAGAACCGTCGCGTAATCATCGGGGCGGTCATTGATCTTCTGCGCATCGATCATTGATATGGCCGTGTTCATCAGTCCGAGAAGCTCCTTCTTGCCTATGTTGTCCGACATGTATGACCTGACACCGACGAGGGCTTTTCCAAGGTCATCGTGAATATTGACCTTTGTCTGCAATATCTCCTTTTCTATCGTAAGATCGGATATCGTATCATTTATCTCAAGAAGTCTCTTCTTCTGTCCTGCAAGGCGCTCGTTCCGCTCCCGGAGCTTGAGTCCGAGATTGTACTCTTCCGTGATATCATAAGCGATAATCTCATATGCAGGACCTTTCAGAAATGAGCACCTGTTCCGTACTATCCTGTATATGTTGCCGCCGGGCATGCCAATCACCTGTCCGGATCCCGAATCGTAATAGCGTGCACTGCCGAACGCCCTTGAGTTGACAAGGCACTCCCATAACAGTCTTCCGTCAGTGGCAAACCTGCCCGTAACTTCTCTTGCGATGTTATTCATTGCAGGATTCACAAATACCAGCCTGCCGTCCTCATAGTAGTAACACAGCCCATCGGTCAGACCGTCCAGACCGTCCTTGATAGATGCAAGCGAAATGTGTCTTTTCCTCCACAGATGAAGGTATATGATCAGCCCCGTCTCAATGACGGTAAGCGTCGCAAACAGAAATATCCACGCTCCGGAAAGCGGCATTTCGGATTCCATGACGCACTCTACAGTCATCTGGAGTATCAGATAAAGAACCGCTACATTGACAAACATCAGGAACAGGTAGAACGTACGCCTCCGCTGTATGGCATCCGACATTATATAGAAGGCAGCCAGTGTCAGCACAAGTATCCATATTCCGAAAAAAACGTTCATGACTCCCCCTTTCCGAAAGCCTTGTCATCCGTAAAAAACGAATGTATCACGACCGTTCCCTTATCCGGAATATCCATGGTAAGAAGTCTGTAGTCGCCTGTTCTGATGGCATATTCCCTTATCCCGTTCTCAAGTATGAGCCAGTCATTTTCGTCAGCCGAATCCCTTCTTGACAGCTCCATGCGAAGTCCAAGTGCCCCTCCTGCTTCTATCCAGACCATAAGCGCCGCGATGATACCGTACCCCTTTTCGAGCACTTCTTCAAACAATTCATAAGCAGCCAGAATATCTTCCGCAGCATATTTGTACGATACCGCTTCAATGCGGCTTAGGTCATCTTTCGTGATGACTGCAACGTCTCCCAAAACGCCGGAAAGCCGTGCGTACTCCAGCGACTCCTTTATTGCCAGATGAAGATCCTGCACAGGTATAAGCGGGTCATTTTGCCTAAGCAGCATGAGGTTTGCATACCTCTTGATGTAGGCCGTAAGGACAGCCATATTGCACACCGCTTCGCGAAGATCATCCCCTTCCAGTCTCTCCGCCCTGCCTATCAGTTCTTTCAGGCTTGTGCTTTCATTTCTGACCGCTGAAGCGATCTCATCATACAGCCTTGAATATGTTTCAATACTGGCCTGTTGTGCACGAAGCTCGTTTTCCTGTGCCAGAAGCGTGTTTTCCTCAAGGAGTCTTTTGCCCGCCTCTTCCAATTCATCATTGATCCGTATCAGTTCCCTGATGTCTTCCTGCCAGTATATATACCCGCCCTCTATCCTCTTACCGAACAGCTTGAAGGTATCGTTATATACTGCGGAAAACGTACCTGTTCTTTTCCTGATATTAGCCGGAACTTCTCTTGCACCAGATGCGCTTACAACAGCATTACCGTCAACATCAAGTATCTGTACCCTTACCGATGAATTCTCAAACACACTCAGATAGTCATTGTTGGACGGTATCAGTCCGATCATTATAATTGATTCCCAGAAACAGACGTGCATTATATTCCAGATCATCTGGAATGTCAGAATTTCGGTTCCGAATATCTTCCTGCCTCTGGAAGTGCTCCCGTGGAACACAAGCATCAGAACGAATCCGGTCACTACAATGATCACCGGTACCGGTGTCCGCCGTTTTGAGTACGCCACCGAACACTTTAAAAGAGCTATGACAAGACCGACAACAGGAAGCGTATAACACCATATCGCAATGAAAAAGTAAACGCCGCCTCGCGTGTATTGGTCATCCCAGTCCGTAAAATGCGGCGCAAATGAAAACATTTTCTCATGAAAGTCATTAGTCAGGGCAGCGATGATAAGAAGCACCGCAGGAACGGCAAGAGCAAGCCACCCCTTTTGTATCTTTTCGTCATCCGGCTTCCCTATCTGGACGGATGCCCATATCCCCAGCACCGGTGCGATGATCATCGGAACATAATACAGATACCACAGATATCTTGATGCAGCCGAAGCATCCGGAGCGAAATAATAGCGCACCAACTGCAGAATATGAAGCAGCAGAATCATGGCTGCGATACCTATAAGAAGACGGCGCTGCCTGCAGTGCGTTATCCTTGCCTTAATGGAAAGAGCCCAGTACAGAACTGCTGTGCTAAAAACGAGGATAGAGGCAGACCTGAACGGAAAACCCGACGGCGTGGTAACTCTCACAATGATCCCGAGCACATACAATATGATCAAAACGGTAATGGTTTTCGGAGTTTTCAAAATGCCTGCTTCCCTTTTGCTTTTTATCAGATTGTACAACATACCGCCCGATAATCCTATGCTACAAATGTACGAAAACTTTCATCGTAAGCGATTAATATGAACGTGGATACCATTTTAAGGAACAATGCGGTATCATTATACAGATACCACACTGTCCCTCAAAATACATTCTTGCCACTATGAATTTCATTCCGGCTTACGGGAACCTTTGCGAAATTCAATCATCAGCGCCAGGCTTGTGACATTCTGCCCGTATCTCCGGAGACCATGGGAGCAGCTTTCGTATGCCTTCGGGCTCATTGTCTTTCAAGCCCGGCATCCGTTGCAGCAGGATCTCGAGATACTTCAGATCGTCAAGATTGTTTGCCAATGCGGTCCGAATGATGCTGTACAGGATCGCGTTGGCTTCCGCGCCTTTTACCGAATTGTGGAACAGGAAGTTCTTCCTGCCGATCACATAGTAGCGCGCAGCCCGTTCGGCGGCATTGTTTGTTGGTGAACACCTCCCGTCTTTCAGATAATTCTCAAACCTTTCCCTGGAATCGGAAAAATAGTTCACTGCCTTTTCCAGCTTGCTCCCGGGAAGGGGATCCACACCGGCCAGCCATGCCCAGAAGGAATCGAGGATCGGCTTTTCCTCCGCCAGCCTCCTTGCCCGTTTCTCTCCCGGCGGAAGGTCCTTGAGCTTCTTGTCTATCAGGAGAATCTTCTCGCAGTAGAGGAACCCGACCTCGGCCGGCGTGAGGTCCCCTGCCTTCAACCCCGTCCGGTCCCGGTTCCGGATGCTGGCCGGCATTGCTTCCAGCCATTTCCTTCTCCAAGCGGTAGTACGTCATGGCATTCGTTATTTTCTGGTGGGCCACGTATGCCACAGCGGCAGGAGACGCCATACTGTGGCCAATCAGGGCGGGCGGGACTTCTGATTTTGCATAGGCGAAGGCGCCGTATTCCTCCCTGCATTCCGGCAGGCCGCCGTCTGGCGGAAATACTGGACCCGGGTGACCTGCATCGGCGTGATCCTGAATTCCTCCCTTGCCAGCTCCTCCCCGATGACCTCCATTTGCGAGCCGCAGATCTGGCAGGTGAGCTCGTCATCGGAAAGGGGGATGGTCACCTTTTCCGTTTCCATGTTGGAGAAGATGTCCTTCCTTTTGGGCCTTGGCTTTCTAACCGGCTTTTCTTCCGGGTCGCTGTCTGCCAGCACCTCGTCCGGGGCGGGCGGCACACCCCCTCCGCCGGTGGGGGCTTCCGCTGAGGGCGGGGACGCGTCGCCCCATATGTTCCCAAACAGGTCGATCTGTCCGGGGATTGGGAGCTTCTCCCTGGATCTCCCGAACAGTTTCCGCATAAGGTACTCTACGGATTCGGAAAGGTTCCTGACCTGCTTTGTGAGTTCCGCGATAGTCTCGCCCTGCCGCATGCAGAGCGCGAGGAGCTCCTCCCTGGAACTGTTTTCATCCGGGGTCGGCATGGCCTCCGGTATAATTATGTTTGTTTTAAAGGATTGTTTCGCCGCCATCGCCCACCAGCCTTTCCGCTTTCTTCCATGCCTTAGTATAACACATGAAGCCGATTCGGGCGAATTTGGGCTGCGCGGCCTCCCGTCATTTTGTATAGCGCATACGTCCTTCCATCCGATGTGCGCATGAATCGTTTTCGTAATCATCCTCCATTGTTCAATAATCTCTTCATAATTCCTCCCAAGCCTGTCTATGCTTTTGACTGCCAGGGTATCGCCCCCGCGCAGCAACCCAAGCATCTGCCGGTAAGCCGGGCGTTCAAAATCCTTGCCGGACTGCTTGTCTACAAACAATTCCTTTTCCATTACCCCGAATTCCCTCAAGGCGGCCAGTTGCCTGTCCTCATGCTGCTCCCTCGTGCTTAGTGCTTACCCTTGCATAACCATACATCTTCACGCTCATAGCGATGACTCCTTCCCAACAAGATTTTTCAAAGCATAACACTTAAACTGCCGCAATGAAACACGGAAAGATCGGGACGCCTTGAAATCAAGGGAAGCCTGGTGCCAGGACTTAAGCTGCCGCAATGAAACACGGAAAGGTCGGGACACCGCAAGAACAAATGCAAGATAGGTCAAAACTGCCCTTGCCCCAAAAAGGGGCAAGGGCAGCGCATACCAAATCCTTATTTTTTACCTTTTACTTTTTACTTTTTACCTTTTACTTTTTTACTTTTTAATCGTAATCTTCTTCACGGCGGACCAATCGGAATAATAATTCGTATTCCCCACCTTCTTATAGGAGCGGATGGAGACCTGGTAGGTCTTTCCGTTTTGAAGGCCGCTGATCTCAACGCTTGTACCCTTTTTCGCAAAGCTCTTTGTCTTTTCCGTACTCCCGGTCACATAGCGGACCTCATAGCCAGTGGCCTTTGCATTTGCCGGCAGCTCCACGGTAATGGTCTTTTGTGAACGGTTATTAACCCCTTTGAAAGCCGGCCTTGTCAGGAAGTAAATGGTCTTCTTCGCGGAGGCCGCCCCCCGACCGGTCTTCGCGTAAGCATAGACCTGGTACTGATACTTCGTGCCGTTCTTCTTTGCCTTTGTGTCCGTATAAGTGACCGTGGCGGCCTTCTTGATGGTCGCGACCTTCTTTCCATTCCGATAGACATAATAGCCTGTCGCGCCCGTCACCTTCTTCCAACTGAGCTTCACGCCCTTTGCCGTATTTGTGACCGTAAATGAGGAAGTCTTTGCCGGCGTCACCTTGAGGGTCAAGGTTTTCGATGCCGCCTTGTAGTTGTCCGTTGCCGCAGCCTTGACCGTGATCTTGACCGTGCCGACCTTCTTCCCCGTCACCACGCCCTTCGCGCTCACGACAGCAATAGCTTTGCTGCCGCTCTTGTAGGTCAGCTTGCCCTGCGCCCCGCTGCTCTTGATGGTGACCTTCGTGCCCGCGGGCACCAGGGAATTGCCCGCCGGCTTCGTAATCTTCAGCTTCTGCGCCGCCTTGGCAATCTTGAACGTCACGGTCTTCTCCCCCGCGTAATTGCCCTTTCCCTTGATGACGGCGGAAGCCTTTCCGGCGTTAATGTTATTCGAATAGCTGATCGTGTAATCCGTGCCCTTTTTCAGACTGGCGCCGTTAAGAGTGATCTCGGGAACCGGTTCCTTCTCCTTCCCGTCGTAAACCAGGCTCCCCGGGAGGCTGACCTTTGCCTTTGAAATGTCCAGCGTCCAGTGCGCGTACAGCTTGTGGTCGTCCACGGCCTCTACGATCGTGGCAGCCTTGACAACAGTCCCCTTAGTCCCGCTCTTTGTATACCAGCCCTCGAAATTATACCCATCCCTCTGGGCCTTCGGAAGCGTCCCGTATTTCTTTTTCGTGGTCACCGTCTTGCTGGCAGTGTCCGTAGTACCGCCGGCAGCGTCAAATTTCACGGTGCTGCTTGCCACCAGGCTGTCCCAGCAGCCCTCCGGCTCCAGCGTGAATTTCGACTTCCCCTTATCCAGCACCAGGGTGTTAATGTGTCCGTTCGGAAGGCTGAGCGAGGATTTCGCCGTCGTAAGCCGGAGCTCATTGAAATGAAGTAATCCCGCGTCATTTTCCTGCGTGACATTCCCGCCCACCGTCCAGCTTGCCTTATTATCATTTACCCCCTCTGAGGAGCTGTAACTCACATTCCCGCCGATGGTGACCTTGCTGGAGTCGGAAGAAAAATATATATTCCCGATCCCCGTGAAGGCCGCGTTCCCCACGATATTGATCGTGCCAAGCTGATACGCCTCAAGGCTTCCTTTTGTCTGGGTGTAATTCCCCTTCACGCTCAGCGTTCCCTTTTTGCAATCAACATCTTCCGACGCGTTCATGTCCCCGTTCACAATCAGCGTGCCATTATCCCCAATGGATACTTTTCCGGTGGATATAAGCCCTTGAGGGAGCTCCATCCGGTGCCCGTTCAGGGAAAGCCCCTTTGTGAGCAGGTCCCCGCTCATCTCCGGCTTGAAATCCGAGTTGAGCGTTGCGTTATTAAGGTACCCTGAAACAGCAATCTGGCTGTTCACGGCTTCAAGGCCGCCAACCTCGCTGTTCTCCTGCAGGCTCACACTCTGCTTCCCGCTCCCGTTCAGCACAAGGCTCCCAGCTTTGTAAAGCCCGGTATCCTTTTCCTGCGTGACATTCCCGCCCACGGTCCAGCTTGCCTTATTATTATTTATTCCCTTCAGGGAGCTGTAGCTCACATTCCCGCCGACGGTGACCTTGCTGGAATCAGCAAAAAAATATACATACCCATTCCCCGTGAATGCCGCGTTCCCCGTGATATTGATCGTGCCGAGCTGATACGCCTTAAGTTCTCCGTTTGTCTGGGTGTAATTCCCCTTCACGCTCAGCGTTCCCTTTTCGCAATCAACATCTTCCGACGCGCTCATGTCCCCGTTCACGAGCAGCGTGCCATTATCCCCAATGGAAATTTTCCCGGTGGCAATAAGCCCGTTGGGGAGCTCCAACCGGTGCCCGTCCAGGGTAAGCCCCTCCGTGAACAGATCCCCGCTCATCTCCGGCTTGAAATCCGAGTTGAGCGTTGTATTGTTAAGGTATCCCGAAACAGCAATCTGGCTGTTCACGGCTTCAAGACCGCAGACCTCGCTGTTCTCCTGCAGATCAAGGCTCTGCTTCCCGCTCCCATTCAGCACAAGGCTCCCGGCTTTGTAAAGCCCGGTATCCTTTTCCTGCGTGACATTCCCGCTCACGGTCCAGCTTGCCTTATTATTATTTATTCCCTTCAGGGAACTATAATTCACATTCCCGCCGACAGTGACCTTGCTGGAATCAGCAAAAAAATACACATGCCCGTTCCCCGTGAATGCTGCGTTCCCCGTGATATTGATCGTGCCAAGCTGATACGCCTCAAGTCTTCCGTTTGTCTGGGTGTAATTCCCCTTCACGTTCAACGTACCCTTTTCACAATGAACATCTTTCGATGCCGTCATATCCCCATTGACAGTCAGCGAACCATTTATCCCCAGTGTTATCTCTGCATCGGTCACAAAATCCCCGGAAACGGTCAGTGCATGTCCATTGAGGTTAATCTTTTTATAAACGCTGAGCTGGGACGGGCTGTAGCTCGCATCGCCCTCCAGGCTGAGCTCCCCATCAGCCATAAGCCCTGCCTGCTCATCCTGCTGACCGTCATTTATTTCCACAGCCGCTTCACCCGCAAGGACTGCCTTTCCCGCCTCCTCTTCTGTTACTGCTTCCTCTGTTCCTAATCCTTCTGATTCAATTTCCTCTGATCCTTCTAATCCTATTTCCTCTGTTTCCCCTGCTCCTAATTCTTCTGATCCAATTATCTCTGTTTCTTTTTCTTCTGTTCCTAATTCCTCTATTCCTTCATCAATACCGATGAATTCCTCCGTCCCTTCCCCGGATAGTTCGGCTGCTTCTTCATTATCCGCGTCCGCAAATATTCCGCTCTCCGCAGCATCGTTTTCATCATCTATCGTAAAATCTTCTTCACCGGTATTACTGTTAATGATATCATCACCGGCTTCCCCGTCTTCCTCTCCTGCTTCCTCGGACTTTGATTCTTCATCCACTGCTGCCGGAGCTTCTATTTCTTCCTCATCTAAATCTTTAATATCAAATTCTTCATTATCTAATTCTTTACTATCAAATTCTTCATTATCTAATTCTTCATCCACTGCTGCCGGAGCTTCATCTTCCGCTACAGCTTCATCCGGGTCCGCAGCTTCACCTCCATCAACTGATTCTTCGCCTTCTTCATTATCAGCAATTTCAACGGAATTTTCTTCGGAATCATCATTATCTTCATCATTATCACTGTATTCTAATCCGTTATTGTCATCATGATCATCATCAGCTTCGCTTACGGAAAGACCATGCTCCGGAGCATCTTCCCCTTCCTCGGATAATCCGTCATCCTCAAATTCTTCTGACTCTACAAAGAATCCCATTTCATTAAGAAACTCTGTTTCTTCACTTGATTCCGAATCCTCAGCCAATTCTTCTTCTGATGCCTCAGTCAATTCCTCTTCTGATGCCTCAGTCAATTCCTCTTCTGATGCCTCAGCCAATTCCTCTTCTGATGCCTCAGCCAATTCCTCCTCTGATGCCTCAGCCAATTCCTCTTCTGATGCCTCAGTCAATTCCTCTTCTGATGCCTCAGTCAATTCCTCTTCTGATGCCTCATCGGATTCCACATTTTCAAAGGATTCCCCGCTCTCATCGCTCATCCCGTCGCCCAGGACAGCTTCTGACGCCTCGTCCCCCGACAAATCCTCCATCAGCAACACGCCGTCCAGAGAGACTTCATCCGGAACAGACATAACGGCCTGTTCGCCAATCTCCGGATTCAGCGAAGACGCGAATGCAGCCGTCCCCGTGTTTCCCACTGCCAAAGAAAATACCAGCGCCATTGGCAGAATCCGCTTTCTCCTCATCAAGCTCATCATCGTACTTTCCTTTCTCCTGGTAAGATTCCTTTCATACTTCATTTGTACCGCTGGAGCGTCACAAATGAGGATCAATGCCTGCGGCATCAAGTCAAAGCATGAAAAATGTCAATCATCACCGTTTAATATTAACAATCTGTAAATATTATAACCCTGCAACAGACATATTTGCAATGTTCTTTTAAGAATCTGTTCATAGCTGCTGAATAGTTTACTGACATTTCATCAGACATTTATTTTAATAATTCTACAACTATGTTTCCTGTCACCTCCCGGAGCATCCTTGCTGTAGCTGATACCTACAAGTACGATCCCACTCCCAAAATCCTGCAGGCTCTCATGATATTTCTTATTTAAGATCTGTGCAATCGCGCCTTCAGCATTCTCGTTCCATTTCAGTTCGATCACCAGAGCCGGCCAATCAGAATCATGTTTTGGCAGATAGACAATGTCCGCATAGCCCTCGCCTGATGGAAGCTCCTCCCACATCAGGTAATGATCACGGTAAGTATAGTAGGCAAGCTTGATCACGCTTCGAAGGCTGTCTTCCTTGTTATAGTGAAGAGGCGCGCTTTCTTCCCTGTGCACCTTCTCAATCTGTGCCGCAACTGCCTCCTCATTTCCCTCAAGCGCCTTTCATAGCCCGGATCCTCCGCAATCCTGTATTGCTCAAATAATCCCCGGGAATCACAGGTCCTGTCGTAATAAGCGCATAACATCTGGGCCGCATAGGATTTTCCAAACCTGCGAGGCCTGCTGACGCAGCTTAGCTTCCTTTTTGTTCCAATGGTATTGTTTATCAAGCTGATCATTTCAGTCTTATCAACATAATCGCTCTTAATTATTTCCGCAAATCCGCTATTCCCGGGATTCAGATATGTTCCCATTTCACAGACCTTCTTTCCGTCTTCCTGTCTGGAATAAAGCAAACCCCTCGAAAAGGTTCCGGATAGAGCTCACCATATGCTCATAATAAAAAACTTCAGGACGCTTAATGTGCCGCCAATAATAAACTCTATAGTAACTTTATAGTAACTTTATAGTAAACTCAATTGAAAAAAGCCAAATTCAAACAGCCGCTCATCCCGAAAAAGGATCGTCTGTTTGAATCTGGCAACCTGAATAATGAAAAATATCAGGAGTTTACCTGCGGCATTCCTTGTGCCGCAGATAAACCCAGGTTTTTCATACTAATCCGCAATTTCATTCTTTGACTTGATGCCGCAGGCGTTGAGTCCCATTTGTGTCGCGCCAGCGGCACAAATGAAGTATGAAAAGCTTGCTTTTCATACTTCAACAATCAATTGATAAATTGATATCAACAATTAGTTAATATACCTTCCAAACCCATAAGGCTTGGCATAATACATATTATGCTCCCTCACGTAATCGCCCGTATGGGTGCAATGGACAAGCCGCCCGTTCCCGGCATAGATCCCGACATGGTAAATGGTGGACGGCGAGGTGCCGTAGAACACCAGATCCCCCGGACGAAGCTCGGCCTCGGAAATCTTCGTGGAGGCCGCGTACTGCGAACGGGAGTCGCGAGGCACGCTGACGCCGAAGTGGGCAAATATCTGCTGTACGAAACCGGAGCAGTCCGCGCCCGACCTCAGGGACGATCCGCCGCTCACGTAACGGAGCACGCCGATAAATGATTTCGCGTAGGAAAGCAGGGTATCCACGTCCACCCTGGCGCGCTCTTTCTTTTCAGCCGGAGCCTCCTTCTCCGCCGGAGCCGCTTCCTTCACGTCTTCGAGGACCGGTCCTTCCGCCACGCCTGCCGCGGAAGCCGCCCCGGGCCCGCCGCCGGCATTCACGACCTGCACGGAAGCTCCGCCGGAATCCTTCGGGCCTACCTCGCCCTCCGGAGAGCCGCCGGCCTCCACCGGACCCGCGTCAACGGAAATGACCGAGCCGCCTTCCGGCGCCGTCTCCCCGACAGAGCCTGAAGGCCCGCCGGAGGACCCGGACGAACCGCTGGTCTTGACGGCCGTTGTCCTGCCACTCTTACCGCCATTTACCGAGCCGCTCATGATTGCGTCAATATCCAACTCCGTCCCCAAATCCATGTCGGATCCCAGCTCAATGGTTCCCGTGCTGACCTCGTTCTTCCCATTGGTTGAAACATTGTTGTTGCCTTCCGCGTCAATGACCTTGACAGATCCCTCTTCCACCCAGGCACCGGACTCGTTCACCTCGGAACCGTCCACCTTCCCGGACGTGACAAGCCAGCCGTTCTCGTCAAAATAGTAGCACTCCGCCTTCCCATCATAATTGCTCTCGATCCAGAACCAGCCGTTCTTCAGGAAAGTGCCGTCAAGGTTATTGTACCACCATTTCCCGCTGTCCTTCCCGCTCCCCTGCTGCCATCTGCCGGCCAGAGCCTGGCCAGGCAGCAGCAGTCCCGCCAATGCCGCGCAAATAACGCCATAGGAAAATTTCTTCTTGAAATCCATCATGGATAAACCTCTCTTGCGATAAAACGCAAATAATCCAACCATTGATCAAGGCATGCAGCCTGAAACATAATAAACTAACTTGAAACGCAAATAAAGTTTCCAAACTCAAAACACAAACTCAAAACACAAGCTGGAATATAAACTTTCCGCTTAAAACGCAGACTTACAATTACAGCCCCTACATAATATTCCAAAGTTTGGGAAAGTTCAATAGCCTGAAAAAGATTGTAATGAATCTTTTTCGATTTTTAAGGAAAGATGGAACCGGTGAAACAGGGCAACGGGAACAGGGGACGGTTCGATGTTCCGGAACATCGAACCGCCCCCATTTCCTGCTAACCATCCTTATAGTGTACCCTGCAGTCTTTTCTGAAAAACGAAATGCCATATTTTCCAATATTTCCATAGCCGTCTTCCAGCAGGCCGTCCGCATAGGCGTTCTCATCAATCTGCCTGATGGCTTTTTCTGCCGCAGCATCCATTATCTCCGGCGTGACCGGTCTTTTGCCTGACTGCTTCACACTCTTCAATTCGATAACGAAAGCCTTGTCAAACACGCTCACGGGCTTTAGCAATATATCACTTCTCCCCTCCCCGGACTCACGGTTGCTCTTCACCACGTACTCATTGCTGCCGGAAAGAATGCCCACCATGAAGCCATGGTAAAAGTTCTCATAAGAATCCATATAGCTTATGGAAGGAGCCAGAAGCTTGTTGATTTCCCGTTCAAAGCCCTTCGCGTCCCCATTCTTCATGCTTTCAAACAGGGCGTTCCGGTCTGATTTCTTCACAATCTCCTGTCGGAACCAGCTCAAAACCTTTTCGGACAGGAAAAACAAAAGCCGCATTGACAGATAAGATTATCTATCAACGCAGCTTTTGTATCGCTACTCTATGCGCGGCTCACAAATATTGAAAGCTTGATGGGAAGTTAAAGCATCATTCCCTGAAGCTGTAATATTCAAATACCGCGCTCTCCGGAACGCCGACGGAGTGCAGGTAATCCTGGCACCAGGTCTTCTGCTCGTCGGTCATGGACTCCGGCAGGTGCACGGTCACGTTCTCCGGAATGCCGGCAAAGGCTTCCGCGTCATAGTTGCCCTCATCGAAGAGAAGCTGGGTCGTGAACCAGATATCCGAAAGCTCATCATTGCCCTCAAGGATCCGGGCGCCGGTGCCGTCTGCGCAGTTCCCGCGGAAAAAGGCGGAGGTGAAATCGCAATCCTTAAAGGCCCCGTCCGCGATGCTGTAAATATTCTTCGTCAGCCACCAGCCGTCATCCTCATAAAGGATATAGTCCGGGATGACCAGCTTCCTGCTCTCCCCATGGTAGCCGGTGAGGGTGGCATTTTCGGAATCAAAGCCATAGGTATCCTCCGGCATGAAGTTCATGGCGGAGCCGATCCAGGCAATGTCCTGACAGCCGACAGAGAGAAGGAAGGAATCCATAGCGGCGCATTCCTCTTCGGTGGAGTCAGAGGGCAGGTAAACCTGATTGTCAATGCTTGTACCGTTATAGAAGTCGCCCTGGATCTGCGACGGATCGTAAATCCCCTCCAGATACAGGCGGCTGCCCCTCACGGTTTCATGGTCGCTCGGGAATACGAAGTTCTTCGCGTCCGCAAAGTAAATGTAATCCGCGTTCAGCGCCCCCGTGCCGATCTCCACGTTCGAATTCTGCAGGATGATATAAGCCCCGCTGTAGGTCGCGTAATCGCCGATCTTCGTCACGGTGGACGGGATCACGAGCACGTCCAGCGTGGTGGAATTGAAGCAGTTGTACGGGATCTCCGTAATGCCCTCCGGAAGCCTGATATAAGGCAGGCCGCTCATATTGCTGAACGCGCTCTCGCCGATTGAGCGAAGGCTCTCCGGCAGGTCAAGCCTTGTAATGTTCTGGGCTCCCGAAAACGCCCCTTCTCCCAGCGCCTCAAGATCCCCGGGAAGCTCCACCTCCGCCGTGACAAGCGACATAAAAATACGATCAGCCGAAAGGTCCGAACCGTCCGGAATGGAGATCTTTTCAAAGGTGGCCCCGCTAAAGCAGTTATTGTCATATATCGCGCTGCTGCCGGCAAAGGTCCCGGCGCCGGAAGAATTAAACGCGGAAGTCCCGACATAGACCACGTTTTCAGGCAGGACCACGTCCCTAAGCTTCGGGCAGTCACGGAACGCGTTCTGATAAATATAATTCAGCGTTTCCGGAAGCACCACGGTCTCTAGGTTTTCGCAGCCCATGAAGGCATTGGCCTGGATTTCGCTGACGCCCTCGGGAATCGTGACGGACTTAAGGGTGGTATTGCCCTGGAAGGCGGAGGAGCCGATATAGACAGTGGCATACTCGCCGATGGCATCAGGTATCTCCACATTCTCATCGGTTCCGGAATAGGACCGGATAACGCCGCCATCGGAAAGGAAGCCGTCGACCACCGCCGTGCCGGGCTGATGCCATGAGTCGGGATCCAGCTTCACGGAATTCATGAAATCAACGAACTGCTCATTGTCAAGGAAATTCCTGAAATCATCCACCGTCCAGCTGTTTGAAGAGACATGCACATCCGCGCACATTTTCTCATTAAAAGGCGCGAAGAGATACATGGAGTAGATCGTCGTGGGCTCCCCTTCTTCCTTTTCGAAAACATGGGGGGCGATTACGCCCTTCCAATCAGTGCCGTTATAGCTCCTGTCAAAAACCTCCCCGCCTTCGTAGCTGTCCACATGATGCTGCACGTCCGGGTTGTACTGCAGGGAAACGCTAATGCCGCCCTTAAGCTCACGGGACTGAAGGTTCGCCACAATGCTGCTCTCGCTGGACTTGACGGGCCAGCGGGGCGGGAAGGAAGCGCTGAAGCCGTTCGCCGTGAACTCCTTGTATTCTGCGTCACGGATGGCCTCGAAGCTGTTCAGCACCGCGCGGAGCTTGCTGTTGTAGAGGTAATGATAAATATTGCTGTCCTCCTTTGGCTCCAGTACCTCGAGCCGGATGTTAAGGCCCAGCCACTCCCCCACCAGGGTCTCGCCGTAATCCACGACGATATCCACGCCGGGGGCGTCGCCTTCGTTGGACGGGTGGAGCCAGCCCTTCCGGGTGTTATTTGCCCAGACCCTGGCCTGGAAGCCGTCCAGGGTGGTTTCCACATCCTGCGACCAGTCCTCCTTGATGGAATGGCCGTCATATATGACGTTGCTTCTGACATTGTTAATGATGTTGTCATATCCGAAATTGAAGGGGCGGAAAAGAAGCTTCCAGCCGTCCTCCTCATCGGTCACCGTGATATGTCCCAGGTTCTCGCCCCTGCCTTCGTTGACCGCGGTCACGCCCTCCGGCAGCATGAGCTTCAGATTCTCCTCCTCGAAAACCTGCTCCGTCAGCTCGTACTCCCTGTTGATCCCGGGAATCGGGGCAGACTCATCGAGCTTGTTTTCCGCAGGCTCCTCCTCCACGAAGGGTGCCTCCTCCTCCGGCTTCTCCGGAGCCGCCGTCGTCTCCGAAACTGGGGCATCCGTCTGTGCCGGACTTTCCGTGGGGGCGGGCTTCTTGCCGCAGGAAGCAAAGCTCAGAAGCGCCGCTGAGGAAAGCAGCAGAACCAGTAATCTTTTCTTCATTACGCTCATTCCTCCTTTATAAAACAAAGTGTTTATTTGCCGGTTGCTACTCAGGCAGCCGCTTGCAATCGCTGCAAGCGGCGTACACATAAGCTGAAAAACAGGCAAAAGACGCATGGGAATGCGCGTAAGCGCCGCGTCGTTTGCCGTAACTGCTCAGGGAACCTGAGCAGTTACATTTGCCACATGTCAGACCCCGGCTTATTTGCCGTAGGACAGGCCGAATTCGGATTCGTAATAATTTCCTTCGGAATCCATATAAGCATAAGCCTTGCCGTTCTCATCCTTCAGCTCATCCGGCATGAACTCATCCTTCGCGTATCCCGGCACGTCATCCGGGGAGACGCAGTCACCGTTTTCATCAACGGCAATAACCTCGTCGCTTCTGGGAAGCGTCAGGGGCATAACGCCGGTCGGCTCATATTCGCCGGTCATGACGTCGAATACCGCGTCTGTGACCGTGTCGAACCCGGCCGTCAGCGCGTCCACGTACGGCTCCACATTCCCGGGCATCCAGGCAAGGGTGAAGTTGATATTCGCGATAACCTTCCCGCCGTTTTTATGTACGGCCTCGGCTATTTCCTTGATTTCCGCCGCGCCGCTCAGCGTGGTCTCAAGATGGGTGGAGTCAATCGGGACGCCCGTTTCGGTATCCACATCGGTCACCTCTTTGCCATCGCAGATATCAAGCTCAAGATACCCTGCCGTGGCGGAGAAATACTGTCCGGAAGCGGGATTGATCATCAGGATGGCGTAATCGGCCTTCTTGTAATCGCCGGTAAGCGTCATGCCCCGGTCGATCAGCATGCTGCGCAGCTCCTTCTGGGCTTCCTTCGTGTCATCCGTGGAACCGTAATACTTTACAAACACGACCTTGTCTTCCAGCTTGTCCTCCGAAAGGGGAAGGGTATCCTCCGTATTCTTAAGAAGGACGACAGACTTCTGATGCGCCTTATAGACCTTTTCATTTGCCCGCGCCTCTTCCACAACCTTCGCGGCGGCTTCCGGGTCACGGTAAGGATTCTCAAACATGCCAAGGGCAAATTCCTCGGAAAGCAAACGTCCGGCCGCCTCGTCGATCCTCTCGATCGAAAGGACATGCTCCGGAGGATAATCCTTCGCTTCCTCCACGCTGCGGCGATAAGCCTCCTGCAGGGCGCGAATGTCGGTCGGTCCGGAAATAATGTCCGTACCGGCATTGATCGCGTAGGCCGCCCTTACGGCAGCATCGTACTCTTCCATCCCCCACGCCATATTGCCGATGATGCCCGTATCGGAATTGATATATCCTTTGAAGCCCATCTTGTCCCTGAGAAGGTCCTTGATGAAAGCCTTGTTGAAAGCAAATCCGACAGCCTCGCTGAGGTCAAGCTTCATGCCGTCGTAGCTTTGCTCCGCGCTCTTTTCATCATAAGGCTTCGCGTAATACGGCATGATCGCGGAAACATTTTTGTCAACCGCTGCCTGGAAAGGCGGAAGATGATATTTCTCCAGGGAATTCTCCGTTTTGTACAGGTTCCACTGTCCAAGGGAATAATGGGGGTCAAATCCGTTTTCCCTGGCCCCGCCGCCGGGGAAATGCTTCACCGTGAGCGCCACGCCGTCCTTCGTCACGCCGTCCGCGCTTCCCTGGAAGCCCTCGACAAGGCGCCCGATGGCGTCCGCGACAAATTCCGTACGCTCGCCCAGCGTTCCGTAGGTACGCTGCCAGCGGGGATCCGTCGTGACATCCGCCATGTACATATAGCCCTTGCGCAGGCCGGTCGCGTTCCATTCCTCGCGGGAGATCTCGGCAAAGTCGGAAATAAGCTGGGCGTCGCCCCCCGCCTTGATATCCCCCATCGCCGCGGCGGCAAGCCCCAGCGTGCCGGGCCAGGTCGAGAACACGCCGGAGGCGTCATTCATCCCGAAGGTCACGACGCCGTTTTCGTTACGGCTGTTGGAGTCAATGACGACCGGTATGCCCAGCTCCGTCTCCTCCGCCACCTGGTTCATGGCGTTCACCCACATCGTGAGATCCTCCGGCTTCGGGTTCTGCCGGAAGATGAAGCGGCGCATATGGAGATCCTGAATGGATGCAGTTGACCCATACTTTGAAGTCGTGCCGAAAATGGAAGTATCGCCAAGATCCTCCTCTTCGTCCAGCAGGCCGTCCATGGACGTCTTTGACTTGTCGGCCACCTCCAGGCCCATGCCGCGCGTGCCAATCACAAGCATCCCGATCTTTTCGTCCACGCTCATGCGTCCAAGAAGATCCTCCACGCGCTCCTCATCCTTTAACTCCCAGTTCTCATAAGGGTCAAGCTCGCCGTTTCCGTTGCTGTCCCGGTAGAATTTCCCGTCAAGCTCGATCGCCTTCTTCACGGTCGTTCCGATTACCGGGCCATCCTCATTTTCCGTAAAGACGGGCTCAATGTAATGCTTTTCCTTTGAATCCGAGTCCTTGCCCTCTTCTTTTTCGTCAGCGCCCTTCTCCCCGTCCTTTTCTTCTTTTTCGTCAGCGCCCTGCTTTTCTTCAGCTTTTTCGTCGGCGTCCTTCTTTTCTTCCGCCGCGCTTTTTTCTTCTGAATCTTTCTCTTCTTCGGCTTTTTCCTCAGCCTTTTCCTCGGCGTCCTCCTTTTCCTCAGCCTTTTCCTCAGCGTCCTCCTTTTCCTCAGTCTTTTCCTCGGCGCCCTTCTTTTCCTCAGTCTTTTCCTCGGCGTCCTTCTTTTCTTCCGCCGCAGTTTCTTCTTTTGAATCTTCCTTTTCTTCCGTTCCCTCTTCTACAGCTTCATCTTCCTCGGCTTCCACTTCCTCCGCCGCTTCTGTGCCGGCTTTCGTCACTTCTTCCGCTTCAGCTCCCATTGCCGGAACAGCGGTCATGAGCATCGCCGCGCAAAGAGAAAGCGAGACAATTTTTTTCAACCCAACTACCTTCATGTGTCCTCCTTCCGTAATAATATAAAAATGGTATTTGGTGCTTCAACAACACCATTTTTAAAAGCTACTGAAATCAGAATAACATAATTATATGAATTTTTCAATTTATACTCATAATAATTAGTTGATTTTACACAAGGCATATCGTTGTTGACTGAAAAAGGATGATTGATATGCTTAAATACAGGCTGCATAATCATAGAATATCTTGACAATCTTTGTAAAATGAAGGCATAAAAAGCGACCCTCCCGGAACCGATGAATACCTGTTCTGTATAAGGCTTGCGAACTCTTGCGGTTTATGATAATATTATTCTTGGCATTTATTTTGCATGATGTATACCTTGACTTGATGCCGCAGGCATTGAGTCCCATTTGTATCGCGTCAGCGGCACAAGGAATGCCGCAGAATAATCTTGAAAAAATCCCTAAAGGCATATTTTTCAAGACATAAGGGGAACATATGTAACCCATTTTCAAAGTATTAGACAGGGGGTTTAAAATGAGAAAGCAGGACATTTCGCCTGCCGTCATTAAAAGATTGCCAAGGTATTATCGCTACCTCGAAAATTTAATGGAGGAAGGCATTGAACGTGTAAGTTCCATGAGGCTGGCCGAAATCATGAACATCACCGCTTCTCAAATGCGTCAAGATCTGAACCAGTTTGGCGGTTTTGGGCAACAGGGTTACGGTTACAATGTCAAACATCTTCACGAAGAAATCGGAAAAATCCTCAACATCAATACGGTTAACAATCTCATCATCATTGGCGCAGGAAATCTGGGACAATGTCTTGCGAATTACGCTGGTTTCAAGGAATACGGCTTTCATATCCGCGCTTTGTTTGACAAAGACCCGGACAAGGTCGGCAAAAGCATTGGCGGTCTGACTGTCCTGCCTATGGATCAGTTGGAAAGCAAGATAAAAGAGGAAAATATTCATATTGCCGCGCTTTGCGTTCCAAGAGCCGAAACTCAGGAGTTGGCGGAGCAACTGATTCAGATAGGGGTGAAGGGACTCTGGAATTTCGCGAATATCGATCTGGAGGTACCGGAGGATGTTGTTGTTGAGAGCGTCCGCCTGTCAGACTCCCTCATGTGCCTGTGCTACGGCATTGGAAGGCTTAACGAACCCGAAAGGTAATGCTTTTTAAATATCTTTCCATTATAAGCTTTCGGTATAGCTTTTTGCGATAAGCTTTCGGTATAGCTTTTTGTGATAAGCTTTCGTAATAGCTTTTTGCGATAAGCTTTCGGAATAGACTTTTGCGATAAACCTTCGGAATAGGCTTTTGCGATAAGCTTTTCAAGAATAATGGACAATATATAATGGGTTTTGACGCGTTTTTTAGTCAATATTCGTCAAGACCCTGATTTTGTTTGCTGAAAATCTCCATTGTTTCTAGTTAGTTCATTTTTTCGGCCTTGGCTTTGCCTTGCGTCCCTTCAGCGAGAAGAACACAGAATTCCTCAAATGACTCCCTCTTCCCATAGGATTCGAAGGAAAACTCCTGAAACCTTGACTTGTCCCCCTGCCAATATAGGTAAAGCCATGGGCCGGAACCCCCGCTGTCCGCCGCGTCCTCCCGGTCTCTTACAATTCCATCCTCTACAAAGCCGTAAAACTCATCCCACTGATCCGGTTCAAGCTCAATCGTCCCAGTAAGCGTGACATCGTCTTCCGTTGTCGGTCCATACCTGTTCTCCCTCCTTCTGCTTTCGTGGAAGAACATATACTTTCCATCCTCCGTGTAAAACCTGTACCGCTGATAGAAAGCATTAAAATTAATATTTTCTACGGTATAGTAAAAGTCACTTATGTCTTCCTTCCGTATATCCTTTCCAACAATCTTCTCTTTCTTCGCTTTTCCAAACATGAACATATTTCCGGAAACCCCCGTTCCGCCGCATCCCGTCAGCAGCATGCAAAAAAGAAGCCCCATGGCCATCATGACCGGCCATGCCCCGATCCACCTTGCGCAAATTCGAGAAAATGCGGACGCATTTTCGTTATGCTCAAAAACATTTTCAGAAAGCAGGGACGCATAATTCTCAGATAATGCGGACGCATTTTCGTTATGCTCAAAAGCATTTTCAGAAAGCGCGGACGCATTCTCAAAAAGATTAGGGTATCGCTGATTTATGCGTTTCCGGCGCCGAAAGCGCGCCGTGCAGCGGCAAATTTCCTTTGCGTTTTCGCGTGCATAAAAAGGAAAGGCTGATTTAATCACCATTTCCTTAGAAACATCAGACGTAATATGTCTGTCCATAGCCCAGTTCTCCTTCAATTCCCAAAATCACCGCCCTGCCGGGCAAGAAAGGATTAATTCACGCCTTGCCGGGCAAGAAAGGATTAATCCACGCCCTGCCACTCCGGAGCCTCCGTCCGCCTCAAGTCAGCATCTTCCGACGCCTCCCCGATAACAAAACAGGCCCGCGCAGGCGATATTCACCTGCGCGGGCACCGCATAAATTACATCATCCATGCCCATCCCCGCCGGATCCAGACTTTGACTTGATGCCGCAGGCATTGAGTCCCATTTGTGTCGCGTCAGCGGCACAAATGAAGTATGAAAAGCTTGCTTTTCATACTTCATTTTCAAAACAGAAGAGAGGCCATGGGGCGGGTCAGGAGAAGGACAATTGAAATCAGCAAAAACAGGAACCCCCTCCTGGTATATTCCTTATCCTTTGCCTCCAGGCCATGCACGAGCTGCATGAGGGAATAAATCAAAAGCACCACCCCGCAGACATATAGCAGCATGATGAACAGATTTCCCACATAAGCGGGCGAGATTTGCGAAATCCGCCATTGTGCTAAGTTCCGTGAAGGAGCTCTCACATAAGCGGGCGAGATTCGCGAAATCCGCCATTGCGCTAAGTTCCGGGAAGGAACTTCCACATAAGCGGGCGAGATTTGCGAAATCCACCATTGTGCTAGGCTCCGGGACAGATTTCCCACATAAGAGGAGGACAGGGCTCCCACAAAGGAGGGGGGGATAGCCGTCGGATCAATCATTCATTATCCGCCGTCACGGCCTTCGCCGCGGTACGTCCGGAAACGATAATCTCAACAATGGCATTGCCGCCCAGACGGTTGCCGCCGTGGATGCCGCCGGTCACCTCGCCTGCCGCGTAAAGGCCCTCGATTGCCTCGCCGTCCTCGTTCAGAACGTGACGGTCTGTATCCACCACAAGGCCGCCCATCGTATGATGGGTTGAAGGAGCCATGAAACGGATGCGGAGCTTTGCGCCGTCCAGATCATAGGTGGACTCGTCATAGCTGCCGTCTTCCTTCTTCTCCACATTGCCGATGGTCCTGGTGTAGGAAGACTTGCCGATCTCGCCGAAATCGCCGCCGCTCATCACAGCCTTGTCGTACTCCTCGATGGTCTCCCTCACGACCGCCGGATCCGCCTCAATGCCCAGCTCGTCGAAAAGATCGCCCAGCTCATCGATGGTCCTGGTGTAATACCTCCAGTCCACATCCTCCTCGCCAAGCTGATTCACGGGAGGAGCGGGAAGCTTCTGCTCCGCGTTGTAAATCTCGATGAAGACGCCCTGCGTGCCATTATGCTCGATGCCGTTCTCAAGCTCCGCCTTGGAAAGTACATCCCTCTCCGAGAACTCATCCACGAAGCGCTTGCCCGTGGTGGGGTTAATGTAAATGGCATAGTCGCCGCTGCCGAAAGCAAGGTTTCCGTTGTCAACCCAGGAAATCGGCATAAGCTGCGTGAAATCCATGCCCGTCGTCGCCGCGCCGACCGCCGTGGCCATCTCGATGCCGCTGCCGGTCAGGGAAGAACGGTTCGTCGTCTTCGTCGCCGTCGTCAGGTACTTCGGATCCCAGTAATTGTTCTCCTTCACCACCAGGTCCACATTAGCCGCAAAGCCGCCCGTGGCCAGGATGACGCCCTTCTTCGCGTGGGCGATGACTTCCGTCCCGTTGTACTGCTCCGCCTTCACGCCGGTCACGCGGCCATCCTCCTCGATCAGCTCCGTCGCCGTCGTCCGGGTCATGATCTCATTCTTGTCATTCGCGTTCAGGAAGGAGGTCATGGGAGCCACGAAATACGTGCCCCAGCGCCCGGTGTACTCTTCCGTCTCACCGTCGCCATCGGTATCCACATTGGCCCCGATAAACTCATTCTCCCTCTGCCACAGCGCGCCGATCAGGGTCTGCTGGCTGTCCTCATAGAAGGTGGAGCCCATGCCCTCGAGCCAGGGCTTCACATCCTGACCGCCCTCGATGAACTGCTTCACGAGGTCGACATTGCCGTAAATCCATTCCTTCTTGTCAGCGCTCTGACGAAGGCCGCCATAATAGGTCTGGAAAATGTGAAGGTTAAGGGTGGAGAAAAGAGTCAGCTCATTCTCGGGCACATTCTTCGCATCCGCCCAGGCCAGGTACTCCTCGATTTCCTTCTTCAGATCCTTGAGGACCGGGAGGTACTCCTCATGCACGCCGTGCTTTGAAAGCTCCGCGATGTCGCCGGCCACATATTCATTATCGTCATAATAGGAAGCGTCAAACGGCTCCTCGCTCCATTCCAGGATGGTGCGGAGCGTGCCAAGGCTTCCGATATTGCTCTTCACCTTGTCATAGGTCTTGCCATCGATCGGGTTCACGCCGGTCTCCGCATCCGGATCCTCCGCGTCCCATACCAGGTAAGGCATGACGGACTGGAACTGGCCGCCGGAAACGAGGGTGTTGCCGCCGATTTCAGCGTTCTTCTCAATCAGGAGGACCGTATTGCCGTCCTGGGCCGCCTGGGCTGCCGCCGAGATACCGGCGCCGCCGCCGCCCACAACGACCACGTCCCAAGTATCCTCGATCGCGTCCTCTGCCTTAATCTCAATGGTGTTCTTCGTGAAAGCGGACTTGTCGCTGACACCGGCCTCTTCTGCCGCCGCGTTGACCGCCTCCTTCAAAGCGCGGCTTGAGAAGGTCGCGCCGGATACGCTGTCCACGCCCGTGCCGTTGGCCTCGATGATCTGCGGCACCAGGATGTCAAAGGCGATGTCGCCCACATGCCCCGTCTCCACGCTGGAAACAATCTCGATATCCTTAATCTTGTCATCCTCGAAGCTGACGCTGACCTCCACGGGGCCATTGTAGCCCGTGGCCTTGCCGGTATAGGTGCCGGCCTTGAAGGAAAGGCCCTCCGCCTTCGCGTCATCCTTTCCACCGCCCTGGGCCTGGGAAAGGGCATCCGCCGCCGCTTCCTTCACCGCGTTCGAGGTCATCGTCGCGCCGGCAATCCCGTCGATTTCCGCCGACCCTGCCTCTACAAGCTGATCCGCAAGCTTCGGAATCGCTGCGCCGCCAATCGCCGGCGTCTCGCTCGCGCCCTCAATCGCCGCTTCGGTAATCTTTCCGTCCTCATCGACCGTAAGCTTCACCGTCACCGCGCCGCCAAAGCCCTGCGCCTCGGCTTCATACGTCCCGGCCTTCACGCCGGCCTCTGCCTCAGCCTCAGCTTCTCCGGCCTCTTCCTTGCCGCCCTGGGCCTTAAAAAGGGCGTCCGCCGCCGCTTCCTTCACCGCGTTCGAGGTCATTGTCGCGCCGGCAATCCCGTCGATTTCCGCCGACCCTGCCTCTGTAAGCTGTTCCACAAGCTTCGGAATCGCAGCGCCGCCAATCGCCGGCGTCTCGTCCGCGCCTTCAATCTCAGCATCGGTAATCTTTCCGTCCTCATCGACCGTAAGCTTCACCGTCACCGCGCCGCCAAAGCCCTGCGCCTCGGCTTCATACGTCCCGGCCTTCACGCCGGCCTCTGCCTCAGCCTCAGCTTCTCCGGCCTCTTCCTTGCCGCCCTGGGCCTTAAAAAGGGCGTCCGCCGCCGCTTCCTTCACCGCGTTCGAGGTCATTGTCGCGCCGGCAATCCCGTCGATTTCCGCCGACCCTGCCTCTGTAAGCTGTTCCACAAGCTTCGGAATCGCAGCGCCGCCAATCGCCGGCGTCTCGTCCGCGCCTTCAATCTCAGCATCGGTAATCTTTCCGTCCTCATCGACCGTAAGCTTCACCGTCACCGCGCCGCCAAAGCCCTGCGCCTCGGCTTCATACGTCCCGGCCTTCACGCCAGCCTCTGCCTCAGCCTCAGCCTTCTCATCCTCAGCCTCAGCTTCTCCTGATTCCTCAGCCTTCTCATCCTCAGCCTCTTCTGATTCCTCAGCTTTCTCATCCTCGGACTCAGCTTCTTCTGATTCCTCAGCTTTCTCATCCTCGGACTCAGCTTTTTCTGATTCCTCAGCCTTTCCGGCTTCCTCAGACTCTTCACCTTCTTCTGATTTCCCGACAGCTTCTCCGGATTCCCCGGCCTCTTCAGCCTCCTCGGATTCCTCCGCCTCCGAAGCCGTGGTATCCTCGGCCTCCGCCTCCGTTGTCTCCTCTTCTACCGTTGTTTCAACAGCGGATGTAGACGAAGGGACATCCCCATCGCCGCAGGCCGCTAATGAAGAAACTGCCAGCCCCACCGCCAGGGCACCGCACAAAAACTTTTTCTTCATGCATTTCCTCCAATTTGTAAGAATGACGAAACAATTTTGTAACATCCTTATATATTTAAACATTATTAGAGGATTTATGCAATGGTTTTTGAAAAATAATAGGACAGTTCTTATAGCGACCGTTCATATGCCGCTAAATCATCTCATCGTCAGCAGCATACTATATTAACGTAACAATTCACATCTCATCCGCAGGTGACCGGGGCAGCCGGCTTGACCCGACACGCTCATTTATATGTAGAACGCCGCATAAAGAGGAATAGAAAAGAATATCTTTCATCCAGTCAGATTTAGCGCACTCATCATATGCAGAACACCTCATAAAACGGGAAATAAAACTATCAACAAAAGTGATGAATTCCGTCCCTTCATCCCCTCAACACCTTCACCACCTCCCGGGAAAAGCGTTTCGGCCGTTCCCCGACAAACATATGGGTGCTTTTCCGGAAAGCCACGGCATGAAAGCGGGAATGGGTATGTTCTTTGTACCAGTTTGCGAGATCAGGTGAAAACAGGGAGCCCGGTACCGCGTAAAAATAGCTGAATGGCACCTCGATCTTCTCAACGCACTCCCTGTAATCCTTCTCCTTCATGGAAAGGGACAGGGATCTGAGAACCTCCTCGTCACAATCCGCGATCCTCCTTTTCAGGGGACGCCGCAGAATAATTTCCGGCACCCTGGCAAGCCTCGGGATTGCCGCCAGGGCAAATTCCCTGTACAGGGAATAAAAGTCCATGCCGGCCCCCCTCTCCATGTCCGCCCTCGTATATTTCCCCTGATAAAGCCCCAGCTTCCATTCATCGTCATTGATCTGTTTGGGCGACATGTCACATAGTATGATCTGCCGCAGCTCATGACAGCCGTATAATGCTATATAATTCATGATTACCGCAGCCCCCATCGACCAGCCGAGGAGAACAACATCATGCAGGTCCAGACCCTCGATCAGCTCCTTGAGATCCGCAGCCAGCGTATCCATAGTTGTATCCACAGTTGTATGCATATTTGTATTCATAGTTGTATGCATATTTGTATCCATATTTGCTTCCGCGTTAAAATCCGCCCTTATATTCAAGCTTCTGCTTTTCCCGTGGCCGCGCTGGTCATAAACAATGCAGCGAGCCGCCTTGCTGATTTCCGGAACGGAACGGGAAAAAATCCCGCTCGTACTGGTCCAACCATGAAGCATTATGATCGTCTTTTTTCCGGCGCCGGTATCCTCATAGTAAAGCCGCCCGCCATTCCTCAAATTAAAAAAACTCATCCGGATCTCTCCTATTAAAGTGGTTTTTGGGCCGCTTTAATTCATGACCAACATCTGCGGTACCGCAGACTATACGGCTCCTCTAATACAAAAATACAAATGTGTCCTCTGCTGAAGGACTTTCGGAGGATGTCTGCTACGTGTACTCGTCATTTAATTAGTATTCACAGTCCAATGTCCATGAGTTTAAGAATATAATGAAAAAATGTCAAGGTCTCGGGCTGCTGTTCAGGTCTCCACCCCCCGATGCCTTGTTTTTTAGCAAAAATCGCTTTGCAGCAGTTTGCTAACGGCTTAACAGTTTGAACAAGAGGGAAAAGGTAACTGTCCGATCTGTTCCCTACTCCCTTAACAAATCGGACAGAAAAGTCAATAGAGAGCCAATTTGCCCCGCAGACGGTTCGCTATGTCAGAATTCAGAGTAGCAATAACCCACTATTTGCTGCGGTATCACAAACCATATAGCTCCTGAAGCAGGCCTCCTGCAGCAGGCCTGCCATCCTTTTTGCCAGCGCCATAATGGTCAGCATAGGCGGATTGCCCATGGCTTTCGGAAGTATCGTGGCATCGGCCACATACAGATTATCCGGCAGGCGGGAATCATGCAAAGTATCCTTCTCCCGCTCTGTCAGCGGAAGCATTCCGCCGGAGTGACCGGCATTCAGCGTGCCCAGGAACCACTTATCCTCCGATACGCCCAGACGGGCAAGTATCTCCAGGCACTGAGCAACGGCTCCCTGCATTCGGACCCTGTCCGATGGGCCCATACGCTTTTCAATGCCGTGCCCATCCACATGCCCTGCCTCCTCATCCGCCAGTTTGATCATGACGCTCGTTGTAAATCAGAAAAACCTTAGCCGGAAAAAAACGCAACGCGAACGAACTATATTTTCTTGTTACTTTTCATCCCCACACCTGTGATAAAGAAAGGATTCTTCCACATATTTTTTCAAATGTGCTTCACATCAATTTTTTCCACCTGTACGGTTGCCATCCAAAGCGATATTTTGATACGGTTTACCGTAATCAAAATATCGCTTTGGATGAGCAACCTACCCCTAAATGAGCAAAACGATTTGCGAAGCAAATCTTTAAGCACGCGAAGCGGGCGGTTTTGCGAATTTAGGGGTATTCAGAATGGCCTTCAGGCCATTAAACCGTACAGGTGGAATTTTTTTCGTTCACAAATGCCGAGAATTTCCTTGACAGGTGAATCAGATTTTTATATGCTAATGCAGTATGTTTTGAATCTGACCGTGTCCGGAGGATAAACAAACCGCGGCAAAACTGACTAACCTAAATCTGACTATAATTATAATTTAGGAAAGATTTCTTTATTATTCAGGAAAGGACATGAAACAAAATGGCAAATATCAAGTCCGCTAAGAAGAGGATTCTGGTGGCGAAAACCAGGAATGAAAGGAACAAGTCAATTCGTTCAGAGGTCAAAACCTATATGAAGAGGGTTTACGCAGCCGTTGAGGCAAAGGACAAGTCTGCTGCTGAAACCGCTTTCCGTATGGCTCAGAAAAAGGTGGCCATGGCGCACAGCAAGGGCATTTACAAATCGAACAATGCCTCTCGGAAGATTTCCCATATGGCAAAAGCCGTCTCATCCATGGAATAATCAACTCCATGGAACATTCAATACTTTGGAATGATCAGCTCCATGGAACATTCAAATCTTTGAAAGAATCAGCCCCATGGAACATTCAAATCTTTGAAAGAATCAGCCCCATGGAACATTCAAATCTTTGAAAGAATCAGCCCCATGGAACATGAAATTTCAAGCTCCATGGAATTGTCTCCTTAGATTTCTTGTCAAGATTTCTTTTCAGAGCTTTCAAAAATTATCAGAGCCATCTCCCCGCTCTCATCCCGAAAACGGGCTTGGCTCTGACTTTTTCCGCTTTTCTCCCACAACTATCTTTTCACATTACCCCCTATCAGAGTGGGTTTTGGCCACTCTGAGTTCTAAAATTGCGAAACGACTGCGGGGCAAGCCGGCTCATCTATCCGAGTGTATTTTCACTGCTCCGAATTCTTACATAGCGAAGCTCTTGCGGGGCAAGCCGGCTCACTAACACCATTCAAGCTCTCAGACTCTATCCGAACATAAATAAAATGAATTATAAAAGACCTTTCTTTTGGATGGCCATAGTATACGTTCTCGGTGAATCCATTGCGGCAAATGAAACCGGGTTCCCAATGCGCCTCCTCCTTGCAATGTGCCTGGCAGCCTTTTTTCTCGAAGGAGTAATCAGAAAAAGGCTGAGCCTTCTTTCCCTCACCCTGCTTCTTTTCCTCGCTGCCGGAGGAGCGCTCCGGTACCATATGGAGGAAACGGCCATTACAATACATCGTAACAATATAGAACGCTTTCAGGATTTCAATGTCAGCCTTTGCGGCCATGTGGAGAATAATCATTACAGTAATGAAAAAAGCCGTATTCTGCTGTCTGGAACCCTGCTTTCAAGTGCCTACGGAAGCCCGGCCTCTCTCTCGGAGGGTGCGCCGCCAGGCCTCCTGCAAAAGTACTCCCAACCGTCAGGGAGAATCATGATCTACATAGACGGCAGACAGGATTTGTATCCCGGACAGTACGTCATCGCCTATGGGAAGATGGTTCCCGAAAGCAGACCGACCAACGAAGGGCAATTTGATTTTTCCTTATACTACCGATCCCAGGGGATTCATGGCTGCATGTACGGGGATAAAATAGTCATCCTTGATCCGGAGGCAAGGCCGTGGGCCGCCTTTTTGCAGGAAATCAGGAACAGGATGGCCGAAAGCCTGCGCTCTGCCTGCCCCCCGGAGGACAATGGCCTGTTCCAGGCCATCCTTCTGGGCAACAAGACGGAAATGGACAAAAAAATACAAAGCCTGTTCAGGAAAAACGGAATAGCGCATATCCTCGCCATTTCCGGCCTGCACCTGTCAATCATAGGGAACGGCTTTTACGGCCTGCTCCGTTCGGCAGGGATGACGGCAGCTCCCGCCGGGATCCTTGCCGGATTCCTGATCCTGGCTTATGGCATTTTGAGCGGAGCCTCAGGATCCGCCATCCGCGCTGTAATCATGCTCCTTCTCCGCTTCCTGGCCATTGCCATAGGAAGGACAAGCGACACCCTCTCCTCCCTCGCTGCCTCCTGCATCATACTTCTTGTCTGGCGTCCGTTCCTCCTGTTTTCCTCCGGCTTCCAGATGAGCTTCCTGGCCGTGCTGGCCCTGGGGCTCTTTTCCGAGCTCGAGCTGCCCTTCAAAGGCCCCTTCGAAGGCATTTGGAAAACATTGGCGGGATCTTTATTCCTCCAGTTGTTCACGCTCCCGATTACACTTTATCATTACTACCTCCTCCCTCTCTACAGCCTCCCCCTGAACTTTGCCGTGTTGCCATTAATGTCGTGCGTCATCTTTTCCGGACTGGGAGCCCTTCTCCTGTCCTTTCTGCCGCTCCCCCCTCCCCTCCGTCTTTTTCTTCCCAGAATGGCCATCGGAAGCGGTCACTACATCCTCCGATTCTATACCTGGCTTTGCAGCCTGGCGGAAAAACTCCCCTTTGCAATCCTATGTCCGGGACGTCCACAAAAAACAACAATATTCGTTTATTACGCCGTTTTTTTGGCACTTTACGCCCTCCTGGATGCTTTTCTGCGGGAACATCAATGCCGGGAATGCGTAATCCCTGAAAACAATACATTTTTGTCATCGGAAATAAAGATGAAGAAAATGAAAGCTACGTCATTACGACAAGCAATGGAATCACAAACTACGTTAAAAATGCAATCGTTCAGGAAGAGAGCTATCATCGCGCTGACCCTTCCTTTCTTCATCACCCTCCTTTTAATGCTTTTTCCAAGAGCTGATAAGAAATTATCCATTACCGCTTTGGACGTTGGACAGGGCGATGGCTTTATTATCCGATTTGACGGAAAAGTCATTACAATTGACAATGGCTCAACCTCCAACAACAGCTTTGGAGAAGGGATATTGGAGCCATACCTCCTTTCCCAGGGAATCACATCTATCGACTGCGCCATTATAACCCATTGCGATAAAGACCATTACAGCGGCATGCTCTGGATAATGGAGGAATCAGAAAATGTCCGTGTCCGGCAGATTTGCCTTCCATCCTGCGCGCGCAATGACAAGCGATACCGCCCGCTGACGGAATCCGCCGAAAAGCATGGAACGACCATTGAATATCTTGCAAGGGGAAACTGCCTTTCCCTCGGCACGATGAGATCCGGAAATGAGGATGCGCTGCTGCTCAACTGCCTCTATCCTGAAGGAAGCGAATATATAGAAGAAGCGAATTCCCATTCCATCGGCATTTTGCTATCCTACAAAAAGTTCCAAATGCTCTTTACGGGAGATCTGCCAAAGGAAAAAGAAGGAGTATTAATCCAGGCCCTTCTCGACCTTCAAAATGAAATTGTTACCAGGGAGATAAACAAAAATAAAAATAAAAATAAGAATAAAAATGAAAATGAGAATAGATTTGCCGATACGGAAAACAGGAACAAGAACAGGAGCGAGAACGTGTCTATAAACAAAAACAACGTCAGGAGAAAAAGCTGCACAAGAACAATAGAAATCCTGAAAGCCGGGCATCATGGCTCTTCAACCAGCACTTCCGGGGAATTATTGGATACACTTAAAGCATCCTGCGCTTTACTTTCCTATGGGAAAAACAATCGTTATGGCCATCCCCACCGTGAAACAATGAATGCCCTGGAGAATTATAATATCACCTGTTATGAAACGGCAATCCTTGGCGAAATCAGGATATGGAGCAATGGCCTGGAATATGCCGTCCTGACTCCAATGTCACAATGACGGCGTACAGAAAGCATTACGCTGATATAGAACGCCTTGCCCCACAAGCGCTTCGCCATGCATGTACCCAGCGCGGCAGGAACCAAATCGTATCGATGAGCCGCTTAGCCTCACAGGCGCTTTGCCATGCATGAATCCAAATCGGCAGGAACCAAATCGTATCGATGAGCCGCTTAGCCCCACAAGCGCTTCGCCATGCATGTACCCAGCGCGGCAGGAGCCAAATCCGATCTGTGAGCAAGCCGAAAATCACTCTGATCAATAAATAAGCCGAAAGGTCGTATCTTCTCATTTAAACTGTAGGTATAAGCTATGCTTGATGCATAGTTTATACCTACAGTTAAGAATCTTCTCAGGCAAGCTCCAGGGGGCTTTCCACCAAGGCCGCGCCAAGTCCTCCTGGGCCGATATGACAGGAAATCAGGAGCGAAAGGGGGCTGATGACGATTTCCTGGTTCAGCCTGTCTGGAAATTCTTTCTTCAGCTCTTCCGCGAATTGCTCCGCCTGCTCCCTCTTGTCCGTATAGGCAACCCCGAGGTAGAAATTTTTCATTTCCTCATCGCCGTGCTTCGTACGGAGATCCTCCTTCAAGCCATAAATGATCGCCTCTTTCACGTGCTTATGGGTTCTCACTTTGGCAAAAGAATCAAGCTTGCCGCCCTTCACAATGCTCAAAACAGGCCGGATATGCAGGAATGTCCCGATGGCAGCCGCCACCGGGGTAATCCTGCCCCCATTTTTAAGGTATTTCAAGGTATCAACACCAATGTAGATGCTGTTTCGTTCAGATTCCTTCTGGAGAATGCTTCGTATCCTTGCTGGTTCTATACCGCGTTCCAACATCTCCTTTGCGAAAATGCAATGCTGGCGCTGCGTAATCGAAACCCCCCTGCTATCTACCGCGAAAACACGCCCCTCATACCTTTCCTCGTGGGAAAGCATAAGGGCGGTCTGGGTGGCTCCGGACAGACCGGCTGTCAAGGGTATATGAATGACTGCATCGTGATCCTGCAGTAGCTGGTCCCAGAGCCTGGTCACGTCCTCCGGGGAGGGCTGAGAGGTAGTTATATGGCAATCGTTTTGAAGCTTTTTGAAAAACTCATCCCTGCTCAGATTAATGTCTTCATAAAACTCCGTGCCATCAATCCAAAAAGGCATAGGGACAACATGAACACCAAGCTCCCGGCCCTCCTCCTGAGTTATGCCGGAACCGGAATCTGTTGAAACAGCAACGCGCATATAAAAAAACCTCCCATGTCAGAACGGTTCCTGACTACTCCAACTTATTGACAATATGATGCGGTATCGCATCAACAAGGCTCCTCCGTCAGAACGGTTCCTGACTACTCCGATTTGGTGACAATATGATGCGGTACCGCATAAGCAAGGATCAATCATTATTCTACGAGAAGTGACTTTCCAGTCATCTCGGCAGGCTGCGGCAGCTCCATCATCTGGAGGAGGGTCGGCGCAATGTCGGCAAGGCACCCGTTCTCTCTCAGTTTATATTTGGAATCTGCATTGACCAAAATAAATGGAACTGGGTTCGTGGTATGGGCCGTAAAAGGCTCCCCCGTTTCGTAATCAATCATCTGATCCGCATTACCATGATCCGCAAGGATGAAGAGCTGCCCGTCCACTTCTTTAATGGCGTCAACCACGCGGCCGACAGCCTGATCCACAACCTCGATAGCCTTTACCGCGGCCGGAATCACACCTGTATGGCCCACCATGTCAGGGTTTGCGAAATTGGTAATGATCAGGTCATACTTTCCGGAACGGATGGCCTCGGTAAGCTTGTCACAGACTTCCGGACAGCTCATCTGAGGCTTTAAGTCATAAGTGGGAACATCCTTGGGGGACGGCACAAGCACACGTTCCTCGTTCACATTCGGCTCTTCCACTCCACCATTGAAAAAGAAGGTTACATGGGCATATTTCTCCGTTTCCGCAATCCGGATCTGGTGAAGGCCGAGCGAGGCCACATATTCGCCAATAGTGTTCCCGATATGTTCTTTTGGATAAGCCACCAGCTTGTTCGGGATGAGCGGGTCATAATCGGTAAAGGTCACTACCTTTGTCTTAAGGCGGGGTCCCCTTTCGAAAAAGCTGAAATCATCATCGCAAAGACAATGTGTCATCTCTCTGGCACGGTCAGGGCGGAAATTATAGAAAATACAGGAGTCACCATCCTTGATCGTCGTTCGCGGCTTTCCATCACGCAGGATAACGCAGGGCACCACGAATTCATCAAAAACCTTCTTGTCATAAGAAGACTGGATTGCCTCCTCAACAGAACCGGCCGTTTCACCAATACCCTTTGTCATGGCATCGTACGCTTTTTCCACGCGGTCATAATTCTTATCACGATCCATGGCGTAATACCGTCCGGAAATCATAGCGATTTCCCCCACGCCCAGCTCCTTCATCTTTTCCTCAACCTGAAGAAGGTAGGACTTTCCGGAGTCAGGAGGAGTGTCCCGTCCGTCAAGAAAGGCATGAAGGTAGACTTTGGAAAGCCCATGCCGCCTGGCAAGCTCCAAAAGGCCGAAAATATGCTCTATATGGGAATGAACGCCGCCATCGGAAACAAGGCCCATCAGATGCAGAGAAGACGAATTGGCCTTACAGTTCTCAACTGCTTCAAGCAATGCGGGATTTTCAAAAAATACGCCATCCTGAATGGCTTTCGTAATCTTTGTCAAATCCTGATAAACAATTCTCCCGGCGCCCATGTTCATATGTCCGACTTCGGAATTGCCCATCTGTCCGTCCGGAAGCCCTACGGCCAGGCCTGACGCATAGCCCTTGACAAAAGGATACTCCTTTTCAAGCCTGTCCATAACCGGTGTATCAGCCATGGCTATCGCGTTCCCGTCCTTCCTTTCGTTAATGCCGTATCCATCAAGTATAAGCAATGTAACAGGTTTTCTTTTGGTCATACCATTGTCCTTTCCATTCCAATCATAACTTTTCAGCAACTATATCTCACATTGCCCGTGACATCCCCTTAATACTTTCACTAAAATGAATCCATTCGCGCTGATCCGGCAGCATTGACCCTTTCAGGCGATATCCTTTTAATTCTTTCACTAATGAATCCACGTCCCATAAAAGATTATTCGAGCTTTTTTACTTAATATACCCGATAATTCATTTAAGCCATTGCCTTGTCACAATTGGGATATCAAAGGCTGCGGCATCAAGTCAAAAATGAAAACCCTCTTTGAGTCCGGGCCAGGTTTGGTCTTTTTCAGATAAAACAAGAGGTGTTCCATCCGAAAGACGGTAATTACCGGCAAATGCGGAGCCGGGATATTCTCCTATAACATCCGGCCAAGGTACATTAATATCAGGATCATTCCATGCCAAACCGCCTTCATCTGAAGGCCTGTAAAAATCAGTGACCTTATAGCAGAATTCGGCTACATCTGATAAAACAAGGAATCCATGGGCAAAGCCTTCAGAAATATAAAACTGTTTTTTATTTTCCTCTGTCAGCAAAAGACCAAAGCATTGCCCGAAGGAACTGCTGCCTCTCCGCAAATCTACAGCCACGTCATAAACCGCGCCCTTGATGACCCGGACAAGTTTCCCCTGAGGATGCTCCTTCTGGAAATGAAGCCCCCGAAGCACGCCCTTTCTGGACATGCTCTGATTATCTTGTACAAAAATCATCGAAAGTCCCGCGTCAAACATATCTTTTTGATTATATGTTTCCATGAAATATCCGCGACTGTCCCCATGCACAGAGGGTTCGATAACATAAAGCCCTTCTATACTTGCTTTTGTCACCTTGATTTGCCCCATAAAAGTAATCCTTTCATTACTACTCAGGTAGCCGCCCGCACTCGCTGCAAGCAGCGTACACATAAGCCGAAAAGCAGGCAAAAGACGCATGGGAATGCGCGTAAGCGCCGCGTCTTTTGCCGTAACTGCTCAGGGAAGCTGAACAGTTACTTCCTTTCTCTTATAGAAACCATATAGGGGAAGCCCCCCTCACATTCAACACCCTGTAAGCTTCTCCTCCAATTTCAGTCATATCCCCAACCTGCATTCCAACAAGAGGGTTAGTATCCTCGCGTACGATCACCCAGCTTCTGCTTCCATTCCTAAGATTTTGTATTCTTACCCTATCCTTTACGGTAATCCTTCTAAATACCATTCTTTTCTCCTGAATTTTATTTCACAGCGTACAAACTGTCTTTCTTAATAAAGCGAAATCGAACGTATTTTACAATATATCGTAGTAATAAACAAGTAAGTTTTTATAAAAATCTTATATGTTTTTTAAGTATTGTTAAGAATATTTTCAAAAATCATTCAATTCTTAAATTCTAACATCTCTAATTTGTATAAATATCAATTTATAAATAAAAAACCTTCAGGAAAGACCTGAAGGTAAAAAATTCATTCATCTGTACCCTGAAAATTGCATACCGCTCATGACTATCGAATACTGACACTTCCCAGTAATCCATCTTCCGGCTCGACTTTACAGAGAC